>NZ_JBITDI010000013.1:0-215958 GCF_044454005.1 Nocardia sp. NPDC051570 | reverse complement strand
TCACGCAGGCGACACAAGAGCAAGCGGCCAGCCCCGAAACAACTCACGCAACCACGCACGATTTGCGGCCGGCCCGCCGTTTCGGGGTCGTCGCGCAGGCGACGCAAGAGCAAGCGGCCAGCCCCGAAACAACTCACGCAACCACGCACAATTTGCGGCCGGCCCGCCGCCTCGAAGTCGTCACGCAGGCGACACAAGAGCAAGCGGCCAGCCCCGAAACAACTCACGCAACCACGCACGATTTGCGGCCGGCCCGCCGTTTCGGGGTCGTCGCGTAGGCGACGAAGGAGCAAGCGACGGCCCCGAAACGGCGGGCCTCAGGGGCCGCAAATCCCGCGACGCCGAAGGCGGCGCCAACAAACACAGGCCGCAAATCCCGCGACGCCGCAGGCGGCGCCGACAATATAGGCTCGCTGACGTGGGAGTACCGACAGCAGTGCCCGTTTCAGCAGAACCGGGGCTGAAACGAGGATGGCCGGAACGCGCCGACCGAGCTCGCCTGCACTACGTGTCCGGCAAGGGTGGAACCGGAAAGTCCACGGTGTCGGCCGCTTTGGCACTCGCACTCGCGGCCGGCGGGCGGCGCGTACTGCTGGTCGAGGTGGAGGGGCGGCAGTCCATCGCCCAGCTGTTCGATCGGCCGCCGCTGCCGCCCACCGAAACCAAGATCGCGACCGCCGACGGCGGCGGCGAGGTGGTGGCGCTGGCGCTCGATATCGAGCACGCTTTCCTGGAATACCTCGATATGTTCTACAACCTGGGCTTCGCCGGGCGGGCCATGCGGCGCATGGGCGCCATCGAATTCGTCACCACGATCGCACCGGGTCTGCGCGATGTCATCCTGACCGGCAAGATCAAGGAATGCGCTGTGCGCGTGGACAAGTCGACGGGTGCGCCGGTCTACGACGAGGTGGTCGTCGACGCGCCGCCGACCGGGCGGATCGCGAGCTTCCTCGATGTCACCAAGGCGATGGCGGAGGTCGCCAAGGGCGGTCCGATCGCCGCACAGGCCGACGGCGTATCCAGTCTGCTGCACTCCGATCAGACGGTGATTCACCTGGTCACCCTGCTCGAGGCGCTGCCGGTGCAGGAAACCGCCGACGCCGTCGCGGATTTGGCCGAAGCCGACTTCCGCGTCGGCACGGTGATCGTGAACCGGGCCGCCGAGGGTTATCTGCCCGCCGCGCTGCGCACCCGCGCCGCGACCGGTGAGCTGGACGCCGACGCGCTACGCACCGGATTACGGGATGCCGGGATCACCCTGTCCGATAGCGACTTCCAGGGCCTGCTCCAGGAGGCGATCGAGCATTCGGCCACCCTGCGAGCCCAGGACGACAGCTCGGCCGAACTGGCCAAGGTGGATATCAGCCGCCTGTATCTGCCCGCGCTGCCCGACGGGATGGATCTGGGCGGGCTCTACGAACTGGCCGAACAGCTGAGCGCGCAGGGAGTCCGCTGATGAGTACCCCTGAACCGGTACTACCCCCTACCGCTACCCCCCTTGACATTTCGCGGATCATCGCCGACCCGACCGCACGGGTCGTGGTCTGCTGCGGCTCGGGCGGCGTGGGCAAGACCACCACTGCCGCGGCCATCGCGCTGCGCGCGGCCGAACAGGGCCGCAAGGTCGTCGTGCTGACCATCGATCCGGCCCGGCGGCTCGCACAGTCGCTCGGCGTGACCGATCTGGGCAATGTCCCGCAGCGGGTGCGACTGGGCCCAGAGGCCAAGGGTGAGCTGTACGCGATGATGCTCAATATGCGGCGCACCTTCGACGAGATGGTGCTCGAGCATACGAGTGCGGACAAGGCCGAGCAGATCTTCGCCAATCCCTTCTATCAGACCGTCGCCTCCTCCTTCGGTGGAACGCAGGAGTACATGGCGATGGAGAAGCTGGGACAGCTGGCGGGGCGGCGCGAATGGGATCTGATCGTCGTCGACACCCCGCCCTCGCGCAACGCGCTGGACTTCCTCGACGCGCCCAAACGCCTCGGAAACTTCCTCAACGGCCGCATGATTCGCGTCATCATGGCTCCCGGCCGGGGCGTGGGCCGGTTCGTGACGGGCGCGATGAGCCTGGCCGTACGGGGGGTCTCCACGATCGTGGGCGGCCAGATGCTCAAGGACGCATCGGTGTTCCTGCAGTCGCTGGAGTCGATGTTCGGCGGCTTCCAGGATCGGGCCGAGCGCACCTTCGCCATGCTGTCGCGGCCGGGCACGCACTTTCTGGTGGTGGCGGCCGCGGAGCCGGATGCGCTGCGCGAGGCGTCGTTCTTCGTCGATCGCCTCTCGACCGACAGCATGCCGCTGGCCGGGCTGGTGCTCAACCGGACCCATCCGGCGCTGTGTTCGCTCTCACCCGAACATGCGCTCGCCGCGGCGGACCGGCTCTCGCCCAACGGCTCCGGAACCGATGCGCCCGCCACCCTGGCCGCGGACGTGCTGCGCATCCATGCCCACCGGGCGAGCACCGCCAAGCGGGAACAGCATCTGCTGCACCGGTTCACGGGCGCGCATCCGCGCGTGCCGATCGTCGCGGTGACCGCACTGCCGTTCGAGGTGTCGGATCTGGACGCCCTGCGCGCCGTCGGCGATCAGCTGGCCGGAGAGCATTAGCCCGAAAAACGGTCCGAGCCCGCATCAGCGGGCTCGGACCGTTCTCCACATGCACACCCCTACATGGCAACCTTCTGGGAACGCTGGGCCCGGAAGAACTCCGCCCAGGACGTCACCTCCGGATGCTGCTTCAGCAGCGCCCGCCGCTGCCGTTCCGTCATCCCACCCCACACACCGAACTCCACCCGATTGTCCAGGGCATCGGCGCCACACTCCATCAACACCGGGCAGTGCCGACAGATGGTCGCCGCCTTGCGCTGAGCGGCGCCGCGGACGAACAGCTGATCGGGATCCACTTCCTTGCATCGGGCCTGGGACACCCAGGCGATTCTCGCTTCGGCCTGCTCCACGTCCAATCGAGCGATGGGGGTAGTCATGTGCATTTGGTGTGCCCCTTTGCAGTCCGAACACCGGGTCAACGGCGCTCCAGAATCGCGTGCAGTGCGCAGTACCCAACCCCACTGCGTCCCGCACCACATTCCACTTTGAGTGTTAGCTCTATCACACTGGGTTCTCAATCTAGGTAAAGGTATGGCGCCTGCGCAAGACCGTCCCTGGAATTTTTGGTACGACCGTCCCTGCAAATTCCTGACAGAACCGGACAGTCGGAAATCAACGGGACGACACGCCCGTTCATGGTGATCGCGACGCGCCGAGAGGCCCCTCGAGCGGTGTCCAGCGACGGCCCACCGCGCGAGATCGAGTCGTGCCTTTAGTCTTGGGTCGTGCCGATCTCACAAACGCTCGCGAGGCTGGCCGGTGCGTGCGTCCTGGCGGCCGTGCTCATCGCCGGGTTGATGTTTCCTCTCGCCGGCGGTTTCGGGTTCGTGTCCAACCGGGCCGCCGATGCCGTCGACAACGTCTCCGCCGAACTGGTCGAGGGCACCGTGCCCGCGGTGTCGACCATGGTGGACACGAACGGGGCGCCCTTCGCCTGGCTCTACGAGCAGCGGCGCTTCGAGGTGCCCAGCGACAAGATCTCCAACGATATGAAGCTGGCGATCGTGTCCATCGAGGACAAACGCTTCGCCGAACACGGCGGCGTGGACTGGCAGGGCACGCTGCGCGCCTTCCTGCGCAACTCCTCGAGCGGCGAAGTGCAGCAGGGCGGTTCGACCATCGATCAGCAGTATGTGAAGAACTTCCAGCTGCTGGTCGTGGCCAAGACCGACGCCGAGCGCCGGGCCGCGATCGAGACCACGCCGGCGCGCAAGCTGCGCGAGATCCGCATGGCGCTGACGCTCGAGAAGGAACTCACCAAGGACGAGATCCTCACCCGCTATCTGAACCTGGTCCCGTTCGGCAACGGCTCCTACGGCATCCAGGACGCCGCCCAGACCTACTTCGGCGTGGACGCCAAGGATCTGAGCGTCCCGCAGGCAGCGATGCTGGCCGGCATGGTGCAGTCCAGCTCCAAGCTGAACCCCTACACCAACCCCAAGGGCGTGCTGGAGCGTCGGAACACCGTGCTGGACACGATGATCCAGAACATCCCCAGCCGCGCCGAGGAGTTCCGCGCCGCCAAGGCGATGCCACTGGGTGTGCTGCCGGAGCCGAAGGGGTTACCGCGCGGCTGTATCGCCGCGGCCGATCGCGGCTTCTTCTGCGACTACGCGCTGCAGTACCTGCAGAACGCCGGCATCAGCAAGGATCAGATCGATAAGGGGGGTTATCTGATCCGCACCAATCTCGATCCGGCGGTGCAGAACTCGATCAAGGCCTCGGTCAACGCGGTGACCAATCCGCGCCTTGACGATATCGCCGAGGTGATGAGCATCGTCGGCACCGGACAGGACACCCATCCACTGGTGGCGATGGCCTCGAGCCGCGATTACGGCCTCGATCAGGGTCAGCATCAGACCGTGCAGCCGCAGCCGTATTCGATGGTCGGCGACGGTGCGGGCTCCATCTTCAAGATCTTCACCACGGCCGCGGCCATGGAGAAGGGCCTGGGCATCAACGCCCAGCTGGACGTGCCGACGTTCTTCACCGCGAAGGGTATGGGTAACAGCGGCACGCCGGGCTGTCCGGCCGAGACCTACTGCGTCAAGAACGTGGGCAACTACAAGTCGCCGATGTCGGTGACCGAGGCGCTGGCCCAATCGCCGAACACCGCATTCGTCAAGCTGATTCAGGACGTCGGGGTCACCCCGGCCGTCGATATGGCGATCCGGCTGGGCATGCGCTCCTACACCCAGCCCGGCACGTCCGGACACGGCAACCAGAGCCTGGCCGACATGGTCAAACAGCAGAATCTGGGCTCGTTCACCCTGGGTCCGTTCCCGATCAATCCGCTGGAGCTGTCCAATGTCGCCGCGACGCTGGCCTCGGGGGGCAAGTGGTGCCCGCCGAATCCGATCAAGGATGTCGTCGACCGCAACGGCAAGGCGGTGCCGCTGACCCAGCAGGCCTGCGAGCAGGTCGTCGAGCCCGGGCTGGCGAACACCCTGGCGAACGCCCTGAGCCACGACGCGGTCGATGGCACCGCATCCGGTTCGGCACGCGCGGCCGGCTGGAACGTGCCGGTGTCGGCGAAGACCGGTACCACCGAAACCCACCGGTCCTCGGCCTTCCTCGGCTTCACGAGTTCGCTCGCGGGTTCGGCCTACATCTACGGCGACTCGCCGACACCGGGCGAGATCTGCTCGTTCCCGCTGCGCAGCTGTGGCGACGGAAATCTGTACGGCGGTAACGAACCGGCCCGCAGCTGGTTCTCCGGCATCAGGCCGGTGCTCGACCACTATCCGCCGACGAGCCTGCCGCCCCTGGACGACAAGTATGTGCGCGGCTCCAACAACTCCCAGATCCCCGATGTCACGGGCATGTCCGAGGCCGAGGCCCGCTCGACCCTCATCGGCGCGGGCTTCCAGGTCACCGTCGTGACGGTGCCCGGTTCGCCGGCCAAGGGCACGGTGCTGGGCACGACGCCCAACGGTTCGGCGATCCCGGGCTCGGTGATCACGGTCAATGTCAGCGACGGGACCCAGCGCGAGGCGCCCGTACCGGGGCCCGCGCCGGCGCTGCCGGGCATGCCGGGATTCCCACCGGCGCCACCGCGGTTGCCGCCCATCCCGATTCCTGTCCCGCGATAGCGCGTTCCCTGTCTTTTCCGGCCCTGGGGGCCGGAAGACAGGGAACAGGTGAGAGCCGAGAGGCCGGAAGACAGGGAACAGGTGAGAGCCGAGAGGCCGGAAGACGGGGAACAAGTGGCGGCCGAGGGGCCGAGCCGCACCCTTTCTCGCGGTTCGCACCCGTTGTGGGCGCCCACAACGGGTGCGAAGCGCGGGAAAGGGTGCGGCTGAGCGGGGGTCCCCGGAGGGAAATGGGAGCGAGCGCTCAGGGGGAAGTGGTGAGCGGGGAAGGGAAGGTCAGAGGCGGGCCTTGACCGCTGCGGAGATTCGGGTGCCGTCGGCGCGGCCGGCGGCCAGGCCGGTAGCGATCTTCATGACCTGGCCCATCTGTTTCATGCCGGGGCGCTCGCCGAGGTCCTCGGCGATCTGGGCGATGGCCGTATCGGCGAGGTCGGCCACCTCGGCGTCGGTCAGCGGGGTGGGCAGGTATTCGTCGATGACCTCCTCTTCGGCGCGCTCGTTAGCGGCCAGTTCGCCGCGCCCGGCCTGTTCGAAGACCACCGCTGCCTCGTTGCGCTTCTTGGCCTCCTTGCTCAGGACGGCCAGCACCTCGGCATCGCTGAGTTCGCGCGCTTGGGGTCCGGAGACCTCGGCGGTCTGGACGGCGGCCAGCAGCATGCGCAGCGTGCCGAGGCGCAGTGCGTCCTTGCTCTTCATCGCGGCGGTGAGATCGGCACGCAGCCTGGCTTTGAGTTCCGACATGGGCCTCACGGTAGCCGCTCGGACCGGGGGCTCCCACCGCATTTGCGCCGCCCCTAGCGTGTCCTTGTGCCGAACAGCACTCGGCGTACGTCACACCGGTCGCCTATCCTGAGCGAATGCCCGAACTCTCGTCTCCCGCACTCCGACGGGCCGCGCTGGGCGCCGCCGGGGCCGCAGCGGCCGGAATCGGCTACGCCTCGCTGATCGAGCGCAATGCCTTCATCCTGCGCGAGACGACCCTGCCGGTGCTACAGCCGGGTTCGTCCAGCCTGCGGGTGCTGCATCTGAGCGATCTGCATATGACCCCGGGTCAGAAGCTGAAACAGGCGTGGGTGCGGGAGCTGGAGCGGCTGGAGCCCGATCTGGTCGTCAACACCGGCGACAATCTGGCGCATCAGCGTGCGGTGCCCGCGGTCGTGCAGGCGTTGTCGGGGCTGTTGTCGCGGCCGGGCCTGTTCGTCTTCGGCAGCAACGACTACTTCGCGCCGGTGCCGAAGAATCCGCTGAAGTACTTCAAGAAGAACCACAAGCGCGTGCACGGCGCCCCGCTGCCCTGGCAGGATCTGCGCGCGGCGTTCACCGAACGCGGCTGGCTGGATCTGACCCATGTGCGCCGCGATCTCGAGGTCGCCGGGATCAAGATCTCGACCGCGGGCGTCGACGATCCGCATCTGCGCCGCGACCGCTACGACACCATCGCCGGCGCGCCGAATCCGTTGGCGGAGTTGAGCATCGGCCTCACCCACTCGCCCGAGCCCCGAGTGCTGGACCGGTTCGCCACCGACGGTTACGACCTGGTGCTGGCCGGGCACACCCACGGCGGTCAACTCTGCCTGCCGGGTTTCGGTGCGCTGGTCACCAACTGCGGCATCGACCGCTCGCGCGTCAAGGGCCCCTCACGCTGGGGCGCGCACACCCAACTGCACGTTTCCGCCGGATTGGGCACCTCACCATGGGCCCCGTACCGGTTCTGCTGCCGTCCGGAGGCTACGCTGCTCACCCTGGTGGCCGCCCCGCCGAAACGCCCGGCCGCCGACACCGGCCATGGGATCTCGGCATCGGAGGCCGTCGCGCGCTAGGGTTTGCGCGCCGGGCTGGAACGTCAGGTAGGGGACGAGGGTGACCAGTGGGTTCGAAGGACGGCCGAACGACCCGTCGGCCGGGGAACAAGCGGCTGCGACGGAGAAGATCCATCGCAGACCGCCCGAGAAGAGCGCGGAGAACTTAGCGCCGACGCAGGCCATTCATCGGGCCGAGTCGCCCGCCGACACGGCCAAGACCGAGATGTTCGCTCGCTCCGAACCGCCCGGCCAGGCCGATCCGTCGCTCCCCCGCCCGGCCTGGCAGGACTGGGCGAGACCGGGTTCGCCCCCGCCCCCGCCCCGGCGGCCGGGATCGCCGCCCGGACCGCCCTCGAGTTCACCTCCGCAGCAACAGGTTCCGCCCCCGAATCGCAACGTTCCGACGCCGGCGGCCCCGCGCGAGTCGACCCCGAATCTGGATCGCGACGCGGCGACCCGCGCACTCCAATCGCTCGCCTCCGCCGCCGGTCGGCCGGGCACACCGCCCGATGACGCCACTCGGCCGATGAGCGGAATCAGTCCGGCCATGCGCAACTTCGATCCCGCTGCGACCCAGGCGATTCCGCACAGCAGGCCATCGAACAACCCTGCGCAGCAGCACTTCCCGTCGAACGGCCCGGGTCGCCCATTACAGCCGGAACGCGCATGGCAGCTCGGCGCCACACCGGAACAGCCTGCGACACAACAGAATTGGCAGTCCAGCACGGCACAGCAGCCGCCCACGACGGGCGGAGCGCAGGCCATCGGCGGATCGGACGAACCCCCATCCGGACGCGGCCGCAAGGGCTGGATCCTCGCGGGCGTCGGCGTGGTGGTCGTGGCCGCCGTCGCCGGTGCGGTCGCGCTGGTCTCCACCCGGCACGGCTCCGACGCCGCGGCGCCGCAGGCCGGGCCCACCCCCTCCATGGTGAGCGCGCTCACCAGCGCCCGCAGCGCCGCGCCCAGCACGACCCCACGGCCCACGACCAAGCCGCCGACCAGCGTGGCCTCGGCATCGCCGCCGCTGATTCCGGGCTATCAGACCGTGCTCGTCCCCGACCGCGGCGCGGCCTACGACATCCCCAAGGATTGGAAGATCGACGCGGTCGCCACCACCACGCTGGGCACGCCGCCCGACACCGTGGAGATCGCCGGACGGGCCACCGACGGGGAGAACTACTGTCCGCGATCGGTGCGCAGCAGCGCCTTCCTGACGCTGTCGCCACAGGCCGATCCGGCCGCGGCCGCCGCCGACGTCGGCATGCGCATGACCAAGGTCGGCTGGCCCACGGCCACCGGCGCCAATTCGGGTAAGGCCGAACAGCTCACCTCGTTGGACGGTCAGCTGCACGGCGCATTCGTCGAGACCTCCGGCGGCGGCACGGCCCCGGCCCCCGGCTGCGCCAAGACCTTCTCGATCTACACGTTCGCGTTCCCCAGCGAGAACGGCAACTTCGTGATGACCATCGCCGCCGACACCGGCGTGCCCAAGGCCGTCGACAAGGAGACGGCGAAGAAGGTGCTCGCCAGCATTCGCCCGCTCCCGGACCGATGACCAGCCGATTTAACTCCTGAGCCGACCCTGCTGTAAGCTACGACAGGCTCAACCACGGGGTGTGGCGCAGCTTGGTAGCGCGCCTCGTTCGGGACGAGGAGGTCGCAGGTTCAAATCCTGTCACCCCGACTCGTGTGTGGAGACACGATGCGGCTCCCAGCCTTTTGGCTGGGAGCCGTTTTTGTTGTCGGGCCCCGGTCGCCCACGCCGATAGCGGTGAGCAATGCGCCCGAATCGCATGAGAAAACATCCCGGAGCGTCGGTTTCTAACGGCCCGGGGTCGGCCGGGTTACTTCCCCTATTACACCGGATGACTATCCCCCTAATTCATCGCTTCCGGGTGGTAGCGCCACCTCGATGCTGTTAGCGTTCGTAACGAAAGCGTCACACCGCAAGGTAATCCGTTGTAACACAACGCATTACGCAATCCCCCGCAAACGGGGGGCAGATGGGCGGGGGAGCGCGTGCCGGGCGTCGATGCCCGGGCCATGGGTGTCATCGGATGTCGTAGGCGCGCGTCGTGATGGAGGACCTGGTGATCGAACTTGGGGTGGAACGAGATTCGGCAGAGTTGCCATCGACCCGGGAGCGAATGCATCGCCTGTTCGAGGCGTCCTGCGACCGCGCACCCGAGGCGATCGCGGTGGACTGCGCGGGAACCGCGCTGACCTATGCCGAATTGGATGCGCGGGCCAATCGCCTCGCGCACCATCTGCGCCACCTCGGCGTGGGTGCCGGAACGCGGGTGGCGATCCTGCTGCCGCGCTCGCTGCACACCTATACCGCCCTGCTCGGCATCGGTAAGGCCGGCGCCACCTTCGTACCCATCGATCCGGGCGCACCACCGGACCGGGTCGCCTACATCGTCTCCGACGCCGCGGTCGAGGCCGTGGTGACCTGCACGGAGCTCGAGCACGCCGTGGCGGATTCGGGTTGTGTCGTGATCCGCATGGACACCGACTCCCTCGCGGACGCATCGCCCGACCGTCCCCAGCCAGCGCCCGAACCGGACGATCCGGTGGCCTACATCATGTACACCTCGGGCTCGAGCGGCCGCCCGAAGGGCGTACTCATCGCACAGTCCAGCATCTGCAACTTCCTCGGCGTGGTCCCCGAGGTCTACGACGTACGCCCCGGCGACCGCGTCTATCAGGGCATGACCATCTCCTTCGACTTCTCCATCGAAGAGATCTGGCCCACCTGGGCACGCGGCGCGACACTCGTTGCGGGACCGACCGATTCACGCCGACTGGGCGGCGAACTGGCCGACTTCCTGGAAATCTCCGGCGTGAACATCCTCTACTGCGTACCCACCCTGCTGGCCACCATCCCCCGCGAACTATCCGCGATCCGCAGCATCCTCGTCGGCGGCGAGGCCTGCCCCGCCCACCTGGTCGAACGCTGGGCCCGCCCCGGCCGCCGCATCCTCAACACCTACGGCCCCACCGAAGCCACCGTCACCGCCACCGTCGCCGAACTACTCCCCAGCCGAACGGTCACGATCGGCCGCCCACTACCCACCTACTCGATCGTCCTGCTCGACGACGATCGCGATCCGGTACCCGACGGCGAAGTAGGCGAGATCTGCATCGGCGGACCCGGTGTCGCCCTCGGCTACGTCGGCCGCCCGGATCTCACCGCGGACCGTTTCCTCGACCACCCCAGCACGCCCGACGGAAAGCTGTACCGCACAGGCGATCTCGGCCGCATCGACGAGAGCGGCGAACTCGAATACCTCGGCCGCGCCGACGCCGAAGTGAAGATCCGCGGACATCGCATCGATCTCGGCGAGATCGAAACGGTGCTCATGGACGACCCCGCCGTCACCGAGGCGGTGGTGGCGACGACACCCGGTGCGGACGGACCCGAACTGGCCGCGTACGTGGTGTGCGCCGAGCCCGCGGACGATCTGCGCGAACGCCTGCACGGCCGCATGCGCGATCGGCTGCCCGGCTATATGGTCACCGCGTATATCGAGGTCATCGACTCCCTTCCGACCATGCCCTCGGGCAAGGTGGATCGCAGGCTGCTCCCGGCGCCGGCCACCCATCGCCTGGTCGGCCCCGGCGCTGTCATCGAACCGGCCGACGCGGCCGAGGAGCGGATCCGCGACGACTGGGCCGCGGCGCTGGGGCTGCCGCCCGAGACCGTCTCCGTCACAGCCGATTTCTTCACCGAACTCGGCGGGCATTCGCTGCTGGCCGCGCGGGTGGTGACGCGACTGCGGGAGAGCGGGACGATGCCGCAGGCCGCGCTGCGGGATCTGTACCGCTTCCCGACCGTGCGCGCGCTCGCGGCGAACACGGCGAGCGCCGCCGCATCGCAGCCCGCTCAGCGCCCGAAACCGTTGCAGCACAGCACATTCGAGGTAGCCCGCGCCGGTGGGGCGCAGATGGCCGCGCTGTATCTGTTGATGCTGGTGATCACCCTGCCGGTGGTCTACGTCTACACCGTCAACGACGGCTACGTCTCGTTCGAGGTGCTCGAGCAGCTGCTGCTGGCCCTGTTGATCGCCTATCTGAACGTGCGCTGGGTGGTGCCTATTCTGTTGGGGCGCATACTCGTCGCGGGTATCCGGCCCGGACGCTACCGACTGTGGGGCATCACCTATCTGCGGATATGGGCGATGCATCTACTGCTCACGATCGGCCCGCTGCCGGTGCTGTCCGGATCTCCCCTGGCCAATGCCTATCTGCGGCTGTTGGGTGCGCGCATCGGGCGCGGCGCGCATATCGCCACCGGCTCGGTCAGCCTGCCGCATCTGCTCGATATCGGGCCCGGGGCGGCCATCGGATACGGAGTCACGTTGTGGCCCTGGCGAGTCGAGGACGGGTGGGTGGTCGTCGCACCGATCACGATCGGTTACGACGCCTTCGTCGGCGCGCACGCGGTCCTCGATCCCGGCTCCATCGTGTCTGCCCGGGCGGCCCTGGGTGAGCAGTCGGCGTTGGGCATGGGCATGACTGTGCCACCCGAAGGGCGCTGGTCCGGATCGCCGGCCGCACCGACCGAACGGCTGTCGGATTCGTCGGAGGCGATCCTCGCCACCGCGCCGACCCGCACGCCGTGGACACTGCCGCAGCTGGCGAGCATCGGCGGAGCCGTGCTGGTCCTGGAGGTCGCCGCGATCGCGATGATCGTGCCCGCCACCGCCTTCGTGTGGTGGGCGCTGCTGCGCTTCGATCTGCTGGTCGGCCTGTTCTCCACCCTGCTGGCCGGACCGATCTTCGTGCTGACGGTCTGCGCCCTGGTGGCCGCGGGCAAATGGCTGGTGCTGCCACAGCTACCCACCGGAATCCATCCGGCCAGGTCCGCACTCGGCGTGCGAAAGTGGGTGGCGGACAAGCTGTTCGAATACAGCCTGGAATTCACCAACTCGCTCTACGCCACCCTGTACACCGTGCCGTGGTTACGGCTGCTCGGCGCGCGCATCGGCCGCGGTTCGGAGGTGTCCACCGCGGCACATCTGGATCCGGATCTGCTCGAACTCGCCGAGGGCACCTTCATCGCCGATATGGCCAGCGTCGGGGCGGCGACCTTCGGCCACGGCTGGATCTCCTTCGCGCCCACCACGATCGGGCGGCGCTCGTTCATCGGCAATGCGGCCGTCGTCTCGGCGGGCGCGACCGTCGGATCGGGCGCGCTGGTCGGAGTCGGGACGCTGCCGCCGCGCACGGGCGTCCCCGACGGCACCTCCTGGCTCGGATCCCCGGCCATGCATCTGCCGGTGCGCCAGGATTCCGGCGACTTTCCGGAGGCGGCCACCTATGCCCCACCGCGGCGGCTGGTCCGCCAGCGGCTGGCCATCGAGTTCTTCCGCGCGACCCTGCCCGCGACCGTGCTGGGCACCGGCTTCTATCTCTATCTGTGGGCGCTGTCGTGGCTCGCGCACGGCCGCGACATCACGGTGCCCGCACTGGTGTCACCGCTGGTCGCCCAGGCCGTCTCGATCGCGATCGTGGGCTATTGCGCCGCGGTGAAGCGCGGGGTGATCGGCCGCTACGGACCGCGGGTGGATCCGCTGTGGGATCCGTTCGTGCGCAAGAGCGAATTCGTCACCGGCCTGTACGAGGCGGCCGCGGTCCCGGGCGGTCTGGCGTTGCTGGTCGGAACGCCGTTCCTGCCGCCGCTGCTGCGCTGGTTCGGCGCGGATATCGGGCGGCGCACGTGGATCGGCACCACCTACTTCACCGAATTCGATCTGGTCGTCATCGGTGACGACGCGGCGGTGGGGCCGGAGGCCTCGCTGCAGACCCATCTGTTCGAGGACCGGGTCATGAAGATGTCGACGGTGACCATCCGGCCGGGCGCCACGGTCGGCATCCGCTCGATCGTGCTCTACGACGCCGTCGTCGGCGATCGGGTGGTCCTCGACTCGCTGTCGCTGCTGATGAAGGGCGAACAGCTCACCGCCGATACCCGCTGGGCCGGCATTCCCGCGCAACTCGCCGTCGTCGGCCCAGGAGTGACGCTATGAGGTTCATGCAATCACGTCTTTCGCGCCCGGTGGCCCTGGTCTACCGTGGCCCGGCCAGCCTGCCCGGCTGCCCGGAGGCCGTCGCGGAACTGCTGGCCGCGAGCGACCGCGGGTTCGATATCCACTTCACCGGACCGCGCGAGCGGGTGCCGCTGTCATCGGACTCCCTCGCCCGCGCGGCGCTGTACGCCCAGCCCGGCGGGGACACCCTCGAGCAGGCCTACCGGCATCTGCGCGATCAGCGCGAGGCGATCCGCGGCTTCGTCGGCGGGGGCGGCCGCTACCTCGGATTCTGCCTCGGCGGCTATCTGGCCGGCGCCACACCGGGATTCGCGCTGCTGCCCGGCGACACCGATCAGTACATCGATACCCGTCGAGCCACCGTGCGCACCGAGGACAACACGGTGGTGGAGGTGCGGTGGCGGGGGCGAAGCCGACAGCTGTTCTTCCAGGACGGACCGCATTTCGACATCGATACCGATACCGGCACAACGGTTCTCGCGACCTATCCCAACAAGGCCATCGCCGCCGCCGTCACCCCGTTCGGCGCCGGTCGGGTCGGGGTGGTCGGCCCGCATCCGGAGGCGACGCCGGATTGGTTCACCGACGCCGGACTGCGGTATCCGCAGGGCGCCGATCCGCATACGGCCTGCGGACGGGACCTCGCCCTGGATCTGGTGGATGCGGTGATGGCCGGATGACCGCCACCCTGGCGCCCGCGCCTCCGATCGAAAAGACCACCACCACAGCCTCTTCCGTCGCACGGCTGATCGGAATCGACGCCGCGCGCGGCGTCGCGCTGATCGGGATGATGGCCGTGCACGTGCTGCCGGACTCCACCGGCGACGGCGATCCGACCTGGAGCTTCACCCTGTTCGCCGGGCGGGCGTCGGCGCTGTTCGCGGTGCTGGCCGGAGTTTCGGTGGCACTGTTGACCGGTCGTCGCAGGGTGCGCCTGGCCGATGCGGCGAGCAATGCCGCGGGCCTGGCCGCCAGGGCGCTCGTCGTCGGCGCGATCGGGTTCGCGCTCGGCTATACCGATCCCCAGCTGGCCACGGTGATCCTGCCGTTCTACGCCCTCCTGTTCGTTGCCGCGATTCCCCTGGTCCTGCTGCCCACCTGGGCGGTCGGCGTCGTGGGGCTGATTGTCCTCACCGGGGCGCCGGTGGCCACCCATCTGCTGCTCGGCCGCCTGCCCGAATCCACCGGGGACAACTACTCGTTCGTGGATCTGTGGTCGCAGCCGTGGCAGCTGTTCACCGAACTCGGTGTGACAGGCGAGTTTCCGGCCCTGGCGTGGCTGGCCTATCTGTGCGCGGGGCTGGTCGTGGGCCGGCTCACGCTCTCGCGGATGCGAACTGTGGTGGGCCTCATCGTTATCGGTGCGGTGATGGCCTATGCCGCGCATGCGGTGTCGATGTATCTGCTGCACGCCCGGCACGGCGTGGATCACATCATGGCCGCGCGCCCCGCGGGCTCGCTGACCCTCGACGAGACCCAGCAAGTGCTGGACTTCGGCGCCGACGGCACGGTGCCCGGCAACACCTGGTGGTGGCTCGCGCTGGACAAGTCACACACCGGAACATCGCTGGATCTGCTCGTCACCATCGGCTCCGCATTCGTGGTGCTCGGCGTGCTGCTCGCGGCCGCGCGGCTGGCCATCCTGGCCCGGTTACTGCGTCCGCTCGCGGCCGCCGGGCGGATGACCCTGACGCTCTACACGCTGCATCTGGCCTTCATCAACAGCGAATTCGATCATTACTCGCGCACAACGAGTTTCATCGCGCAGACGATCGCGGCGCTGCTGATCGGCCTGGCCTGGACCAGCACCGCCGGGCGGGGGCCGCTGGAGTCGCTGGTCACCGCGATCACACGCCGCGCCCGTCGCGCGGTCTCGCGCACCAAGGGCGGATCATGATCCGTCGCCGCACCTTTCTGATCGCGACGGCCGCCGCGGTCACCACCACCGCGGGCGCCGGGATCGTCGCCACCTACGAACTGCACCGCACCCCGGCCCCGCTCGCCCTGGTGTACCGGGGTCCGGCCACCACCCCCGGCTGCCCGGAAGCCGTTGCGGCGCTGCTACGGACGACCTCGACGCGGCTGCGCGTCGAATACGTGGGGCCACACGAGGAACTGGACCTCACCGCCGAAAACCTCTCTCGGGCATTGATTTTCGCCCAACCGGGCGGCGGCGATGTGGACGCCGCCTGGCCGCGCCTGCGCCGGCACGCCGATACGGTTCGCGATTGGGTGCGCGGCGGCGGTGTCTATCTCGGCTTCTGCCTCGGCGGGTACCTCGCGGGCAGGCCCGGCTATCAGCTGCTGGCCGGTGACGCGGAACAGTACATCGCCACCCCGAACGCGGTCGTGACCACCACCGACGATGCGATCATGCCGGTGAACTGGCGCGGACAGCGACGCAGGCTCTACTTCCAGGACGGGCCCACCTTCCGAATCCGTTCCGGCACACCGATTCAACAGCTGGCCACCTATCCCTCCGGTGAACCGGCCGCCATCGTCACCCGCTACGGCCTGGGCCGCGTCGGCCTCACCGGCCCGCATCCCGAGGCCGACGCGAGCTGGTTCCATCCGCCGCGCCTGCCCGCCACCGATGCGATACACCCCGAACTCGGCCACGACCTCATCGAAACCACGCTGACCATCCAATAACCCAGGGAGAAAACATGTTTCGCCGCCTGCGCCGCGTCGTCCTCGCGGTCGCCGTGCTGCTCGCCATCCCCGCCACGGCCGCCGCGTTCGCGGTCTCCGCACACAACGCCTCCACCGCGCATCCGCGTGATCCGGCCTCGGCGGTGTCGGTCCTGCGCGCGGGCACGATCGCCTGTGCGGCGCCGAGCGTCTGGGACGGCGCGGCAAACGGCCGCGGGATCACGGTCGGGCTGTATCACCTGAACACTCCGGGTCCGGTCACGGTCACGATCGTCTACAACTCCGGTGAAACCACCCAGCTCACCCGCACTCTCGCGGCGGGCACCGAGGATCTGCGCTTCACCTTCCGGCGCGTGCGCCCCAGCGAGGTCGACGCCATCTTCGCCCAGTCCACCGCCGACCGTTGCGAGGTCGACTCCCGCGACGACTTCCTGCAGCCGGGGCCGGAACATCAGTGACTTCAGCGGATGCGTAGCTTGCGCATCCAGCGGAGGGTGAGCAGGGTTTGGCGTAGTTGTTTGTCGAAGGGCTGCTTGGCGCGGGCGGTCATGACCTGGATCTTCTGGATGCCGACGTTGACGGTGTCGGTGTACTTGAGCAGACCGGTGTCGCCGTGGCGGGCGCCCACGCCGGATTGTTTGAGACCGCCCGAGGGGGTGCCCTTGGACGAGTACGTGGTCACATAGCCGTCGTTGATGTTGATATTGCCCGCCTCGATGTGATCGGCGATCCTGGTGGCGTGCGCCAGGTTTCGGCTCCACACGCTGGCGTTGAGGCCGTAGGTGGTGGCATTGGCCTGCCGGATCACCTCCTCCTCGTCGGAGTAGCGGTAGATCGTCGCCACGGGGCCGAAGGTCTCCATGGTCGCATGCAACATCTCCGGGGTCACGCCGGTGAGCACGGTCGGGGCGTAGAACGCCGGACCGATATCGGGCATGGGCACACCGCCGGTGTGCACGACCGCGCCCTTCGCGCGCGCGTCCTCGATATGTGCGGCCACCTTCTCCATATGGTCGACCGAGGCCAGCGAGCCGAATTCGGGTGTGTAGTCGTAGCGTGCGCCCGCCGTGGCGCCCAATTCCGCGGCGGCCCCGACGAACCGGCGCACGAACTCGTCGTGCAACCGCTCGTGGACGTAGATGCGCTCGATATGCATGCACGCCTGACCCGAATTGCCGTAGACGGCGAATATCGCACTGGGGATCACCTCGTCGAGATTCGCATCGTCGAGCACGATCAGCGGATTCTTACCGCCCAGCTCGAGGCTGCAGCCGATCAGATTGCGCCCGGCCATCTCCCCGATGATCCGCCCGGTCGCGGTGGATCCGGTGAACATGACGAAATCGGCGTTGTCGACGATGCTCGGCCCGACATCCGGCCCGCCGCCGCACACCACCTGCAGCAGGCCGCGCGGCAGACCCGCCCTGTACAGCAGCTCCACGCCGTAGAGCACGCACAGCGCGGTCTTGTTGTCCGGCTTGAGTACTACCCCGTTGCCCGCGATCAGCGCCGGAACCGAATCCGACAGCGAGATCGCGAACGGGAAGTTCCACGGCGAGATGACCGCGACCACGCCCTTGGGCCGGTGCTGCTCGGTCGAGGTGGTGATGACCGGCATCGGCCCGCCGCGCCGCACGGGCCGCAGCACCCGCTTGGCCACCTTGAGGTAGTGGCTGATGACCAACGGCACATCGCAGGACTCCTCGACGGCCATCCGCCGGGTCTTCCCGTTGCCGATCTGGATGAGGTCGGCGATGGTCTCGTGCTCGGCCAGGATCAGCTCATGGGCCCGCTCGAACACCGCGAGCCGCCGCCACAGCGGCCAGGATGCCCATTCCCGTTGCGCCGCACGGGCATTCGCTGCCGCTGCGGCGACATCCTCGGGCGAGGACTGCGGCAGCTCACCGATCGCGGCGCCGGTATAGACCTCGATCATCTCGTAAGGTTCGCGCTTATCCCCGGCTGTACCGGCGGTCACCATCCCGGTCAGCCGATCGATGAGCGCCTTCGTGATCCGCGGCGGCAGTGTGGCCGTGCCGCCCTGCGTGGTTGTCTCCATCGCCGATCTCTCCATCCACTTGCCGCCCGTGACGGCGGTCACCACATTACAAACTAGAACACGTTATTGTTTACGACAATGCCGCCGGGTAACTTCGTCCCGGAAGCGCAGGTAATTTCCGAGCAGAGAGGGTTGACGAGAATGTCGGCAGCCACTGAAACCGGTAGCAATACAGAACCGCATGCCCTGATCGAACGCCGCGGCGCCACGCTGATCGTCACCATGAACCGACCGGCCGTGCGCAATGCGCTGACCGGCGAGATGCTCGAGCTGATGGTTCAGGCCTGGGATATCGTCGACGACGATCCGGCGATCCGCTCCTGCATCCTCACCGGTGCGGGCGGCGCCTTCTGCGCGGGCGCGGATCTCGAGGCCATGACCAAGCAGAATCATGCCGAGAACATGAGCGAGGGCGGCGGTTTCGATCCGACCACCATGCCCGGCCTGCTCAAGGGCCGCCGCCTGACCAAACCGCTGATCGCCGCCGTCGAGGGCCCGGCCATCGCGGGCGGCACCGAGATCCTGCAGGGCACCGATATCCGGGTCGCGGGCGAGAGCGCGAAATTCGGTGTCTCCGAGGCACGGTGGAGCCTGTTTCCGATGGGCGGTTCGGCCGTGCGGCTGCCCCGCCAGATCCCCTACACCGTCGCCGCCGAGATCCTGCTGACCGGCCGGCACATCACCGCCCGCGAGGCCAAGGAGATCGGCCTCATCGGTCATGTCGTCCCCGACGGCACCGCGCTGGACAAGGCGCTCGAGCTCGCCGGGCTGATCAATGCCAATGGGCCGCTGGCGGTTCGGGCGATCCTGCGGACCATGCGCGATACCGAGGGGCTGCATGAACTGGACGCGTTCAAGATCGATGCCAAACTGGGTCTGGAGGTATTCCGCAGCGAGGACGCCAAGGAGGGGCCGCGGGCTTTCATGGAGAAACGGAAGCCAGAGTTCAAGGGGCGCTGAGTAATTCGATGTGGCCCGATCCGCTCCCGGCGAAACACGTGCCGGGAGCGGAACATTGGCCAGAGACTGCGGGACCACCGGCGGGAGGCCCGCTCACAACTCCGGTTTGACCATGCGAGCGATGAGGCGGCGGAACAGATTCGGGGCGAGGCGACGGGCGAGCACCATGGCGTGCGCATCGCCGGGGAAGAGGTAGATCGGCGGCTTGCGTTTGCCCAGCGCCTTTTCCACCGCATCGATGACCTTCTCCGGCGACATGCCGCTGCGGCCGGCCAGTACTCGGGGATCCGAGGCGCGAATGTCGTCCAGGAAATGGGTTTCCACATGCGGCGGACAGACGCACACCAGTCGCACACCCGAGCCGAGCAGCTCCTGCGCGAGCGCGTCGACGTAGCCGACGACCGCGAACTTGGAGGCCGCGTAGGCCGCGAGCCCAGGCGAGGCGAACCAGCCCGCCATCGAGGCGAACAGCACCACCGTGCCCGATCCGGCGTTGCGCATGGCCGGAACGATCGCCTGGCACAGATTGACGGTGCCGATGTAGTTGGTGTTGATCAGCCGCTGCATCTCCGAAACATCGTGCGTCAGAGCCGATCCCACGCGGGCATAGCCCGCGGAATGCACCAGGTGCTCGATCGGCCCGAGGTCGGCGCGCACCTTGTCCACCATCGCGCGCACCGCAACGGCATCGGAGACGTCACAGGCATAGGTCTGCATATTCGGTGCGCGCCGGACGGTTTCGGCCAACCCGGTCTCGTTCAGATCCACCGCGGCGACGCGGTAACCGGCCGCGGCCAGGCGCTGCGCGGCGATGCGGCCCATGCCGCTGGCCGCGCCGGTCACGAGTGCTGTCGTGGTCATCAAACCTCCTGAGCTTCCTCGAATGTCATGCGCAGCAAGCCGATTCGAGTACTGAACAGCGCGCGGCCCGGCAGGCCGAGCGCGCGCATCTCGTCGGCCACCGGATGGTCGCCGAGCTGGATCCGGGCACCGCCGGGGCGACCGCGCACGGCCGCGGGATTCATCACCCACGGTGTGCGTCGCAGGACATCGCCCCAGGCATAGGCATCGACAGACGCGCCGCCCAATCCGGATGGCAGCGGCACGCCCCCGCCGACCCGCAGCGCCACCACCAACCGACCGTCCAGCCGCACCGCACATCGGTGACCGCGGCCGACGGGCTCGATTCGAATATCGGCCATCTCCTTGGGAAATCCCCAGATCTGCCGCCCGGCCGCGCAAGTGAAACTCTGATTCACCGGCAGCCAGTGGATGTACACGCCGATGCCGTGCCCCGGCCGGCGGACCAGCAGCGCGAAGGCGAACTCGTGATATGGGCCGAGATCGCCGTCGACATAGCGGACGAACGCCATCGAGCAGAGGGCGCGACCGGCGAACCGCACCGGCTCCAGCCCCCTGTCCGCCAGCAGCCGTCCCGCCGCCGCCGAGTCGACGGCGAACATGGCCGAACAGGCATCGGCACGCCGGATCTCCACCGGCATCCGAACCTTTTCCCCTAGAACAGCATGCACCGCCGACACCTCCCAAGTAGAACACGTTCTTGTTTTGCGACCTACGCTTTTCGAGTCCGGTCCCGTTCAACGGGAACGACGGTGAGCGGCGGCGATCGGTGCTCGCCGAAGGTGAAGTCGGCGCCGGTGCGATCACCACATCGGGACGGCCGTCGATCGGGATGCGGGGCGAATCCGGGCATCAGCGCACCGCCACCGCGGCGCCTCGGCCCGCAGCCGCCGATAGACGGGATAGGGGTCGTCGTGGAAACGATGGCCATAAGGATCGAATGAGAACGAGTTCAGTCTTCCGGAGTCGGCATCGGAAGACGCTGATCTGGACATGTGTCTGGACAGTATCATCACGTCGACTAGCAGGCGATAGATCCGAATAGTTTCCCCACTACCCTCGTCGACCGCAATGCCATCCCCTCGGTTCTCGGCAGTAATTTCGCCAGAAATTGGAACAAGTTATTGCGCTCGATCGACCCGGCTACATATAGTCCGTACACGTGTCCGGACAGCATGGGAGCGACCGATGAGCAGGCTCGTCACGCCCGACGGCGCCCCGCTGTTGATGGGCGGGAAACTGGTATCCGGCGGCGCGGGCGTCTTCGCCACATATGCCATCACATCGGCCGGCCCGCCGGCACGACACTCGACGGTGTGGTGGGAAAGGTTGTGGCACAGGCGAAGCAGAGGAGTGACCGATCATGACCGAAACCACCACGGTGCGTCCGTTGCGCGCGGATGCCGTCACCGGCTGGGATGACGAGGCCGACGTGGTGATCGCCGGATACGGCGTCGCGGGCGCCGCGGCGGCCATCGAGGCCGCCCGGGCCGGGGCCGAGGTGCTGGTGCTGGAGCGGACCGGCGGCTGGGGCGGTGCGGCCGCGATGTCGGGCGGCTTCATCTATCTCGGCGGTGGCACCCCGCTCCAGAAGGCGCTCGGATTCGAGGACACTCCCGAGAATATGGAGAAGTTCCTGCTCGCCGCGCTCGGCCCGGGCGTGGACGAGGCCAAGATCCACGACTACTGCCAGGGCAGCGTCGAGCATTTCCATTGGCTGGTGGCCCAGGGCGTTCCGTTCAAGGAGGAGTTCTGGGGCGAGCCGGGCTGGGAGCCGCCGCACGACCAGGGCCTGATGTATTCCGGCGGCGAGAACGCCGCACCCTTCAACACCATCGCCACTCCCGCCCCGCGCGGCCACCTGCCGCAGATGCAGAACAAGGTCATCGGCGAGAAGGGGGGCGGCTACATGCTGATGAAGCCGCTCACCGATACCGCCGAATCCCTCGGCGTCCGAGCCGAATACGACCTGCGTATCCAGCGTCTGATCACCGACGACACCGATCGCGTCGTCGGCGTCGCCGCCAAACGGTACGGCAAGCAGATCACCGTGCGCGCCCGCCGCGGCGTGGTGCTGGCCACCGGCAGCTTCGCCTACAACCAGGACATGGTGCGGACCTACACCCCGCGGCTGCTCAACCGTCCGGTGGCCTCGATCGAGGAGCACGACGGCATCGGGATCCGGGTCGCGCAGGCGCTCGGCGCGCAGCTGGCGCATATGGACGCCGCCGAGGTCGCGTTCTTCGCCGACCCGCAGATGATCGCCCGCGGCATCCTCGTCAACGCGCGCGGCCAGCGCTACATCCCCGAGGACACCTACTGCGGCCGCATCGGGCAGGCGACGCTCAACGAACAGCACAACAAGGCGTATCTGATCATCGATGAGCAGGCGCTCGAGGCCGCGGGCGCCACCACGAGCACCGTGCACTTCTTCCGGCAGCAGCCACCGGCCTCCGTGGCCGAGACCGTCGCGGAGGTCGAGGCCGAAATCGGTTTCCCCGCAGGCGCTTTACAGGCCACGATCGAGGTCTACAACCGGCACGCCGCGGACGGCGTGGATCCGCTGCTGGGCAAGAAGCCGGAATGGGTCAAGCCGATCCGAACCCCGCTCGCCGCCTACGATCTGCGCGAACATACCGGCGGTTTCACCCTCGGCGGGTTGCGGACCGATCTCGATTCGCGCGTGCTGCATGTGTCCGGCGACCCGATCGCGGGCCTCTACGCCGCGGGCCGCTGCACCTCCGGTATCTGCGCGGGCGGATATGCCAGCGGGGCCTCGCTCGGCGACGGCAGCTTCTACGGACGCCGCGCGGGCATCGCCGCGGCCCGCCACGACTGAAAGGATGACGGGCCCATGCGTTTCGGCATCGTCCTGTTCACCAGCGACCGCGGCATCACCCCGGCCGCGGCCGCCCGCGCCGCCGAGGAGCGCGGCTTCGCCTCGTTCTTCGTGCCCGAGCACACCCATATCCCGGTGAAGCGGGAGGCGGCGCATCCGGTGACCGGCGATGCGAGCCTGCCCGACGACCGCTATATGCGCACCCTCGATCCGTGGGTCGCGCTCGCGACCGCGGCCGCGGTCACCGAGCGCATCGAATTGGCCACGGCGGTAGCGCTTCCCACCGAACACGACCCGATCACCCTCGCCAAGACCATCGCCACTCTCGATCACCTGTCCGGCGGCCGGGTCACCCTCGGCGCCGGATTCGGTTGGAATACCGATGAACTCGCCGATCACGGCATTCCCGGCGAGAAACGGCGCACCGCCCTGCGCGAATACCTCGAGGCCATGCGCGCGCTGTGGACGCAGCAGGAGGCGAGCTACGACGGCCGATTCGTGCGCTTCGGGCCGAGCTGGGCCTGGCCCAAGCCGATCCAGCAGACGCCGCCGGTACTCATCGGAACCGCCGGAACCGAACAGGGTTTCCGCTGGATCGCCCGCCATTCCGACGGCTGGATCACCACGCCCTACGAACATGAACTGCTGCTGAAGCGCCTCGGGCTGCTCGCGGAGATCTGGCTGGCGCAGGGCCGCATCGGCGCACCGCGGGTGGTGGCGCTGGACGGTCGGCCCGATCCCGGGCGGCTCGCCCACTGGGAGGCCGCGGGCGTCACCGACGCGCTCTACGGCCTGCCGGACAAATCCGAATCCGAGGTCCTGGCCTATCTGGATCGACTCGCGGCCAAGCTGCCACTGGCCTGAAATACCCTGTCCCCCATTGTCTTCGATCACCGGAGAGTGAGCCGAGCACGTGCGTATCGCCCTGCTGTCCTAATCGTGTCGAGACCTCGCGGAGATTATTTCCGTCCAAAGCTTTTCGATAGATGTTGTACGGCACCCGGCCGCCTTCGCGCGGATCGGGGAATACATCGTGAATGGCGAGCGGAAATGATCGAATCGGCACGAGTGACAATAGAAAAGCCTTTCACAGTTGCCCCCGAGACCATCCGATAGTAGCATCCAGACACGTGTCCGATCCCATTTCCAGCGAATCCCCCGCGGTGAATTCGGAGGCCACTCGCCGTCGCCTCACCGAGAAGCAGGCCGATACCGTCGAGAGGCTGACCCGGGCCGCACTGGAGGTGTTGTCGCGCGAGGGTTTCGCGGGGTTGACCGTCCGTATGGTGGCCGCGTCCGCAGGAGTGGGCACGGCCACCGCCTACACCTACTTCTCCTCGAAGGAACACCTGGTCGCCGAGGTCTTCTGGCGTCGCCTGGCCGCGACCCCGCCACCGGCGGGCGACTCGCCCGACCCGACCGTGCGGGTGGTGGCCGTACTGCGCCAGATCGCGATGCTGGTCGCCGACGAATCCGCCCTGGCCGGGGCGGTGACCAGCGCACTGCTGGGCACCGATCCCGATGTCGCCCATCTGCGCGTCCGTATCGGCGGCGAGATTCGCCGCCGATTGATCGATGCGCTCGGACCGGCTGCCGATCCGGATATCGTGGAAACACTCGAATTGCTCTATGCGGGCGCGCTGGTGCGTGCGGGCATCGGCTACGCGTCCTATGCCGAAATCGCCGATCGGCTCGAGAAATCGGCATTGCAGGTGCTGCGCAACTGATTTCCAATACCGCCCGGACAGGTGTCCATCGCGAATGGACGCGGTACTGCGGAAGGATTTCCGATGGCATTTCCCGCGGACAGCTACCGCAACGACCATTCCACGATGGTGGTCCGGTTGCGGCAGCCGTGCGCGGTCCGCTACCGCCGGCGCGGATAGTTAGAGCACGGCCTCGATCGCCGAGACCACCGCCGGATCGCCGGGCTCGGTGCGCGGCCGGAATCGGGCGACGACCTTACCGTCCCGATCCACGAGGAACTTCTCGAAGTTCCACTGGATATCACCGGCCTCGCCGTCGGCGTCGGTGGTCCGCACCAACTCCCGATACAGCGGATGGCGGTCGTCGCCGTTCACCTCGACCTTCTCCAGTAGCGGGAAATCCACGCCGTAGGTGGTCGAGCAGAACTGCTGGATCTCCTCGGCCGTGCCGGGCTCCTGGCCCATGAACTGGTTGCACGGCACGCCGACCACGCTGAAACCGCGTGGCCCGTAGGTCTGTTGCAGTTCCACCAGTCCGGTGTATTGCGGGGTCAGGCCGCATTTGGAGGCCACGTTGACCACCAGCACCGCCTTGTCCCCGGCCAGATCGCCGAGGGTGGTGGATTCGTCGGAGAGGGTCCGTACGGGAATGTCGCGAATGCTCACCCCGTGATCATAGGACGCCTCCGGCGGCCACCCCGGTTGTGCGATCCGACGAGCACCGGCAGAAGTGGAACGAGTTCTACACAGCGCCACAAGCCTTCGAACCCGCTGCCAGGCTAGAAGTAAGGTTCACATCTTCACCAAGACTAGAACTTGTTCTACAGTGTGTCCTGGACCACTTCGAAGATGAGGTAGCGAATATGACCGACCGCATCGCGGATACCAGCGAGGCCGATTACATCGTCGTAGGCGCGGGCAGCGCCGGTGCCACGGTCGCGGCGCGGCTCGTCGAGGACGGCGCGAGCGTCATCCTGATCGAGGCGGGCCGCAAGGACGACACCCGGTTGGTGACCGTGCCCGGCATGATCACCATGGTGCATACGGTCCCGCAGCTGAAGAAGCGCGTGACCTGGAAGCAGTTCTCGGTCCCGCAGAAACATGCCGACGATCGCCTGATCCCGATGACCCGGGGCAAGGTGCTCGGCGGTTCCAGCTCGGTCAACGGCATGCTGTTCGTGCGCGGTAACCGGGCCAACTTCGACTCCTGGGCCGCCGAGGGCTGCGCGGGCTGGAGCTACGACGACGTGCTGCCCGCCTATAAGCGGCTGGAGAACTGGGAGGACGGCGCGAGCGAGGTGCGCGGCGCCGGTGGGCCGATCGAGGTGACCCGCCAGCGCGAACTGACACCGATCGCCCGGCAATTCATGACGGCCGCCGCCGACACTCTCGGGGTGCCCCAGATCGCCGACTACAACGGCGAATCCCAGGAGGGCATCAGTATCTTCCAGCAGAGCGTGCGAGACGGGTTGCGCTACAGCTCATCTCGCGGCTTCATCACCAACCGCCCGGACTCCGGGCTGCGGGTGGTGACGGGTGCGCATGTGACGCGGGTCGTCATCGAGAACGGGCGGGCGACCGGGGTCGAGGTGCTCGAGAAGTCCGGGCGGCGGATCATCCGCGCCGCCAAGGAGGTCGTGGTGTCGGCCGGTGTGATCGGCTCGGCGCAGCTGCTGATGCTCTCGGGCGTGGGTCCGGCGGGACAGCTGCGCGAGCTGGGGATCACCGTGCATACCGATCTGCCGGTCGGGCAGAACCTGCACGATCATCTGTTCGTGCCGATGACGTTCCTGTCGCGTAAGGCCGTACATCGCGGCATCCCTTCGCATTTCGCGGCGGGGCTGATCCGCGAACTGGCCCGGCCCGGCGGCTCGTGGTTCGGCCGCACGGTCTTCGAGGCCGTCGGCTTCGTGAAAACCTCGTTCGCACGCGACATTCCGGATATGCAGATCCACACCCTGCCGTGGAACTATCCGGT
This sequence comes from Nocardia sp. NPDC051570, assembly GCF_044454005.1. Lineage (NCBI taxonomy): Bacteria > Bacillati > Actinomycetota > Actinomycetes > Mycobacteriales > Nocardiaceae > Nocardia > Nocardia sp. NPDC051570. Next base: position 189,340 of record NZ_JBITDI010000013.1, on the reverse strand, counting down.
GCCCAATCAGGACGAGGACAAGCTGCATCTGGTGGACCGGCGGGCCGGTTTCACCATCTTCCCGACGCTGATCTATCCCCGCAGCCGCGGCGAACTCCGGCTGGCCTCGGCCGATCCGCTCGATTCACCGCTCATCGATCCGGGTTATCTGTCCGATCCGGCCGATACCGAATTCCTCGTCGAGGGTGTTCGGATGATTCGCGAGATCATGGCGAACTCCTCGATCGCGGGCGATATCACCGAGGAGTTCACCCCCGGCCCGGCCTACCGCGACGAGACCGCCCTGCGCCGTGAACTTCCCCATCGTGTGCATTCGGTCTATCACCCGGTCGGCACCTGTCGCATGGGTGTGGACGAACGCGCCGTGGTCGATCCCCAGCTGCGCGTGCGCGGTATCGAGAATCTGCGCGTCGCCGACGCCTCGATCATGCCCAGCATCACCGGCGGCAATACCAACGCCCCCTGCTACATGATCGGCGAGAGGGCCGCCGAACTCATCACCAGCCAGTAGCGGGAGGGGTAGTTCTCCCTCACCCCCAGCCCCGGCCCGCTTTTCGGCCGGGGCTCTCGGCATTGGGGAACAAACGCAGGGGATTGCGTGTTGTGGAGCATGACGCTAACGTTGGCAGCGTTCTTCGACTTGTGGACGCAGGTGGACCAGGTCCCGCCCACGAGGTATTCATCCCGGACGTTCGGGTAGCAGCATTGCGTTGCCGGTTCGACCGGATCCCCATTCGCGGCATCTGCCGCGGTCGCGGCCTTTCGCCGTACCCATAGCCTTCCCGAGGGGGAAAATCATGCAAGACAAGACAATTCACCACGCGACCGATACGGAGACGGTCGTCACAGGAATACTCGAGATCTCCGATAACCACGCCGCGGTGCGAACCGACGGCTATCTGCCCGGACCGCGTGACGCCCATGTGCCGACGCGCCTGGTCCGCGAGTGCGGACTGCGGCCCGGCGACGCCGTGACCGGCATCGTCGGCCCCAGACGCGAGGGGGTGAAGTTCGCCCCGCTGATCCGCGTCGACACCGTCAACGGCATGTCGCCCGAACAGGCCCGCAAGCGACCGCATTTCGCCGATCTCGTCCCGATCTACCCGCGCGATCGTCTGCGCCTCGAGACCGAATCACACGAATTGACCACGCGCGTCACCGATCTGGCGATGCCGATCGGCAAGGGTCAACGCGCACTGGTTGTCGCACCGCCCAAGGCGGGCAAAACCTCCGTGCTGCAATCGATCGCGCACGGAATCGCCAAGAACCATCCCGAATGCCAGCTGATGCTGGTGCTGGTCGGCGAGCGGCCCGAGGAGGTCACCGACCTGTCCCGCGCCGTGCCCGCCGATATCGCCGCCGCCACCTTCGACCGCGCGCCGCGCGAACATGTCGCGATCGCCGAACTGGCCATCGAACATGCCAAGCGCCTGGTCGAAATGGGTCGCGATGTGGTGGTGCTGCTGGATTCGCTGACCCGGCTGGCCCGCGCCTACAACCTGGCCACTCCGGCATCGGGCCGCATCCTGTCCGGTGGTGTGGACGCGGCCGCGCTGGCCCCGCCGAAGAAGTTCCTCGGCGCCGCACGCAATATCGAGAACGGCGGATCGCTCACCATCGTCGCCACCGCCCTGGTGGAGACGGGTTCGGTCGCCGATTCGGTGATCTTCGAGGAGTACAAGGGCACCGGCAACGCCGAGCTCAAACTCGACCGGCAGATCGCCGACGCCCGGATCTTCCCGGCCGTCGATATCAACCGTTCCAGTACCCGGCGCGACGAATTGCTGCTGGACCCCGCGGAGTTGGCCGCCATCGAGTCCATGCGCCGCACCCTGGCCGGTCGCGAACCGCGCCAGGCCGCCGAGCTGCTGCTGACCGGTCTGCGCGGCACCCAGACCAACGCCGAATTCCTGCGCAACATCCGCACCGCGGGGCGCTGACCCGCCCGTCCGGTTCCTCCCGTTACTCTGGATCGGTGGTCGGCGCCGAATGGACCGTGCCGATCCGGCTCGATCTGGAGGTTTTCGTGAGGCTGCCGGCCCAATCGACTCGCGGTTCTGGTGGTTGGTTCGACGGATCCTCGCATTTCCCGCCCGCCGCCGAGGTGCGGCCATGATCGAGCGCGAGGAGATGCTGCGACGCGTGCGCGATGCCCTCAAGGCACTGCCCGCCGACGAGCGCACGGTCACGCTCGGCCGCCATCGACGGCCACCGGCCGTTCTGGATCCCGCCGCCCGCGCCGAACTGGTCGACATGTTCGCCGAACGCGTGAAAAACGATGGCGCCCAGGTGGTTCGGGTCTCCGAGGCACGGATCACCGAGGCCGTGACCGAGGCGCTGACCACCCACGACGCCAACTCGGTCGTCGCGCCGGAGGGTCTGCCGCTGGACTGGCTCACCGCATGGGCCGAGGCCGCCGGACATCGGGTCGTGGCCGATCATCCCCTGGGCTCCACCGATACGCCCGACGCCGTGGTGACCGGCTGCGCCGGCGCGGTCGTCGATCCGGCGACCATCGTCCTGGACGGCGGTCCAGGCCAGGGCCGGGCCTCGATGCTGACCCCCGGCTGTCATATCTGCGTGGTCCGCGCCGGGCAGATCGAACCCGCCCTGCCCGATGTCCTCGATCGCCTCGATTCCCGCCGGCCGATCACCTGGTTCCGCGGACCGGCGGCCGCCCCCGACGACGAACTGATTCCGGTGCCCGCCGGACAGGGCCCGCGCCATCTGGTCATCGTCATCGTCGAATGACGGCGAGCCGTCGTCCGTTGCCACGTTGTGATCATGCTCTCCGGCACGGCCTGTCATCTCGAGGAATGATGGGGACAAGTGCGCCAAGAGAATTGGGAGCGACGATGGAAACCGTAGTCGTCTTCGTATTGGCCTGCCTGCTCTACTGGTGGGGCATGCTCTGAAAGCGGCTCCGACCTCTCCGATACCGCACATCGTTCGTGCGAGCGAACAGTGTGCGCCAGCGGTTATGCTGACCGCAACAGGAGAGGAGAGACCGCGATGGTCGCGAAGGCGCAGGAGATCCCGTCGGTCTGGACCCGGCCACAACGCCCCCGGCGCGATACGCCGGCGCTGAGCCGGGAGCAGATCGTGGCCGAGGCGATCGAGCTGCTGGACTCCGAGGGTTTCGAGGCGTTGAGCATGCGCCGGCTCGGCACCAAGCTCAACGCCGGGGCCACCTCGCTCTACACCCACGTAGCCAACAAGGACGAACTGCTCGAACTGATCATCGACGAGGTGCTCGGCGAGATCACGATCCCGGATGCGGCCCCCGAGGGCTGGCGCCCGGCGCTCGTGCGGCTCGGCCGCGATATGCGCGCCGGTCTGCTGCGGCATTCCTGGATCACCGGCGTGCTGAGCACCGCCGGGCTCAGCTACCTCGGCCCGAACATGATGCGCCTGTCCGAGGGACTGCTGACGATCCTGGAATCGGCGGGCTTCGACGAGGAGACCGCCGACCGCGCCACCAATACGATCCTCGGCTACATCGTCGGCTCCACCTCCACCGAGGCCGCCATGCTGACCACCATCGCCCGCAGCGGCCTCGACGAACACGACTGGATGCAGGGCCTGCTCTCCGCCGGCCGCTCAGCCTCCAGCCCCTACCCCCGCACCCACAAGCGCTACACCGAACCCCGCGACACCAACCCGGCCCGAACCCGAGACACCGACTTCGACACCGAACTGACCCTGATCCTCGACGGCCTCGAATTACGCCGCCGCGCTGAATGATTCGGGTTCATATTTCTCGAAATCGGCCCCACCCAGCGCACTGGTACCATATTCTGTACCACTATGCCTGGAGGAATCATGGCACCCGCGATCACAGCATCGGAAGCTCGCAAGAACCTATTCCCGCTGGTGAAGCAGGTGAACGAGGATCACGACACGATCGAGATCGTGTCCAAGGCCGGTAATGCCGTACTGATGTCAAAGGAAGACTACGACTCGCTGATCACTACGGTCGAGCTCCTGAGTGGCCGCGATGGCGACCGCCTGCGCAGATCAATTCAGGAGCTCGAGTCCGGAGGTGGCCACGAGCATGAGCTGATCGAATGAGGCTCGTCTTCTCCGAGACGGCATGGGACGAATACGCATCCTGGCTACAACGCGACCGAACCGTACTTCGGAAAACGAACGCACTGATCAAAGCGATCTTGAATGACCCGTTCGAAGGGATCGGCAAACCTGAGCCGCTCAAACACGACCTTGCGGGCTACTGGTCGCGGCGGATCACCCAGGAACATCGCATTGTCTACAAGGTGACCGACGATGCGATCTGGATCGCCAAGGTCGGCGGCCACTACGAGTGAGCGGTGGCGGCTCCGCTGATAACGAAGGCCCGCACCGAATCCGGCGCGGGCCTTCGTTTTTCGATCCGATTACGCGTTGCCCTCGAGGCCGGCGCGGACGCCCTCCTCGATGCGCTTGCCGATCTCCGGGTCGATGTTGGTCCAGTACTCGAACACTCGGCTCAGGACCGGCTCGCGGACGCCGCCGAGCACATGGCCGACGACATTGCTCACCAGGCGGTCGCGCTGCTGGTCGTTGAAGACCTCGCGGACGAGCGTGCCGGGCTGGGCCCAGTCACTGTCCTCGCGGTGCTGGATGTATCCGGCGCGCACCATCTCCGGTTCGAAGTTCCACGCCGCCTCGTCGGGGGCCTTCGACGCGTCGGCATGCGGGCCGCCGTAGGAGTTCGGCGCGTACACCGGCACCTCGGGCGCGTTGAAGTCGTACCGCATCGCGCCCTCCTTGGAATAGGTGTTCACCTCCGCGGCGCGGGGCCGGTTCGGCGGCAGCTGAGCGTAATTGGTTCCGATGCGGTAGCGATGTGCGTCGGCATAGGCGAATACGCGGCCCAGCAGCATCTTGTCCGGTGAGAAGCCAACTCCCGGAACGGTATTCGACGGCTCGAATGCGGCCTGCTCGATCTCGACGAAGTAGTTGGCCGGATTGCGGTTGAGCGTCCAGCGGCCCACCTCGATGAGCGGGTAGTCCCTATGCGACCAGACCTTGGTCAGGTCGAACGGGTTGAACCGGTAGGCCGCGGCCTCGTCGGCGGGCATCACCTGGACATGAACCGTCCAGCTCGGGAATTCGCCGCGCTCGATGGCCTCCCACAGATCCTGGCGGTGGTAGTCCGGATCCGAACCGGCGAGCCGATCGGCCTCGGCCTGGGTCAGGAAGTCGATGCCCTGATCGGTCTTGAAGTGGTACTTCACCCAGAACCGCTCGCCCTGGGCATTGATCCACTGATAGGTGTGCGAGCCGTAGCCGTTCATATGGCGATAGGTCTTCGGGATGCCCCGGTCGCCCATCAGCCAGGCCACCTGGTGGGCGGTCTCCGGGCGCAGCGTCCAGAAGTCCCACTGCATGTTGTGATCGCGAAGTCCGTTGCCGGGCAAGCGCTTCTGCGAGCGGATGAAGTCGGGGAACTTGATCGGATCCTTGATGAAGAACACCGGGGTGTTGTTGCCGACGAGGTCGTAGTTACCGTCGGTGGTGTAGAACTTCACCGCGAAACCGCGCGGATCACGCCAGGTGTCCGGGCTGCCCTGCTCGCCGGCGACCGTGGAGAAGCGCACCAGCGATTCGGTCCGCGCACCCGGCTGGAACAGCTTGGCCTTGGTGAAGCGGCTGACGTCGTTGGTTACGACCAGTTCGCCGTAGGCGCCCGCACCCTTGGCGTGCACGATCCGCTCCGGCACCCGCTCGCGGTTGAACTGGGCGAGCTTCTCGATCAGGTAGTGATCGTGCAGCAGGATCGGGCCCTCGGTACCCGCGGTCAGCGATTCGTTATCGCTGGCGACCGGGGTGCCGGTATTGGTGGTGGTCGGCTTGGTCATGTGCAGCCTCCTCGAGGGTCGACGGCTTGCCCCAGGGTATGGGCTGCCCCGGGGTGGGATGGAGTTCGTTCGATCAGTGGGACGGGATGCCGTCTGCCGGACGGCAATTCGGGCACAAGCCCCAGTACACGACCTCGGCCTCGTCGACCGCGAAGCCATGCGCGTCCGACGGATCGAGGCAGGGGGCATGGCCCACGGCACAGTCCACATCCACGACCGTGCCGCACTGCCTGCACACCAGGTGATGATGGTTGTCGCCGATCCGCGCCTCGTACAGGGCGGAGGAGCCGGCCGGCTCGATCCGCCGCAGCAGCCCGGCGCTCACACAGGCCCGCAATACGTCGTACACGGCCTGCGTGGACACCGAACCCAGCCGGGAACGAACCGCGGCGGCCACCCGATCGGCATCCGAATGTGGTTGTGCCGCAACCACATCCAGCACCGCCACCCGCGGGGCGGTAACCCGCAGTCCGGCCGCGCGCAATTGCTGGCGCGGATCGTAGGCGTCGGTGTGCATAACTCCAGTCTCCACGTTTTCTGGAGTAAGTCAAGAAAAGACTGTCAGTTATGTTCTACGCCGAGGTCGCGGCGCACCTCATCCGGTTACCCACATCACATCTCGTACGCCGGAATAGATTGCGGCGGTGCCCGGTTGACTACCGTTGCCGACGTCGGGACAGCCCCGGGCCTCACCCTTCGTCGCTACGAGCGACCACTCGCCGAGAGGCGCATGTTGGGCGTCGGCACCTCGAGCCGCAGGGACCCATATCTGCGCGCTCGGACCGACGCCGCCAGGCCCAACCTGGCGGCGTTCGTGCGCTGTCCGGGATAGCCTGCTCGTATGCGCCGCATCCTGGGGTGGATTTCCGGCATGACCGTCGCCGTATCGGTCGCGGGCGCGCTCACGGCCGGGCCGGTGCGGGCCCAGCCGGTGGACGAGACACATTGTGCGGTCACCTCGGATCGACAGCTCGAACGCGCGACCCCGGCGGAGGTCGGATTCGATACCGATCGACTGGCCGCCGCGCTCGCCTTCACCGGACAGCGAAATCGGCTCAATGTCCAGGTCTTCCGGCACAACTGCCTGGTCGGCGAGGGACCGAACAACGCCGAGACCGGCAACGTCGCATGGAACGTCTGGAGCGTGACCAAGAGCGTCGTCTCGCTGGTCGCCGGAATCGCCTGGGACCGAGGCGAACTCGATCTGTCCGCACCCATCGATCGCTATCTGCCGCCGGGCCTCGGCGACGCCCGGCACCGATCGATCACGGTGCGGGACCTGCTCACCGAGACCTCCGGGCTGCGGACCGGGGCACTGACCGAGGGCCTGACCGCCGTCGTCCCGATCGATCCGAACAGCGCTGTACAGGCGCTCGGGGTGCCCTTCGACAGTCCGCCGGGTACCGAATTCACCTACAGCCAGCGCAATGTGGACCTGTTGACCTATGTGGTGGAACTGGCGATCGGCGAGCCGTTCCAGAACTTCGCACAGCGGGAGCTGTTCGACCCGCTGGGCATCGCGCGCGGCGATTACTACTGGGCCCGGGACCGTTCCGAGCACACCTACGGCTACGCCCATCTGCTGATTCCGCCGAACGATCTGGCCCGCCTGGCGCTGCTGCTCGGCAACGACGGACGGTGGGGCACAAGGCAGATCGTGTCGAGCGACTACCTGCGCATGGCCCGCCAGCCCTCGGCGACCAACCCCTGTTACGGATATCTGTTCTGGGTCGGGGCGGGGTGCGTGGAGATACCCGCGTTCATACCGCGCGATTCGTATCTGATGTCCGGCCTCGGACTGCAGAATGTCTTCGTGATCCCCGAATGGGACCTCGAGGTGGTGTGGACCGGCGTGTTCGGCAATCACTCGGCGAGGGGCCTGGCCGGACTCCTGCAGACCACCGACGAGTTGTCCTGGGAGTTCTTCCGGCGGTTGGTGGCCGCCATGGCGCACCCACCGGTATCCGATCCGGGCCCCTACGTGGAGCAACCGATCCAGATCGATCCTCGCGACTACATCGATCCCGAGATCGCCGAGGCCGTCTTCGGTATCGGACCGGACGCCTACCCGGGTTGTAATGTGTTGTCCTGCTTGAAGACTCCACTCGCGGCACCGTTCAGCGACGCGCCGCCAGGGTGTTTCATCGCGGTATGCCTGGGCACCGATCCGCGCACACCGGGAATTCGCTGATTCAGCCCGCGATCCGGGCCAGTACGGCGGCGTTCACGACCTCTCTCGAATTGAAACGGAACGATCACCCCGCTTGTCAATGGGAGAAATGGGTAGACTCGCGCCCGTGACCGAAGGACGTCCTCTGCGGGCCGACGCTCGCCGCAATCGCGAACGGGTTCTCGCGGCCGCGCGGGAAGCCTTTGCCGCCGAGGGCATTTCGGTTCCCCTGGATGAGATCGCGCGGCGGGCCGGGGTCGGGCCCGGTACGGTCTATCGCCACTTCCCTACCAAGGAGGCGCTCTTCCACGCCGCCATCGTGGACAATATCGAGCGTCTGACCGACTACGCCCGCGAGCTGGCCACTGCCGCTGATCCCGTCCATGCGTTCTTCGGATTCCTCGACCATTGGGTGGCCGAGGGTGCGGTCAAACGGGATCTGGCCGAGGCCATCGGCAGCGACCATGCACTCGAATTGTCCTCCCCTGTCAAGGGAATGCTCGACTCGATCGAGACGCTGCTGCACCGAGCCCAGCGATCCGGCGGCGTCCGCCCCGATATCGATCTCGACGACCTCTTGCGGGCCCTCAAGGGCACCTTCCTGGTCACCCACATCCCCACCATCACCGACGCACAACGCCGCCGCACCTTCGCCATCGTCTTCGACGGCCTGCGCGTCCGATAAGACGAAGGGCCGCTCGCTCAGCCCCGCAGCAGAACTTCTGCGATCTGAATCGTGTTGAGGGCGGCTCCCTTTCGCAGGTTGTCGCCCGAGATGAACAGGGCCAGACCGCGGCCCTCGGGAGCGCCCGGGTCCTGGCGGATGCGGCCGACGAGGGAATCGTCGTTGCCCGCGGCGGCCAGTGGGGTCGGGACGTCGACCAGCCGCACGCCGGGGGCGGCGGCGAGGATCTCGCGGGCCCGCTCGACCGACAGCGGGCGGTCGAATTCGGCGTTCACCGACAGGGAGTGGCCGGTGAAGACCGGGACTCGCACGCAGGTGCCGCTCACCAGCAGGTCCGGCAGGCCGAGGATCTTGCGGCTCTCGTTGCGGAGCTTCTGATCCTCATCGGTCTCACCCGAGCCGTCGTCGACCAGCGAACCGGCCAGCGGCAGCACATTGAAGGCGATCGGGGCGACGTACTTGTTCGGGGCGGGGAATGCGGCCGCGGCGCCGTCGTGGGTCAGCTTCTCCATATCGGGAGCCACCGCGCGGATCTGGGAGGCGAGCTCATCCACACCGGCCAGGCCGCTGCCCGAGACCGCCTGGTAGCTGGACACGATCAACCGGCGCAGCCCGGCCTCGTCGTGCAGCGGCTTGAGCACCGGCATGGCGGCCATCGTGGTGCAGTTGGGGTTGGCGATGATGCCCTTGGGCAGGTTGCGGACCTGCTCGGGATTCACCTCGGAGACGACCAGCGGGACCTCGGGATCCTTGCGGAATGCCGAGGAGTTGTCGATCACGGTGACACCCGCGGCCGCGAATCGCGGCGCCTGCACCCGCGACATGGTGGCTCCGGCGGAGAACAGCGCGATATCCAGTCCGCTCGGATCGGCGGTCTCGGCATCCTCGATCACGATCTCGCCGCCGCGCCACGGCAGCGTCTTACCCGCGGAGCGCGACGAGGCGAAGAAGCGCACCTCGTCGGCGGGAAAGTTGCGCTCCTCCAACAGTTTCCGCATGACGGCGCCGACCTGTCCGGTCGCGCCGACGACACCTACGCGCACACCCATGCCTCAGTGTCCTTTCGACATGATCGGGAGCCCTACATGGTTACGCTCCGCTGCCGCCTCCGGGCTTGACCCGATCATGTCAACGCCCCGATCCGGCGTGCACGACCGCCACCTCGTTGCCGCCCAGATCGAAGGCCCGGTGCAGAACCCCGACGGCCTCGTCCAGTTCGGTGTCCTTGACCAGCACCGAGATCCGGATCTCGGAGGTGGAGATCAGGTCGATGTTGATGCCCGCCTGGGCCAACGCCTCACAGAAGGTGGCGGTGACGCCCGGATGGCTCTTCATGCCCGCACCCACCAGCGACACCTTGCCGATGTGATCGTCGAACAGCACCTGCGAGAAGCCGATCTCGTCCTGCCGCTTGGTCAGGAACTCGACGGCCTTGGGACCGTCGGTCTTGGGCAGGGTGAAGGTGATGTCGGTCTTGCCCGTCTCCACCTTGGAGATGTTCTGCAGGACCATATCGATGTTGATCTCGGCATCGGCGATCGCGCGGAACACCTTGGCCGCGTAGCCCGGCGAGTCCGGCAGGCCCACCACGGTCACCTTCGCCTCGCTGCGGTCGTGCGCGACGCCGGTGAGGATTGCTTTCTCCACGGGGATGTCCTCCATCGATCCGTATACGTAGGTGCCGTTCTTGTCGGCGTACGAGGAACGCACATGCACGGGCACGTTGTAGCGGCGCGCGTACTCCACGCAGCGCAGCATGAGCACTTTGGATCCACAGGCGGCCATCTCCAGCATCTCCTCGAAGGAGACCCGATCCAGCTTCTGCGCATCCGGGACGATTCGCGGGTCGGCGGTGAAGACGCCGTCCACATCGGTATAGATCTCGCAGACATCGGCCTCGAGCGCGGCGGCCAGCGCGACCGCGGTGGTGTCGGAGCCGCCACGACCCAGCGTGGTCACGTTCTTACTGTCCTGCGAGACGCCCTGGAAACCGGCGACCAACACGATCACGCCCTCGTCGAGGGCCTGACGGACGCGCGAGGGCGTCACGTCGATGATGCGGGCGTTGCCGTGCGCCTCGGTGGTGATCACCCCGGCCTGTGAACCGGTGAACGAGCGCGCCTCCGCGCCCAGGGAATGAATGGCCATGGCGACCAGCGCATTCGAGATGCGCTCGCCCGCGGTGAGCAACATATCCAGCTCGCGTGCGGGCGGAACGGGGGCCACCTGCTGGGCTAAATCCAGCAGTTCGTCGGTCGTATCGCCCATCGCGGAGCATACGACGACCACATCGTGGCCCGCCTTCTTCGTCTCCACGATCCGTTCAGCGACGCGCCGGATTCGCTCGGCGGATTCGAGCGAGGATCCTCCGTACTTCTGAACGACGAGAGCCACGACAGGGGTCCTCCAAGATCGACTAGCGTGCAATTACCAGCACCCAAGCGTACCGATCGTTGTCCACTCGTAATCGGGCTACCTCCGACTGTGATTCTCGTTATCGAGAGGTTTGACATCGGATCGGGTACTGCGCGTGGTCAGCACCCGATTCCGCGTGATCGCGGCCGAGCCGGGGCGTATGGATATATGCAGAACGCGGTCGGGCCGGGCGCAGCGTCAGGCGCGGGTGAACCAGGTGACCTGGGCGCCACTGTCGAAATCCCGGCGCCGGGCGGGGGTGAACAGCGTCGGGCGGAAGGCGCCGGTGAAGGCGCGCACGCCGTTACCCGCGAGCACGGGATAGCTCTTGATGATCAGCTCATCGATCTCATCGATGAGCGCCCCGGCCAGCTTGCCGCCGCCGCACAGCCAGATATCCCTGCCCTCTTCGGCTTTCAGCCGCCGCACCAGCGCCACCGGATTGTCGGCGACGACCGCGATCGCTGGATCGTCGACCGCACCGAGTGTCGTAGAGACGACGTACTGGCGCATATGCGCATACGGGCTGGTCACTCCGACCGACAGGGCGGGCTCGTAGGTGCCGCGGCCCATGATCACCGTGTCCCATTGCCGGTTCGGGGTGTGCACATCCATCCCCAGGTGCCGGCGGATGTGGGTGGGGACGGCCTCGGGGTAGCGGTCGTTGATCCAGGCGGCCATCTCGGCCGACAGCGGATAGAAGTCGAATTCGCCGCCGGGCCCCGCGATGTAGCCGTCCAGCGAGACACCGACGTAGTAGACGAGCTTTCGCATGCGGATGACCGCCTTCGCTGTTGTACTCTAATCGAAGTGGTTTGAACGTAGTACTACAAATGGAGTGGTGTCAATATGCGGACGAATCCCGAACGGCGGCAGGCCCTGCTCGACGCGGCCATCGAGGTCCTGGCCGACGACGGCGCGCGCGGCCTGACCTTCCGCGCGGTCGACAAACAGGCGGGCGTCCCGGCCGGTACGGCATCCAACTACTTCGCCAATCGCGACGATCTGCTCATCCAGGTCGGCGGCCGCTTCTACGAGCGTGTCCATCCCGGCGACGAGGCACTGGCCCGGCTCGGCGAGGATCCGAAGAACCGGGAGGCGATCGTGGAACTGCTGACCGAGACGGTCGCGCGCCTGACCGCCTTCCGCACCGGCTATCTCGCCCTCCTGGAGCTGCGCCTGGAGGCGACCCGCCGACCCGAATTGCAGACCATGCTCACCGAACGGGTCCGTGCCGACCTCGACATGAATATCGCCACCCATCTCGAATCCGGACTGCCCGGCGACGCGACCGCGGTCCGGCTGCTGTATCTGAGCCTGAACTGGCTCATCCTCGAAAGGCTCACACTGCCGGGCATTTTCACCGACGCCGAGAGCCGGGCCCTCGTGCGCGCCGCGGTCGAGCGCGCCATACCGGCCGAGGGCTGAAATCCGACGGCCTTGTGAGACAAGTCACTTCCGGTTGATAATCGACCATGCGCGCAAACGTCGGAGACCAGCTGAGAGTGCACAGCCGGACGGTCGGATTACCCGGGCAGACCGGCGAAATCATCGAGGTCCGGGGCACGGACGGGGCTCCGCCCTATGTGGTCCGATTCGACGACGGCCACGAGAGCCTCGTCTTCCCGGGCCCGGACTGCGTCGTCCGGCCGCACTGACCACCCCGCGACCGGCACAGCCCGGTGCGAATACGCCGGGCATGCTGCACAATTCAAGCGGACTGGACGCGTGAACGACACGTGTGAAACAGACCACACAGTTGACGTGCGCTGTGACCCTGGAGACAATCGGGGATACCGAATCCGGGGGGTGGAGGACGAGACATGCGCACGAAAACCGACCATAGATTCGTTGTCGAGGTCCATTCCGAGCAGGTCACCGAAGCATTACTCGCGGTCGAACGAACCTCGGAATGGTCACCGTGGCACAAGGATGTGCGCGTGGCGACCCGCGACGATTACGGCCGACCCAAGCGGGTCTACGCCACGGTGACGCCGATGAACAACTCCGACCGCCAGGTTCTCGAATACGACTGCGCCCCCGACCGAATCGCCTGGGAGGTCGTGGAGAGCGGCGCCGGCGGTGGTGGCAAGGGCTGGTTCGAGATCGAGGAGAGCGCCGAGGGTACCGAGGTCTGGTACCACACCGAGGTGTATCTCCCGATCCCGGTTCCGGGACTGTTGATGAAGCGCACCTTGAACCGGGTCAACGACGAGGCGGTTCAGAATCTGATCGAGTTCATCGAGAAATTCCGGTTCGAAAACTACGAAGTTAGCTGACCGCCTGCCACGATGTCCCCATGACGGGTGGCAGACGCGCACGCCTTCAGGCGCTTTCCGAGAATGCGTCGGTGACGCAGCTCGAGCTGTTCTTCGATCTCGTGCTGGTATTCGCCTTCACCCAGGTCACCGACCTGGCCGCGCACGAGACCACCGCGGTGAACATGCTGCGGGCGTTCCTGGTGCTCGCGATCATGTGGTGGGTGTGGATCGCCTACGCCTGGCTGGGCAATGTGATCAAGGCCGACGAGGGCATCGCCCGGATCGCGCTGTTCGCCGCGATGGGCGCCGCGCTGATCATGGCACTCACCATTCCCGAGGCCTTCCACGATATGCCGGGCGGCTGGTACGGGCCGCTGGTGTTCGCGCTCGGATATCTGGTGATCCGGCTCGTGCACATCTACGTGTTCTGGTGCGCCAGTAGCGAGGACGAGCAGCTGCGCCGGCAGGTGACGCGGTGGTCGCTCGGCTCGATCACGATCGGCACGGTGCTGTTGATCGTGGCGGCGACCAATCACGGCACCGCGCAGATCCTGTTGTGGATCGCCGCCATCGCCGGGGACATGCTGTGGACGCTGTTCGCGGGTAACGAATGGCGGCTGAATTCGGTGGGGCACTTCGCCGAGCGGCACGGGTTGATCGTGATCGTGGCGCTGGGCGAATCGGTCGTCTCGATCGGCGTCGGCGTGGCCGGACTGCCGATCTCCTGGCCGATCACCGTGGGATCGCTGCTGGCGCTGGCTGTGTCCGCGCTGCTGTGGTGGGCCTACTTCGATGTGGGCGCGGCCGTGGTGGAGCGGGCGATGGAGCGGGCACGCGGCGAGCGACGCATCCAGATCGCCCGAAACTGCTACACCTACTGGCACTTTCCGATGGTCGTCGGCATCATCGCGCTCTCGCTCGGGCTCAAGAAGGTGGAGAGTTATGTGGGCGGCGCGGCTGGGCACACCCTGAGCGACGGACTGCACGGGATCCCGTTGTTCGCGCTGTACGGCGGCGTGGTGGTGTATCTGCTCGCGCTGGTCGGATTCCGGCAGTACGCGACGGGGGTGGTGCTGTGGCCGCGGGTGCTCACCGCGGTGATTCTGGTCGGACTCGTTCCGGTGGCCTCGCGCATACCCGCCATGGCCGCGCTGGGGCTGCTGTTCGGCGTGCTGGCGGTGTTGATCCTGTGGGAGGTCGTGCGATATGCCGAACCGCGCGAGGAGGTCCGCCACGGTGGGTCATAAGACCCTGTTGTTCACCGTCTCCGGCACCTGGATGCCCTCACGCACCGCGATCCGCATCTGATTCACGTTCTCCCGCAGCACGTCTCCGACGAGTTCGTCGATGCGCGGATCGGACAGCACCTGGAACAGGATGCGGAAGGTGGTGTTGGCGACCCCGCGGATGACGTCCTCGTGGAACGGTAGATAGCGCACCCGGCCGATCTGGGGATCGTTCTTGATCAGGTCGAGGATCATGGCGTCGAGCTCGTGGCGGTTCTCCTCCAGTGCCGCGGCGATATTGCGGGTGTACTGGCCGGTGCGCATCACCTGCGCGACCTCATCCATCACCGCGATGGTCACCGGGCGCTTGACGGCCTCGACGACCGTGCCGACGAAGCGATTCACCAGCGCCGCGGTCACCCGATCCCCGAACGCACGATCGGCCGCCCGGGCCAGGCGCACCACGATCACCACGATCCGCAGCAGCCGGAATCCGCGGAAGAACAGGGCCTGGATCGGGATCATGCCCAGCACCTCGTACCAGTAGACGAACGGGAACGTCCACGACCAGTCCGAACGCCGCCAGCGCCACAGGAATTCGGCCGCGAACACCGCACAGATCGAGTAGTCCGCGATCACGATCGCCCGCTCGACGCCCGCCGAGACCGAGAAGAAGGTGAGCCACACCAGCAGGGCCACCGACAACACGGCCAGCGCCAACATCACGAATTCGGTCCACAAGGCCGGCGGCTTGCGCGGATACTCCTCGACGTCCATCGCCGCCACGCTGCGGTACTGGGCCACGACCATCCCTTTCACCCTCGAACGATCCCGCCGAGGGTAATCGGAATCAGCGGCCCGCGCGGATCACCGCCTCGATGTTGCGCTCGGCCAGGGCCGCGATGGTCAGCGACGGATTCACCGTGCCCGTGCTGCCCGGTACGACGGCGCCGTCCATCACGTACAGGCCCGGATGGCCGTGGACGCGGCCGTAGTTGTCGGTGGCCTGTCCGATCACGACACCGCCCAGCGGATGGGCCGTGAGGAACGCGTTGGCGTCGTAGCCGATCGCGCTGTAATCGAGCAGGGCCCCGGCACGTTCGGCGATCCGGTGATCGACCGAGCGGCATGCGGCGAGGACCTGATCCTGGGCCTGCCGCGGCCAGTTCAGCGTGGCCGCGTCGCGGGCCTTGTCGAAGGTGAATCGGGCCCGCGTCGGATCGAGCGCCAGACCCAGCGAACCCACCCCGCCGGTTTCGGTCGGCATGCCCGGCAGATACCAGCTTTCCAGGGTCAGCGGCATACCGGACTCGTCGTAGATGCGGCTGGCGCTGGGCACACCCTGGCCGAGCCCGACCAGCCTGCTCTCGCCACGGCCGAGGACCACATCGCCGTTGGTGCCCCAGCCGTCGCCGACGTGTTCGTTCAGATTCGGCAGCGCCCCGGTGGCCTGGGCGCGCACCAACAGTTCGGAGGTTCCGACCGAACCGGCGCCGAGGAACAGCTTGTCGCAGGTGAGGGTTCGAGTCGCGAGGACGGCTCCGGTCGGATCGAGTTTGGTGACGCCGACGAGGTAACGGCCGCTCGGATCCTGGGCGATCGAGTCGACGCGATGGCCCGCGTACACCGCCGAGCGGCCGGTGCCCTGTGCGTACTTCAGATAGTTCTGGTTGAGGTCGAACTTCGCGCCGTTGGAATTGCCCAGATTGCTGAATCCGGTGGTGGCCGACGGCTTGGTTCCGCCGGACAGTTCCGATCGGACGACATCCCAGTTGAAGATCGAATCGCTGGGCCGCGGTTGATATCCGGCCTTGCGCACCTGGTCGTCCCACATGCGGGAGTGGGTGAACGGCTCCGAGCCGTAGATGTCCGGCGGCATCACGCTCAGCCGCAACATCTGCCGCACGCGCGGGAAGTAGACACGGTCCATCTCGTCGTAGGCAACGGCGCCGCGGAAGACCTGGTCGAAGAATCGGCGCTGCGGCGCGACCATCACACCGGTGAACACCACCGATCCGCCGCCGACGGCCGCGGCGCGCCAGACATCGATACCCGGGAACTCCGTGACGTCGAGAACGCCGCCGAAGTCGGCGAAATGCATGGTGACCTTGGTGATGCCCGTGAAACTGGTGCGATGCCAGAAGCCGCGACCGTCGGGCAGCACATCACCGGTGAAGATCTCCCGCCACGGATCGTTCGGCCAGCGAGAACCGCGCTCCAGCACGGTATTCGACACTCCGGCCTCGGCCAGTCGCAGCGCGGCCACGGCCGCACCGAAACCGGAACCCACGACGATGGCCTCGGTATGTTCCGGCGGATCCGGCAGGGGTGCGTAGATCTCGGGCACCCACTGTCGGAACAGCTCGTTCCACACCGGGTCGGCCGCTGCGGGCCCTGTCCCGTTGCCGGTGCCAACCGCGCCCAACAGCGCCGCCGCTCCGGCAGCCTTCAAAAAGGCGCGTCTGCGCACCGGCCACCTCCCTCATCCGCACGACCGCGCGCGAGATTACCGGGCTGACGGTGGCTGCCTCAACAGAATGCGAGAGACGTAAACGTCTCACGGATAGCGCTTCGCTATAAGAGGAGATGACGCCCCCAGGCGATGCCCCTGCACGACTTTCGTATCGCCCGGGGAGTTAAGCCCTTACTTCCAGATGGCACAAAGAGCGGACGAGTCGGCGCACACCGCAATCGAACTGCGCATCGCAAGGAATCTCCGCCCGCAGGATGCGGGCGAGCGCCGGATCTGCCCGGCCGACGGGGAGCGGATCCACGCCCTGCGCGAGCGGGTGGTCGCCGCGGCCGACCGGACCCGCTCACAGCCGCGGCACCGCCTAGGCCCGCAAACGCTCCCGGCGGAGTTGATCGACCTCGGGCAGATTCAGCGGTGCCAGCTCGTCCACGCCGAGTGCGCGGCGCAATAGATGATCGGCCAGTTCGGGATTGCGGGCCAGGGCGGGACCGTGCAGGTAGGTGCCGATGACCGAACCCTGAACGACGCCCTCCAGCCCGTCGCCGACGCCGTTGCCCACACCGCGGTTGACGCGGGCCAGCGCGGTCGCGTCGCCGCCGAGTTTCGTTCCACCGCGGTGGTTTTCGAAACCGGTGAGCGCCTGGGTGAGGCCGGGGATCAACGGGGTCGAGGCGACCTCGCCGATGGCGCGCTTGGCCTGCGGGGCGGTGGTGACGTCGAACAGGCCGACGCCGTCGACGCGTTCCCCCGACGAGGTCTCGTACCAGTGCCCGAGCACCTGGATGGCCGCGCAGATCGCCAGCACCGGAGCGCCTTTCGCCGCCGCCTGCTGCAGGCCCGGATAGCGCTGCAGATGCCGGGTGGCCAGTCGCTGGGCCGAATCCTCGGCGCCGCCGAGGGTGTAGATATCCAGCGATTCGGGGACCGGATCGGCCAGGGTGATCTCGACGATCTCGGCGTCGTAGCCACGCAGGCGCAACCGCTGCCGCAGCACGACCGCATTGCCGCCGTCGCCGTAGGTGCCCATGACATCCGGCAGGACCAGTCCGATCCGCACGGTCGAATCCGTCATCGGGTCGCCTCCAGATCGCGGTTGAGGTCGCGGAACGCGGTGTAGTTGGCCAGCACCTCGACCCGGCCGGGCGGGCAGGAGGCGATGGCGCGCAACGGATCGGCGACCGTGGTGTGGTCGACGCCGGCGTAGGTCAGCCGGACCGCCAGATCGGTGGCGCGCTCACCGGCGGCGACCACCTGGGTGCCCTCGAAGTGTTCGAACCGCACATCCCACAGCCACGACAGATCCTCGCCGTCGGGCACCTGGCCGTTGACCGCGATCACCAAACCCGTTGCGGCCGGGTCGATCATCGACAGCGCCTCCTGCCAGCCCGCCGGATTCTTCGCCAGCAGCAGGCGCGCGGTGTGCTCGCCCACCTGCACGCTGCGGTAACGCCCGGCGATCTCGCGCACGGTGGCCGCGGCATCCGCGGCCCGCTCCGGTTCGGCTCCCAGGGCGACGGCCGCCGCCACGGCCTGTGCCGCGTTACCACGGTTGGCGCGGCCCGGAAGGGCAAGGTGCAGTGGCAGTTTCAGGCCGTCGGGGCCGTACAGGAATCCCTCGTCCACCCACCAGTCCGGCTCGGGGCGCTGGAAATCCGCACCCGTGCTGCGCCAGTGCGCACCCTCCCAGACGATCGGCTCACCACTGCGCGGGCAGCTGGTGGCATCCGCGGCCCAGCCGCTGCCGGCCGCGACCCAGACCACGTGGGGATGGTCGTAGGCGATGGAGGTGATCAGCACATCGTCGCAGTTGGCGATGAGCACGGCGTCCGGATGCCGGGCCATGCCCGCGCGCAGCTTCCGCTCGATCATATTGATCTCGCCGACGCGGTCGAGCTGATCGCGGCTCAGATTCAACAGCACCACGGCGGCCGGATCGAGGGCATCGCTCACATGCGGCAGATGCAGCTCGTCGACCTCGATCGCGGCCAGCGCGGTCCGATGCGCGCTGAGCGCCGCGACGATGCCCGCATCCATATTCGCACCGTCGGCCTGGGTGGCGACCGGCCCGAGCGCGCCCAGCGCGGCCGTGGTCATGCGGGTCGTGGTGGATTTGCCGTTGGTTCCGGTGATCAGCACGGTGCGCCGCCCCCGTCCGAGCTGGGTCATGATCGTCGGATCGATGCGCAGCGCGATCAATCCCCCGATCATCGACCCCTTCCCCCGCCCCGCCTTCTGCGACGCCCACGACGCGGCGGCCGCCGCCCGCAGCGCCAATCGCCCACGTACCGAGATGTCTGCCACGCCGCGAGTTTAAGTGTTCCCGACCTGCGCTACACGGGCACGTCGAACATGTTCGTCTGCCCGGCCGCGTAGCGGGTCGCGTCCAGCTGTCGCATCGGCTCCAGCTGGGGCGCTCGATACATCGGGAACAGCGTGCAGCGCTCGGCGGTGGAGCCCGCGACGTCCAGCAGCGCGTTCACGGCCGTGCGCGCGGATTCGCCGGCGCCCTCCATGGTGGCCAGGTCCACCTGCGTCTGCACGTAATCGCCTGCGAGGAACAGGTTTTCGAGCGCACCATGCGCCTGTGGCCGGGCCGCCCACGAGCCCGCGGTATTGATCAGCAACGGATCGGCATTGGTATTGCGCCGCGCCGCGGCATCCCATCCGATGCCCGAATCCAGGAACCACGAGTGCAGATCCTCGTCGTGCAGGGCCGCGGGCCCCTCGAGATGGGCCTGCAGCTGCGCCCATACCTCGCGCGCGATCTCGTCGTGGGTGCATTCCGTGGCGGGTTTGCCGTACACGATGCCGGGAGTATTCCAGTCCGAGATGTCCACCGACAGGCAGTCCTGCACGGATCCGTCACCGAAGCCGGACAGCTTCGTGCGTGACCAGAACTGGTTCTGCGCGATGGAGGTCAGCGACCACGGCGAGTCGATATAGGCGGTGTGCCCGCGCGCGATGGCGGTCGGGCGGCGCAGATAGAACTGGATGCCGGACATCCAGTTGGTCACCAGCCGGTCCATGGCCGCCAATTCCGGGCGCACCTCGAGGATTTCGGGCGTCCACAGGCCGCGGGCGACCTCCATCGGCACGGCCAGCACGAAGTAGTCCGCGTCCACCGCTCGCGCCGCGCCGTCGCCGCCGGTGATCCGCGCGCCGCTGATCCGGCGCCCGGTCGTATCCAGCCCGTGCAGTTCCGCATTCTCGAATCGAACGCCCAACTGCCGCAACCGATTGAGCCACGGATCGAGCCAGGCCTCGGTGGTGGGGCCGTTCAGCAGCCGGTCCAGCGGTCCGTCGTTATCGGTCTCGAGCGGATTGCCGAGGAACTGTTCGCCCATGTTGCCGATGGTGCGGGTGCTGGCGTGATCATCCTTGGCCGCGACCAGCAGCGTGGTCAGCGTGCGCGACATCAGGATCCGGAACTCCGCCGAGCGCCCGCGCGCGCCGACGAAGTCGCGCCAGGACATGTTCTCCCACTCGCCGAATCGCCGTGCGTCACAACTGGTGTTGAAGACCAGCAGCCGATTCGCGAAGTAGAGCGCGTCGGTCATCGGCATCTTGGTCGAGGTGGCGATGACCGCACCCACCGTCTGGCGGAAATCGTCCGGATTCGACCACTGCTTACCGGCCCGGCCCATGGGCAGCAGAATGGCGCCGCTTCCGGCACGGGAAAAGCGCGCCTCGACGGCCGGAACGAGATTGTCCCAAACTCCATTCGCATTGCCCTGGAAGGGAATTCGCCGCATGGTGTCCGGAAGGTGTTTATAGAAACCCGGGAAGAAGCGAAAACCGTGCTCCCCCGGCAGATCCGGACGTCCGTCGCGACCCGAACCCGGAACCGGAATGCTGCGGGCCTTGCCGCCGAGCGCGCGCCGCTCGTAGACGGTGACATCGAAACCGCGTTCGGCCAGTTCGTGGGCCGCGGTCAACCCGGCCACGCCACCGCCGAAGATCGCCACGCGCGGACCCGGATCGGCCGCCGCCCGCGCCGGGCGCAGCGTCATCGCGCCCGCGGTCATCATGCCCGCCGCCACCACTGTGCGAAGTACTGTTCTCCGCGAAACGACCGATTGCTGATCTGCCATCTTTCGGGACCTCCACGCCGCGGCTAACTGTAAGCGGTAAATCCCGGACACGCGTGGGCCGGGGTGTGAAAAACGGTCCCCAGCGATCACATTCGCACTTATGTGCTGAGCGCCAACTCGGCCTCGACGGCCTTTCGCTCCGCGCGCGGCCGCCGCGCCGAGGTCGCCGCGAACGCCCCGGCGATCACGATGGCCGCACCCGCCAGCGACAGCGGTGTCGGCCGCTCGTGCAGGACCGCCCATGCCGCGCCGATGCCCACGACGGGCACGAGCAGCGACAGCGGCGCGACCGCACCGGCCGGATAGCGACTCATCAGATAGGTCCACAGACCCGATCCCACGAGGGTGGCCAGCACCGCGGTGTAGCCGAGCGCGGCCAGGGCGGGCCAGCCCGCCGGGGTGAACGACGCCAGCAGCGCCCGCACCCCGGTCTCGGACCCCTCCACCGCCGCGGACAGCGCGAACATCGGCACCGGCGGCACCACCGCCATCCACAGCGTCAGATGCAGCGGATCCACCTGCCGTTCCGCACTACCCGCGGCGGCCAGCCGCGAGCCGATATTGCCGAAGGCCCAACCCAATCCGGCCGCCAGTGTCAGCAGCACCGGGACGACGGTGGCGTGCTGGGACCGATCCCAGCCGATCACCACCATGCCGAGTACCGCGACCCCCAGACCCAGAATCTGCCTGGGCCGCAACCGTTCCCGCAGCAGCAGCGCGCCGAGCACCACCGTGAACGGCGCCGAACTCTGCAGCACCAGCGAGGCCAGCCCGGTCGGCATGCCCGCCCGCATGGCGGTGAACAGGAAGGCGAACTGGGCTATCCCGAATCCGGCGCCGTAGAGCAGCAGCCACCGCAGCGGCACCTGCGGCCTCGGCACCAGGAAGACGACCGGAATCGCCAGCACCGCGAATCGGAGCCCCGCGAAGAAGAACGGCGGGAAATGATCCAGGCCCACGTGCAGTGCGAGGAAGTTCAGCCCCCACAGCACGACGACGGCCAGCCCGAGCAGACGATCACGGTAACTCACGCCGATCATCATGAGGTTCGCAACTAGTTAGCACTAATGAATATATGTGCATCGATGATGTAGTAAAACTGAATAGATCTGCAGCAACGGCGCCGCGAATCATCGGGCAGGATCGGACAGCCGAGCAGGGAGTCGAGACGAGCATGCGTCAGGACGGGCGCGAAACGCAAAGCGGCGGTGGCGGGTTCATGGCCGTGGAGCGATTGCGAGTGCTGCGGGAATTGGCGGATCGCGGGACGGTCATGGCGGTGGCGGAGGCGCTGTCGATGACCCCCTCGGCGGTCTCGCAACAGCTCAAGGTGCTGGGCCGCGAGGCCGGGGTCGCGCTGCTGGAGCCGGACGGGCGGCGGGTGCGGCTGACCGATGCCGGGCGCGCGCTGGTGGTGCGCGCCGACGAGGTGCTCGCCGCGATGGACCGGGCGGTCGGCGAGATGGCGCTGTATCGCGGCTCGGCGCGCGGGCAGGTGCGGGTGGCGCTGTTCCCGTCCGGCGCGGCGCTACTGCTCGCGCACGTGCTGGCCGCACTCGACGGCAGCGGCGTGGAGATGGTGGCGCGCGATGAGGATGTGCCGCCGACCGCGGTGCCGCGCCTACTCGCCGACTACGACGTCGTGCTGACCCATCGCGATGAGCGCGCACCCGCGCTGACCGGTCCGCGGGTGACCTCCCGGCTGCTCATGCGCGAACCGATCGATGTGGTCGTCGCCCCCGGCCACCGACTGGCCCATCAGGGCGCGGTCGTCCCCGGCGAACTCGCCGAGGAGACCTGGCTCAGCGTCCGCGGCGGCTTCCCGGTCGACGACGTACTGCGCTCGATCGCGACCGTGACCGGCGTACAACCCCGAATCGCCCAGCGCCTCAACGATTTCAACGTCATCGAGGAGTTGGTGGCCTCCGGCTACGGCGTAGCCCTCATGCCCCGCTACTCCGTGCGCCACCCCGACCTGGTGGTCCTGCGCCTGGCGGGCGTCCGAGCCGCCCGCCTCTACGAGCTCGCCTACCGCCCCCACGCCGCCACCCGCCCGGCCATCGCCGCGATCCTGCGGGCCTTCGAATCCGCGGCGTCGAAGATCCCGGCGAAGAGCATGCCGGGAACATAAGGAGGTCAAGGCGTCGGGAACATGAGGAGGCCGAGGCGTCGGGAACACAAGGAGGCCGAGACGCTGGGCCGCAAGAAGGCCGGATGCATAGCGGCCACGTGCCGGAACCCTCAGGGAGCCGGGCCCAGGGAACAGCCGCACCCTTTCTCGCGCTTCGCACCACCTGTGGGCGCCCACAACGGGTGCGAAGAGCGAGAAAGGGTGCGGCTGGTCAGGGGGCCGGGCGCCGGAGATCGAAATGCCGGGATGGCAAGGGCTTTGGGCCTCGTCATCCCGGCATGGGTTCGGCCGGATCTAGTGGCCCGAGTATGGGCCGCCCTGGTACGGGCCCTGAGGGCCGGTCGGGTAGTTGGGGCGCTGGTTCGGGGGTTGCGGGAGGTGGTAGCCGAAGTCGTCGGCGACCATCGCGGCCAGTTCCAGCAGGGCTCGGCGGGTGGGCTTGCCGACCAGTTCCAGATCGATCTCGGCGCCCTCGGCGAGGTGGTCGTCGAAGGGGACGACCTGGACGGCGCGGGTGCGGTCCAGGAACAGCTTGCGCAGCTGATCCAGGTCGACCGTGGACGCGCCACGCCGAGAGGCGTTGACCACCACCACGGTTCGCTCGACGAGCTTGCCGTAGCCGTGATGTTCGAGCCAGTCCAGTGTGGCCGAGGCGCTGCGGGCGCCGTCGATGGCCGGGGAGGTCACGAGGATGAGCGAGCTGGCCATATCCAGCACGCCCTTCATCGCCGAATGCATCAGTCCGGTGCCGCAGTCGGTCAGGATGATGTTGTAGAACTGCTGCAGGATGGCGATCGCGCGGCGGTAGTCCTCCTCGCTGAACGCCTCCGATACGGCCGGATCCTGTTCGCTGGCAAGCACTTCCAGCCGACTCGGCGCCTGCGAGGTATGTGCCCGCACATCGGAGTATCGACCGATGTGCTGATCCTCCAGCAGATTTCGCACCGTGGAGCGGGTCTGCCGCGGCACCCGATGGCCCAACGTCCCGAGGTCGGGATTGGCGTCGATGGCGATGACGCGGTCGCCGCGCAGCGAGGAGAACGTCGAACCCAGGCCCACCGTGGTGGTGGTCTTGCCGACGCCGCCCTTGAGCGAGAGGATCGCGATCCGGTAGTCGCCGCGCACGGGCTGGTTCACGCGCTCGATGAGGTCGCGCTGGACCAGATCCGCGGGCGACTCGCCCGGATTCACCGCACCGCCGGTCACCTTGTGCACGGCCCGGCGCCATCCGCTGCGCGGCGCCTTGCGGGCCCGCTTGAGCAGGTTCAGATCGTTGACCGAGGATGCGGGGTGACCCGGCTGCCCGAGATGCTGCGGCTGGAAGCCCGGATGCTGTTGCGGCTGCGGCGGATTGGGCGCACTGTGTGGCCCCTGCTGCCAGCTCGGACCGGGCGGAAGCGGCGGCTGGGAGTACATCTGCTGCGGCTGCGGGGTGGGCGGCAGCGGCGGCGGGGCCCAGCTGTACTGCTCCTGACCGCCACCGGCCTGTTCCGGTCCGGGCGGCGGCGCGAACTGGCCACCGTCCTCGGGGAAGACCCGCCGGACCATGCCGTCCGGGCCGATCTCCTGCCGGATCTCGCCGTACGGGGTCTCCTGGCGCATCTCGCCGTATCCGGCGGGGAAGGCGTTGGGATCGCCGGGCGCGAACCCGTTGGGATCACGGGGGCCGCCCGGGGCGAACCCGTTCGGGTCACCCGGAGCGGGCGCGAAACCATGCTGCTCACCCGGACCGGGGACGAACCCGCGGGGATCGCCCGGACCCGGCGCGAAACCGTTCGGGTCACCGGAAGGCCCGGGCACGAACGGATTCGGGCCACCCGGGCCGGGCGCGAAGTTCTGGGGATCGCCCGGACCACCGGGCGGCGGCCCGTATTGGCCGTACTGATCGGGCATCGGGAAGTTGCCGGTCAGCGCGAAGCCGGGATTGGGCGCACCGGGCCCGGGATACGGGCCGGGCGCGAAGCCGGACTGCGCGGGCGCGAACGGATCGAACTGCTCCTGCCCGTACGGCGGCCCCGGCGGGAGGGCCGTCTGCTCGAGGGAGTCGGGCACGGGTGGGAAGATCCCGGACGCGGCCGGTTCGCCGCCCTCGGACGCGTCTCGACCGGCGTCGTCGGCGGCCTCGGCCGCGGCGTCCTCCGCCGTCTCGTCGTGCACCGGCTTCGAGGTCGAATCGTCCTTCTCGGCGGCCACGTCCACCCCATGATTGTTCTGCAACCAGGGCGGTTGGGTCGAGTTGTCGTCAGTCGTCACGGTTCCCCCATCTGCTCGGAGTTCGAGCAGAGAGCTCGGCGCTAATGCAGCTCCAAGCTAGCACGCTGTCCGATTACCCGTGTCCCCGCGGACGAGGTCCATACCCCTTATCGCCCAGACTTATCCACATGTGATCCACAAGTGATCTCCCCGTGCCCCGACGCCGGCCTGGCGGCCGACGACGGGGACTCCGGGCCCTTCTTATACCCCGAGGCCCTTCTTACGTCCCGAGGTCCTTCTTACGTCCCGAGGTCCTTCTTACGTCCCGAGGTCCTTCTTACGTCCCGAGGCCCTCCTTACGTCCCGAGGCCCTTTACGTCCCGAGGCCCTCCTTATGTCCCCGAGCGAAGCGAGGGGCTCACCGAGCGCGGGACGCCCGGTTCACCGCCGAGACGACCGCGCGCAGCGAGGCAGTGGTGATCGAGGTGGCGATGCCGACGCCCCACGTCACCTTGTCGCCGATGGCGCATTCGACGTAGGCCGCGGCCTGGGCGTCGTCACCGGAGGACATGGCGTGCTCGGAGTAGTCCAGCACACGGACATCGGTGCCGATCGTCGACAGCGCGTCCACGAACGCCGCGAGCGGGCCGTTGCCCTCGCCGGAGATCTCCTGCTCGACCCCGTCGACCTTCACCACGACATCGATATGGTCGGTGCCGCCGTCGGTTTCGGATGCGGAGACCCGCTGACGCATGCGCTCCAGCGGCAGGACCGGATTCAGATACTCCTCGGCGAAGGCGTCCCACATCTCCTTGGGCGTGACCTCACCGCCCTCACCGTCGGTGATCTGCTGGACCGCCCGGGAGAACTCGATCTGCAGCCGCCGCGGCAGCACCAGTCCGTGATCGGTCTTCATGATGTAGGCGACCCCGCCCTTGCCGGACTGCGAGTTGACCCGGATGACCGCCTCGTAGGTGCGGCCCACATCCTTGGGATCGATCGGCAGGTACGGCACCGCCCAGGTGATGTCGTCGACATCCGAATCCGACGCGTCCGCAGCGGCTTTCATCGCGTCCAGGCCCTTGTTGATGGCGTCCTGGTGGCTGCCGGAGAACGCGGTGTAGACCAGATCGCCGCCATAGGGATGCCGCTCGTGCACGGGCAGCTGGTTGCAGTACTCCACGGTGCGGCGGATCTCGTCGATAGTGGAGAAGTCAATCTGCGGATCGACGCCGCGGGAGAACAGATTCATCCCCAGGGTCACCAGGCAGACGTTGCCGGTGCGCTCGCCGTTGCCGAACAGACAGCCCTCGATGCGGTCGGCCCCGGCCTGATACCCCAATTCGGCGGCCGCGACGGCGGTCCCGCGATCGTTGTGCGGATGCAGCGACAGCACGATCGCCTCGCGCCGCGCCAGATTGCGACTCATCCACTCGATCGAGTCGGCGTACACGTTGGGGGTGGCCATCTCGACCGTGGCGGGCAGATTGATGATCATCGGCCGGTCCGGCGTCGGCGCGATGATCTCGGTGACCGCGTCGCACACCTCGCGGGCGTAATCCAGCTCGGTGCCGGTATAGGACTCGGGGCTGTACTCGTAGCGCCAATCGGTATCGGGATAACGCTTCTCGACCTCCAGGCACAGCCGCGCGGCGTCGGTCGCGATCTTCTTCACCGCCTCGCGATCGGCGCGAAACACCACGTGCCGCTGCAGGATCGAGGTGGAGTTGTAGAAGTGGACGATCACGTGCGGCGCGCCCTGGCACGCCTCGAAGGTGCGCTCGATCAGCTCCGAACGGCATTGGGTCAGCACCTGAATGGTGACATCGTGCGGGATCGCGCCGTCCTCGATGATCTCGCGGACGAAGTCGAAATCGGTCTGGCTGGCCGACGGGAAGCCGACCTCGATCCCCTTGTAGCCCATGCGGACCAGCAGGTCGAACATGCGCCGCTTACGGGCGGGGCTCATCGGATCGATCAGGGCCTGGTTACCGTCGCGCAGATCGACCGCGCACCATGCCGGGGCCCGATCGATGATCTTGTCCGGCCAAGTGCGGTCGGACAGCGTGACCGGCTCGACCTCCTCGGCGAAGGGCCGATACCGGAAGGTCGGCATCGAGGAGTTCTTCTGTGTGTTCCACGCGGGCTGATCGGCGGGCGCGGGCTTGGTCGGCGCGGTGATCGTGCGCGTGGCGGATACGAAGGCGTCAGCGGGTGACATGCGATGTTCTCCGTGGGTGTGGATGGGATCCCGAAGGTGGGTCGACCGGCACAGCTGAACCCCGCGACGGGAGCCGGTCCGTATCAGACCCCGCCGCGGCGACCGAGAAGAAGTGCCCGCTGCATGATGAGGCGAGTTTACAGGCCCGAGACCGAAGCTGGAAAGACAGGTCGACACGGCCCGACGTGAGGAATGCGGATGACCTGGACGCAACAGCTCGTGGTCTTCGGCGCGGGCATCGCCGCCGGCGGTATCAACACCATCGTCGGCTCGGGGACGCTCATCACCTTTCCGGTGCTGCTCGCCCTGGGTTATCCGCCCGTGACCGCCAATGTCTCGAACACGATCGGCATGGTGCCCGGCGGCGCCAGCGGGGTGTGGGGATATCGGCGCGAACTCGCGGGCCAGGGGGCCCGGATGCTGCGGCTCGGCAGCGCGACCCTGATCGGCGCGGTGGCGGGAGCGGTGCTGTTGCTGACCCTACCGCCCGGGGCCTTCAAGGCGATCGTGCCGGTCCTGATCATCGCCGCGCTGGTCCTCGTGGTGGTGCAGCCGCGGCTGGCGCGCTGGGTGAAGCGGCGGCGCGAACAGGGTGGCGACACACCGGAACACGGCGGACCGCTGCTGTGGCCGGCCGTGCTCGGCACCGGCGTCTACGGCGGGTACTTCGGTGCCGCACAGGGCGTTCTGTTGATGGGCCTGCTCGGTGTGTTCGTGGACGAGGACATCCAGCGGCTCAACGGCGTGAAGAACTACCTGGCGATGCTGGCCAATTCCGCGTCGGCCGCGATCTTCATCGTCGTCGCCCACGTGTCGTGGCAGGTGGCGGGACTGATCGCGCTCGGCTCGATCATCGGCGGTCAGCTGGGCGCGACGGTGGGACGACGGTTGCCGCCCACCGTCTTACGCGCGGTGATCGTGGTGGTCGGCACGATCGCCGTGGTCCGGTTGCTGGCTAGCTGAGCCGTCCCGACTCGAGGAAGCCACGCAGGCGCGCGGCATAGGGCGCGATGTCGATACCTTGGGCCGCAAGCCATTCCGTGGAGTAGTACTTGTCGATATAGCGGTCGCCCGGATCGCACAGCAGTCCGACCACGCTGCCGCTGCGGCCCGCGGCCGCCATCTCCGACATGATGTGGAACGCCGCCCACAGACCGGTTCCGGTGGAGGCCCCCGCCTTTCGGCCGATCAGCTCCTCGAGCACGTGCACGGCGGCGATGGCGGCCGCGTCCGGAACGTGGATCATGCGGTCGATGGCCGAGGAGACGAAGCTCGGCTCGACGCGCTGGCGGCCGATTCCCTCGATGCGGGAACAGATCTCGGTGGTGACGCCGGAATCGCCGTCCCGCCAGCCGGGGAAGAACGCCGAATTGTCCGGGTCCGCAACGCAGATGCCGGTCGCGCGGCCGGTGTAGCGGATATAGCGGGCGATGGTCGCCGAGGTGCCGCCGGTGCCCGCGGTCGCGACGATCCACGCCGGGTCGGGATGCGGTTCCTCGGCGAGCTGATCGAAGATCGACTCGGCGATGTTGTTGTTGCCCCGCCAGTCCGTCGCGCGTTCGGCGAAGGTGAACTGGTCCATGTAGTGCCCGCCGGTCTCGCGCGCGAGCCGCGCGGCCACCTCGTACACCTCGATGGCGTTATCGACGAAATGGCATCGGCCGCCCTGGAATTCGATCAGCCGCACCTTCTCCCGGCTGGTGCTGCGCGCCATCACGGCGATGAACGGCACCCCGATCAGCCGCGCGAAGTACGCCTCCGACACCGCCGTCGAACCGCTCGAGGCCTCGATCACCGGGCGGTCGGGCCGGATCCAGCCGCTGCACAGCGCGTGCAGGAACAGCGAGCGGGCCAGCCGATGCTTCAATGATCCGGTGGGATGGGTGGATTCGTCCTTCAGATACAGGTCCACGCCCGGCACCGACGGCACCGGCACGCGCAGCAGATGGGTATCCGACGAGCGGCGCGCGTCGGCGCGGACCTTGGCGATGGCCTGTGCCAGCCACTGCCGGTGCGCGGGGTCGTAACGGTTGATATCGACCATGACATCGGTCGTATCGGCGGCGGTCATGCGCTGTCCTCACCCTCGAGCTCGTTGAGGTAGTTGTAGATGGTGAATCGGGTGACGCCGATCGCCTCGGCCACGGTCTCGATCGCGTCCTTGACCGCGAATACGCCCTGTTCGCGCAGTCGCGCCACGACCTGAATCTTGTGCTGCTTCTTCATCAACTCCACCGGAACCCCGGTGTCGGCGACGGCCTCGGCGATCATGCGGTCGGCCAGCTCGCCCACACTGCGCGGGAAGGTCTCGCGCGGGCCCGCGACCGGTTGCGCGGTCGCGCCGAGCAGCGCACCGAGCAGTCGATGCGCCTCGGCGAGCTCGGTGACATCGATATTCAGGCACAGCGCGGCCACCGGCGTCCCGTCCGCGGGCGATCGGACGATGATCGTGCTGGATCGGCCGCGGCGATGCTGCGGGAGTTCGGTCGGATAGTCGATCAGATTGGCGCTCGCCCCCGAGCTCAGATGCCGCAGCAGCAGATCGGTCGCCGGGGCGCCCACATCGCGGCCGGTGAGCCCGCCCGCGATGGCGTGGACCGAATCCGGCAGATGGGTCAGATCGTGGACCACGACCTCGGCCCGCAGGGCCTGCGCCAGCGGCTCGACCAGTTGTGCCAGCACGGCCAGGGTCGCCCGCACCTCGGCTTCGCCAACCCGCCCGGTCATGGCACCCTTCCGCATCCGATTTCAACTGATTGTTGAGAGCTTACATAGTCAGTTGATATGCGCCGGGCGCGGGGCTCAGTTCTCCGACGGCAGGTGCACGAGACTGAGTCGGTCGGCGAGGGCGTCGACCGAGGCGGCGTCGGCGTAGGCCTCCGTGGTCAGCTCGATATAGCTGACCCAGCGGTCGATGCGCGGGGTCCAGCGTTCGACGTAGGCGCGGGCGTGCCCGGCCTCGGCCGGATCACCCTTGGCCCGCGCGGCCCGTTCGGCGGAACGCGCTGCGGCGACGGTGTTTTCGGCCAGCATCAGTTGTTCGCGGCAGTGGTCGAGGTCGGGGACCTCCTCGCGGACGGTATCGGCCTCCACCCGCAGGCTGAGCACCAGGCCGCGCAATCGCGGGTCGGCCACCTCGAGATGCGGCACCTCATCCTCCTTCGGCAGCGCGCGACCGGCGGCGGCGATGGCCCGCAGGCACCGTTCGCGCCGCTGCTTCTCGCGTTTCTCCCACAGCGCCAACTCCTTTCGATACTCCTCGACCTCCTGGACGCCGACCTTCCGATAGTGCAGATCGGCGGCCGAGGTCATCCGTTCCACCCCATCGCGATCGCGCACGATGATGGCGGCCCGCCATACCTCGGGCGCCGGATCCGGAGTCCCCTCGATCCGCGCGTCCAGCACCACCGCGTACTGCTCCTCGACCAGCTCCCCGCACACCCGGTCGAAGACGGCGGTGCCCACCTGGATGAAGTCCTGGCAGACGCGACCGGTCAGGGCATCGGCGGCGCCGAATGTGCCCTCCCCCGTCTCCAGGATCCGGTCCGTCCCGTCCGGATCGATCCGCGTGACCTTCCAGCTGTAGAACTCGCCAGTCATCCTGTCCTCCACAGTGATTCGTCCCCGACGGGACACCGCGAACATCGACACGTACAGCGACGAAAACCGGCACTTCGACCCCCTCGGCCCGAGAATACGATCACGCCCGAACCGCGGACAACGGCTCCGCGCCGATTTCCGCGATCCGGCAGGTGCGATTCCATTCTG
Source organism: Nocardia sp. NPDC051570 (assembly GCF_044454005.1). NCBI lineage: Bacteria > Bacillati > Actinomycetota > Actinomycetes > Mycobacteriales > Nocardiaceae > Nocardia > Nocardia sp. NPDC051570. The sequence goes on along the minus strand of NZ_JBITDI010000013.1, from coordinate 157,845 downwards.
GAAGGCAACAAGTTTCGGATCCGCAAGGTTCGCCCGACACGCGGCCGAGATCGCGAGCCTGTCGGGCGGCGGTGGTAAGACGAAAGGCGGACGTTCTCACAGGAGGTCTCATGCACGCGAGGGTTTGTCCGTCCTGCGATGCGGTGCTCGATCACTGCCACGGCACGCTGATCGTGCACACCGACCGGTCGGTGGAATGCACCGAGGCGGACTGCTTCGACGCCGACCATTCCCGGCACACCTGCATCGTCGACTGCTTCGATGTCGCCGGGGGCTGCGGATGTGCGGTCACGGAGACGGTGACGGGGCCGCGTAGCCTGGCCGGGTGAGTTACGACCAGGTCCTCCTGCCCTCCGGCGTCGCGTCGACGCCCGCGGCGGCCGATGCGTATCTGACCGGCCAGCAGGGCCTGCCCGAGGCGGAGGCGGTGGCGGCGATCGCGGCCGAACTCAACGGCCGCAACGCCGCCCTGCCCGAACGGGACGCCTTCCTCGCCGACTCCCCCGTCGGCGGCAAGGACAATGGTGCGGCACTGTACGTTTCGAGCGACTACGACGCCATCGGCCATCTGCGCGCCCTGCTGTTCGAACTCGCCACGCCGCGCGACTACGCCCTCTACGACCCGCAGCTGAGCTGGCTGATCGACCCCGCGGACCATATTCCGCTGACGATCACCCACGGCGGCGCGGGCGAATTCCCCTACCTCACCCGCGCCCTGGTCGACCTGTGGATCCCTGCCCTCGAGGCCCCCGGCCCCTACCTGATCGCCGAAGGCGAACCCCAGCACTACATCCAGACCTACCGCGACGACGCGAACCGGTACACCCTCGAATACCGCGACGGCTCCCCCACCCGCCACTTCGGCGCCCACACCGACGACCCGACCCTGGTGGCCGACCTGATCTGGGACTGGGCCACCGGGAACCGCACCCGCTTCGACGCCCTGGACTGGAATCCCGTCGAGCTGTGAACCTTCCGTCCCCGACGGGGGGTTCCCCTGTCGCGGAAGGTAATCCGGGCAACGGATCAGAGTGCGCGACGCCCCGACAACGCCCGGCCGAGGGTCAGTTCGTCCGCGAATTCGAGGTCGCCGCCCATGGGGAGGCCGGAGGCGAGGCGGGTCACGGTCAGGCCGGGGAAGTCGCGGAGCATGCGGACCAGGTAGGTGGCCGTGGCCTCGCCCTCGGTATTGGGATCGGTGGCGATGATGACCTCGCTCACGTCCACGCCGTCGTCCTGATTTCCGATGCGCGCCAACAGTTCCCGGATGCGCAGCTGATCGGGGCCGATGCCCGACAATGGATCCAGCGCACCGCCGAGTACGTGGTAGCGGCCGCGGAATTCGCGGGTGCGCTCGATGGCCTGCACATCCTTGGGCTCCTCGACGACGCAGATCATGGTGCGATCGCGCCGCGGGTCCGCGCAGATGCGGCACAGCTCACCGTCGGAGACCGTGCCGCATACCGCGCAGAACCGCACCCCGTCGCGCACCTTCTGCAATGCCGCCTGCAGCCGATCGATCTCGGGCGGCTCCACCGACAGCAGATGAAAGGCGATGCGCTGGGCGCTCTTCGGACCGACGCCGGGCAGCTTGCCCAACTCGTCGATCAGATCCTGAACCGGACCCTCGTACAACAGTGATCCTCTAGCCGAGGCCCGGCAGGCCGGGGAGGCCACCGCCGCCGGCCAGCGGGCCGAACTTCTCCGCGGCCAGCTGCTGCGCCTTGGTCATCGCGTCGTTGAGCGCGCCGACGACCAGATCCTGCAGCGTCTCGACATCGTCGGGGTCGACCACCTTGGGATCGATCCGCAGCGACTGCACCTCGCCGGTGGCCTTGATGGTCACCTTCACCAGGCCATTGCCCGCGACGCCCTCGACCTCGGCCGCGGCGATCTGTTCCTGCGCTTCCAGCACGGCCTGCTGCATCTGCTGGGCCTGCTGCAGCAGCGCCCCCATGTCGAACTCTCCACCTGGCTGCACGGACTGTCCTCTCTGCGGGAAGTGGTTACGTACCAGCGTAGTCACGGTTGGGTCGATCACCCCATCCGCCCGGTCATAGCGACTTACCATCAAAGGTGGGTCGGACGATCCGGTGGAGGCAGCGATGCGTGTATACCGTGACCTTTTCCGCAAATCCTTTGTGCGCCTGGTAGCACCCGCAGGCCTGGCGACGATGCTCGCCGTGGCACCGGCAGCAGTCCAAACACCTACCGCCAGTGCCGATGTCGACCACGGTGGCGGCTGTGTGATCTACGACTACAACCCGAGCGCGACGGTCGAGTCGTTACGCAGTAGATGCACACCGGAACAACAGGATCAGATCTTCCGCAACTCACCCCGCGGGAGCGTACCGACCGGTGCGACCAACGGATGGGTGACGCGCCCGTCGATCATCGAGGCGATCGCACCGCCGTTCTGGCGCGGGAAGAACTTCTACACCGGACCGAACGGCGGCCGCCTGATGAACCGCGTCACCGTCGCCGGAATCGAGGGCTTCCCCGCGAACGTGTACGTCGCACCGTCCCGCATGGACGGCCGGCCCGCGTGGGCATTCGACTACGCCCCCTCGATCCTCTCCCCGATCTGGGACGAGGTCCGCGAGATCGCCCCGGGCGTATGGTTCGGATACTCCTACTGGCGCGGGATCTTCCAGACCCCGCAGTTGTTGACATTCGTGCTGACGCGGTGACCGCTGGAACGTCGTCCGTCTCGATCTGTCCGCCCCGACCGGCGCGAACAGATCGAGCGGGCGATCTGTTCGATATCGCCCAGGGTCAAGCGAGTTCGCGCTTCAGATTCTCCAGCGTCTCGGCCTGAATCTTCTTGAGCCCCAACGGCGCGAAGATGCCCTCGAAGAATCCGGCGACGCCGCCCGCGCCCTTCCAGCCGGTGCGGATCGTGACCAGCGCACCGGCGCCCGACGGCGTCACCGTCCAGGTCGTCACCATCGTCGAATTCGAATCCCGTTCGGTCACCATCGAATCCGAGACCGAGACCACCGCATGCACGTTGCGGGACCGCTTCTGGGTGGCCTGCAGCGTCCACTCGGCCACCGTGCCCGCTCCCTTGCCGCCCTCGAGCACCTTGTAGTCGTGATAGTGCGAGGTGAGGATGCGCGGCCGCACGGTCTCGTAATCGGCGATCGCCTCGAGCGCGCGCTGCGAATCCGCCGGAACGACGATCGAACTGGAGGCGTTGACCTGTCCCACTATGAGCTCCTTGTTTGACTCAGCGCTGTGCACGTTCCTTGCCGCGGGGCTATGCTACGCCGCGATCGTGGCGAGCCGGATCACCAGCGTCGGCGGAATCACACAGGGGATCGATGACATCGGAATGGACCATCACCCCGGAGCAGCACGACCCACCCCTCGCCCGAACACTGTGGCGCACTTACTACACCGAGGTCAGCGACCGCTGGTATCTGCTGTACGAGGGGCGGCACTCCCCCTACTCCCAGCACTGGTTCGGGAAGCGGCTCGGCGAACAAGCCGAATAACCTTTCAGCAAAATCCACCGGGCGATCATTCCCGCCACGGGCGTGACAACTCTCCCATTACGGCGGCCGGGGGCATGCCACGGTCACGCGGTCGGTCCTGCGACGTTCCGGCAGATCCGGTACGCCCGTATCGTTCCGATCGAAAACAACGGCGTGACCTGGAGATTCCGCTCCGGCCGGGAGAAGCTGCCGGGCTATCGGAACGCTATGCAACATATGGGTGAAGAATCCGGCCCCTGGGTACCCTCACGGTGGCCCCCGGATTCGGTGCGAGATAGCGTCAGGGGGTGGCAGTGAGTCTGTTGGGGAAGGCCGGACGCGCACCGGCCGCACACGAATCAGGTTTTGCCGCGCACCGGGCGGGGGTCGATCGGCTGTTGGCCAGCTATCGCGCCATTCCACGCGAGGCCAATGTCCGGCTGGCGAAGAAGACCTCCAATCTGTTCCGCGCCCGCGCGAAGAACACCGCGCCGGGCCTGGACGTATCCGGGCTGACGCAGGTCATCGCGGTGGATCCGCAGGCCAAGACCGCCGACGTCGCGGGCATGACCACCTATGAGGATCTGGTCGCGGCGACCCTGCCGTACGGGCTGGCCCCGCTGGTGGTGCCGCAGCTGAAGACCATCACCCTCGGCGGCGCGGTCACCGGCCTGGGTATCGAGTCGACCTCGTTCCGCAACGGTCTGCCGCACGAATCGGTCCTGGAGATCGATGTGCTGACCGGCGCGGGCGAGATCATCACCGCCACACCCGACGGCGAGCATGCGGATCTGTTCCGCGGATTCCCCAATTCCTATGGCACGCTCGGCTATTCGACGCGGCTCAAGATCCGGCTTGAATCGGTGCAGCCCTATGTGGCGCTGCGGCATGTGCGGTTCCATGATCTGGGCGAGCTCGAGACCGCCATGGCGCGGATCATCGCCGAGCGCGCCCATGACGGCGAGCGGGTCGACTACCTCGACGGCGTCGTATTCACCGCCGGCGAAAGCTATCTGGTGCTCGGCCGCCAGACCGACGAGCCCGGCCCGGTCAGCGATTACACCGGGATGGACATCTATTACCGCTCCCTCCAGCATGATTCGGCCGAGCCCAAGCGCGACCGGCTGACCATCCACGACTATCTGTGGCGCTGGGACACCGACTGGTTCTGGTGCTCACGGGCTTTCGGCGCACAGAATCCGACGGCCCGGCGATTCTGGCCCTCGCGGTATCGGCGATCCAGCTTCTACTGGAAGCTCATCGCACTGGATCAGCGCTACGACATCGGCGACAAGCTCGAGGCCCGCAAGGGCAATCCGCCGCGCGAGCGCGTGGTGCAGGACATCGAGGTGCCCATCGAGCGCACCGCGGAATTCCTGCACTGGTTCCTGGACGAGATCCCGATCGAACCGCTGTGGTTGTGCCCGCTTCGGCTGCACGACGATCGGATCGAGCGCCCCTGGCCGCTGTATCCGCTGGAGCCCGGCCGCACTTACGTCAATGTCGGCTTCTGGTCGGCGGTTCCGACCGTCGCGGGCGAACAGGAGGGCGCGGCCAACCGCGCCATCGAACGCAAGGTCAGCGAGCTGGACGGGCACAAATCGCTGTACTCCGACGCGTACTACGACGAGGATGAATTCGCCCGGCTCTACGGCGGCGATATCTATCCCGAACTGAAGAAACGATACGACCCCGATCATCGTTTGCTGGATTTGTATTCGAAGGCGGTGCAACGCAAGTGACCACATTCAAGGATCGCTCCGACGTATTCGCGGAGTTGGGTACGAAACTCAGCATTGCCGAGATCTTCGAAGCACTCGTCGACGGCGAGGTGCCGATCCGGTTCTCCGCCTATGACGGCTCGAGTACGGGCCCGGTGGATTCGAAGTTCGCACTGGACATCAAGACTCCGCGCGGCATCAACTACATCGCCACGGCCCCGGGCGATCTCGGCATGGCACGCGCCTACATCTCCGGCGATATGAGCGCCGAGGGTGTGCATCCGGGCGACCCGTACGACTTCCTGAAGGCGATGAGCGATCTGAAGTTCCATCGCCCCTCGGCGCTGGCACTGGTCACCATCGCGCGCTCGCTCGGCTGGGATGCGCTCAAGCCGATCGCGCCACCGCCGCAGGAGACCCTGCCGCGGTGGCGGCGTATCGCCTTGGAGGGTCTGCGGCATTCGAAGGCCCGCGACGCCGAGGCGATCCATCACCACTACGACGTCTCGAACACCTTCTACGAGTACGTGCTCGGCCCCTCGATGACCTACACCTGTGCGTGTTACGAGGATGAGGACCAGACCCTGGAGCAGGCGCAGGAGAACAAGTACCGCCTGGTGTTCGACAAGCTGAACCTGAAGCCCGGCGACCGGCTGCTCGACATCGGTTGCGGCTGGGGCGGAATGGTCCGCTACGCGGCCGAGCGCGGCGTGAAGGTGATCGGTGCGACCCTGTCCAAGGAACAGGCCGAATGGGGCCGGGCCAAGGTCGAGGAGCAGGGGCTGCAGGATCTGGCCGATATCCGCCACTCGGACTACCGGGACGTGCCCGAATCCGGCTTCGACGCGGTGTCGTCCATCGGACTCACCGAGCATATCGGCGTGGCCAACTATCCCGGCTACTTCACCTACATCCAGAGCAAGCTGCGCGACGGCGGCCTGTTCCTCAACCACTGCATCACCCGCCCCGACAACACGCGCACCACCAAGGCCGGTGACTTCATCGACCGCTACGTGTTCCCCGACGGCGAGCTGATCGGTTCGGGTCGCATCATCTCCGATATCCAGAACGTCGGCCTCGAGGTGATCCACGAGGAGAACCTGCGCCCGCACTACGCCCTCACCCTGGCCGAATGGTGCAAGAACCTGGTGGCCAACTGGGATGCCTGCGTCGAGGAGGTCGGCGAGGGCACCGCGAAGGTCTGGGGCCTGTACATGGCGGGCTGCCGACTCGGCTTCCAGCTCAACGTCGTTCAACTCCATCAGGTCCTCGGCATGAAGCTGCCGTCGGACAAGGAGTGGACCGTCCCGCTCCGCCCCTGGTGGAAGGCCTGAAAACCCCTAAGTAGACCCCGCGTGAAACCCCCGCGAAGCATGTGCGTAAAGTAGTGCAAGCACCCGACGCGGGGTGGAGCAGCTCGGTAGCTCGCTGGGCTCATAACCCAGAGGTCGCAGGTTCAAATCCTGTCCCCGCTACTGACGAAAAGGCCCCGAAGCCACTGGCTTCGGGGCCTTTTCGCTGATTCAGCGATTTACCGCGTGTCTGGGTGATCTCGACCAGGCGCCGTACGTCAGCTCAATCGACGAGCAGAACGTGATTCGGTGAATACCGGGAGTTGCATGGTCACCGGGTCGGTAATCGGGGTGGTCTCGACGAGGTCGATGAGGGTGCCGTCGGCGGGCCGTTCATCGTCGAGGATGGGTTCGCCGAAGCCGATCTTCTGCTGGATCTTCTTCATCCAGCCTGGCGCCCACCAGCAGTCGTCGCCGAGCAGTTTCATCGTCGCGGGCACGAGGAGCATGCGCAGCACGGTGGCGTCGATGAGCAGTGCGGTGATCATCCCGTACGCGATGTACTGCATCAGCACCAGATCCGAGAAGGCGAATGCGCCGGTGACGACGAGCAGGATCAGCGCGGCCGCGGTGATGATGCGACCGGTATGCGCGGTCCCGATGCGGATCGCCTCTGTGGTGGGGCCCCCCTTCGCGCGTGCTTCGACCATCCGCGATATCAGGAAGACCTCATAGTCGGTGGACAGGCCATAGACGAGGGAGATGATCAGTACCAGCACATTCGCCTGGATCGGCTGTGGCGTGAAGTTCAACAGCCCGGCACCGTGACCGCCGATGAAGATCCAGGTCAGGATGCCCAGGGTCGAGCCGAGCCCGAGGGCGCTCATGATCGCCGCCTTGATCGGCAGAATCAGTGAGCCGAAGGTCAGGAACATCAAGAGCGTCGTCACGAGCAGGACCAGTCCGATCATCAGCGGCATCCGGTCCAGCAGTGCGTCGATACTGTCCTTCTGGACGGCAGGCACTCCGCCGACGAACATGCTCACCCCGTCAGGGGTTTCGATCGACCGCAAGTAGTCGATGGTGGTATCGGCGCGACGAGAGTCGGCCAGTAGCGCACTGGTCCGATAGATGTTCGGCTGCGTGCTGGACCGTCGTGGCACGTCGAACTTCCCGGATAGTCCCGGTGCGTCGTTCACCTGTTTCCAGACGGCGCCGACAGCGTTGCCGTCGGCGGAGACGAAGACCAGTTCGATCGGGTCGGACCTGCGCCCGGGGAACGCCGTGTCGATCTGCTGCTGCGCGAGGCGAGTTTCATTGTCCGGGGGCAGGTATCGCTCGCTGAATCCGCCGAAGGCCAGATTGCGCACGGGCAGGATCAACAGCAGCAGGACGATACACAATGTGCCACCGATCTTCAGCGGACGCTGCATCACCCAGCGGGTACTCCTGCCCCAGAAGCCGTTCTCGACCTCCTCCGCGGTCTTGGTCTTGCGCAACCTCTTGATACCCAACATGTCCACCCGCGGGCCGAGGACAGCCAGCATCGCGGGCAGGACCGTGATCGCCGTCAGCGCGGCCAGCGACACCGCCGAAATAGATCCGTAGGCAATGGATTTCAGGAAACCCTGTGGGAACAGCAGCATGCCACCGGCACTCGCGATGATCATCGTCGCGGAGAACACCACCGTGCGCCCGGCTGTCATCACCGCTCGCCGTACCGCCGCCGGTGTGTCGTACCCTTCGGCGAGCTCTTCCCGGAAACGACTGACGATGAAGAGGCCGTAGTCGATGGCCAGACCCAGGCCGATCATCGAAACGACCGGCTCGACAAACGAATTGACCTCGGTGTAGTTGGTCAGAAGGCGGATGATCCCGTTGGCGCCGACCATCGTCAGCCCGCCCACGATCAAGGGCAACGCCGCGGCGACCACGCCGCCGAAGATGAAGAACAGCAGCACCGCCACCAGTGGGAAGGCCAGAACCTCCATTCGCCGGATGTCCTGGGCCATCGTGTCGTTGAGCGTCACTGCCACCGGTTTCAAGCCACCGACCTGCACGACCACACCGGGGATCTCGAAGACGTCCTTGACCTGGCGGTAGTTGGAGAGAATCTCATTGTCGCCGGTACCGCGGATCCCGATCGACGCCACGGCGTACTTCTTGTCGGGCGTGGCGAATAGCGGTCCGCTGGCTCTGCCGGTTTCGGTGCGCCAATAGGCACCGTTGATTCCGATGATCTGCCCGGGGTACCGGCGCGGCAGGTTGTCGAGGCTGCCGATGATCGTGCGGCTGAACTCGGGATCGTCGACAGTCTTTCCGGGCGGCGCGGTGTAGATCGCGATAACGTCGGCGTCATGACTCTGCGGCCACGCCGCACCGATCAGTAGCGCGGCGTGGAAGGATTCCGACCCGGTGTCGTCGAGGCCGCCGGAGCTGAGATGGTTCCCCAGACCGAAGCCGTACACGCCCAGCGCGAGCAATCCGGCTATAACAATGCCGAGCACAGCGAACCGCTGCCGGTGCACGAGGTTGCCCCAGCGCGTGAACACTATCTCCCGCCGATCATCAACAGGCTGCGCATCGGGTGGATCCCGGCGGACCGAAGCCCGTGGCGTCCCGCTCCGCGTAGGTGTAGTCGAGTCATCGTCCGGCGAAAAACGCGAGGACCGCTGACATGAACTCCCCCAAGGACTTTCCGGCAGACGTGTTCAACGTCACCTCCACGATTGGCGACATTGAACACTTCTGTTCGCCGACCAACCAATTCTTCTCCAGCAGCGATCTTGATGAGCGCGGACGCTCACGGTCGTGCTCGGATTGTGCAACGTTGTGAGAGACTAGTGCGCATCACCGAGACCCGCAAACGCACTGCGGGGCATGGTGATAGCGACCCGCTGTGAATCCTTGCGATCATCCGGCGATTTGGTCGATGCGGTTGATGTGACCCGGGTCATGAATACGGAGATATTCCGGTACCCCCAATCGACGCAAGGAGCGGTCCCGGCATTACGCCGACAAGGCTGCGTCAATCCTTTTCTCTTACGCGGCAACGGTTCGCCGATGGTCTTCGGCACGCTTCCGTGCGTCTATTTTGGTCATCAGGCGATGGCCGAGGTTGTGGCAGGGCTTCTCGATCGTGCGGTAGGTCACCGCCGCGATCACCAGCGCGGCGATCACCCACGTGCACAAGGTGAGCCAGGCCGCGGGAATGCCGGCGACAGAGCAGGTCCAGCGGGGCAGGGCGTCGAGCACGAGGGCGTGGACGAGGTAGAGCGAGTAGCTGATCCGTCCCAGGAACAGCAACGGACGCGGGAAAGTATGGCGGCGGAGCAACAGCGCCGACGCGAACAACAGGTAGGCGGGGATGATGGTGGCGGGTTGCTTGAGCCAGGTGACCATCACGCCGGTCGCCTGGTCCGAGTAGGGCTCGATGAACAGGCTGATTCCGAAGATCACGCACACGGCGAACCCGAATACCGCCCATCCGCGCCTCGCGGAGATTTCGCCCGACGTCATCCGATAGAGCACCGTGCCGACGAACATGGTGGCGAAATAGCCGAAAGTCAACACCGACTCCCCGGGCTGGTTGAGAACCAGTGGGACGGTGATGAATGCGAGCAGGATCGCGGCGAGGGCCGCGTGCCGGTCGGCTGCCAAGCGGGCGAACACCACCGCGACCAGGATCGTCGCGACCGCGACCATCGAACGCGTGATGACGTTGGCGTGGGTGCCGTTGAGCAGCGCGGGTGGCAGTGCCGCCCCGGGGGCGATCAAACAGAGCGCGAGAACCGCCAGGGGTATCGATCGACGGTTGAGCCGACCGATCAGCAACAGCGACAGAAACAGGTAGAACGCCAGTTCGTAGGACAGCGACCAGGAGGCGCCGACCACCTGGATGTCCGGGCCGCCGAGGAAGAACTGCACCATGGTGAGGTTCTTCGAGAACTCGAGTGCGGGGTGGGCCAGAAAATCCGTCGGCAGATCGTACCGGTGTATCGAGTGCAGGATCATCGCCGCGATCAGGCAGGCCCAGAACAACGGGTAGAGCCGGAGGAACCGGCCCACCCAGAACGCGCCGAGGGACCGCCCTCGCTCCAGCGATGCGGGAATGATGAAGCCGCTGACGATGAAGAAGACGAACACCCCGAACTGTCCGAGCCCGAAGTGCGCTACGGAGAACCGGAAATACCCCGGCCAGAGGCGTTCCGACGAATGTTGAATCACGACCGCCAAGGCCGCCAAGCCTCGAAGCGCATCGAGAAACTCGAACCGGCCACCCCTGCCGCGTACCGCTCGTTCAACCGGAGCGATCGGAGCCGCCGCAACATCATCAACAGTCATGGCAGCCCGACGGGCCGAAGCCCGTGACGTCCCGCTCCCCGCCGATGATCATGCCCATGGCCGGCCGGGGCCAGTTGTCCTGCGACTGCCGGCACAGAATCGGAATCACAGCTCCCCCAAGGACTTTCCGGCACGACGATCGCGAACGCGCGCGGTCGCTCTCGGATTGTGTAACTTCGCGAGAGGATAGTGTGCATCACCGGCACCCGCAAACGCACTGCGAGGCATGGTGATAGCGACCCGCTGTGAATCGTGGTGATCGGCCGGTGATTGGTCGGTGCGATTGATGTGACCTGGGTCATAAATACGGAGATATTCACCTGCCGTGCTGGTCGCGATTCGATTCGGTTACGATCGCCAACTATGTATCCAGGGGGATCCACGTCGAATTCTCGGCGGTTGGGTGTGACGAAATCAGATGAGGCTGTTGCGGATCCGATCGCTCCGGTTGAACGAGCGGTACGCGGCAGGGGTGGCCGGTTCGAGTTTCTCGATGCGCTTCGGGGGTTGGCGGCCTTGGCGGTCGTGATTCAACACTGCTCGATCGGACTGTGGCCAGGTTTTCAACGGTTTTCCGCGGGAATCTTCGAGCCCGGGCAGTTCGGGGTCTTCGTGTTCTTTCTCGTCAGCGGCTTCATCATCCCTACGTCGTTGGAGCGGGGGCGGTCGTTGGGCGCCTTCTGGGTGGGGCGGTTTTTCCGGCTCTACCCGTTGTTCTGGGCCTGTTTGATCGCAGCGATGATCATGTACGCCGTAGGCCGGTACCCGCTGTCATCGAGCTTTCTGACCAATCCCGTGTGGAACCTGGCGACCAACGCGACCATGACGCATCTCTTCCTGTTCGCCAGCCAGAGGGAAGATCTGGTGGTTGGCATCGCCTGGACACTCACCTATGAGCTGGTGTTCTACATGTTCGTGTCGCTGCTGTTCCTCGGCCGGTTTCTCCCTCGATCAGTGCCCGTCGCGGTTCTCGCACTCAGCGCGATGGTTCCCCTTGCCCTGATTCCGCCCGGACTGCTCAACGGACCGCAGGCGAACTGGACCACTCGGCTGGGGGTCGTAATTGTGACAGCGCTGGTCGCGGCGATATTCGCCCTTCGGGCGGTGAACCGCCGGAACGCGGTCATCGCGCTTCCGCTCGCCGTGATCGCCGTTCCGTTGGTACTCAATCAGCCTGGGCCCACGGGGTACTCGGCCGCGGTCTTCGCCACGATGTTCGTGGGCACGGTGCTCTACCGGATGACGCGAGGCGAGACCACCACCGGCATCGGGTGGGGGGTCTTCGGCCTCGCCGTATTCCTGATAACAGTGCTGTGGTTCGTCACGTTCGGGGAACATGTCGACCCGGACACCGGAACCTTTGTCGGCTGGTACAAGGACGTCGCTGCCATGGTCGGCGCCTACATGTTCTTCGGGGCAGCGTTGCTGCTGCGGCGACATTCCTTCCCCCGCCCCTTGCTGTTCCTGGGCCGGATCAGCTATTCGCTCTACCTCGTCCACCTGCTGGTACTGAACGGGCTGCCCCGCTGGACCACGTCGGTCGCCGGCATCCCCGCAGTCTGGCTCACCTGGTGCACCTGGGTCGGCAGCACACTGCTCATCGCCACCCTGACCTACTACGCGCTAGAGAAGCCCTTCCACGACCTCGGCCATCGCTTGATCGCCGAGATGAAGGCGAGGGCACGACCGGTGCCAGCGATGGCCTGAGCGCTCTCCGCGCTGTCACGGTTGCGGCGGCCCGCGGGACCGGGCCCGCCGCATACCCCGGTCAGTGGTGAGGAGTGTTCATGTAGGCGGATCCCGCACTCGCCAGCGTGGCGGCTCGTCCGATCAGATTGAGGATGAGTCCGATGATTTCCATGTCGACCTGTGTTCCTTACTGCCAATTACATTGGCGGATCTTTCGTTTCGATGACAACTGATACCACATACTCGTCCGATCGGATCTGTCGGCGGATCACCGCTCGGCTTCGAGCGTTCCTCGATGATCTTGATCGAGGGATGACGGCATGAGTAAACAAAGAAGGAACAGTCGCCGAATTCGAAGGCACGCAGTCGCGCACGGTGCCGACAGAGGCTGGCAGTAGTGCCCGATGCGACGCACGTTACATTGTTCGAATCCTCATTGTGCAAGCTTCACTTCCACTGGCCCGAACGAGTGACATTGTGCCACTACGCGTTCCGACATCGGCCATCGAATCGGTCACCACGAGAAGGTAAGTCGATGCTGCCGCACCGACAAAGGCTGCCTATTCAGAGCGGATGACTATCACTGCCCAGGTCATTTGCACACCCTGACGACAGGCATTAATGTCATGCAAAACTGCATAATCCGAGCAGGACCGCGAGCTCTCGCGCTCATCAAGTTCGCTGCCGGGGAGGACAGTTCACCAGCGAACAGATGCGACGCCACTAGCGGGAGTGGGGCGTCGAACGCGTCTGTCGGAAATAACAGGGGCAGTGCATGACAGCGGTCGTTGCGGTTCGTACCGAGCCGAAAGGCCTTCCGAATACCCACCCATCGTTCGCTTTCCGTGGCGTCGCGCTGATGGCTGTGATCTCCGCGATAGTCCTGACGGTAACGGCGGGACGCTACGAGTTCTTCGGTGACGAGCTCTATTTCCTTTCCGCCGGCCGACGACTCAACTACACCTACGCGGATCAGGGCGTCGTCGTGGCGCTGTTCGCCCATATCGCGGACGTGCTCGCACCGGGATCGGTGACGGCGCTGCGGATCCCGGCCGTCCTGATGAGCGTGGGTGCGATCGTGGTGTCGGCGCTGATCGCCTACGAACTCCGGGGCAGTCGCCGCGTCCAGCTGCTCGCCGCGGGCTGCTATGGCACGTCCTACCTGCTGGTTACCCAGTGCGCGTTGAGCACGTTCTCTTTCGACGCCACCCTCACGGCCGTGATCACCTGGTTGTTGATCCGCTGGGTTCGTACTCGTCAGGACTGGCTGATCGTCGTAGCGGGACTGGTTGCGGCCCTGGACATGCAGGTGAAGTGGATGATCCCACTGGTCTGGGCATGTCTCGGCATAGCCGTCATCCTGTGCGGCCCCCGGGAAATCCTGCGTCGCCCCGCGCTGTGGGTGGCGACCGGCATCCTCGTCCTGTCCTTGGTTCCGATTCTGTACTGGCAGTCGCAGCACAACTGGCCGCAGCTGGCCATGGGCACGATCATCGGCGCGGAACAGGACGCCACGGGTTACGGTCCGCCGGGATTCTTCCCGCAGTGGCTCGGATTCGCGGGCTTCCTGGGCACAGTGTTGATCGCGGTCGGATTCTGGGCGGTAGTCAAGCAGGAGGCGCTGCGGCCGTATCGCTTCATCGCGGTCGCCCTGCTGCTCATGACCCTGTTTGTCGTCATCACCCACGGCCGGCCGTACTACCCGACGGGCTTCTTCCCTGCCATGTTCGCCATCGGAGCCGTCGGCCTGTGGCGGTACCCCCGGAAACGGTGGATGAACCTGGCGATGATTCCGATCGTCGTGCTCACGGTGGTGACGTACATCGGCACGCTCACCCTCCTGCCCTTACCTCCCAGCTGGCGCAGCCAGACCGTGGACGCCATCGATCTCGGCATCCGGTCGGCGTTCTGGGGAACCACCAATTGGTCGCGCATGATCTCGGCCGTCGCCGCCGGTTACGACACGCTGACACCCGAGGAAAAGGCACACTCCGCCATCATTACCCAAGGCTATTGGCAGGGTGGTGCGGTCGAGCAGTTCGGCGGGAAATACGACCTGCCGGCCACCTACAGTCCGAGCCGAGGCTTCGGATTCTTCGGCCCGCCACCGGATTCGACAACCACGGTGATCTACGTCGGTTTGGACACCGCCGAAGCCGACCTGCGATCCCATTTCGACGAGGTGGAACGCGTTGCGCAACTCGACGATCCGATGGGCATCCCCGGCATCGACCGCATGGTCGCCGTCTGGAAATGCAAGGGGCCGAAGCAACCGTGGTCGATCATGTGGGACTCCATGACCACACTGTTCTTCGATCTCGGCCACTGGCACGACCCCCGGGCCACCACGCGACCCACGCACTAGGGAACGTTCCCGGAACCATGGTTCCGGGAACGTTTTTCGTTGATCATGGAGCCGACTACTGTCCCGGCATCGAAGCTCGCCGCCTGGCCCGCCTGGACCTGGGGATCTCGGACTGTTCGGGAGCCTCGCGGATACCGAGGATCACCGCCAGGCGATCGCCGAACGAGTTGACAGTGGGGTATTCCACGAACAGCGACGAAGGCACATCCCGATCGAGCGCCTTCCCCAGTCTCGCAACCAACTCGATCAGCATCAGCGACTCGACGCCCGCTTCGAAGAGATTCTCGTCTCGCGTGATCCGCGACCGGACATCACCCTTCACCATCTCGCCGAGTTCCGTGTCGATCAGCGACTTCAGCCTGCCCACTTGTTCGTCCGCGGTCGCCGCGGCGAACACCGCGGCTCCCACGGCGCCTGCCTCGTCATCGTCCGGCCGCACCCAATGCCGCCGAGATTCGAAAGGTGTGGGCGGCAATGGGACCCGACGTAGATCGCGATCGGCATGGAAAGCGTGCCAGTCGATCTCGACACCGGCGACCCAGGCTCGCGCCGCCTGCTCGGCGATCCATTCGAGCGGTTCGTGGTCTTCGGATATCGCGTTCGGAAGGGACTGGACCGAAAAGGCTTCGCTCTCGGCATCATTGATCGAGTCGGCGGCACCGCGACGGAAGTAGGTTTCGAAGTCCGGACCCGCGGGCCGCACGCCTTCCTCGAGCCATCCGAAATCTTCGCCACACCATACGCGTGCTGTCGATTCGCCGAATTCAACTGGGCCACAGTCATCCCCAGCGATGCTGTGCAGCGCGTCGAGTGGTGAGATGACACCGGCGAGAGACAGGGCGACCACCCTACTCGGTCCCACGCCACGTAAACTGGTACGGCCGAATCCCTGACGCCGCCACAGTTCGGCTACGGCATACTCCTTGATGAACCATGCGGTGGAATCATCGCTCTCGAATACTTCCCCGCGCGAACGATCGCAGCAGAGCAGACGCACTACTTCGTCGACCAGACCACTGAATGCCGGAAACGCGCCCTCCAGTGCGTCGAAATATGAACTCGGCGCCGAGCCTGCGCAACCGAGCTCGAGGACACCGGGCAGCGCGGTTGCTCCGTCCACGACGCCGACGTGCAGTACCTTCTCGTCCTCCAGAGCCAAAGCCAAGGCGGCATCGCGCGCGGTTCGGGCCACCAGCGCCCGGCGGAAGGTGTGCTGACGACGGCCGACCGCCAGCGTGTACGCGACATCCGCCAGTTCGCCGGTACTCCGGCGGAGTTGTCGCGCAAGCGATCCGGACACCTCTCGAAGTGAGTCCATCGACCGCGCCGAAATCACGACAATCTCGGGCCGCTCCGGTGATTCGCGATCGGTCCGCGCGGGCGCCTCCTCGAGGATCAGATGCGCATTCGTCCCGCCGATGCCGAAGGAACTGACACCGGCGCGGAGCGGACCGCTCGCGGATTTCCAGTCCTGAAACTCCGTGTTGACGAACAGCTCCGCCCCGTCCCGATCGGCGATATCGCTGTTCAGTTCGCTGAAGTACAGGCTCGGTACGAGCTTGCGGTGCTGCAACATCAGCACCGTCTTGATCAACCCCGCGATCCCGGCAGCGGTATCGAGGTGTCCGATATTCGACTTCACCGAGCCGATCGCGCAGGGCCCCGATGCACCGCGAGCGCCGACGGCCTCGCGTAACGCCTCGAACTCGATCGGGTCACCGAGCGGTGTGGCGGTCCCATGGGCCTCGACATAGCTGATGCTCGCGGCCGGACAGTCCGCGACCGCCAGCGCATCGGCGATAACTCCTACCTGGCCCGCCACACTCGGGGCGGTGAAGCCCGCCTTGCCCGCACCGTCGTTATTGATCGCGCTGCCTCTGATCACAGCGTTGATCCAGTCCCCGTCACGGACCGCGTCCGCCATCCGCTTGAGCACAACCACTCCGACACCGCTGCCGATCACGGTTCCGCTGGCATTCTTGTCGAATGGCCTGCAGCGACCGTCGACGGAGTAGATCATTCCGTCGGTATAGGTATAGCCCTGATTCGCCGGCAGCCTCAGATGAACGGCCCCCGCGATCGCCGCATCGCATTCCTCGCCCAATAGCGCAAGGCAGGCGGTGTGGACCGCCACACCCGATGTGGAGCATGCGGTGCTGACTCCCACACTCGGGCCACGCAGATTCAACTTGTAGGACACGCGAGTCGCAAGGAAGTCTCTTTCGTTGGCGATCATCATCCGATACTGATCGAGAGAGGATCCGCTGCGATAGAGACCGCCTAATTCTGTGAGCAAGTAGTGGTTCATCCCCGCGCCGGCATATACCCCGACACGCTGACCCAATTCCGCCGGAACATAGCCACTGTTCTCACAGGCCTCATACGCAACCTCCAGGAACAATCTGTGCTGCGGATCCATGATTTCCGCATCCGCCGGCGCGATGCCGAAGAAATCGGCATCGAACATCTCCACACCATCGACCCGCTGGGCGGCCGGGACGTATCGGGAGTCATCCAGTATCGACAGCGGGACGCCTGCACGTATCAAATCTTCGCGTGAAAGAATCTCCAACGCATCCGACCCGGACGCGAGATTAGCCCAGAAACGCTCGATGTTGCGAGCCCCCGGAAAGCGAGCAGCCATTCCAATGATCGCGATATCGGATTCAGCCAGCTGATAGTTCATCGATCCAGTCCTGATTCTAGTTCTATCCCCATATCCGCGGCCACCTTATGCATATCCATGAAGGTATCCGCGACAAACTCTGCCGCAGCCTCGCCCGCTTCCAATCGAATAAAGATCGAGACCAATGCGGATCTCAGCTCCTGCCTGTCTCCGTCACGATGCACAATCTTGAACACCACATCACGGAATTCATCCTCGAGCCCGAGCAGATCGACCGATCGCGGAAACTTGAGACTGAATGTCGATCGATCGACCGTCGAGTTCCGCGCGGCCGATCGAAGATAGCTCGAAGCGTTGAGCTTGTAGAACATGGTATTCCAGTTTTTGAACGAGTAATAGTTCAGCAGCGGGAAGAGTGTGCAGTGCGTCTCGAGCGGTGATGATTGATAGAGTTCCTTACCTTTCAGCTCGAGCACGATCGCTTCCGGGTCATATTCATGACGTAATGCTATGAAAGGAAACACCACGCGTGGGAGGCGCGTTTCGTCCGCGAACAGCAATTCCTCGATCTTATCGCCGAACAGCTCCTCGCATCGGTCGCCGCCGAACGTCTTGTGAAATCCTTTGACTATCTCGCGGACATTCGACTCCATCGTCAGGATCTGCTGCGGGTCGGCGCACATGGCAATGAAGGGGATACTATCGTCATAAGCGCGGATGATCGCCCGTATCAGGAAGAAGTTCCGGCAGGACGCGCAGGGTAGCTTCTCGTCCAGGTACCTACCCGACCCTGCCGCGACAGGCCTGTTGAAGATATCCCTGACTACCGTCCTTATACCCGCGTCATCGTGATCCATCACGAAGGTCGCCGCTATCTTCGCCTTGGCCAGTTTGATATTCTCCGATATATGATTGCTTTCGAACGGAACATCGAAGGTATAGGCCAGCACTCTCTTGCCGTATTCATTCACGAACTTGTCGAGCATATAGGTGCTGTCTTTACCGCCGCTGTACATGAACAAGCAGTCGTACTCGGCATCCCGGTCCGGGGCCGACTTCCGGAAGTCGTCGAACACAGATTTTGTGTAGTTGTAGTTGTCGAGTAGATCGCCCATGGTATCCAGTCGGCACAAGTTGCATACGCCGTTTGCATCCAGCGTAACTCCGGGATGACCCTTCCGGAGACTGCATATTCTGCACGCTTCGATCGTAGTCACGTTCTATCCCTCCCTACGTTCGGCGGGTTTTCTCCGCCTCGCCTGAAGTCGTTTCACATTATGCGATCGGCCAGTCGTCTCGGAATCTGATGCACTGTCCACTGGGCGAGGGAAATTGCGGGCCATGAGAGATACGGTGGGGTACCGGAATATATCGACCCGACTGAAATATGAGTCGACGCTGTCACGCACGCGACGCGCGATATGATTGGCCGATAGCGAAGTACCACCGACATCGAAGAAATTATCGTCGATCCCGAATTGCCCATCTCCCAGCACTTCCGCCCAAATTCTCCAGATGGTCTCCTCGCGCGGCGTGATTCCCGACGGAACCTTCGGAGCGGAAGGACTTTGCAGGTCGGCCAGCACCGGGAGAGTGGCCCTGTCGATCTTTCCATTCAATGTCCGGGGAAGCGCATCGACGCTGATATACCTCGAGGGAACCATATATGACGGTAGGGTAGTTCGAAGATAACGACGAAGATCACTCCAATCGTCGACATCGGATTCCGGACAGGTCGCAATGAAAGCGACCAGCACCCCATCCGGACCTTCCCCGGCAACGGTCACCGCGCATTCCCGTACGGATCGTCGGCCGGATATGGCGTTCTCGATCTCATTCAGCTCTACTCGATGACCGCGAAGCTTAGTCTGACCGTCGGTTCTCGATACGTAGTGCGACCGCGATTCGTCGACGCGCCGAACCAGATCTCCGGTCCGATACATCCGTTGTCCCACCCGGTTCGGATCGGCTACGAATCTGAGCGCGGTCAGGGAAGGTCGATTCAGATAACCGTGTGCCAGGCCTGTTCCCCCTATATACAGTTCACCCACGGTACCTACGGGCAAGTCGTAGAGACGTGCGTTCAGAATATGGAATGTGGTCCCGTCGATCACATCGCCGATCACGGGAGCGATTCCACGACCCAGCCGATCGGCCGATGACCAAATCGTCGTCTCCGTCGGGCCGTACATATTCCAGCAGTCCCGCACCCTGGAAACCAGTTCTTCGGCGACTTCCGGTGTGACCGCTTCGCCACCGCATAACGCCGTGAGATCGGGATCCCCGGGCCATCCCGACGCGATCAGCATTTTCCACGTAGTCGGTGTCGCCTGCATAATGGTTGGGCGATACTCATGCAACAGTGCGCGCAGCGCATTCGGATCCTGCCGCTGCGTCTCGTCTGCGATGCGGAGCTCGGCGCCCACGGTCAACGGGAGCCAGAGTTCCAATGCGGCGATATCGAAACATACTGTGGTGAGGGCGAGCATTCGATCCGATGATGTCAGTCCGGGTCGTTCCCGCATCGACCGAAGAAGGTTCATCAGGGATCTGTGTCCGACCGATACACCTTTCGGTGTGCCGGTCGAGCCCGACGTATAAATTGTGTACGCTACGCCCTCGATATTCGAGTGGTCGGAGAAATGAATTCCGGTGGGAGCGACCTGGAGATCCTCTATTCGCAGCTCGGTATGATCGCCGTCGAGGACAAGATCGTCGAAGGCTCGTGAAGTAACAACTACTGCGACGCCTGCGTCGCTGACCATATGAGCAATTCGCGAGCGGGGATATGTGGGATCGAAGGGAACGTACTCGGCACCCGCCTTCAGTATTCCCAGCAGAACCGCCACCAGTGTGGCGGATCTCGGTAGGTACACTCCAACCCGATCCCCCGGGCGGACCTGATATTCGGCCAGCGTTACCGCGATATGGTTCGCCAGAGCTTCGAGCTGTGCGTACGTCAGGGAATCGTTCTCGCAGCTGACCGCCCGGCAATCAGGTGATCTCAGTGCCTGCGCGGATATCATCTGCGATACCGGCACATCGCCTGCCGGCGACCCTGTCCGATCGATGGCCTTCTGTGTACGGGCGATAAGGGGGATATTTGTCAGTGCCGTGCTGCTGTTCTCGATGGCTCGCGTGACAAATCCGATAAGTTCCGCACCAAACAGCTCATTACCATCACGCTCGGCGGTGACTACTCTCAGGCACGCTGCCGGAGCATCGAATATGACAGCTATCTCGTATGGCGAGATATCATCTGGCTCTTTACCGCCGCCGAATACATCGAGGAGGATTCGCGTATCCTCGACATGCGGGAGCGCCCTGTGCCGCAATCGGATATCACGGAAGAACGACGCCCGGATCGCATCGTATTCGAGTGCTGCGATCGTCTTTTCAGCGTATGTCGACAACGTGTCATCCGGGAGGACACTCGGGATCCTGAACGGAACATGGGTCGCGATCGACCGAGTTCCGATAACGGCTTCAGCGAACTCGACCGCGGATGCGACAGTGACGTCCACGCCGGTGCCCAGGCTCAGTAGGTCGAGATTGACGCACAGGGCAGCGAAGACGAGCTGCCCGAGCGGGAATTCGGCTCCCGCCGGCGCGGCGAGTATCTGTTCGAAACGCTGACAGGCGCCTCGACGCTCCGGAGCGGGGAGGCGTATGTCGAGCGGCCGGAGATGGTGTAGCAGTCGGGCCCAGTGCCGCTCATATTTCTTCAGTCGCGACATGACCGACCGTGCGGATTCCGCCAATTCGTCGGAGCCGGAATCGGCGATGGTCCCCGCGGCAATCCACCGATCAACGATCGGTCCGTCGATCACCTTCCCCAGTTCGGTAGTGATGTCCTCGATCACGAGGTCATAATCGGCGGTCGCCACCATGATTTCGCCGATGCCGTTCCTGGAGATCGTTCCGGGCCGACGGGTAAATCGAGTGGTCGAGGACCTGGCTGTACCGATAATGACCGGAACATCGTCCACCATGGTGTACGCGACTCCGAAGGAGTTCCGGCGACCCCCGAAGTCGCAGGCTCGAACCAGCCGCTCGATCGTTCGGGCGGAATCGTTCCAGTCGATTATCCCCCCGCGCGGCGGTGACTCCGCTGAGCGGTGCACGGTGCGTAAGTCAAGATCCTGCGGCCGCCGCCGCAGTTGATTATGCCTGATTGATCGCACCAACCGATCGAAGGACCGTACAGCCGCATCGGCGCATTTGATGTTCAAGGTATGCGCGGTATCGTCGTCCAGGATCTCGAATTCTTCTTGTTCGAGAATATCTCCGGTGTCAGCGGATTGTTGCATGATATGCCAGGTGGCTCCCAGGAATCTATCGCCATTGATCAGCGCCCAGGAAGGCGCATTGATCCCCGCGTTTCTCGGAAGTATGGAATCATGAAAGTTGACGGCATATTCGGTCGGCCGGTTCAGTATCGAGCCGGGGAGCATCCGCAGATTCGCGATGCTGAACAAATACTCGTAGTCGCCGGACAGATACTCATCCACCGCCTCGATCCCGGCAGATGTGCATTGGATGCCATTTCGATGACACCAGCTACGCAACTCCGCACTTTCGGTGACAATGGAGAGCACCGTGAACTGCTCCCGAATCAATATCTCCGCGCATTCCGCCGCGATCAGCTCATCTCCGATGATATGGCAGCGGAGTCTTGGCAGTGATGCTTCCGTAGTGCCCATGGCGCCCTCCCTCATCCGCGCTCGAGCCCGCGAGCGATCTGATGTAGTCGCGACGCGACGCTGGACAGATGGAGGTCCTGTGTTGTTCCGTCGGCTCCGAGTATTCGCTCGAGCTCATCGATTCGTGCGGTGAGCTGATCGGCGTGATGCTCGGCTGTCCCCAGCCAATACCGTTCATGCTGGAATGCGTACGTAGGCAACGACACCCGCTGCCCCGAACCGGCGAAGAAGGCGGCCCAATCCGGTGACGATCCGCTGACATACAACTGTCCCAACGCACCGACCACCGCCACCGATTCCGGCACCGATCGACGCAGCAGTGGCACCATCGAAATACCCTCTCCGAGCGCCGATTCCGCGATCAGCCCCGTCAATGTTGATTCCGGCGCCAACTCGAGAAACCGCGATACGCGCTGCGCCAGGAGCGTCCGGACACTGTCACCGAACCGCACCGCCTGACGAACCTGCCGCACCCAATACTCCGGCGACCCCATCTCGGCGCCCGCCAACCGCCCATCGAGGCCGGACACCACCGGAATCGTCGGTGTGCCGAACGACAACTCCGCGGCAACACGACCGAACTCTTCGAGCATCGGCCCCATCGTCACCCCGCTCTCGGGTGACTCCTGGATCAAACGACCGCGAGCGACCACCAGCCGCGCCGCGTCCGGCAACGACAACACGCCCGATACATGTGCTGCCGAGAGCTCCCCGATCGAATGCCCGACCAGATAGTCCGGGCGCACACACCAACTGCCGAGCAACCGGAACAGCGCCACCTCGAACGCGAACAGACTCGCGTGCGTGAATACCGGCCGATCCAGCACCTCCGGCTCTGAACCCCAGATCGCTTCCCGCAGTGAGCCGTCCATCCATTTGTCCAGCTCCCGCACGACCTCGTCGAACGCCGCCGTGAATACCGGGAACACTCCCGACAATTCACGACCCATACCCAATCGCCGCGCGTCCTGCCCCGGGAATACGAATGCCGACTTACCCGCCACACCCGCACGTCCGGTAACCACACCCTGATCCGAGGTCCGGCCCTCGGCCACCGACTTCAACCCGGTCAACAACTCCGCACGACTCCCACCCACCACCACCGCGCGATACTCGAATACCGACCGCGTTGTCGCCAGGGAAAACCCGATATCCACCGGATCCAAGTCCGCATCGGCCTCCACCCACGCGGCCAATCGCCTTGCCTGAGCACATAATCCGGCCGCCGACTTGGCCGATAACACCCACGGGACCACCGGAATCACCGACTCCACCGATGCCACCGACTCCATCGGTGGCGCTTGTTCCAGGATCACGTGGGCATTCGTGCCCGAGATACCGAATGAGGACACCGCCGCCCGGCGGGGCCGGTCCGGCGGCGCGGGCCAGGGGCGGGCCTCGGTCAGCAGTTCGACCGTTCCGGCGGACCAATCCACATGCGGCGACGGCGAATCCACGTGCAGTGTCGCGGGCATCACCCCGCGACGCATCGCCTCGATCATCTTGATCACACCGGCCACACCCGAGGCCGCCTGAGTGTGACCCATATTCGATTTCACCGACCCCAACCACAAGGGACGGTCCGGCGGCCGGCCTCGCCCATAGGTCGCCAGCAATGCCTGTGCCTCGATCGGATCCCCCAGTGGGGTTCCCGTCCCGTGCGCCTCCACCACATCGACCTGATCGGCCGCCACCCGCGCATTGGCCAACGCCCGCAGGATTACCCGCCGCTGGGCCGGGCCGTTCGGTGCGGTCATTCCATTGGACGCACCGTCCTGGTTGACCGCCGACCCCCGCACCACCGCCAATACCTCACGGCCGTTGCGCCGGGCATCCGATAACCGCTCCACCACCAACACACCCACGCCCTCGGCGAGCCCCGTCCCATCCGCCGCCGCGGCAAAGGATTTGCATCGCCCGTCCGCCGCCAGCCCCCGCTGCCGCGAGAAACCGGTCAGCATTCCGGGCGTCGCCATCACCGTCACGCCACCCACCAACGCCAGTGCGCATTCCCCCGACCGCAACGACTGCCCCGCCTGATGCAATGCCACCAACGACGACGAGCACGCGGTATCGACCGTGATCGCCGGGCCCTCCAGCCCCAAGACATACGCCACTCGTCCCGACATGACCGACCCGTTGTTGGCCGTCAGCGCATAATCGGCAGCCTTATCCGGAGTTTCCGACATGCGCGGCAGGTAATCCCAGATCAATCCGGCGGCGAATACCCCGGTGTCGCTGCCGTGCAACGACTTCGGGTCGATACCGGCCCGCTCCACCGCTTCCCACGACACCTCCAGCAGCAGCCGCTGCTGCGGATCCATCGACAAGGCCTCATCCGGACTGATCCCGAAGAACCCCGCATCGAAATCGGCGGCATCGGTCAAGAATCCGCCCGCACGCGCGGAGGACTTCCCGATCTTTCCCGGCTCGGGATCGAACAGGCCCTCCACATTCCAGCCGCGGTCCCGCGGGAGAGCGCCCACCACATCCACACCACCGGCCACGACATCCCACAAACCCTCCGGGGACACCACACCCCCGGGGAAACGACACGCCATTCCGACCACGGCCACCGGCTCCGACTGGGCCGCCTCGAGCGCTCGTGTTCGTTCTTGCATTCGGCGGAGGTCCAGTGTGACCTTCTTCAAATACGCCAGTAGCTTGTCTTTGTCAGTCATCCGGGAACATCCAATCTAAGGCGGATCCAGTCACTGCGGCGCCGCGCCGAATTCCTTATCGATCAGGTCCATCACCTCGAGGGCCGATGCCTGCAATATGTCGTCATCCGTCGACGTGTTCGAACTCGAGGGATGCAATTCGATTTCCGGCGAATTATCGTCCGCGAGAAGCTCTACGACATAGGCGGTGAGCTTCTCCGTGGTCGGGTAGTCGTAGATCAGGGAGACAGGCAACCTGATATCCAGCAGGGCTCCAATGTGCTCGAGCATTTCGGTCGCGCCCAGCGAATCGATTCCCAACTCCTGGAATCGACGTGCTGCGAGCTCCGGATCGAATCGGGCCTGTCCCAATACACGAGCGATTTCCGCTTCGATCACCGTGCGCGGGTCCGCGCTGTAGTCCACATGGTCCGCGACAGCGTTGTCTTTATGCCGCCGAGCTCCGCTCTGATCGGACCGCATTGCCCGGCGCAGGCTCGCCTCGATACGATCCGCCGCGGCCCCCGGGGCTATGACGACAGCCGGATGCGATGTCGACAGTGCGAGCCGAAGTGTGTGGAGCGCACTGTCATTGCCGATCACATCTATCCCGGTGCGAGATCGGAATGCCGCAGCAGCCTGCGTCATCCGAGATCCCGCCACTATGCCGCCGTCGGTCCAGATCGGCCAGATGGCCGCCAGCGACATTCCGCGCCGTCGTCCCGCTGCGGCTCGTTGTGCGCGATCCGCCATGAACGAGTCGATATATCCGTTCGCGAACGCATAGTCGGACTGCCCCGGCGATCCGATGATCGAAGCGAGCGACGACATTCCTATGAAGAAGTCGAGCGGGTCGTCGCGGGTCAACACGTCCATATTCCTTAGCCCGGCCACCTTCGGCTCCACTACCTGCCGAAATGTAGTCCACGACTTCGTACTCAGTAGTGCGTCCGCAATGACGCCCGCACCGTGGATGACGCCGTCGATTCGGCCGAATCTGCCGCGGATCGCCTCGAGGGATTCCTGCAATTCGCGATAGTTCGTGACATCGGCCTGAAAGTATTCGACCGTCGCATCGTCTCTGGCCGCCAGACCAGCGATAGAGATCTGTGCGGGATCCGCACGTCCGATGAGCGCGACCTTGGTCCGCGGTACTTCCGAGATGCTTCGCGCCAGGATCCGTCCGATACCCCCGGAGCCCCCGGTGATCACATAGGTGTGGTCTTCGGACCACAGCACACCCTCCGATCGCACCGGGGGCGTCAGGAGACCGAACTCGGGGACCAGGCGATCGTCGCCTTCGTAGATCACTTCGAGGCTGTCTCCCCTCAGCGCCTCATCGATCAGGGAGCCCAGGCGACCGGAGTCGTCATGCGTGACAACCGAACAGATCAGGTGTGCGTTCTCCAGGCAGGCGCATCGAAGCAGACCCGCGACCGCTCCCCGGTACCGATTCGATTCGTTGCCGAGTCCCACAACAATGCGAATATCGGCTCGCCCGGACGCCGACAGCCCCTTCATCAGATCGAATACCGCACGGGCAACGGTCATCTCGCCGCCGCTGTCCGTATCCTCGATTCCGAGATCCATGACGATGGCCACCGATTGATGGGCCCGCGCCTCGAGTTCGGCGAGGACCGTCGAAATGTCGGCGGGAGTGACGCATCGGATGACCGGAGCAGCAGGCGAAGCGGCATCGACCGCGAGGGCCGAGAACCGGGATTCGATCATGTCGGCTGCCACCTGAACGAGATCGGGGATCCGAGAGATCACCGCGATGTAGTCGGGAGAGGACGCGGGCCCGCCGAGCGGTGCGGCGACCCATTGCCGGTTGTACAACCGTGGGATATCCCGAACAGGCGATACCCCAGCGAGCCGAACTTCCTTCAGGGCCACGCCGACCATGCGACACATCACATAGCCGTCGTCATCCACCACATCGATGTCGACCGTCGATATGCCCGAGTCGGCGCCGTCCGCCACCGCACGGACACGAGCGCGACATTTCTCGGGCACCGGTCCGTACACCTCGATGCGCGCGACAGCCACCGGAAGATAGCCCGATCCCGACCCGGCAGTGCCTCTGGACCACACCTGAAATGCGGCCGCCGTTTGTGCGGCACCGTCCAGAACCACCGGGTTCACCAGATACGGATCGGATTGTGCCCGACTCGATGTCGGCAGTTCGAGATCAGCGAATGCATACCCGTCGAAGAACTCGATCCTCGTCACCGTGCGGAAGTCGGGTCCGCAGTTCACACCATAATCGGCGAACCATTCGTAGACCGAAGAGGAGTCGACGACGTCGAGCGGGCTGCGCGTCGTTCCCATATCAATTCGCGGCGGGTCGGACGGCGGCGCCCAGTCGACGATATCGCCGCTGGAAAAGCTCTGCTCGGTACCGCCCTCTGGCACTCTGCCGATTATCTCGAATGATACGCCGCGGCCGTATCTCTCGATCCTGACCTGAAACGTCTCGTCATAATCGAACGCTCTCATCAGATGGCGAAGAGAGATATTCTCGAGGGCAATCGGCGCTTCGGTGACCGCATGGCGCGCGGCCGCCAGCACGATTTCGATCTGCGCCGTCGCCGGCACCACCGGATGACCACCCACCGAATGATCGACGAAGATGCCTCCTGCCGGCTGCGGCGCCAAGGTACATCTGAATCCGTCCAGCATCGATACGTTATGTCCCAGAAGCGGATTCCCGAGTCGCGCGGTATCGGTAGCTACGCCTATCGCTTGCTCGGAAGCTTC
Source organism: Nocardia sp. NPDC051570 (assembly GCF_044454005.1). Taxonomy (NCBI): domain Bacteria; kingdom Bacillati; phylum Actinomycetota; class Actinomycetes; order Mycobacteriales; family Nocardiaceae; genus Nocardia; species Nocardia sp. NPDC051570. Next base: position 130,209 of record NZ_JBITDI010000013.1, on the reverse strand, counting down.
CAACCAGCATCTCTGCCGTTCGAACGGATAGGCGGGCAACGGAACCCGGCGCAACGACAGACCGGCGTAGAATTCCTCCCAATCGACATTCAAACCCGCCGTCCACAGACGTGTGATGATCGCATTGAGACCATCACCCGCATTGATGACAGCGCCATCCTCGTCGGTCGCGCGTACATCTGCCGACTTGTCGCCGATAGCGCCGGAGTCGGCGCTATCCAGGCACCTTGCTGCCGTACCGAGTGACATCTCTCCGGCCAGGCACGCGGACATGAGATCGGCCCATTGCGAACTCGATCCAATCGTTGGTTCGACGCCCCACTCCGACAGCCACCGGGCCAGTGCGTAGGTGCGAGTGAAACCGCGTCCGGCTCTCCCCCGCAGCGCCAGACCGGCCGCAGCGCATTCATCTTCCAGAGCGGCCAGTCTCCGCGCCGCGCTCACGGGATCGTCACGATCGGCTCGTCGATCATCCGAGCCGGATGCGTCGATCCGGATACCGGCGGGCGGGACGTCCAAGTCGACCCGGGATATATCGTCGTCACCGATCGAGCGCAGTCGCGCGGCTGCCGTCTCCATCGTGTCCGCGCAGATCGCCGCTCTGTACGTCTTGGGGGATCGTCCGACCGCCAGGGTGAACGCGATGTCATCGAGCGATGCATCCGAATTACTCGATATATGATCTGCCAGCGCGCCGGCTATCGCCAGAACCGCCTTCTTCGAATGTCCGGACAACACCAGGATCTTCTCCTCGCGCGCCCGTCCCGCCGGTAGCACCGGCGGCTCCTCCACGATGACGTGCGCATTCGTGCCACCGATGCCGAACGCGCTGACGCCTGCTCGCCGTGGGGCTCCCCGCCCATCCCAATGCTTTGTTTCGGTGTTCACATAGAACGGGCTCGACTCGAATTCGATATCGGGATTACGGACGTCGAAATTCAGCGACGGCACCAGCGTCCGGTGCCGCAACATCAGGGCCGTCTTGATCAGGCCCGCCGCACCCGCGGCGGCGTCGAGGTGGCCCAGATTCGTCTTGACCGATCCGATGGCGCAGTACTGACGCGCGTCCGGCTCGCTGCCGAAAGCAGCCGTGAGGCCGGTGATCTCGACCGGATCGCCCAATCTCGTCGCGGTGCCGTGTGCCTCGACATAGGAGATCTCTCGAGAAGTCACTCCGGCCGCGGTATGCGCCTCGATAATCGCCGCTGCCTGTCCTCGACTACTCGGTGCGGCAAATCCCACCTTGTTCGCGCCGTCGTTATTGGTTGCCGAACCTTTGATCACCGCATATATCGTGTCGCGATCCCTGATGGCATCCGAGAGCGGGCGCAGGACTACGGCACAACTTCCGTTACCGAGGACCGTACCCGTCGCGGTGGCATCGAATGTTCGGACATGGCCGTCCGCCGAGAGGATGGCCCCCTCGTCATAGAGATAGCCGCGCACCTCCGGCACCTTGACGGTCACACCTCCGGCTATCGCCATATCGCATTCGCCGTTTATAATCCCCTGACATGCCAGATGAATTGCCACCAGCGATGTCGAGCACGCCGTTTGAATGGTGTAGGCCGGGCCCCTGAGATTCAGCTTGTAGGCCACTCGCGTGGCCAGGTAGTCCTTGTCGTTGCCGACCATCACCTGGAAGAGGCGGGGCGTGGTCGACTGATCAATAGTGGGAATGACATGCTTTTCCCAGTATGTGCTGATGGCCGCACCGGCATAGACACTGATGAGGCCGGGGAATGTCTCCGGGATGTATCCGGACGCTTCCATCGCGCTGTAGCAAGTCTCCAAGAAGATCCGCTGCTGCGGATCCGTCAGCTCGGCTTCGCTCCGGCTCATGTTGAAGAAGGCGTGATCGAACAGGTCGATGCCGCCGATCATTCCGTTGGATGGTACGAATCCTGCTGTCCGGATGGTTCTTTCGGCAGTTCCAGCCCGTATCAGCTCATCTTCGGAGAAATGGGATATCCCCTCTCGCCCGGCTGTAAGTAGTTTCCAGAACTCGTCGAGGTTACGTGCACCCGGGACGCGCGCACTCATCCCCACGATCGCGATATCGGTATCCAGCACGTCGTAGTCAGTTCTTCCAGGTTCCACTGCTCCGCCCTTCAGGCCGTCTACTGCAACGCATCGAACAGGCCGAGGTCCTCGGGTGATCTCACCTCGATATGGATGGCGGACGGTGTCAGGCGCAGCGAAAGGCGAGTCAGTATGCCGGCAGGCGGCAGCTCGACGATATATGCCGGACTGCTGGAGTGAATGGAATCAAGACAGAGATCCCATCTGACTTGCCTCGTCATCTGCCGGACCAGTTTATCTACCGCATCTCGACCGGAATCGACAGGATTGCCATCCGAATTCGACAGCAGGACACACCATGGATCTCGGACGTCGATCGTCGACAATATCTCGCGAAACTCGATCTCTGCCGAATTCATATAACTCGAGTGAAAAGCCCCCGAAACAGGTATACGCCTGGCCCGTACGCCACTCGGCAGCTGATTCAGCAATGCCTCTATTGCGTCGACTCGACCCGCAACGGTTATCTGACCATGACCATTGTTGACGGCAATACCCAGGTGGAGATCGGCGAGCATTGTCACTACGCTCTCGACAGATTCTCCACCGAGAGCGGCCATACCCGTCGGTTCGGCGGCGCACGCCTTCGCCATCAACCTTCCCCGCTCGGCGGCGAGTACGACTGCTTCGCGTGCCGAGACGACCCCCGCTATCGCCAGCGCCGAGAGCTCACCCACGGAGTGGCCCGCGACCACCGTGCTCGTATCCATGAATCGACTCAGCGGGAGGAGTTCGCAGGCGATCACCGCGGCAGCGACTATCAGGGGCTGCGCGATTTCGGTATCGATCAACTCATCTTCGGTCGCCAGCACTCCGGCGTACAGGAGATCGACGCCGCATGCGTCCGACCACTCCGCGACGAGTTGATCGCCTTTCGGTGTTCGCACCCATTGCTTCAGGACACCCACGGCGGGCGCACCTTGACCCGGGGCAAGTAGTGCGGCTCTAGATCCGTTGTCCGCCATGGGATATCACCTCTGATTCGCATTCCGCGTCGGGGACGATGAAGAACCTGCGGCGCTGGAAGGCGTAGGTCGGCAAGTCCACCGCGCACACCGTCCGATCGGCATATAACGCCGTCCAGTCCATCGCAGCGCCCGTGGTCCACGCGATCGCCGGCACGGTGGCGAGGCCGCCCGACGCGTGCTGCTCGGCACAGAACACCGGCGCACAGGGGCTCGTACCGAATGCTTCGGCGCCGATCTCCCGAGTCGCCATCGCGCCGAAGTCGACGAATGTCGTGGCGCCCGAACCGGCCAGGTGGCGGATACCAGCTCCGCGTCGTTCGGGATCTCTTGTCCGCGACCAGTATTCGCGTGAGCGCAACTCACCTGTCGACGTGACGCCGCCGATCGAATCGGATACGACAGGTATGGCCGGCTCCGATGGCACGGTATCGAGATCCTCCGGTGCGTCCAGCATGATCGCCGCCTCCGGCAGCGACAGCGCGCCCCCCACATGCGCCGCCACCACCTCGCCCAGGCCGTGACCCAGGACGAGATCGGGCCGGACACCCCAGGATTCGAGCAGTCGGAACGCCGCGACCTGACTGGCGAACACCTCGCGAGGCACTGCCGCCTTCGCCTCCTCGTATGCGGCGGCGAATACCGGATACGCGCCGGACATGCCGGGCGGCACCGCTATTCCGCGATCAGAGAACAGCAGCACCAAGTTCTGATGGGCGCCAACGCGACCGCGGTACACGGTGCTCGCCGGTGTTCCGGTCGCGACCGCCGACAACCCGTCCAAGGCTTCGGCACGCGAGGAGGCGACTACCGCCGCCCGCCACGGGAAAGCCGTCCGAGTGGTCGCCAGCGCGAAGCTCACATCCCGCAAATCCAGCGCGGCATCGACCGTCAAGCGGTCCAGCAGCCGACTTGCCTGCGCCCGCAGCGCGTCTTCGCTCTTGGCCGAAACAATCAGCGGCAGCGGCTGTTCGGTATCTCGACGCGGTTCCGTGCCAGTGACCTCGGGTGCCTCTTCGACAATGACGTGCACATTGGTGCCGCTGAAGCCGAAGGCCGAGACACCTGCCCGGCGCGGACCACCGGAGCGCGGCCACGGCTGCTTGGTCGTCGCCAGTCGCACATCCCCGGCGCTCCAATCGACATGCGGCGTCGGCTCATCGACATGCAGTGTCGGCGGCACGGTGTCGTGCCGCATCGCCTCGACCACCTTGATGACACCCGCGATACCGGCGGCGGCCTGGGTATGACCGAGGTTCGACTTCACCGATCCCAGCCACAACGGCCGCTCGGGCCGGCGTTCCTTTCCGTAGGTGGCCAGCACCGCCTCCGCCTCGATCGGATCGCCGAGCACCGTGCCGGTGCCATGCGCCTCGACGAGATCCACCTCGGCCGCATTCACTCGGGCATTGCGCAGGGCCTGCTGGATCACCCGCTGCTGGGCGCGCCCGCTGGGCGCGGTGAGGCCGTTGGACGCGCCGTCCTGATTCGCTGCCGAACCGCGAATCAGCCCGAGTACCGGATGCCCGTGGTGCCGTGCGTCCGACAGGCGTTCCAGCATCACCATTCCGGCGCCCTCACCCCATCCGGTGCCATCCGCGGCGGCGGCGAACGGCTTCGGCCGCCCGTCCCGCGCCAGAGCCCGCAACCGGGAGAATCCGATGAACCACAACGGCAGAGACATCACCATGACGCCGCCGGCCAGCGCCATCGAACATTCTCCCGACCGCAATGCCGCCGACGCCTGATGGATCGCGGTCAGCGAGGACGAGCACGACGTGTCCACCATCATCGCGGGACCCTCGAATCCCAGCTTGTACGCGATCCGACCGGCGGCCACGGCGACGGCGTTACCGGTCAGCAGATATCCCGTGGCGCCGCTCCAGGTCTCGTCCAGGCCCACCCATTCGTAGGATTGTGAACTCATCCCGAGATAGACACCGGTCGAGCTGCCGCGCAGGGACTCCGGATCGATGCGCGACCGTTCGATTGCCTCCCAGGCGATTTCGAGCATCAACCGGTGCTGCGGATCCATCTCGCGCGCCTCGATCGGCGGGATCTCGAAGAACTTCGCATCGAAGTCGTACGCGTCGTAGATGAATGCGCCCTCATCGACATAGCTGCCGCCGTCGCCGCCGAGCCAGCGCTGCCACGAACGGTCCTGCGGCATCGGGCCGTACAGGTCTCGTCCCTCCTCGAGCGCCAGCCAGAACTCCTCGGGTGTCTTCACCCCGCCCGGAAACCGGCACGACATCCCGGTGATCGCAATGGGTTCCACCGCACGCGATTCGAGATCGTCGAGTCGACGCTGAGCTTCCTTCAACTCGACGGCGGCCTTCTTCAGATACCTACGAAGCTCTACTTCGTTCGCCATCAGTGATCTCCTGATGCTGGGTCGAGTCAGACAAGATCGGACGGAAATGCCTGGTCGATGAAGTCGAATATCTCATCGTCTGCCGCGGTTTCCAGATCGATGCCGGAATGGCTGTCGCCCTGCAGTTTTCGGATGATCTCGTTGAGTTTCTCCGTGACACGGGCGATATCGGAGCGCTCCAATTCGACTGCCGCACAGGCATTCGACAGGACCTCCGCGTGCGCGACGATCCGCGCCACCGCATCCTCGGCGGGCGCGATCTCCTCGCGGATATAGCCGGCCAACGCCGCCGGCGTCGGATAGTCGAAGACCACCGTCGTCGACAACTTCAATCCGGTCGAGCTCTTGAGCCGGTTCCGGAACTCCACCGCGCCCAGCGAATCGAAACCGATGTCCTTGAAGGCGAGATCGGCGCCGATGGCGTCCGCCGAATCGTGACCCAGCACCGCCGCCGCATGGGAACGCACCAGATCCAGCAGCGCCTTTTCCTGTTCGACCGGACTCAATCCGGCCAGACCGGCCACCAGCTTCGACGCCTGCTCGGAATCGGCGTCCGCGGCCCGGCGCATCGACCGCACCAGGCCACGCAGCACCGGCGACAGCAGATCCGAATCGACACTGTGCAACGCCGCTGTATCGATCCGAGACGCCACCATATACATCTGGCCCGATGCGATCGCCGCATCCAGCATCGCGACTCCGTCGTCGGTGGCGACCGGCACGAAACCACTCGCCCGCAGCCGCGCACGGTCGGTATCGGACAACTCGCCCGTCATGCCGGTCGCCTCCTCCCAGAGACCCCAGGCGATCGATGTGGCAGCCAGCCCTTGCCGACGCCGATTCGTCGCGAGCGCGTCCAGGAAGGAGTTCGCCGCCGCGTAATTCGACTGCCCCGGCGACCCGAATATCGCGGCGACCGAGGAGAAGGTGACGAATATGGCCAGGTCCAGTTCCCTGGTCGCCTCGTGCAAATGCCATGCCCCATCAACCTTGGGCGCGAGGACTTTCCGCACCCGCTCCGGGGTCAGACCGGTGAGCAGGCCGTCGTCCAGCACGCCGGCCGCGTGCACGACACCGGTCAGCGGATGGTCGGCATCGATACCGGCCATCAGCTCGCGCACCGCGTCGCCATCGGAGATATCGCAGGCCACCACGCGCACGGTGGCGCCCGACTCCGACAACTCGGCGACCAATTCCGGCGCCCCTTCGGCATTCATCCCGCGCCGGGAGGTGAGCACCAGATGCTCGACGCCGCGACCGGTGACCAGATGCCGTGCCACCACGGCGCCCAATCCGCCTGTGCCACCGGTGATCACGACGGTGCCATCGAGTTCCAGCGGCCGCGGAATGGTCAGTACGTTCTTGCCGATATGGCGTGCCTGCGAGAGGTACCGGAACGCCTCCGGGGCTCGTCGCACATCCCACCCCGTCACCGGAAGAGGTTGCAGCACACCGGATTCGAACAGAACGAGAAGTTCGGACAGAATCTCCTGCAGGCGCTGCGGCCCGGCCTCCATGAGCACGAAGCCGCGGTACGTCACGCCCGGATACGCCACCGCGATCTGTTCGGCGTCACGAACATCGGTGAGACCCATTTCGATGAACCGGCCACCACGCGGCAGCAACCGCAACGACGCGTCCACGAAATCACCGGCCAGCGAGTCCAATACGATATCGACACCACGGCCACCGGTCTGTTCCAGGAACTGTCGCTCGAACTCCAGCGTCCGCGAATTCCCGATATGCGCATCGTCGAAGCCGAGTTCCCGCAATACCGGCCATTTCGGAGCGGACGCCGTCGCATACAGCTCCGCACCCAAATGTCCGGCCAGCTGCACCGCGGCCATACCGACACCGCCGGTCGCGGCGTGGATCAGCAGGGACTCACCGGCCCGCAGACCGGCCAGATCCACCAGCGCGTAATACGCCGTCGCGAATACCACCGGTGCGGCCGCCGCCTGTTCGAAACTCCAGCCCGACGGCATGGCCACCACCGTGGCCTGATCGGCGACGACGGTGGATCCGACGCCGGTGAACAGGCCCATCACCCGATCACCCGGTCTGAAGCGGGTCACATCGGAGCCCACGGCCGATACGACACCCGCGCCTTCGCCACCGACCGGTGTGCCCTCGATCGGATACATGCCGAGGGTGATCAGCACATCGCGAAAGTTCATTCCCGCCGCGCGCAACGACACCTGGACTTGTTCCGGCTGTAGTTCCACGGCGTCCTCGGCGGATTCGAGCACCATATTGTCGCCGTCGAGCGTTCCCTTGCCCAGAATGCCGAGACGCCATGGTGACCCCGATTCGGCACGGTGCGCGCCGCTGGTGTGATCGGCGCCCGCGCGGGTCAGGCGGGGTACGAGAAATCCGCCGCGACGCAGGGCGGCCTGCGGCTCATCCGCGGCCAGCACCGCCGCGACCGCGGACCGCCGCTGGGAGAGCGTGATCTCCGCCGACACGCTGTCGCCCGGAGTATCCAGCAGGACAATCCGGCCGCTGTTCTCACTCTGCGCGCTGCGCAACAACCCCCACACCGCGGCGCTCGCGGCATCGACATCCTCACCACCGTCGACGGCGACCCCGCCCCGCGTCACCACCACTATCGAGGCCGACGCCGAATCCGGTTGGGCGAGAAGCCATTGCACCCGCTCCATGACGCCGACAACGCGTGAATGCGTATCGGAGATCACCGATCCCGACGATCCGGCCGGGCAGGTGAGCACGAGGGCATCGCGCCCGTTCTCGATCCACCGTTCCAGCCCCCAGCGCCCGGCGCCGTTGCTCGTGACCGTCGGATCCTCGAGGACCGTCCATTCGCCGACCGGCCCGATCTCCGGATGCGGCGACGCCACCCAGTTCAGACCGAAGAGACCGTCGGCGATCGAGGAGCCTGGTCCGGTCAGCGCATCCATCGACATCGCCCGTACTGTCAGCGATTCCACGTGAGCGACCAGCCCACCCGCCGGATCGGCCAGCAGCAATTCCAACCGATCATCCGACTGCACCAGCCGCACCCGCAATGCCGACGCACCCACCGCCGACAGACGCACCCCTTCCCAGGCGAACGGCAACTTCACCGCGCCGACATCACCGGAGGGCAACGCACCCACCAACGACGTATGCAGCGCCGCATCCAGCAACGCCGGATGCAATCCGAACTTCGCCGCGTCCCCGACGGCCGTCTCCGGCAACACCACCTCGGCGAACAACTCAGCACCGCGCCGCCACATCGACCGCAATCCCCGGAAGACCGGCCCATAGCCGTACCCACCGGCCGCGAACGTTCCGTAGATATCGCCGATCTCCACCGGCGAAGCACCCACCGGCGGCCACACCTTCAGCTCATCGGACGAAATACCTTCTGCGAGAACCGAATCCACCACCCCAGTGGCATGGCAGGTCCACGCCCGGTCCTGCGCACCCGAGACCTCCGCCCGGGAATGAACCGTAATCTGCCACTGCCCCGATTCCCGCCCGCCCGACACCCGCACCTGTATCTGCACCGCGCCCCGCTCCGGAATCACCAGTGGCGCGGCCAATACCAATTCGCCCACCCGCGACGCGCCCACGACACTCGCGGCGAACAACGCCAACTCCACGAATGCCGTTCCCGGCAACAGCACCCGCCCGCCGACCGCATGATCGGCCAACCACGGATGCGACGACAAGGACAACCGACCTGTGAACAGGACACCATCGCTATCGGCCATCGGCACCACCGCGCCCAGCAACGGGTGCTCGGCAACCCCCAGACCCAGTTGACGTGGATCTCCGGAGCCCGCTCCCTCGAAGACCTGGTAGGTCTTGTGATCGAAGGCGTACGTGGGCAATTCGACAGACCGCGCACCGGTGCCGGCGAACAGCGTCGCCCACGCGATATGGGTGCCGCGCCCATGCGCCGTGGACACCGCCGACAGCAAGGACATGACTTCCGGACGCAACGCTCGCAGTGCGGCAACGGCGACGGACCCGTTCTCCGGATCGTCGACGTCTTCGGCGAGAGTCGTACCGACCAGACCGGTCAACGCCGCGGTCGGCCCGATCTCGAGGAACGTCGAACCCGCCTTCACCGCTTCGGCCGCGGCCGTTATACCGTCGGCGAATCGCACTGGCGCGCATACATGCGCGACCCAGTAGCCGGGATCGCGCAATTGCCCCGGCGTCGCGATTCGGCCGGTCACATTCGACACCACGGGCAGCGTCGGCTCGGCGTAGGTCAATTCGGCGCAGACAGAGGCGAATTCGGCCAGCATCGGATCCATCAGCGGCGAATGGAAGGCGTGACTCACCCGCAGCCTGGCCGTCCTGACCCCGGTGGACTTGATAGCCGTGGCGATTTCCTCGACCGCCACCTCGACTCCCGAAATCACCACCGCTCCAGCGGAATTCACCGCCGCGATGCCGACCTCGGCCGCACGCCCGACCAGCAGCGGCGCGACGACATCTTCACCGGCGCCCACTGCGATCATCGCACCACCCTCGGGCAGCGCCGCCATCAGCGAGCCACGCGAGGCCACCAACTTCACGGCGTCGGGAAGCGTCCAGATACCGGCGGCACAGGCGGCGCCGATCTCACCGATCGAATGGCCGACCACGATGTCGGGCAGCACATCCCATGACCGAAGCAGTTCGAACAACGACATCTCGAACGCGAACAGCCCGGCCTGGGTGAAGTCGGTCCGGTTGAGCAGCGTCGCGTCGGCGCTGTCCGCATCGGCGAACACCACATCACGCAGTGAACGCCGCAGCAGCGGCTCGAACAAGTCGCAGATCTCATCGAATTTCGCGCGATAGACCGGGAACGCTTCATACAGTTCGCGTCCCATTCCCGACCGCTGTGAGCCCTGCCCAGAAAATACGAAGACGGTCTTGCCCTTGATCGCACCGGCGCCCACCACCACTCCGGGGGCCTCCGTCCCCTCGGCCACATTCGCCAGCCCCGCCACCAGTTCGTCGCGATCGCGCCCGAGTACCACCGCGCGATGGGAATGCAGAGCTCGCGATGTCACCAGGGATACACCGATGTCGACCGGATCCAGTTCGCCGTCGCGGCGCACCCGATCGAGCAGACGCTTCACCTGGCCGGTCAGCGAGTCCCGGCTCTTCGCCGACACCACCCACGGAATCAGTTGCGGCGCCACATGTTCCGTCGATTCCACCGGCTCGTCGACCGGGGCCTGTTCCAATATCACATGGGCATTCGTGCCGCTGATTCCGAACGACGACACCGCCGCCCGCCGCGGATGCTCGTTCGCCGGCCACTCCCGGACCTCGGTGACCAACTGCAACTGTCCGTCGTCCCACTCGACGTGCGGGCTCGGCGTGTCGGCGTGCAGGGTCGGTGGAACGATGCCCCGGCGCAACGCCTCGACGATCTTGATCACACCTGCCACACCGGCGGCCGCGAAGGTGTGACCGATATTCGACTTCACCGATCCCAGCAATAGCGGCGCACCGACACGCTCGCGGCCGTAGGTCGCCCGCAGGGCCGTGGCCTCGATCGGATCACCCAGTGGAGTGCCGGTGCCGTGCGCCTCCATCACATCGACCTCGCTCGGGGTCAGACGCGCGTCGGACAGCGCCGATCGGATAACCCGTTGCTGTGCAACACCATTGGGCGCCGTCAGGCCGTTGCTCGCGCCGTCCTGGTTCACAGCGGACCCACGAATCAGTGCCAGAATCCGACGACCGTTGCGCCTGGCCTCCGACAGCCGTTCGAGCAGCAGGACACCCACGCCTTCGGAGATGCTGAATCCGTCGGCCGTGTTCGCGAAGGGCTTGCAGCGGCCGTCCGGCGCCAGCGCGCCCAGCGCGCAGAACTCCACATACTCGGCGGGGCTGGCGATCACGGTCACCCCTCCGACCAGAGCCATCGAGGTCTCGCCGGTACGCAGGGACTGCACCGCCTGATGGAGGGCGACCAGCGACGAGGAACAGGCCGTATCCACCGTCACCGCGGGACCTTCCAACCCGAGGATGTAGGCGATACGACCGCTCGCGACACTGCCCGCACGGCCGGTGGCCAGCAGACCGTGGAATGCGGTCTTGTCGTCGGGGTCGGGCAGATGCATGGAGGGGATGACACCCGCGAAAACTCCGGTCGCGCTGCCTCGCACGGTTCCGGGGTCGATGCCGGCGTTCTCGAATGCTTCCCAAGCGACCTCGAGCAGCTGGCGCTGCTGCTGATCCATGGCGAGTGCTTCACGGGGCGAGATACCGAAGAAGGCGGCGTCGAAATCTCCTGGGCGGGACAGGAATCCACCGTGGCGGACATAAGTCGTACCTTTGTTCCCGCGATCGGGATCGTACGCCGACTCGACATCCCAGCCACGGTCGGACGGGAATTCGGAGATCAGATCTCGACCCTCGAGAGCCGCTCGAAAGAGGTCCTCGGAGTTCTCGACACCCCCGGGATACCGACAGGACATACCCACGATCGCAATGGGCTCATGGATGCGCGACTCCATATCCTGCACACGCTGTCGCGCCACGTTCAGATCGATCGCGGCCCGCTTGAGGTATTTGCGGAGATTGGATTCGGATTCGGTAGCCATTATTGTCAACCTTCCTGAACGCACGTCTGCACTAGGCGCGAGATATCGTTGCAGACGCCGCAGTTTCACTGCGATATACTCTTCCGCGCTCATTGAAAACGACCGGTGTGGACCGCTGGCGCTTCTGGCCTGCATTACATCGTGGGCAGCACGATCGGAGTCATACAATCGTCCGGAATCGCGGTCTACCGTGCCATTCTCAAATTCTGCTGGTCAGCCTGCCACGAGGAATCCGGGGTGGCCCGCTGATGTGCGCAGTGCACTCGAAATCCCTGGTCGGATGATGTGTGGAGGGGATGCGATGCTTCGTTACGTCGATATGAGATGTGTGATATGAGACGTGGTTTCAGCATCCACGGACATCCCCACTTCGCCAGACAGCACAGGGCTACACAGCTCCGGACCCGAAGGCGATTTCAGCGTTTTGGTCATACAGCTCCATACATAACACTGCATTAACGTTCGCTTGTCAACCCATTGGGACACATCACCATTCGCGGGTCTCGAACAGTTCACTCTGCACATCGAGAAACGAAATCGCCGCTGCCATCAGAGGAAATGATCGCATTATGACCATGCGATTATCCGAACGTGATCATCGCGTCGACGGGGTGACGTCCGGGTTATGTCAGCTCGTCGACACACTCGCGCGATACACCCGAACGCCGTTGGGCAGCAAGAGAATACGGCTACCGACTGTTCATCGGATCACCGGGTGCGCGCGGCCCCGAACCGTTATCATGAATAGGTGACTCGCCGTAGAACAGTCCCATCATTGGTTGCTATCGGTGTGGTATTGAGCGCAATAGCGGCATGCGGGGACGGGTCGGGTGGATTACCGGACCCGAATTTCCTGCTCCGTGGCGCCACTGCGGCCAGTGGCAGTCTCACCAGCGCACATGTGCAGATGACGACCTCGGGTCCAGTGCCGGGGCTGGCCGCTCGCACGTTGAGCGCGGACATTCGAGCGCCGAAAGGGGGTGTCGGCGGGGCGGCCGTGGGCACCGCGGAGATCGCGGGGCTCCGGTTCGACTTCGTCGAACAGGGCGGTCAGCTGTACTCACGCTCGGCTGACGGTAAATATGCTCCGGCACAACCACTTTCAGGAGTCGGTGAACTCCCCGAGCCATCTGTGATGCTGGACCCGGACCACGGGCTGGCACACATGCTGGCCGATATCGAGCATCCCGCGACCGAGGCACGCGAACAGTTCCACGGTGTGGAGGCGTTCCGGGTCACCGGTAACGTCAGCCGTGCCGATGCGCAGGCCTGGCTGCCGGGGCTGCGGCAGGACGCCGGGCTCACCATATGGTTCGCGACCGCCGGCCGACATCTTCCGGTGGGCACGCGGATGACCGTTCCGGGCGCATCGGGTGGCACCGTCACGATCGACTTCACGCTGTCGGATCTCAACAAGAAGGTGCAAGTGCCCGCGGTGAGCTGAGCACTGCCCCGGGGTTCAGGACCGCAACGTGAATGCGGCGATCGCCGCGGCGACCGTGCCCTCCACCGTCGCCTCGGCCTGCCACACCGTATCGCCCTCGCCCACCGAAGAACCCTCGCCCCCGAGCGCCGATACCGTCAGTTCGATCTGATCGCCCGGCACGACGAACCGCCGGAATCGAAGTCGCTTCGCATGCCTGAGCCGCAGGCCGGGGTTGTTCGCGGCCAGACGAGCCAGCGCGATGGCGCTTTCGATGAGCAGTACACCGGGCAGCACCGGATACCGAGGGAAATGGGTGGCGAAGTAGGGCAGCGTGCCCGCGACATTCAGATAGGCGGTCGCGCGTATATCGGGCTCCACATTGATGATGCGGTCGAACATCGGGGTGCCCATCGTCGCGGGCTGAACGGGCAGCGAACGCGAGTACTGTTCGGTGTCGAAGGTCGTCATCTGCGCTCCTCCAAATGCGGAATCAATCCAGTGGCCCGCGGCCGAGCAAGATCTCGGCCATCCGTGCCGTCTCCTGCGGATCATCGAGCCGATCGGCATCGATCAACGCGCACATGATGTTTCGCGCGATCAGTATCGGTTCACCGTCGACCTCGACCCGACCGTCCACTACCGCGGTTCGGTTCCGCGCCGATACGACATCGGCCGACATGCGCAGCACATCACCGGGAACCGCGTCCCGCAGCATCGTGACCTCTCCGACGCTGAGCAGGGCCGCGCGTTTGCGGTGCTCGGAGCTGAGCAGCACCAGCCAGGCGCCGGCCTGGCAGAGCGCCTCCAGCGCCAGCCCGAAGGGCACGACCGGCCCACCGCTCGACGGCTGCCAGTAGTCCTCGTAGACCGAGGTCGCCTTACGAGCGCGGATGTGCCGCATGGATTCCCACGCCTCGATCCGGTCGATCAGATGGAAGCGCATGCCTACCCCTCGGCCTCGCCCGCCGACATCGCGGTGCCGCGCAACTGTTCGGCCAAGGGCTCCGACACCATCCCCGCGATCCGGTCCGACATCGCGGGGTCGTTCGAATGACTTGCCAGCGTGACGATCTCGCCGGCATCGAGGGCACTCAGACAGCGGGTGAGCTGATCGTCGGAGGTGATCTCGATCAGTTCGCCCAGGGTCAGCCAGTCCTGCCGGTCGGCGAGCTCCCTGGCCACCGCGGCCGCCAGGGTGGCCGGCAATCCGGCGATGAGCGGGGCCGACCGGCGCAGATCGAGATATGCCGCGACCTGCGCCAGGAATGCCGCGGGTAATCGCTTCGCGACACCGAGTGCGCGCGAGGTCTCCATGGCTGTCGCCAAATGCGCGGTCATCAGCGGACTGTTGTTATGCGTCGCCACCTTCGCGGCGACGGGCGCGGGCAGCACCCTGGTCGCGGCGACGATCCGGCTGAACCCCGCGGTGGTGACCGCCCCGAAGAGATGATCGACGACCTGGTGCCGGAAAGTAGTGAGGTCCTCGGCGGAGACCTCGAGCAGATACTCGATGCGGGCGACCGGCACATCGAGTACGCGGGCCAGTCCGGCCAGCGCGATCATCCGGGCCGCAGCTGAATCCTTCACAGTCCCACTACCTTTCGGACCGCTCCACGCAGGAGGACCGGGATATTGTCCAAGGCGCCGACCGCGGCTTCGGTCAGCTTCTCGATGCGTGCCCGCGTCGCCAGCTCGATGAGTTCCGCCAGATCGTCGCGCTGCGCGGCATCGAGCCTCGAAATACCCTCTGCTACCGGATCTTCGATCAATGCGCTCAGCGCATCGGCGGTCGATGACGAGTCGTGGTTGCTCGAGTTCGTCGAGTTCATCAGGTCTCCAGGAGGATGAGAAGGACTGACGGCGAGCAGTCCAGAGCCTTGACCAGAAACGTTCGCGGGTAAGCGAACTGGAGAATTTATGCCGAACCAGCCCAGCTGGACAGCGATGATGCGCAGAGCATAACACGGCCACCGGCTTCCTACCCTGGACGTTGACCGCACTCGGACCCGAAACCTAGTCTGGGCGACGACGCCGGCGAACGCGGATCGTGACACTCATCACTCTCGCGCCCGGCATTCCCCCACCTCCGCGAATCCAGGAGAACCAGCATGTCGAAGACCGAAATTAACTCAGCCGCAACATCATCGGCCTCCTCGGAGTTCAACGAGATCATCCGCGGCATCGATGACAACGTGCTGGCCAACGCGATGACAGATCCGTTCAGCCGCGCGCTGGTGCTGCACGCGGTCTTCGCCGAGATGCCGCACCGAGTCATCGGGGAGCGGATCGAGAACGTCGAGGCGGTGGTGCGCTGGCAGATCGGCAACCCAGCAGCCATCTGGACCGTCATCATCGAAAACGGTTGCTGCACAGTGCATGAGGGGATTGCCGGAAGTCAGCCCACGGTGACGATGGAGATCGACATGGTCATGTTCCTGCGTTTGATCGCAGGTCAGGTCGGCGGAATGGCCCTGATGCTGAGTGGACGCTTACGCATCAAAGGCAATCTGATGACGGCGCGCAAGATCGAGGATTGGTTCGTGCGCAGCTAACACAACAACCCGGGGGAAACAGACCACCCCGTCGGATAAATGAATCTTAGCGGCCCGAACAAATTGACGATGCTGAGATCAACTCATAAGATGAGTTAAATCCAACCAATCAGACAGCTTGACCGAACGGGGTGGCCACCCGAACAGTCCAGCTAGAAGGACCATTCCACCGGCGGGGATAACGGCGTCTCCACCTCAGATTATCCAGAAATGACGTCGGGTCTCTCACAGATTATCCAGAAATTATGTCAGGATGATTCTCGTAATGTCAGAATGATTCTCTCGAGAGCTCTCACCAGAGCTGGGGGATCTTATATTCGAGCATCTGCTCGATCTTTCATGCCGTGACGCGGTATTCGAGGAAAATGGTGAATCATGTCAATCGACGTGTCAATTCGCGATGACATCGCAGACTTTCTGCTGGCACACTATGAAATCGATCTGGGCGAGGTACCGCCCGATGCGACAATGGAAGACATCGGCCTGGACTCGCTCGGCGTCCTATCGATCGCCGACCTCATCGAAACGAAGTACGGAATCTCCCTCGACGACGAGCGCATCGCGTCGGTGCGCACGTTCTCCGATCTGATCGGCCTGATTCGCATCAAGGTTTCCGAATCTGCCTGAGTGGTGCCGGCACATCGATTGGTTTCGAACGAAAGCGTGGATGTCAATGGACGCGTACATCACGGCAACCGGGCGTTTTCTCCCTGGTCAGCCGATCACCAATGACGAAATCGAGGAGTACATCGGAAAGGCTGGGCGCGCGTCGTCGGACCTGAAGGATCAGATTCTGCAGAACAGCGGCATCAAGACCAGGCACTACGCGATCGACAAGCAGCAGCAGACGATCTACTCGAACGCGGCCATGGCCGCGGCGGCGGTCCGCGACGCGGTGCAGCGTGCGGGCATAGCATCAGAGCAGGTCGAGCTGCTGGCAGCGGCCACGACACTGCCGGATCTGATGGGGCCGGGTCATGCCAGCATGGTGCACGGCGAACTCGGCTACCCGCCGATGGAGATCGTGACCGCGCACGGTATTTGCAGCTCCGGCATGATGGCGCTGAAGAATGCCTATCTCCAGGTAAAGGTCGGCGAGAAGCAGACCGCGTTGTCCGTGGCCAGCGAGTTGGCGTCGCGCGGATTCAAACATACGCGCTACCAAGAGATGAAGGCGATCACCGAAGACGGTTCGCTACCGATGGAGACCGCATTTCTGCGGTATATGCTCTCCGATGGCGCCGGCGCCGCGGTCGTCTCGAACGCACCAGCTCCCGATCGCCTCAGCCTGCGCATCGACTGGATTACGCTGACATCGTATGCGAACACCGAAAACGCATGCATGTACTTCGGCAGCAACAAGAACACGTGCGAAAAGACCTGGGGCGACTATCCGACCGCATCCGCGGCAGCCATCGACGGTGCACTCGCGCCACGGCAGAAACTGTCGCTGTTGCCGCATCTGGTCCGGGTGGGGATCGACGAGTACGAGCGTCTCGCCGACGCGGGGAAATTCGACCCCGACCAGGTGACCTGGTTCCCGGCACATTATTCCAGCGAGCGCATGAAGACGATGCTGATCGGCGAGCTCCGCCGTCGCGGCGTATCCGCGGGTCGTCCCGACGCGTGGTACAGCAATCTGACCACGGTCGGGAATATCGGAAGTGCGAGCATCTATGTGATACTCGACCAAATGCTGCGAGATAATCTTGTGCAGCCCGGCGAAACTCTCTTGTGCATGGTGCCGGAATCGGGGCGCTTCGCGATCTCGTTCATGCATCTGACCGCGGTCGCGGGCACTGACCGGCAGGCGAAAGCATCGGCATGAAGACATCGTCCGAAACCGAAATGCCCGGTAGTGCGGTTATCTTCGAGTACAGCCAGACCGGACAGCTGACGGAGACGGTGGACGCGCTGGTGGCGCCGCTGCGCGCCGCGGGCTGGCAGGTTCGACGGGTGCGTATCGAACTTGCCGCGCCCTATCCCTTCCCCTGGCCGATCACCCGGTTCTTCGGCGTATTCCCGGCATGCACGGATGAGCGGGCAGTCGCGGATCTCGCGCCTCCCTCGGCCGAAATGTACTCCAGCCCAGGAGAATTGGTCATTCTCGCCTACCAAGTGTGGTACTTGGCGCCGTCTCTGCCCGCGCGGGCACTGCTGCTGCGACATCGCGAGATCTTCGCCGGGCGGGATGTGCTGACGGTGGTCGCCTGCCGGAACATGTGGTACTCGGCGGTGGCGGAGACCAATCGCCATCTCGCGGTTGCCGGTGCGCGCGGTGTCGGCACCATCACCACCATCGACACTCGCGCCCAGTTCCTCACTCTGGTCACCACATTGCGCTGGCTGCTGCTCGGCCGCCGCGACGGCGCGCTGTTCGGCCGGGCCGGCGTCGGCGGCGACGAGCTGGCCCGGGTCGGCGCGCTCGGCATCGATATCGCGCGAACGAAGTCCCGCGACGAGATCGCCGCCGCGCTGCGCGCCGCCGACTCGGCACCGGTCGTTCCGATGCTGGCGGCTGCGGATATGTTGGCGGGCAAGGAATTTCGACGCTGGGGTGCGGTGATACGGCAGGCTTCGAGATTCGGTGCGGCGGCGCGGGTCACGACTCTGACCGGATTCGTCGGTTCGCTCGGGCTGGCGATCGCGGTGGGCTTTCCGATACTCGCCGCCGCGGAGCTGCTCGGTGGTTCGCGATTCGACCGGATCGTGCGGACGCGGCTCGCCGCATCGCTGCGCATGCCGGTCCCGGCCGGAGCCGCATCATGATCGCGCGGCGCCGCCAGGTCACGATAGTGGGCGGCGGCCCGGCCGGACTCGCGACCGCGCTCTGTCTGGCGCGCTGGGATATCGATGTGACGCTGCTGGAACGGCACAGCACGCCACCGCGGCATCCGCAGGCGACTCTGGTGAACACCCGGACGACGGAGGTGCTGCGCGGACTCGGCGTGCTCGACGTGGTGCTCGCGGTGAGCACCACGCTGGAACGTGCCACCCGAGTGCGGTTCCTGCACACGGTGGCCGGCATCGAGTTCGGACGTCTCGAACTGGTGGAGTCGACGGATAAGCTCATGCGACTGGGCAGACAGAGTCCGACACTTCCGGTGATCTGTCCACAGAGCCGGATGCAGTCGGTATTCGCCGAGCAGCTGTCCGAATGCGGCACCGTCGAGGTGATCACCGGCGCTCGGGTGACCGGGGCCGCGTCGACCTCGCGCGAGGTCGACCTCGCGTACACCACCGCGGACGGCGGTTCCCATCGACTCACCGCCGACTATCTCGTCCTCGCCGAGGGCATGCACGGCACGCTGCGTGAGATGGTCGGCATCGGCACGACCGCGGACCCGCCACTCGGGACACTGCTCGACATCCATTTCCGCGCCGACCTGGGTCCGCTGCTGCGCGGCACGGAAAGCGTGCTGTCGTGGATCATCAACAGCCGGGTCCGGGGCGTGCTGATCACGGTGTCGCCGGACTCCGGCGACTGGTTGCTCGAGGTTCCCCTCGATGCGACAACGCGATCCGATGCGAGCGAGCCGGACGCGGCGGCCGTGCTGCACGCCGCACTCGGCGCGGGTATCGATGCCGAGATCGTCGCCACTCGGACCTGGACCATGGGTTCGACCCGGGCGGACCGCTGGCGGGACGCGAGCGGTCGGGTGTTCGTGGTCGGCGACGCCGCCCATACCTTCCCGCCGACCGGCGGCTTCGGCATGAATACCGGTATCCAGGACGGACACAATCTGGCCTGGAAACTCGCGGGCGTGCTCGCCGGATGGGCCGGATCCGATCTGCTCGACAGCTATGAGGCCGAGCGCGCGCCGGTCGCGCGTTTCAACGCCGAGCAGAGCGAGCGCAACGCCCGTGCCATGCGGGAGTTCGGGGATCTCGCCGCGCCCCTGCTCGCCGCTGGAGATCCCGCGGACAGACATGTGGAGATCACCGCGGTCCTCGAGGCCGGAATCGAAGCGCAGCGTCCGCATTTCGATTACTATGGGCAGGCTCTCGGATTCCGCTATGGCGCGGCCACCGCCGTCGAGAGTGTGATCGACTATCGCCCACGTGCCGAAATCGGCTGTCGCGCACCGCATTACTGGCTTCGCGACGATACCGGTGAACTGGTGTCCACCCTCGATCTCGCCGATCATGTCTTCGCGCTGGTATGCGGCTGGGCCGCGGCGGAGGCGTGGGCCGACGCGGTCGGCTACGTCCATCTGATGAATACCGTTCCGGTCACCGCGGTGGCGGTGCGCACCGCGGACGCGGCCGCCCCCGCCCCACGAGGCGCGGCGCTGCTCACCGACCCGACCGGCGAGATGGTCACGGCATATGAGCTCACCGGACGTTCGGCGGTGCTGATTCGTCCCGACGGTCATATCGCGGCGGTATTGACCGGCGCCGATCCGTACAACGAACTCATCCACACCGTTATCGCAAGTACCACAACAGGTTCGACGACAATGGAGGTGCTCTCGTGAATTCCGAGGCGCTGGCCGAGGCGGTAACCATCGCGGCCGGATCAGGTAAGGCGAGCAGAGCTCAGATCGAGGATCTGCTCTCCGGGGAGCGCCCGCGCGTGCGCTCCGTTGTCGAGGTGTTGCCCGAAGCGGACCTGGTGTGGGCGTTGGGCACCGAGGTCGGCGAGCAGGCATTGCGCAATGCCTTCGAACTCATGCCGAGCTATTACGTACCCGGAAGTTTCGACAAGGATGTGACCGTCCGCTATCACGTCACGCGGCCGCCGGGCGAGACGATCAGCCAGGATGTGGTGTTCGGCCCGCAATCCTGCCGGATCGAAAACACCAGCGCCACACCGGATCTGAGTGTATTCCTGAGCGGCGTCGGCTTCGTGCGGGTCGCGACCGGATTGGCCAAAGGCATGGAACTGTTGATGCGTGGGGAGCTGAAGGTCCAGGGCGATGTTCAAGTCGCGATGAAGATGGAGACCTTCTTCGGATTGGCCCGGCCGGAGGCGAAGCGATGAGACCAGACGAACGCCACCGCGTCGCGATCACCGGAATCGGGATGGTCACTCCGCTCGGTATCGGTACCGAGAACACCTGGAAGCAGCTGATTTCCGGGGTGAGTGGAGTACGGGAGATCAGCTCGTTCGACGCATCGTTCAACCGGGTGCGGATCGCCGCCGAGATCCCCGACTTCGATCCGTCCCAATGGCTGGATTACAAGGATGCGCGACGCTTCGATCGGGTGGGACACCTTGCGGTGGCCGCCGCGGAGCTGGCCCTGTCCGACCAGGGCATCGAGGGCATCGACCGCGAGGAGATAGCGACCATCGTCGGCTGCGCGCTGGGTGGTGCGGGCACCGCGACCGAGAACATCGGGGCCCGCCTCGCCGGTAAAAACGCATCGCCGCTGTTCATTCCGATGACGATGGCCAACTTCGCCGCCTCCGCCGTGGCCTTCCGGTACAAGTTCGGCGGGCCGAGCTATGCGCCGCTCAGCGCCTGCTCGTCGTCGGCGGACGCGGTGGGACAGGGCTATCGGATGATCCGCGACGGCTATGCGTCGGCCTGTCTGGTCGGCGGCGCCGAGGCGGCGCTCATTCCGGTTGTGCTGTCGGGTTTCACGAGCATGCGCGCGCTGTCCAAACGCAATGACGACCCGGCGGGCGCCGCGCGTCCCTTCGCCGCCGACCGGGACGGCTTCGTTCTCGGCGAGGGCGCGGCCATGCTCCTGCTGGAACCGCTGGCATCGGCGCGCGCCCGCGGTGTCCACGTCTACGCCGAGGTATGCGGCTACGGCCAAGTGGTCGATACGCACCATGTGACCGCGCCGCGCGAGGACGGCGCCTGCGCGGCCAGGTCGATGACGCGCGCGATGCGGGAGGCCGGTATCGCCCCGGCCGACGTCGATTACATCAATGCCCACGGCACCGGAACCATGCTGTCCGATCCCGCGGAGACCCGGGCGGTACACCTCGCGTTCGGCGAGCACGCGCCGAATGTGCCGATCAGCTCGACCAAGTCGATGACCGGGCACATGCTGGGCGCCACCGGCGCCGTCGAGGCGGCCGTCTGCGCACTCGCGATCGACCGGGGGCAGATTCCGCCGACCATCAACTATTCCGTGCCCGACCCGGAATGTGATCTGGACTATGTCCCGAACGTCGCGCGCACGCAGCGGGTCGATGTCGCGCTCTCGAATTCCATTGCCTTCGGCGGTCACAACGTGACGCTCGCTTTCCGGCACGCCGACAACGACGACGAGGACTGAGCATGGAACTGACACTTATCGGCACTGTCACCGCGAATCTCAAGCCGCCCATCATGATCGGGCCCGGTCCCTATGGTGTTCGGATGTTCATCGAGATCCTCGACGGTGTCCTCGAGGGCGCGCCGGATGTGCCCGAGGTCGAGGCCTTCACCGGGAAGGTGCTGCCCGGTGGCGGCGACTGGGTGCTGATCGGCGCGGACGGCTGGGCCAGGTTGGACGTGCGGGTGCAATTCCAGACCGCCGACGGCGCGGCCATCTATGCCGAATTCCCCGGCCTGATCGAGATGAACGAGAAGGTGCAGCGCGCGTTCACCGAAGGCGGTGCAACGGAATTCGACGATCAGTACTTCCGGGTGACACCGCGACTGGAGACCGGTGATTCGGCGCTGGACTGGGTCAATCACACCCTCTTCCTCGGCGCGGGCCGGTTCATCGAGGGATTCGGACTCCAATACAACATGTTCCGAGTAGGTTGACCCAACCATGGCAGCAGCGAAATCTCAGGCCGTGGTCGTCGAAGATCTTGTGGTGGAACGTGGTTCACTTCCGGTATTGAGGGGGGTGTCGTTCACGGTGCCCGCGGGCAGCGTGATGGGCCTGCTCGGTCCGAGCGGCTGCGGGAAGACCACCCTGATCCGGTCCATCGTCGGAGTACAGCGAATCAAGTCGGGCACCGTGACGGTACTCGGAAAGCCCAGCGGTACCGCGTCGTTACGCGCGCAGGTCGGCTATGTGACGCAGTCTCCATCGGTGTACAGCGACCTGACGGTTCGACAGAACGTGCGCTACTTCGGTGCGGTGTACGGGGTTTCGCGGTCCGCGGTCGACGAGACGATCCGCGATGTCGGCCTGGCGGCATATCCGGACCGTTTGGTGGACAAGTTGTCGGGTGGTCAGCAGGCCCGAGTGTCACTGGCCTGTGCACTGGTCGCCAAACCCTCGGTGCTCGTCCTCGACGAGCCGACCGTGGGATTGGATCCGGTGCTGCGGCGTGACCTGTGGAACCACTTCCGGGAGCTGGCGGCCACCGGCACCACCCTGCTGGTGTCGAGTCATGTGATGGACGAGGCGGATCGATGCGATCGGTTGCTCTTGATGCGGGAAGGCCGGCTGCTGGCGGACGAGACTCCCGAGGAACTGCGCGAGGCGACCGGCGCGACGAATTTGGAGGATGCGTTCCTGGAGTTGGTTCTCGCCAGTGAACGGAAAGCAGACCAGGACGATCGGTCACCGGTCGCGAGGAACACCGATCGGATGGGGGCCTGACCGATGTCGATTCGTCTCACCGCGTGGACCGCATTGCGGGTGCTCAACCAGCTGCGCCACGACCGCCGCACCATCGGGCTCATCCTGGTGGTCCCGAGTGTGCTACTGACACTGCTGCGGTTCGTGTTCGACAATCGCCCCGATATCTTCGACCAGATCGGACTGCTGCTGCTCGGCATCTTTCCTTTCGTGTCGATGTTCCTCATCACCAGCGTGGCAATGCTGCGCGAGCGGGCGAGCGGCACCTTGGAGCGACTGCTGAGCATGCCTTTGCACAAGCTCGATCTGCTGCTCGGATACGGGATCGCATTCGCCGCGGTCGCCGTCGTCCAGGCGACCGTCGCCGCGACGGTCGCTTATCGACTGCTCGGGCTCGAAACCCAGGGGAAGATCGCGGTGGTGCTGATGATCGTGGTCTCGACCGCGATTCTCGGCTCCTCGACCGGGTTGTTCACCAGTGCGTTCGCCAGAACCGAGTTCCAGGCATTGCAATTCGCGCCTTCGGTGATCATTCCGCAACTGCTGTTGTGCGGCCTGTTCTGGCCACGCGAGGAAATGGCGGGACCGTTGCAGGCGGCCAGTAACGTTGTGCCACTGCGGTATGCGGCCGAGGCGTTGGGCGAGGTGGGAACCTATCCCCTGCCGACCACTCTGCTCTGGCGTGACCTTGCCGTCATTCTCACCTTCGGCATCACCTTGCTTGCCCTCGGCGCGATCACGCTGCGTCGCCGATCACAGTGATGCACAACGATATTCGATCAGATGAGGGAGTTCGATGGTCACCGCCCTGACAATCGCGAGGCACCTGGTGCCGACACCATCGATGAACGATATGAAATTCGCCGTCCGAGGGTTCCCCGTTGTCGCCAACGACGTCGGCAGGCGTTACGAAGGCGTATCCCGGGCGGTGCTGGAAGGTTTCGAATACGGCGCCGATATCGCCGATCCGGACCTGGTGGCACGGCGACTGGAATGGGTGGACCCGTACTACCGCAGCCTCGCCTACGAGGGTGCGGTGGCCGCGATGACAATGCGCGATCTGCTGATGTTCGGTCGTACCGCGCATGCCGAGGCCTTCGTCCGCGGCCACGGCGAACCGCATTCGCTGATGGCCTATGTCGGCTTCGGGCTGGTGATGTCGCGGATGCCGCGCTGGATGTGGGAGCGCGCACTGCCCCGATTCGATTCCAATCCGCTGGTCGGCAATCTGAGTTGGCTGGCGGTCGACGGTTACGCATTCGACCGCGCCTTCTTCGATCCGCGGCGCTGGATCCTCGGCCGGCGTCGAGCGCCACAGCGTCGATGGGAAGGGTTTCCCGAATACTTCCCCCGGGCCTTCGATCAAGGTATCGGCCGGGCGATTTCGTTCTATCACGGCGGTGATTTCGAGGCGATCGCGGCGACGGCAAATACCTTCGAGGCCGACCGACTCGGCGATGTGTGGAGCGGTATCGGCGCCGCGGCCGCCTATCTCGGCGGTCCGATCCGGCCCGAGTTGGAGAAGCTGATGCAGAGCGCGGGCATATACGCGCCGGAGTTGGCGGTCGGTGCGGTGATGGCGATCAAGGCCCGGCACTACTCCGGATTCGTACCCGGCAATACCGAACTGGCCGCGGAGGTCCTCTGCGGTGGCACCGTCGCCGAACTCGCGACGCTGGCCGAGACCGCCGCCGAACTACCCACCGAACCCCTCGAGATCCCCGCCTACGAGCTGTGGCGTCGCCGGATCCGTGACCAGTTCGCCGATCTCGCGGTCGGAGGACACCGATGAGCACACGACAACTGCCGCCCGAGGCATTCGCCATCGAGCGTCCCCGGTTGGACCGCTTCGGCGTGACCGAGGCGATTCGAATGGTCACCATCACGATCGTCGTGGGCGGCTGTGTCGGCCGTCGGCTTGCCGGGCATACGGTCGGGCTGCTCACCGGACGAGGGCGGGCGACCCTGCGAGAAGCGCTGGCCGAGGGCATCACCGACGCTTTCGAGCTGCTCGGCCCGATGTTCGTCAAACTGGGCCAGTTGATCGCATCGTCGGCCGGGGCCTTTCCCAAGGAGCTGTCCGACGCCTGCCTGCGTTGCCTCGACGATGTGCGGGCCTTTCCGGCGGCTCGGGCGCGGCGGATTATCGAGGCGGATCTGGGCCGGCCGATCGGCGAGATCTTCGCCGAATTCGACGACAAGCCCTTGTCCGCGGCCTCGGTTGCCCAGGTCCATGCCTGCGTACTCGCCGACGGACGCGAAGCGGTGGTCAAGGTACAGCGGCCGGCCATCGCGCGCCGGATGATCGTCGATCTGCGCACCGCATTGGTTCTGGCGAAACTGCTCGAGCGGCGGTCGGACGTGGCGCGGATCGCCAATGCCGTCGGTGTGGTGCGCGATCTGTACGAGGTGACCGTCGCGGAACTGAACTTTCTGGTCGAGGCCGATAACCAGAGCCGCATCGGCGCCGACCTCCGCGCGTTCGGCGATAACGCGGGAGTGGTTGTGCCCGAGGTCTATTGGGAGAACTGCGGGCGCCGGACGCTCTGTATGCAACGACTGCGCGGGGTCCCCTTGGACCGCTTCGAGGCCGTCCGCGCGGCACACGATGATCCGGAGATGCTGATTCGGCAATTGGTGAAGGTATGGCTCGAGGGCGTGACCGTACACGGCCGGTTTCACGGCGACGTCCATGCGGGCAACCTCTGGATGCTCGACGACGGCCGAGTCGCGATGCTCGACTTCGGCATTGTCGGGACGATGTCGCCGCCCTGGCGAGCCCTGGTGCGCGCGATGTTCTACGCAAGCGCCTTCGACGGCGACTTCACACCCGTGGCGACGGCCCTGCGCGAACTCGATCTCTTCGCCGAACAGAGCACCGACGACGTGGCGATCGGTGCCCAACTCGCCATCGTGCTGGGACCGATCCTGGCCGGCGAACTCGCCCAGCTGGATATGAAGATGATCACCTCCGGCCTGCTCGACTTCGGCAAGGACCGTGGCATCGCCGGACCCGAGCAACTCATCCTGATGGGCAAACAACTCGGCTATTTCGAGCGGTACGCGGTCGCGCTCGCACCGGACTGGCGAATCGGTCGCGATCTGTACCTGCTGCGCAACATCTTCCCCGAACAGGTCGCCGCGAGGACCGCGGAGCTCGGCATCCGCCTACCCGCGGATCGGCGGTCGGCCTGACCCCCGGTCGCCCGGCCCCGCTACGCCAGCAGATTCACCAGGAAGTCCCGCGGGATCTGCGGACCGTCGGGTTGTCCTCCGCCGAAGGGTAATTCGTCGCGCAGTGTGCGGAGGATGGCCATGACACCGGGACCCGCGTCGAGAAGTGGTCTGGTCCAGCCCAATTCGGCGCAGCGGATCACCACGGGGGTGAGGGTTCCGATGGCCTCGCCGGTCCAGCCCGCGGCGGAAAGGCATTCGGCCAGCAGGAGGGCCGTATCCAATTCGGCTCGGGGGCGGTGCTGTTCGACCATGCGACCGTGCAGGGCGCGGGCGCGCTTGACGGCCGAATCGTCGGTGCCCAGCGGAGCCTGATCGTCGCCGATATAGGCGTCGAAGCCGCGGTGGTGGCGGGCCAGCAGGGCGCGGATGGCGGCCAGCTCCTCGGCCTCGGCGGCCAGGGCGGTGGTGCCGGTGGCGTGGCGTATCGAGCGCGGCACCGGATCGCCCATGGCGGCGTACGCATCGCCCGGTAAGCCTAGCCGCAGGCGTTCGGCACGTATGTGGGCGCCGAGGCGAGACAGCTTGCGGTCCACGGCGATTCGCGCGCCCTCGTCCAGGCGCAGCGCGGCGGTCTGCAGATCGCCGCGCACCGCCTTGACCCGCGCGCCGATCACGAAGGTGGTGACCATGAAGTCGACCGGGCCCACCCGGGCGACCAGCTGATGGCTCTGATCCAGCAGTCGCTCGGCGGCGTCCAGATCGCCGCGGCGATAGGTCACCTCGCCGAGCAGCGCCGCGGCCACCCGCACCGCGTGCGAGCGCGGGCCGGAGCGTTCCCGCGCGGTCTGCCACGCCCGCTCGAACGATTCGGTCGCCGCATCGATATCGAGCTGTTCATAGGCCGCCGCGCCCTTGCTCAGCAGGCCGAATACGATGCCCAGCGGATCCTTGGAGCGAGCGTGGTACTTGGCCGCCCAGTCCTGCATGCCGCGGGCGCCCTCGAAGTCGAAATCGCACAGCCGCACGAACGACGCCAGATTCGCCGCCGTCGACACGGTCCAGGCGGGCAGATCGTCGGCCAGCTGCAAACAGTCCGAAACCCGTTCCAGCACACCGTCGGTGCGGTCGCGGGCCACCTGATCGGCCGCGGCCAGCACGGCCGCCTGACAGCGCTGCCGCATGGCGTCGGCATCGGTGGGTTCGCTGCGCGCCAACATGTTCGACAGCCGGCCCAGCGCGGTGCGCGCCGCACCGGACTGCTGCAGGTTGATATTGGCGCGCGCCAAGGCCATCAGCAGCTTCGATCGCGAGGCGACCTGCTGCACAGGCAGTTTCGATACCGTGCCGAGCAGGGTGGCCAGCTTCGAGGTGTCGATCAGATCCATGCCGCCGCTCTCGACCAGATCCAGCGCCAGCTTCAGATCGGTGGCCAGCAGCGCGTGATCGACAGATTTGCGCAGCAGCTGATGTTCGGCGTACCAGCGAGAGGCCTTGCGGTGCTGGGACTTCAGCTTGCCGGGGTGTACCCGATCCAGCCGAGTCCGCAGCTGTTCGGCGAACATCGGCTGGATCCGGAACCACTCCGGATCGTAGGCGACCCGTCTGATGAACAACTCCCGCTGCTCGGCCCGCTCGAGCAGCTGTTCGGCATCGCCCTCCCCGCTCAGCGCCGCGGCCAGCGAACCGTTCACCTTCTCCGTCACCGAGATCGCCATGAGGAATTCCAGCAGTCTCGGCTCGAGGGTGTCGAGAACGTTCTCCGCCAGATACTCCCGGATCACCTGGTTACCACCGGACAGCTGGGCGATCAGCTGATCCGGATCCACCGCCTCGCCTCCCGGCGCGCGCAGCGCCAGGCTCACCAGCTGGATCGCGGCGGGCCAGCCGTCGGTGGCCGCCTGAATCTGTTCGACCTGTTTATCGGTGAGCGGTAAACCGTTGTGTGCCACGAGAATTTCCTGGGTCTCCGGCACGGTGAGCCGCAGCGCGTTGCCGTCGATCTCGACCAGTTCGTCGCGCACCCGCATCCGGCTCAGCGGCAACCCCGCCTGCTCCCGGGTGGTGATCACGAAGCGCAAATGATGACAGCCATTGTCCAGCAGGGCATCCATGGCCCGATGCGCCCCGGCGTCGGTGACGCGGTGCCAATCCTCCACCACCACGACGATCGACCGCGCGCTCGCGTGGATCTCATCGATCAGCGTGGAGATCGCGTACGAGACGGCCTCGGGCGGGCGCTCCTCCAGAACCTGCTCGAGCCCGGTGCCGATATCGGGGCTGACCCGCCGGATCGCCTGCACCAGATGGGCGAGAAACCAGACCTCGTTATCGTCGTCGTGGTCGATGCCGATCCATGCCACCGCGACCGCCCGATCGCTGAGCTCGTTGCGCCACTGCGCGGCGACCGTACTCTTGCCGAATCCGGCCGGGCCGTGGATCACCGCGAGCCGCCGCCGCCCACCCGCGCGCAGCACCTCGAGCAGACGCGGCCGCGGCACCGGCTCCCGGCTCGGTGTGGGCGGGCGGAACTTCGTGGTGGGCGTAGGCGGGAAGGTGGGCGTCGAGGACGGTGTGACCTCGCCCGGCGGCCGCAGCGACAGCGTGCCGCGCGGACCGCTCATCATCGAGCGCGTGCGCAGCGATGGATTGGTCACGGCCGCGGTCGGACTCGTGCCGTTGCCGCTGTCCTCCGCGTCCAGGCCCGCGTCCAGCAGCGCCATCTCATCGGGCAGCTGATCGTGCGCCTGCTGTATCGAGCGCAGCAGCTCACCCAGCTCGTAGGCCGAGGCGGGCCGGTCCTCCGCCTCCGGGGACATCGCGGACTCGATGGCCTCGGCCACATCGGCGGGGAAGTCCTGCTCGCGTAGATCCGGAATGGGCTGAGTGGTGATGCGCAGGAACTGCGCCACGATCTTCTCCCCCGACCGCCGCTCGAAGGCGGCATGCCCGGTGAGCAGGGCGAACAGGGTGGCGCCCAGGCCGTAGACATCGGAGCGTTCGGTCGGCTCGTCGCCCTTGAGCACCTCGGGCGCGGTGAAGGCGGGCGAGCCGGTGATCATGCTGGTCGAGGTGCGAAACCCGCCCGGGATGCGGGCGATGCCGAAATCGGTCAGCTGGGGTTCGCCGTAGCGGCTGAGCAGGACGTTGGCCGGTTTCACATCGCGATGCAGCACATGCGCGCGATGGGCGCTCTCGATCGCACCGGCCAGTTTCACCCCGACCCGCACGGTGTCGGACCAGGTCAGCGGGCCGTGTTCGCGGATGAGCCGCTCCAGCGAGCCGTGCGCGGCATAGGGCATGACGATGAAGGGCAGCCCGCTGGCGGTGACGTCGACCTGCAGGATGTCGACGATATTGGGATGGCCGGACAACCGGCCCATGGCATGTTCCTCGCGCAGGAAGCGTTCGCGGCTCTCCTCGTCGATCTCCGAGGACAGCACCTTCACCGCGACGACACGATCCAGCGCTCGCTGGGCACAGCGATAGACGACCCCGAAGCCGCCGCGTCCGATCTCCTCCGCATCGAACAGTCCCATCGCTTCGAGCTCGTCGGCGGTGCCGATCAGCAGGTGACGCTGGGTGTTCGATTCGGCCTGTGTCTCGGTGCTGCGGACCTTGCCCGTGTGTGGATTCATGGCACCACCTCGAACGTTCCGCGCTTACTCCAACGTAGCGCGGTCGGAACTCACGCGTATGGAATTCCGATCAGTGCGCGCACGGACCGACCAGTCCGAACGAAAATCCTTCGCACACAATACGGCCCGGACCACGGGGTTCGTGGTCCGGGCCGCATCGACACGCACCCTTACTTACGCAGGGAGGCAGGCACCTCGAAACGCGGGCCGAACTTCGCGACCAGCTCGTCGGCGCGGGCCACGAAGCCCGCCTGGCCGCCCGGGTAGCCCACGATGAACTGGTGGGTACCACCGGTCCAGGCCGGGAAACCGATGCCGAAGATCGAGCCGATGTTGGCGTCGGCCGTGGTGGTCAGCACGCCCTCGTCGAAACACTTCTGCGTCTCGATCGCCTCGGCGAACAGCATGCGGTCCTTCAGATCCCCGAAGGTGACGCCCGCGGGCAGCTCCGTCGAGGTCTTGAAGATCGAGCGCAGCTCCGACCACAGACCGGCGGCCTTGCCGTCGACGTAGTCATAGAAGCCGGCGCCGCCCGCCTTACCCTTGCGGTCGTACTCGCCCACCAGCTTGTCGAGGATCGAGGCGGTCGCCGACGAGGCGCCGTCGATCTCGCCGCCCGCGGCCACGAGGGCCTCGGCGGTCTCCTTGTAGATCTTCTGCATGGTGGTGAAGTTCAGCTCGTCCGACAGCTTCAGCGGCGCCGCCGGATAGCCCGCCTGCAGACCGGCCTGCTCGATGGTCTGCGGGTCGACGCCCTCATCGAGCATCTTGATGGCCTCGTTGATGAACTTGCCGATGACGCGCGAGGTGTAGAAGCCGCGCGAGTCGTTCACCACGATCGGGGTCTTGCGGATCGCCAGCGTGTAGTCGTACACGCGGGCCAGGGCCTCGTCGGAGGTCTTCTCGCCCTTGATGATCTCGACCAGCGGCATCTTGTCGACCGGCGAGAAGAAGTGGATGCCGATGAAGTCCTCGGCCCGCTTCACGCCGTTGGACAGCAGGGTGATCGGCAGGGTCGAGGTGTTCGAGCCGAGCAGCGCGTCGGGATCGACGATGTCCTCGATCTCCTGGAAGACCTTGGCCTTGAGCTCCGGATTCTCGAAGACCGCCTCGATGACGAAGTCCACGCCCTTGAAGTCGGCCGGATCCGCGGTCGGGTGGATGCGACCCAGCAGCGCCGCGGACTTCTCCTCGGTGGTCTTACCGCGCGAGAGGGCCTTCTTCTCGATCTGTGCCGAGTAGTCCTTGCCGCGTTCGGCCGCCTCAATGGTGACGTCCTTCAGCACGACCTCGATGCCCGCCTTGGCGGTGACGTACGCGATGCCCGCGCCCATCATGCCCGCGCCCAGCACGCCGACCTTCTTGATCTCGCGCTTGGCGATATCCTTCGGCCGGGAGCCGCCATTGTTGATCGATTGCAGATCGAAGAAGAACGCCTGGATCATGTTCTTCGCGACCGGGCCGGTCAGCAAGTTCACGAAGTAGCGCGACTCGATCAGCGAGGCGTTGTCGAAGTCGACCTGCGCGCCCTCGATCGCGGCGGACATGATGTTCTTCGGGGCCGGCATGTTGGCGCCCTTGAGCTGCTTGCGCAGGTTCGCGGGGAAGGCCGGGAGGTTGGCGGCCAGGGCCGGGGAGGCCGGGGTGCCGCCCGGAATCTTGTAGCCCTTGACGTCCCAGGGCTGCACGCCCTTGTCCGGGTTGGCCTTGATCCATGCCTTGGCGGCCGGGACCAGTTCCTCGATCGAGGCGACGACCTCGTTGACCAGGCCGATCTGCTGGGCCTTGGTGGCGTTGAACTCGTTGCCCTGCAGCAGGACCTGCATGAGGGCGTTCTGGATGCCGAACATGCGCACGGTGCGGGTCACGCCGCCACCGGCGGGCAGCAGGCCGAGCTTGACCTCGGGCAGGCCGATCTTGATGCCCTTGACCTCGGCCGCGATGCGATGGTGGGTCGCCAGCGCGATCTCCAGGCCACCGCCCAGCGCGGCGCCGTTGATGGCCGCGACGACCGGCTTGCCGAGCTGCTCGAGGCGGCGCAGCGCGCCCTTGATCTCGGTCAGCTCGGTCATCAGGGCCTGTGCGTCGTCCGGGCCGACCTGCATCATGTTCTTCAGGTCGCCGCCGGCGAAGAACGTCTTCTTCGCCGAGGTGATGACGACACCGGTGATGTCGTCCTTCTCGGCCTCGAGCCGATCGACGGTGGCCGTCATCGACTTCTTGTAGAGCTCGTTCATCGTGTTGGCGCCCTGGTTCGGGTCGTCCATGGTCAGCACGACGATGCCGTCGGCGTCCTTCGCCCAGGCGATCATGTTGTCGGTCATAACTTCGTTGTCTCCCTGTGGAATTCGGGTCCGACGCGTCAGACGCGCTCGATGATGGTGGCCACACCCATACCGCCGCCGATGCACAGGGTCACCAGGGCGTAGCGGGCGTTGCGACGCTCCAGCTCGTCGACCATGGTGCCGGTGATCATCGCGCCGGTGGCGCCCAGCGGGTGGCCCATCGCGATGGCGCCGCCGTTGACGTTGAGCTTCTCGTCCGGGATGTTCAGATCGCGCTGGAACTTCAGCACGACCGACGCGAACGCCTCGTTGATCTCGAACAGGTCGATATCGTCGACCGACAGACCCGCCTTGGCGAGCGCCTTGTGCGCGGCCGGCGTCGGGCCGGTCAGCATGATGGTCGCGTCGGCGCCGCTGATGCCGGTCGCCACGACGCGGGCGCGCGGGGTCAGACCGGAGGCCTTACCGGCCTCCTCGTTGCCGACCAGGACCAGCGCGGCACCGTCGACGATGCCGGAGCTGTTGCCGCCGTGGTGGACGTGGTTGATCTTCTCCACGTAGTGGTACCGCTGCAGCGCCACCGCGTCGAAGCCGCCCATCTCACCGATGGCCGTGAACGACGGGTTCAGCTTGGCCAGGCCCTCGAGGGTGGTGTCGGGACGCATGTGCTCATCGTGGTCGAGCACGGTGAGGCCGTTGACGTCCTTGACCGGCACGACCGACTTGGTGAAGTAGCCGCCGCTCCAGGCCTCGGCCGCGCGCTGCTGCGAACGCACCGCGTAGGCGTCGACATCCTCACGCGTGAAGCCCTCGATCGTCGCGATCAGGTCGGCCGAGATACCCTGCGGGACAATGTAGTTCTCGTAGCTGGTCCACGGGTCCATGAACATCGCGCCGCCGTCGGAGCCCATCGGCACGCGGGACATGGCCTCCACGCCACCGGCGATGACCAGATCCTCGAAGCCGGAGCGAACCTTCTGGGCGGCGAGGTTGACGGCCTCCAGGCCGGACGCGCAGAACCGGTTGATCTGGGTGCCGCCCACGGTGTCGGGCAGGCCGGAGGTCAGCACGGTGGTGCGGGCGATATCGGCGCCCTGATCGCCGACCGGCGAGACGACGCCCAGGATGACATCCGAGATGCGATCCTCGTCCAGATCGGGGAAACGGTTCCGCAGCTCCTTGACCAGACCGGTGGTCAGGTCGATCGGCTTGACCGAATGCAGCGTGCCCTTCTTGTTGCGGCCACGCGGGGTGCGGATGGCCTCGTAGATGTAGGCCTCTGTGGTCATATCGGAGTTTTCCTTCCTTGGGGTGCGCCGACACCGTTGTGGGCGGTACGCCGCAGGTAACCTCGCCGACCGGCCCGTGCGAGACCGACCGTCCGTGTTCAATTAGCGCCGTCGCTCGCACCGCATAACGCTGTACAAACGTCGGCCTGCGAGCGCCCTGGCTTGCCCGGATGCCCGGACATCACCACAGGAACTCGCCGCTGGCGACGCCGACGGCCACCCGGCCGAAAGCACGCCGAGATCCTCCGCCACAGTATACCGCCGGATGCGAACTCCGGTTAACTTAACGCCGACCGAGAGGTGGCTGTCAACTGTCCAGCCGTGTGGCGCCCAGCTCAGTTCGAAGTAACTCCAAGGCCACCTCATCGGGGTCGCGGCGGTCGCCCGGGGGTACCGGGTGGGCCGATTCCGCGAGCATCTCCCGCTCTTCCTCCGGCGTAGACGCAGGTGGGACACCTACATAACCTACCGGCGAGTAGCCGTCCGGTCCAGGGTCGTCCGGAAGGTCCGGTCCGTCGGGCAGCGGAATGTCGTCGTCCGCGGGCGCCGGACGGCTCCCGGAATCGGCGTCGGCGGGGCCGGATTCGACGCGCGGGGCACTGGATACCTCCGGAGTCGCCCGGGTCTGGCTGGGCCGGGTGAAGCGCGGCGCCTCGGCAGCGGCCGCCTTCGGCTGCGCGGATGCGCCCGCGGCGCGATTCGGTGCGGGTGCCGTCTGGCCGCGAGCACTGCTCGCGGGCGCGGGCGGACGGGCCGCTGCCGCACCGGCCTCCCAGCGCACGCCGTGCTCGCGGCCGAGTACGGCATGTACGGCCGACTGCACGGCCTCCACATACTTCGGATTCGACAACCGCTGCGCCAGCGGCGCGTGCTGATGCGCGAACACGATGACCTCGCCCTCGACCCGCGCCACCGAGGCCCCGGACAGCAGTGCGTGCACCGCCACCCCGAACTCCCGCACCTTGGCCCGGATATCGCCCCATTTGGCCTCGACCTCGCGCAGCAGCGCATCGTCACCGGTCGCCTCCGAGGCCACCGCCGCTGGCGGAACCTCCTGTGCGACGGCGGGTTCCGCGATATCCGCCGCGGGCTCCGGCCGCATCTCCTCCGCCGCCGGACCGGACCGGACCTCGGCGCGATCAGGCGCCGGATCGACCGGCTCGGGGGCGATATCCGCATCAACCGCCGATGCCGCGGCGACCGGGGCGGGCGGCTCGGATTCGACGGCTGCCGATTCGACTACCGGTTCCGGCTGCGCCGCGTGGGCTTGCTCGGCAACCGGAGCGCCATGGGATTGCGCCGTCGGTTCGGACGGTTCCCGCTGCGCCGCAGGGGCTTGTTCGGCAACCGGAGCGCCGGAGTGTGCCGTCCGATCCGGCGCCGCGTCCCCGGGCGCCTGTCCGGCTTCGGCACCGGCCAGAGTCCGGGCGCGCTGGGCCGGATGGGGGCGCGAGGCAGCGGGCGTCGAGCCCCCTTGTTGCGCGGGCGCATTCGCGGACGGGGCGGGAGGCGCGGGCGGATCCGATTCCACCGGCGGCGTGGCGGTGTGCGCATCGTCCGCGGTCGGCGCATCGGATGGCGGTGCGGCGCCGGGCTTTCCGGATCGATTATCCCGAATGGCCGCCAATGCCTCGGCTCCTCGGCGGCGCGAACTCTCGGCGGCGGACTGCGCGGAACCGCCCGAGGCCGCGCCAGGACCCGGATTCGAGGCCGGCGGCAGCGCACCACCCTCCATACGCCGTTCCAGACGCTCGAGGCGTTGCAGCGTGGCGGATTCGGTGCCCGCGGCCGCGGGCAGGAGCATGCGGGCGCAGACGACCTCGAGCAGCAGACGCGGATTGGTGGCGCCGCGCATCTCGCCGAGGCCCTCGTGCAGCAGTTCGGCATAGCGGGCCAGTGCGGCGGGGCCGAGGCGGGCGGCCTGATCGTGCATGCGGTCGAGGACGTCGCCGGGGCCGGTGACCAGATTGCGCTCGACGGCATCGGGTACCGCGCGCAGCAGGATGAGATCGCGCACGCGCTCGAGCAGATCGGTGGCGAAGCGGCGGGGATCGTGACCCGCCTCGACCACGCGGTCGATCGTGCCGAACAGCGCCGCCCCGTCGTCGGCGGCCAGCGCCTCGATCGCATCGTCGATCAGCGCGATATCGGTGACGCCCAGCAAGGCCAGCGCCCGCTGATAGGTGACGCCCTCGGGCCCCGCCCCGGCCAGCAGCTGATCGAGCACGCTGAGGCTGTCGCGCGGGGATCCGCCGCCCGCGCGAATCACCAAGGGGTACACGGCCTCCTCGACCTGCACATGCTCCTGATCGCAGATCTTGCCGAGCAGGCCGCGCATGGTCGCCGGGGGCAGCAGCCGGAACGGATAGTGGTGCGTGCGCGAGCGGATGGTCGGCAGCACCTTGTCCGGCTCGGTGGTGGCGAAGACGAAGATCAGATGGGCGGGCGGCTCCTCGACGATCTTGAGCAGCGCGTTGAAGCCCGCCGTGGTGACCATATGCGCCTCGTCGACGATGAAGACGCGATAGCGCGATTCGGCCGGGGCGTAGAAGGCGCGGTCGCGCAGCTCGCGGGTGTCGTCCACACCGCCGTGGCTCGCGGCGTCGAGCTCGATGACGTCGAGATTGCCCGGACCGCCGGGCGCCAGCGCGACACAGGACGAGCAGACGCCGCACGGTCTCGACGTCGGCCCCTGTTCACAGTTGAGGGAGCGCGCGAGGATGCGCGCCGAGGAGGTCTTGCCGCAACCGCGCGGGCCGGAGAACAGGTAGGCATGACTGATCCGCCCGGTGTCGAGCGCGATGCTCAACGGGTCGGTGACGTGCTCCTGCCCCACCACCTCTGCGAACGTTGCCGGTCGGTACTTCCGGTACAGAGCCACGGCCCGAGGGTACCGGCGCGCACCGACATCGAATACATGCGCTGGCCGTTGATCTCGGCACGGCGTCCGCGGATGGGGCAACGGGGGTGAACGGCCGGATGGGCGCGGGCGACCGCGAGACAAGCAATGTGATGCGGATCACAATCATTCTCGAGACCCGTTAGTACCGAGCGCGCACCCGAGCCCAGCGGCGATCCATGGGGGTAAACGAATTCAATCTACAACCAAACCCAGACGTTTACCGAGCTAGTCCCGCATGCGTCCCCGATTTTCAGACCCATTCCCCGGTTAGCACGGACAATTGACTACATAACGATCTTGTCAACCAATTGGCGATATCTGCAATTGACTGGTTAACGTGGTCCTCGGCAACTTCGGTAGCCAAACCTTCATCAGGTTGGTGTTCCCGGTCGGTCCCTCATCCCGACCGGGACACAACCTCTCCCAGACCCGGCGGGAGTTCTCGCATAGGTCTTCCGCGAACCCTCCCGCACCAGCCCGGAGGAAAAGTCGACTGTGCCGTCGCGTGACGACATCGCCGCCGCTTGGCTCGCCCATACTGATTTCGCCGGAAACCGTGCCGCAGTCGGCCTATTGAGCCGTGCGATCCGCCCGCGCGATTTCGCCCTGAACCGGGACTCGCTACCGGTGACCGCCGCGGCCGACCCCAAAACCGCCACCGCCATCCTCGAACTGCTCGATCGCGGGCAGGTTCCGACGCTGGCGGCCATCCGCACGCTCATCGTGCAGACCGAGATGCGGCAGGAGGCCGAGCGCATCGAGCGCCTGGGCCGGCGCGCCCAGCGCAGCGTCGAGGATTTCGGCCGGGTGCTGGCGGGTCTCACCCACGAATACTGGGCCGAGCATGGAATCGGGCCGACGCGGCGCGACATCCTGCTCACCGATCCGGTACTCGGCCTGATTCACGAACGCGTCGGCGATATCGCGCCGAATGCGATCAAACATCTGTGGCTGATCGAACGCGCACAGCGCGCGGGCTGGATCGCATTCAATGCGACGCCCCGATCTTTATGTGCCGCAAGACGTTTCCATTCGGCAGCATATGGCAATCGGGTCTCGCTACGGCCGGTGAATACGATCGGCACCCTCGTCGCCGGATTTCTCGCCGCCCACGAAACCGAGCACGGCCGCCCGCCGCGCTGGTCGGTGCTCGCCCACGATCTCCGCGACGATCGCGGGCGCCGGATATTCAACGACACCGCCGATGCCAGGGCCCAGCAACAGTGGCTCAGCACCGCGGAGTGGCTGGACCTGAGCGACGACCTGCCGGTCCCGGGGCCGCGCGGGCGACGAGTGCTGGCCCGTAAGGCGCGCAAATGATCGTTCGGTAGCTTCCTTCCGACGCGATCGCGCGTGAAAGGAGTTCCTTCCGGTGCCTTCGACCATCGATCCCGCCGCGACGGCCTGGCTGCTGGCCAGCACCGCATTGGTGCTGCTCATGACGCCCGGCCTCGCGATCTTCTATGGCGGCATGGTGCGCACGACCGGTGTGCTGAACATGCTCATGATGAGCTTCATCGCCATCCCACTGGTGACGGTGGTGTGGCTGCTGCTGGGCTATTCGCTGGCCTTCGGCGACGACGTCGGCGGTGGCGTGATCGGCGATCTCGCCCATATCGCCATGGCCGGAATCGATCCGGGCACGGTACGCAGCGGGGTGCCCGAACTGCTCTACGCCACCTTCCAGCTGACCTTCGCCATCCTCACCGCGGCACTGGTCAGCGGCGCCGTCGCCGACCGGGCGAAGTTCTCGGCGTGGATGGTGTTCGTCCCGCTGTGGGCGCTGGGAGTGTATTCGCCCATCGCGCACTGGGTCTGGGGTCCGCACGGTTGGCTGTCCGCGTTCGGGACACTCGATTTCGCGGGCGGTCTCGTGGTCGAGATCGCCTCCGGCGCATCGGCACTCGCGTTGGCGCTGGTCCTGGGGCCGCGGATCGGGTTCAAGGTGGACGCGATGCGTCCGCACAATCTGCCGTTCGTGCTGCTGGGCGCGGGGCTGTTGTGGTTCGGCTGGTTCGGATTCAATGCCGGTTCGGCGCTGAAGGCCGACGGACTGGCCGCCGCGGTCTTCCTCAATACGCTGGTCGCCGGATGTCTGGGCATGCTCGGATGGCTTGTGGTGGAACGGATCCGGGACGGGCGTCCGACCACCTTCGGCGCGGCCTCGGGCGCGGTCGCGGGCCTGGTCGCGATCACGCCGTCCTGTGGATCGATCAACACGCTCGGCGCGCTGATCGTGGGACTGCTCGCGGGCGTGGTGTGTTCGTTCGCGGTGGGCTGGAAGTTCAAGGCGGGCTACGACGATTCGCTCGATGTGGTGGGCGTGCACTTCGTCGGCGGCGTCGTGGGCACGCTGCTGATCGGACTGCTGGCCAATCAGGTGATGACCGGCGGCGCGCGGGGACTGTTCTACGGCGGCGGGCTCGCGCAGCTGGGTAAGCAGGCCGTGGGCGTGCTGGTGGTGGCGGCCTACGCCTTCACCGTGTCGTTCGCACTGGGCAAGCTGATCGACCGCACGCTGGGCTTCCGGGTCAGCAACGAAGACGAGATCGCGGGCATCGACTTCGCGTTGCATGCCGAGACCGCCTACGTCGAGGGCGTGCACGGGCACGCGTCGCGCGGGATCTTCGGACAGCAGAGCGGGCAGAGTGATCGGGATCACTGAATCTAGAAGGTAACGGCGTTACCCTAACGCGGTTACCTCACCTCGACGACCGATTGGGGCGCGGATGCTCACCCGTATCGCACAGCTGTCGACTCGGCATCCCCGGGTGATCCTGCTGACGGCGCTGGGCCTGGCGCTGCTGTTCGGCGTCTTCGGGGCCTCGGCCACGGCCCATCTGAAATCCGCCGGATTCACCTCCGACAGCGCCGAATCGTCGCGGGCCACGCGGATCCTGGCCGACCAATTCGACGGTGCAGAGCCCAATTTGGTGCTGCTCGTGCGCTCGGATCAGGGGGTCGACAGTCCGGCGGCTGCCGCGACCGGTACCGAGATCACCCAGCGGCTGCAGGCCCGTTCCGATGCCGTCGGCGTCCGCTCGTACTGGACCAGCCCGCCGAATGTGAAGGCCGCGCTGCGCAGTACCGACGGTAAGCAGGCCCTGATCGTGGCCTATCTGACCGGCGGCGACGATGTGGCGCAGAAGTCCGCGGGCGAGATCGTCGGGGAATTGGACGGCAACACCCCGGGCGTCACGGTGCGCGCGGGCGGCCTGGCGGCCATCTATCACGAGGTGAACGGGCAGGTCACCAAGGATCTCGCGGTGGCGGAGGGCATCGCGATACCGCTCACGGCGATCGTGCTGATCCTGGTGTTCGGCAGTGTGGTCGCCGCCTCGCTGCCGCTGGCGGTCGGCCTGTTCGCGATCGCGAGCACGCTGGCGATCCTGCGGCTGTTCACCCTGTTCACCGACGTGTCGATCTATGCGCTGAATATGACCACCGCGCTCGGCCTGGCACTCGCGATCGACTACAGCCTGTTCATCGTGAGTCGCTATCGCGAGGAGCTCGAGGGCGGCGCCGACCATCGGGCCGCCGCGATCCGGGCCGTGCAGACCGCCGGGCGTACGGTGTTGTTCTCCGCGCTGACCGTCGCCCTGGCCCTGGCCGTGCTGAGTGTGTTCAACCTGTACTTCCTGAAGTCGTTCGCCTACGCGGGCGTCGCGGTGGTGGCGGCCGCGGCCGTGGCGGCGATTCTGGTGCTGCCCGCCGCGCTGGTGCTGCTGGGCGATCGGGTCAACGCGTGGAATCTGCGAGTTCCGTTGCGGCGGTTGCTGCGTCGGCCCGATCCGGTGGCTCGGCCGCTCGAGCAGACCGGCTGGTACCGCATGGTGACCTGGGTGATGCGCCGCGCGGTGCCGGTGGCGGTGGTGATCACCGCGGTGCTGCTGGCCCTCGGATCGCCGTTCCTGGGTGTGAAATTCGGCTATCCCGACGATCGGGTGCTGCCGACGGGTGCGGCCAGCCGGGCGGTCGGCGACGAATTGCGCGCCCAGTTCCCGGCGATCAATGCCCAGCTGTCGACCACGGTGGTCCTGCCCGGATATCGCGGCGACGGCAGCCCCTATGCCGTGGCGCTGTCGAAGGTGAACGGCGTCTCGGCGGTGCTGTCGAATGCGGGGGTCTACGTCTCCGGTAACCGGGTGGGTTCCACACCGCCCGGAATGGCCAACGACTCCGGCCAATACCTCACGGTCGCATCGAAATTCGCGACGTTCTCCGATGACAGCCGCGATCTACTGGAGCAGTTGCGCGCGGTTCCCGCGCCATCGGCGACGCTGTTCGGTGGCGTGGAGGCGATGAACGCCGACGGGCTGCACGATCTGGGTTCACGACTTCCACTGGCGGCGATTCTGATCGCGCTGGCGACCTTCGTGGTGCTGTTCCTGTTCACCGGCAGTGTGGTCCTGCCGCTGAAAACCCTTGTGCTGAACTGTCTCTCGCTCACGGCCATGTTCGGGA
Organism: Nocardia sp. NPDC051570; assembly: GCF_044454005.1. Classification (NCBI taxonomy): domain Bacteria; kingdom Bacillati; phylum Actinomycetota; class Actinomycetes; order Mycobacteriales; family Nocardiaceae; genus Nocardia; species Nocardia sp. NPDC051570. The sequence continues at coordinate 89,019 of NZ_JBITDI010000013.1, read as the reverse complement.
TGATGGTGTGGATCTTCCAGGACGGGCATCTGGCGGGCCTGATCGGCTTCACCCCGACCGGATATCTGGTCGCGACCATGCCGATGTTGATGTTCTGCCTGGCCTTCGGCATGTCGATGGATTACGAGGTGTTCCTGCTGTCGCGCATCCGGGAGGAGTGGCTGGCCTCGGATCGCACCAACGCCGCCAATACGCATTCGGTCGCCGTGGGTGTGGCCCGCACCGGCCGGATCGTCACCGCCGCGGCCGTGCTGATGGCGATAGTGTTGGGTGCCATGGCCTTCGGCAAGGTGACCTTCATCCAGATGTTCGGGCTCGGGCTCACGCTGACCGTGCTCGCCGATGCCACGATCATCCGTGGTCTGCTGGTGCCCGCGCTGATGCGCCTGCTCGGCACGATCAACTGGTGGGCCCCCGCGCCGCTGGCCCGCTGGCACGAAAGGTTCGGGCTCAGTGAGGATTCCGCTCCCGAACCGGACCCGGTGGGATATCGATGACGGCGGTGCGTCGTCCACGGTCGGCGCGCGGCGCCGGGGGCGCGCTGCGGGAGGAGATCCTGGATGCGACCCGGGAGCTGCTGGCGCGCACCGGAAATGCCGACGCCGTATCGATCCGTGAGGTCGGCAGGCTGGTCGGGGTGAGCGCGCCGTCGATCTACCGGCACTTCGCCGATAAGGACGCCCTCCTCGAGGCGGTGGTGGCGCAGGTCTTCGAGAATCTCGACGCCGCCATCGTGGCCGCGACCGATCCCGGCCTCTCGCCCATCATGCGCCTGCGCGCACAGGGTCTGGCCTATGTGCGATTCGCGCTCGACCATCCGGAGCAGTACCGCATCGCGACCGTGAACGCTCCCGGGGACCGGCCGCGCGCGGTCGACCAGGTGCTGGGAAGTGCCGTGTTCCAACGTCTCTCGCAGACGGTCCGCGAGGCGATGGACAGCGGGCTGCTCACGCCCGGCGATCCGGTACCGGTGATGTTGCAGCTGTGGGCGAGCGCGCACGGCATCGTCTCGCTGATGATCGCGAAACCCTTTCTGCCGTGGGGAGATCCGGAGGAGATCGCCGACCGGGTGCTGGGCGCGGCATGCGTCGGACGCGCGGCGCTCGACATCATGGGCGAGGACGCGACCCCGGACGACGCCGTGGCCTGGCTGAAGCGCATTCGCGACCGAGGCTGACGCGCGGTCAGCTCACCTGGTTCGCCGAGGCGGTGAAGGTATTGCACTGGGCCGTCTTGTTCTTGTCGAAACCGGTGCTGAACCAGTCGCCCATATGCCGGGCGGTGCCGTGGTCGCGCATATCGCCGGGTGCGTCGCCGCGGCCGTAGGCATCGTCGCGGGCATTGCCGGATTGCGCGCTCGACAGCGAGCCGCCGCTCGCCGAGGACGACAGGAACATGCCGTCGAAACAGTTGGCCTGCAATTCGATTCGCCGCGAGACCTCCAGACCCTGTGCGGTCTTCGGGCCCGCGTCGCGGCGCTGGCGGTTCGCGGCCGCCAGGATGCCCGCCTGGGCCTGTACGTGATGGCCGTATTCATGGGCGAACACCGATAGGTAGATCTCCCAGTGACCGGCGAACATATCGGTCTGCAGCTGGCTGATCGGCAGGTAGATGGTCTGATCCGCACCGCAGTAGAAGGCGGCGAAGTTGCTGCTGCTGCCGGTGCACGGCGTGGTGATACCCGCGGTGGTCGCGGTGACGTTCAGCTTCGGCGCGGTGAAGGGCAGTCCGGCGCTGGCCAGCACCGGTTTCCAGGCCTGTTCCAGGCAGACCGAGGCGCTGTCGAAGAACTTGCGCGCGGCGTCGACCTGGGTGCTCCACGGGGCGTAGTGGCAGCGGGCGGGATTCAGCGGCGAACCCGGATCGGTCAGCAGCGGATTGCCGCCGGTCGCGGCGACCGACCCTGTGCCGGAACCCTTTCCGGTGGGGCCGTAGGTGTATTCGGAACGACCGCCGGAATGGGTCGAGGTGAGCGCGTCCGTGCGGACGCCGACACGGACCAGCGCGGTCACCACGATCGCGATGATGATCACCAGCGCCGCACCGAGTCGGCCACCGCCCTTGCGGCGCCGCGGTGGTGTGCCGGACGGACCATAGGGCGCGGGCGGTACGGGACCGTGCCCGACGGGAGGTTGGCCGGGCGGGCCGTACGGTCGTTGCGGCGCGGGCGGGCGGCCCGATGATCCGTGGGGTTGTTGGGGCGCGGGCGATTGACCTGGTGGCCCAGACGGATGCTGCGGCGCGGGGGACTGACCTGGTGGCACGTTGGGTTGTTGCGGCGACTGGCCCGGCGGCCGATGAGGATGCTGCGGCGCGGGCGATTGGCCTGGTGGCCCCGACGGATGCTGTGGTGTGGGCAACTGGCCCGGTGGCACGTTGGGTTGTTGCGGCGACTGGCCCGGCGGCCGATGGGGTTGCTGCGGTGTGGGCGACTGGCCCGGTGGCCCATAGGGTTGCTGTGGATACAGCGGTGCGGGGTGGTTGCCCGGATGCTGCGGAGGCTGACCCGGCGGATGACCATGGCGCAGTGGATAACTCGGGGGTTGCCCGTGCGGCGGGACCGGTCGACCGGCGGGCGGAATCGGACCGTATCCGTAGGGTGGTTGAGTCACTCCCCCATGCCCCCTGGTTCTTTCGGGTACTCGACAGCCGCTGACGCAGAATAGCAAGCTGTCTAAGCTAAGGCCCCATGCTGATCTTTCGGGGGGGCGCCCTCGGCGCGCTGGTGCTCGTACTGGCCGGATTGTTCGCGGGCCTGCCCGACGCGCGGGCCCAACCGGCCGGGGGCGCGGCGATCACGGCCGATCTGAAGCTCGGCGACGATGGATTGCTGGAAGTTGCCGAGACAGTGCAGGTTCCGCCGGGCGGGCAGTTCCACATGGTGTTGCCACTGCGAATCGCCCAGGGGGACAATGGCGAACGGCGCTTCGGCGTGTCGGATATCTCGGCCACGGGGGCGGGGACCGCGAAGGTCGACGGCGATCGGTTCACCATCGACGCGCAGCCGGGCGAATCCACCTTCAACTTCACCGTGCACGGCGCGGTCAGCGAGGCGCCCGGTACCCAGCTGTTCAAGTGGACCGGTGTGCTCAACGCCGATGTCGCCTCCATCGATGCGTCGGTGATCAGCCCGAGCTACCGGATGGGCATCGCCGACTGCACGATCGGACCGCCCGGACGGGCCAAGAAGTGCAACGACGTCCGAATCGAGCCGGACGGCGTGATGTTCCTTACCCAGGATGGGCTGCATCGGGGCGATGTGCTCGATGTGACGCTGCAGCTGCCCCCGGGCACTGTGCCCGCCAATGCCGATATCCGGGACGGAAGCGGTTCGGAGGCTTTCGGTTTCACCGTGCCGGTGCTGGTGGCCTTCGGCGTACTGCTGGCCGCGGTGGCCGCCTGCGCCGGATTCGTGGCCTGGTCGCGCCGTCAGGACGCCGCGGCGCTGGCCGGGCGCGAGGCGGTGGAACCGTTGCGGCCCACGGGGAATCGGATGGAATTCGCCTCGCCGGAGGGCACCCTGCCGGGTGAGGTGGGCGTGCTGCTGGACGGATCCGCCGATGCCGCGGATCTCGCCGCGACCGTGGTCGATCTGGCCGTGCGGCGCTATCTCCGGATCGAGGCGCTCAGCGATGCGGACTGGCGGATCACCCGGGTGAATCCGCCCGACGATCGGCTGCGCGACTACGAGCAGCGGATCTATCGGTCGCTGCTGCCCGACGGGACCGAGGCGGTGACGGTGGCCGGGCTGCGCGGCCGTCCGATCGGCGAGCCCGCGCGGGCGGCGCTGCTGGGCGCGGCCGTCGACCGCGGCCTGCTGATCGATCGGCGGCGGCGCGGCCTCCCCTTCTGGCTGGGCGCCGCGCTCGTCGCGATCGGCGTCGCGACCACGATCGCACTGGCGATCACGGGCGGCTATGCCCTGGTCGGCGTCGCGATCGCACTGGGCGGGGTGGCGGCCCTGCTGCTGCCGCGCTATCTGCCCGCGCGCACCGCGGCCGGGCGCGAACTCGTGGTCCGGGTGCGCTCGCTGCAGCGCGGACTGGATGAGCTACGGCCCGAACGGATTCCGCCTGCCGATCGGGAGCTGGTGTTCTCCCGAGCCCTGCCGTTCACGATCATCGGTGGGCGCGCGGACAATTGGATCCGCGCATTTCGCGATCTCGACCCGTCGACGGATCGGCAGTCCGGCCTGTACTGGTTCGGCGGCTTCGACCGGGATCGCAATCTGCACCGATTCGCCGGGCATTTCCCGTATTTCATCACCGCGCTGGAAGGCCTGTTCGCCTAGCGCGCCCGCAGGCCGTCGAGGACGATCTCCATCGTCCGGGCGATGGCCTCGGCATAGGTCTGCCCCTTGGGATGGGCATAGACCTGCAGGGTCATCAGGTGGGCCACATCCTCGGCCGTGACGTCGGCGCGCAGATCGCCCTCGGCCTGGGCCTGGGCGGTCATCCGCGCGACCAGATCGGCGACCCGCGCCCGCACGGCGGTGAGGTTCGGATCGCCACGCAGCTCATCGTGCAGATTCGGCTCCAGCGCGGAAGCCATTGCGCCCAACCGTAATCCGGCACATTCACGCAGAAACCGGCACAGCGCGGGCCAGGCCGCGCCCTCCTCGCGCCGGGCGGTCTCGGCCGATTCGGCCAGGCCCGAGAGGTATTCGTAGCCCGCCGCACTGATCAGCGACTCCCGATCGGGAAAACGGCGATACAGCGTGCCCACGCCCACGCCCGCGCGATCGGCGATCGCCTTCATCGGCACGTCCACGCCCAGTTCGCGGAATACCACCTGGGCCGCGGCAAGGATCTGATCGCGATTGCTCTGGGCGTCGGCCCGCATGCACACCTCGGGGAAGTAAGTGGACGAATCTCTTCCGCATAGCGTACCGTGACAGCAAGTGGACGCATTTCGTCCACTTGTCGAGAGGATGTCGCCGTGGGTAAAAGCGTGCTGATCTCCGGGGCCGGGGTGGCGGGATCGACGGCGGCGTATTGGCTCGCGCGCGGCGGCTTCCGGGTCACCGTCGTGGAGCGGGCGGCCGGGCAGCGGTCGAGCGGGAATCCGGTGGACGTCAAGGGCGATGCTGTCGGGATCGTCGAGCGGATGGGGGTCCTGCCCCGGCTGCGTGAGGTCGCCTCGCGGATAGATCGACTGGTCTTCGTCGATACGGACGGGCGGGTGCGCGGCGGGATACGCACAGCCGCGTTCCAGGGGTCGGCCGGGAACAGCGAAATCGAGGTCCCCCGTGCCGAACTGGCGAGTGTGCTGCTCTCGGCGACCCGTGACCATGCCGATATTCGTTGGGGGGACGCGATTTCCGGGCTCGGGCAGACCGGCAACGGCGTCGAGGTGACCTTCGAACGGGGTGCGCCGGAACGCTTCGATCTCGTGATCGGTGCGGACGGACTGCATTCCGCGGTGCGTCGGCTGTCCTTCGGCCCCGAGACCGAATTCGTCCGGCATATGGGCATGTACGTGGCGACGCTGCCCGTCGACCGGCCGCTGCGCGGCGAGCGGGAGGTGGTCATGGTCAATTCGCCCGGTCTGTCGCTGGCGGTGCATCCCGCGAGCGGAAATCCGGGGGCGGCGTTCATCTTTCATCACGCCGCGGTCCCCGGCTTCGACCACCGCGACTCCGAACAGCACAAGCGGATCGTCACCGAGGCGTACGCCGACCGGCTCGGCTCCTTCGCCCACTATCTCGACCGCGTCCGGGCCGCCGAGGATCTCTACTTCGACGCCGTCAGTCGAGTTCGCCTGCCGCACTGGTCGATCGGGAACATCACCCTGCTGGGCGACGCAGCCTCCTCGCTGTCGCTGTTCGGCGATGGTTCCACCCTCGCCGTGATCGGCGGCCACACTCTCGCCGAGGAACTCGGGCGCGGGCCGGAAGATATCCCGGCGGCGCTGCGGCGCTACGAGCGACGCCACCGCGCGGTCGTCGCGCCACGCGCGCGCGGTTTCCTGCTCGCGTCGCGGCTACTCGTCCCCAAGTCCCGCGCAGGAATCACACTGCGCGACACGGCAGTTCGACTCCTGCGCGGATGACTCAGCGGGGCGTGCGGGTGGAGCGGCGCATGGCCGAGAGCGGGTCGGCGTAGAACACGCTCAGCGAGGTCACCGCCGCAGCGTGCTCCTGGACGCGGCCGCCGAAACGGCTGATGCGCAGATCGGCCGGGGGCAGCGTGGTGCTCCGCGCGAAGGCCTTGGCGACCGTTTCGACGCCGGGGCGGTAGCCGGTGAAGGCCTGCCCGCCCAGGACGACTCGATCCGGATTGAACATATCGCGGACCAGAGCGGCTGTGCGGCCGAGGATTTCGGCGCGCTCCTGCAGCAGATCGCGGGCCGCGTCGGAGCCGGACTCGGCGGCGCGGTACAGGTCGGCGATGACCGGGCGGCGCGGGGCCTCCCGCTTGGGCACGATGCCCGCGCGCACGGCACGCGCCAGCAGCGCGGCCTCGCCGATCGTGGCCTCCAGGCAGCCGCGCCGGCCGCAGGAGCATTCGATATCGGAGCCGGTGGGCAGGTGTGCGATCGAACCCGGGCCGCTGGCCGGGGTATGCACGCGGTCGTGCAGGGTCACCGCGACCCCGGCCGTCTCGCGGGCGTAGATGTAGAGACTCGAGGCCGGGCGATGCTCGTCCGGACCCGAGTTCAGCAGCAGCTCGGCGGCGGCCATCGCCTCGACGTGCGCGGCCACCGACACCGGCAGATCCAGGACGCTGCCGAAGACCGCGGCCACCGGGGCGGTCTGCCAGTCCAGCCGCGGATGATCCACGACACCGGCGGCCGGATCGACCCGCCCGGCCAGCGCGATGCCGGTCCACAGCGGCCGCCGCCGGGGCAGCCGATCCAGGAAGGCCTTGGCGCTGCGCGCGATGATGGTCAGCGCCGCTTCCTGTCCGGCCTGCGGGCTGGCGATCTCGAGGCCGCCGAGGATGCGGCCGGACAGGTCGGCGGCGACGATGCGGGTCACCGTGGCGCCGATATGTACGCCGAGGGTGGTGTATGAGTCGGTGTCGACCTCGAAGGGCACCCGTGGCCGTCCGACCGCGCCGGATGCGGTGAGGTCGGCGCGCTCTCGCAGCAGTCCGGCCGACAGTAGCGCGGAGACTTGACGATTCACGGTCGCGATGCTCAAACCCGTTGTCTGGGCGGCGGAATCGCGGAAGATGGGCCCGCGCGTGGCGGCCCGCAGGACCGCGGCGGCGGGATTGTCGGCGATGCGCAGTTCGGGCGGGACGGCCGGACGCGCGGGGGCGGTCCGGGCGGGAAGGGTGAGGGTCGACGGTCGCTCGAGGGTAGGGCTCGTCATGTGCGAAGTCCTTGTTGTAGTCCCGGTTCACGGGACATGTCCGAAAAGGGGGCAGCAACAAGGCAGCGAGAATGGGCCCGAGAATCAGTCGGCGAAAGGGACTGGAGCGGTTCTCAGCTGCGCGGCAGGGAGCAACACAGCTCCCGCTGCCGCGGCAGCCGCACACCGAGCGCAACGGTCACATACGTGACGCGTGCGGCGTTCGGACGGCTGAAGGACATGGTTAAGAAGTTATCATCCTATGTCTTGTCGACGCCAGACCAGACGGTACGCATGCATTGCGATCAGCCTGAATATAACTTTTCGCCCAGGTCCGCGGGGTGGCGCAATAGCCGCGATCCCGCCCGCCCGCGCCCCTACGGTCACACCCTGAGCGCATGGTCCACCGATGACCGCGTACGCGCGGCGCTGCGGCTGGCGGTCGACGACTCCGACGCCGATGTGCGGGCGTATGCGCGAAGGGCTTTCGCGACGGCTCGTGATTCTCGGGTCTGATCACCGTGACGCGCAGACGTACACCTGGATCGACGATCCCGAATCGCCCGGGAGATGCTTGCAGTGCCCCTCGATCCAGTGCACTCGATCGTCGTCGACCGGTTCGAGCAGGACGATGCCGACCTCGTCGCGGGCGACCATCCGCGCGAGGTCGGCGGTGGGGATGGCCTGGACCGTGCCGGTGTAACCGCCGAACGCGGGCGCCTCGCGGCCGCTGACGAAGATGAACGGGGCGGCAACCATCGAGGTGTTCGCGACCACCGGATAGCGCACAGCGGGCATCTCTTTGTGTAGCTGGGCGAGAACCCCGGTGGCCTCGCCGAATGCCTCGCCGACGAAGGTCTGGGTGACGGTGCTGGTCGCGGGCGATTCGAATGGCATATCGAGGCAGCCGTAACCGTCGATGACGAGTGCGGCCGCGGCCACGGTCGGTGCGGTCAGCGCGGCCACCAGGAGCGGGATCACCGAGCGGGCACTGCGGATGATTACCGATAGCGCGCACAGGGCCAGGGCCACGATGGCCGTGGTCCAGCGCACCGCGACCGGTGCGGGTGCGAGCAGCCACCAGCCGTAGCAGACGGTCGCCAGCACGGCGATCAGCGCGATGCGGCGCATTCGCGGTGTGGCAGTGCGATATTCGGCCACTGCCATGCCGATCAGGGCGGCCATCGGGGGGATCAGTACCGCGAGGTAGTAGGGATTCACCGTGCCGACGGCCAGGAAGACCGCCAGATATACCAGCAGCCAGCCGCCCCAGAGCAGCACCGCGGCCGTACCGAGTCGGGTGCGGCCGCGGCGGCGGGCCAGGATCGCGAGAGCGATCAGAGCGACCAGAGCGAGCGGAATCAGCCAGCCCGCATCGCGTCCGCCACCGCCGGTGAAGACATGGGCGAGGTGATCGTCCGGGCCGAGGATCAGCGCGGAACGGTAGTTCCGGCCGGTGTTACCGACGGCGAAGTTGGCCGCGCCCACGCTGAAGTCGTTATTCGTCCGGTCCGCGGCGTTGTAGAGAAATACCTGCTCGAACAGCGAATTGTGGTGGCTGCCATCGATGTACGGGCGATCGTGGGCCGGGATGAGACTGACCATCGTCATCCAGCTGAGCGAAACAATCAGTGCCACACTGCCGAACAGCGCGGTATCGGCGATCCGGCGTCGAAATCGGTTGGCGGGCACGGTGATCAACACGACCGCGGCGATCACCGGCACGATCAGCCAGGCCTGCACCATCTTCACCTGGAATGCCGCGCCGATCAGCAGTCCGGTGTAGACCAGGTCGCGGCGGCGTCCCGATTCGAGGGCCGCCAGGATCCGGTCGGCGGCGGCGACCAGGAGCAGGATCAGCAGCGTATCGGGCAGATTGCCGCGATTCAGCGCGACGGCGACCGGAACGCATGCCGCGATCGCGGCGGCGGCCACCGCTGCCTCGGGCCCCGACACCCGCCGCACCACCCGGTACAGCAGCAGGATCGTGAGCATGCCCTCGATCACCTGCGGAAGCACGAGGGCCCACACATGCGGCCCGAACGCCCTCACCGACAGCGCCTGCACCCAGAACGCCCCGGGCAGCTTGTCGACGCTGAGCCGCCCCTCGGGATCGAAGGCGGCGAAGAAGGCGTTGTGCCAGCTCATCGACATCGACCGCGCCACCGCCGCGTAATACGGATGCGGCTTCTGCTGCGCGATCCCCCACGCATAGGACGCACCCGCCACCACGGCGATAGCCCACAACGCGGGCCGCGCCCACGCGGGCTCCCCGGGCACGGCCCGCCAGAACCGCCACCGGACTTCATTCGCTACATCGGACTCGAGAACTACAGCCGCCACCCGGCCCACGATCCCCGCCCCCGCCATGCCGGGCAAACGGATTCTCCCGAATTCCACCCGCGCCGTGGGGATTTCCACCCGAGAGTCCGCGATCTCCATCGCCGGGTGGACCCCGCGGGACAAGAGGGACCGCACATCAGAGACCGCACACCGAGACATGAAGGGCCGCAGGGAGATACGACGGTCAGCGCGGAGTAGCGAAGGGCCGCACAAAGACACAGGGCCACACTGAGAACACGACGGGCCGCGCGGAGACGAGGCAGTGACACTCTGACAGAGGTCCAGGGCGAGAGAGATCCGCGCAAGATCATGGATCGGGAGGGCTGTCCGCAAAGGAGGCGGGAAGTCGCTCGATTCTTATCCCCCTTCAACGTATATCGCACCCGGGGTCTTGCGGCAAGACCCCGGGTGTGCTGCAGAATCTCCCGCCGAAGCCGGTAGCGGTGGAAACGCAGCCTCGTTGAATGGGAGATTTCATGGTCGACGTGATCGTGGCCGGTGCCGGGCCGACCGGGTTGATGCTGGCGAGCGAGCTGCGGTTGCACGGGGTGGATGTGCTCGTGGTGGAGAGGGATGCGGAGCCGACCAAGATCGTGCGGTCGCTCGGGTTGCATGTGCGCAGTATCGAGGTGATGGATCAGCGCGGGCTGCTGGAGCGGTTTCTCGAGCTCGGCACGAAGTATGAGGTGGGTGGGTTCTTTGCCGCCATCGATAAGCCGTGGCCGGGGCGGGGACTGGATACCGCGCATCCATATGTTCTCGGTATCCCGCAGAACCTCACGGAGCGGTTGCTGACCGAGCGCGCCCGCGAGCTCGGGATCGAGATCCGGCGGAGCACCGAAGTGGTCGGGCTGAGTCAGGACGATCAGGGCGTGACCGCCGAGCTGGCCGACGGGACGCGGGTGCGTGCGCGGTATCTCGTCGGCTGCGACGGCGGGCGCAGTACGGTGCGCACACTGCTCGGCGTCGACTTTCCCGGTGAGCCCAGCACGGTCGAGACGCTGCTGGGTGAGGTGGTGCTGACGGTGGCGCCCGAGGAGTTGACGGCGGTGGTGGCCGAGGTCCGCAAGACGCATAAGCGGTTCGGCGCCATGCCGCTCGAGGACGGGGTGTATCGCGTCGTCGTGCCGGCCGAAGGGGTGGCCGAGGATCGGACGGTCCCGCCGACCCTGGACGAGCTGAAGCAGCAGCTGCGGGCGATCGGCGGCAGCGACTTCGGCGCGCATTCGCCGCGCTGGCTGTCCCGCTTCGGCAACGGCACCCGGCTGGCCGAGCGCTACCGGGTCGGGCGGGTGTTCTTGGCGGGCGATGCGGCGCATATCCATCCGCCGATGGGCGGGCAGGGCCTCAATCTCGGCATCCAGGACGCGTTCAACCTCGGCTGGAAACTCGCCGCCGAGATCGATGGCTGGGCTCCGCAGGGGCTGCTCGACAGCTATCACACCGAACGGCATCCGGTGGCCGCCGATGTGCTGGACAACACCCGCGCGCAGATGGAACTGACATCCCTCGAGCCGGGCCCGCAGGCGCTGCGCCGGCTCGTATCGGAGCTGATGGACTTCGAGGAGGTGAACCGGTACCTGATCGAGAAGATCACCGCGATCTCGGTCCGCTACGACTTCGGCGCGGGACATGAGCTGCTCGGCCGCCGACTGCGGGACATCGGGTGTAAGCGCGGACGCCTCTACGAACTGATGCACGACGGCCGCGGCCTGCTGCTCGATCAGACCGGCCGACTCTCGGTGGCGGGCTGGGCCGACCGGGTCGACCATGTCGTCGACGTCAGCGAGGAACTGGACGCGCCCGCCGTGCTGCTGCGGCCCGACGGCCACGTGGCCTGGGTCGGTGACGATCAGCAGGATCTGCTCGTCGCGCTGCCCACGTGGTTCGGCGCCGCCGTCGGCTGAGCACGCGGTCCGGGTCAGGCGGCCCGGATGTGCTGCAGGCCCCATTCCTCGGCGAGGAGGCGATGGGAGTTCAGGCGGTCCTGATGGTCGTAGGTGACGCTGGTGATCACCAATTCGTTTGCGCCGGTGAGTTGTTGGAGGGATCTGAGGCGATTGGCGACCGTGGTGGGTGTGCCGACGAATTGGGTGGTCACCCGGTCGCGGACCAGGCGGTGCTGCTGGTCGGTCAGGGGTGGGGCGGTATCGGGATCGAGGTAGTCGGCGGCGCCCGCGCCGCTGCGGACGCTGTAGACCCAATGGCCGTAGGTGGAGGCGAGGTGGGTGGCCGACACCTCGTCCTCGGCGACCACCACATCCGCCGAGACGATCAGATACGGATCGGGGTAACGGGGCGACGGGCGGAACGATTCCCGGTATGCGGCAACGGTTTCCAGGATAGTGCCGGGTGAGACGTGATAGTTGGCCGCGAAGGGCAAGCCGAGGCGTCCGGCCAGCCGGGCGCTCTCGCCGCCGCTGCTGCCGAACAGCCACAGCTCCACCTGGGCCCCCTCACCCGGAACCACCCGCAGTGCAATACCTTCCGAGCTCCGATAGCCACCCGTCAGCAGGGCGCGGATCTGTTCCACCTGTTCGGTGTAGTCGATCGACTCCGCACCCGGCAGCACCAATGCCTCATAACCCGCGGCCACGCGGCTGGTGTCGAGCACCTGCCCGGGCGAGAACGGGGGCGGAATCACCACCCCGTCGCGCACCTCGGTCGGCCGCTGCGACACCGGGACCGGCGGCACTCCGGCCGAACGGAACTGCGCGAGCCGGTGCGCGGACCGTCCGAGCCCCAGATCGAGCCGCCCGGGATAGAGCGCATCGATCGTTCCGAACGCCTCCACCACCGACGCCGAGGTGTGCTGGCCCAGCTGCACGGCCGCCGAACCCACCCGAATCGTCTTGGTGGCCGCGGCGATCAGCCCGATCAGGGTCGTCGGCGAGGAGCTGGCCACCCGGACGAAGTGATGTTCGGCCACCCAGTAGCGCCGATATCCCCAGGCCTCCGCGCGCCGGGCGAGATCGACCGAATTGCGGATCGCCTGCTGCGCGGTCGATCCCGCGCTGATCGGGGACAGATCCAGGATCGATAGTGGGACACTCATTTCACGGCCTCCGTACGGGGATCGCGCTCACCGGCCCGGACCTCGACCGGCAACCGGTTCTCGGCCGGGGCGACGGGGCAGGTGGCGTAGTCGGTGAATGCGCAGGGCAGATTCTGAGCGCGGTTGAAGTCGAGCAGCACGCCGCCGTCGCCGTCGGGCACGCCGATCGGCAGCAACCGCGCACCGGGATAGGTGGTCACGCCGCTGGTGGCATCGGTGAACAGCACGCGCAGACCGGATTTCGCCTCGCCGAAGGCGATGAGCCGATATTCGGCGGCGCCGATCCGGAAGGTGATGGTCCCGGCCGCGCGATGATGATGTTCGAGACCCGCCACCACCGCGCCGGTGGTGACGGTCCGGGCCGCATCGTAGGGTTCGAATACGCCGATGACCGACCAGCGCGGATCCGGTGCGTAACTGGGAATCTCGGTGAACGCCGCGAGCGTCGGCGCGGCCGGATCGTGCACCCGCAACGCGAATTGCCCGGTGCGGCGGATCACTTCGATACTGCGCGCACCCGCGCGGACCTCGAGGCCGGGCGCTCCCTCACCCGGTGTGAGTTCGGTTCGGCCATCGAGGATTTCGCCGTCCACCGCGAGCCCGTCGGCGAATTCGCTGGCGATGACGACATTCTCGCCCTCGACGCGCCAGCGCCCGGGCAGACCCTCGATAACCTCGTCCCGCTCCCCCAGCCAGTGCAATCCGGTCAGGCTCAGCCAGCCCAGCGGCTCGCGCGCCCAGGACTGCCGCTCGGCGCGCCAGCTCTGCCACTGCAGATCGAATTCGGTGGTGACTGCGGTCATGACGCACGGACTCCTGCACTGGTCTGATGGGGATGGCGCAGACCCAGATGTTCGCGCAGGGTCGTGCCGGTGTATTCGGTGCGGAAACTGCCGCGCTCCTGCAGTTCCGGCACGACCTTGGCGACGAATTCGTCCAGGCCGTGCGGGGTGATGTGCGGGACGAGCACGAATCCGTCGGCGGCATCGCTCTGCACATAGTGATCGATCTCGGCGGCCACCTCGGCGGGTGTGCCGACGAACTGCTGCCGCGCGGTCACCTCGATGATCAGCTCCCGAATGCTGAGCTTCTCGGCCTCGGCCCGGGCCCGCCAGGCGTCGGCGATCGCGCGCGGATCCTTGGCGTGGCGCACTCGGCCGCGGGTGATGTTCACGTTGTCGACCGGATCGATATCGGGCAGCGGGCCATCAGGATCGTAGGCGGAAAGGTCACGGCCCCAGACCTGTTCGAGGAAGGCCAGGGCGGTCCGGGGGCCGACCTGCTGCGACCTGATGTGCCGGGCCCGTTCCTGCGCATCGGCCGGGCTGTCGCCCAGCACGAAGGTCGCGGCGGGCAGGATCTTCAGATCGTCGCGGGCGCGACCGTATTTCGCCAGCCGCTCCTTCACATCGGTATAGAACTGCTGGCCGTCCTCGAGTTCGCCGTGCCTGCTGAAGACGGCATCGGCCTTGGCGGCGGCGAACTCCCGGCCCTCATCGGAATCGCCCGCCTGGATCTGCACCGGATAGCCCTGTGGACTGCGCGGCAGCACGAACGGCCCCTCGATATCGAACTGCTCACTGGTGTAGCGCACACTCGGCGCGGGCCGGGCGAAAATCCCACGCTCCCGGTCGATGACGAGCGCGTCTCCCGGCGGGCTGTCCCACAGCGCTCGCGTCGCGTCGACGACCTCCGCGGCGCGGCTGTACCGCTGAGCATGGTCGAGATAGCCGCCGCGCCGGAAGTTCTCGCCGGTGAAGGCGTCCGAGGAGGTGACCGCGTTCCAGGCCGCGCGGCCGCCGGACAGATGGTCCAGGGTCGCGAATTGCTTTGCCAGTTCGAAGGGTTCGTTGAAGGTCGTGTTGATCGTCCCGGCCAGGCCGAGCCGGGTGGTGACGCCCGCCAGCGCGTTCAGCACGGTGAAGGTGTCGGGGCGGCCCACCACATCGAGATCGAAGATCTGCCCGCGATGTTCGCGCAGGCGCAGCCCCTCGGCCAGGAAGAAGAAGTCGAACAGTCCGCGTTCGGCGGTGCGGGCCAGATGGACGAAGGAGTCGAAGTCGATCTGACTGCCGGAGTCCGGATCGCTCCACACCGTGGTGTTGTTGACGCCCGGGAAGTGGGCGGCCAGATGTATCTGCTTGCGTACCTTGTTATTCGGCATATCCGTCCTCAGGCGGTGAGCGCGTAGCGGTTGAGGGGGTGCGGCAGACCCAGCCGGTCGCGGAGGGTGGGCGTCAGGCGCGGCAGCTGGGCGAGGAAGGCGGGCAGGGCCAGCGGGCGCAGTACGACTCCGTCGGCGGCGATCCGGGCCAGCAGCGCGCGCAGGGTCGCCGGAGTTCCGATATGCCGCAACGCCTTCGGTGGTGTGGTCGTCCACGTCTCGAGCTGATCGAATTCGGCCGCGGCCGCCTCCTCGGTCGCGGCCAGATGCACATCGAGATCGATCAGCACCGAGACCGATCGCGGATCGCGACCGGCCGCCGCGACCGCCGCCCGTAGCTCGTCGCGAATCCCCGCCGCGGCGTCGAGATCCGGTGCGGCGACGCGGATCAGGTCGGCGCGCCGGACCGCGACGCGGGTGCTGTGCGCATCCTCGGCCCGGACCGCCACCGGCGGCTGACCCTGTGGCGGCCGCGGGGTGATCGAGGGCCCCTTCACCGAGAAGTTCTCGCCCACGAAGTCGATGTAGTGCAGCTTGTCGCGGTCGATGAAGCGGCCGGTCGTCAGGTCGCGGATCTCGGCATCGTCCTCCCAGCTGTCCCACAGCCGGGCCACCACCTCCACCGCCTCATCGGCCTCGTGCCACAGCCCGGCCGGATCCTGTTCGGCCTTGCGGCCGAACAGCGCGGCCTGACCCGAGGAGACGGTGACCTCCCAGCCCGCCCGGCCGTGGGTGGCGAAATCCAGGCTCGCGATCGCCTTGGAGACGTGGAACGGTTCGGTGTGGGTGACCGGCGCCTGCGGAATCAGCCCGATCCGATGGGTCGCCGCGGCCGCCCGCGCGGCGATGCCCACGGCCTCGAGCCGCCCGACCGCGCCCTGAACCTGCGGTGCGAACGAATCCGGCAGGAAGGCCAGATCCACCCCCGCGGCCTCGGCCGCGAGTACGGCGTCGAGCCAGTATCCGGCGGTGAACAGCTCCTCGGCGCGCGAATCCGCGCGCCGCCACGAGGCGGGATGTGTTCCGGTGCCGGACAATTCGACACCCAGCAGCGGTTGTGAATGGGTCATTCAGGCCGTCCTTTCGATGGCGATCGGCCGCCCGGCGCCCGGAATGGCCGACAGCAGTTCACGGGTGTACTCATGGCGCGGATGATGGAAAAGCTCAGCGATGCCGGCCGTCTCGACGATTCGCCCGGCGTTCATGACCGCCACCCGGTCTGCGACGCGCCGGACCACGGCCAGGTCGTGGGTGATGAACAGATAGCTCAGGGGCGGCCAGGGCATCGTCCTGCGCGATGTGATGCACCGTGCGGACCGCGGAGTAGTTGCGGGACAACGTCTCATCTCCCTCAGAGAACATGTGCGAGAAAGGATTTGGTGCGCGGATGGGACGGATCGTCGAGCACCTGACCCGGCGGGCCCTGTTCGACGATCCGCCCGGCGTCCATGAGCACCACGGTGTCGGCGACCTCGCGGGCGAAGCCGATCTCGTGGGTGACGATGACCAGCGTCGCGCCGTCGCGGGCCAGCGCCCGGATCACGTCGAGCACCTCGCCGACCAGCTCCGGATCCAGCGCGGAGGTCGGCTCGTCGAACAGCACCACCTGGGGGCGCAGCGCCAGCGCGCGGGCGATGGCCACCCGCTGCTGCTGGCCGCCGGACAGCCGTCGCGGATACTCCTGCGCCCTATCGGCCAGTCCGACCCGCTCGAGCAGATCGACCGCCTCCGCCTCGACCTCGGCGCGGGGACGGCGCTGCGCCGAAATCGGGGCCAGTGCAACGTTTTCCAGCACGGTCAGATGCGGGAACAGATTGAAGCTCTGGAATACGAAGCCGATGCGGGAGCGCTGGCGCAGGATCTCCCGTTCGCTGCGTTCGTGCAGTTTCGCGCCCTTGCGGCGATAGCCGACCAGTTCTCCGGCCACCCGCACGGTCCCCGCATCGACCTTCTCCAGGTGGTTGATCGTCCGCAGCAGCGTCGATTTGCCCGAACCCGAGGGGCCCAGGATCACCGTCACCTCGCCCGGGCGCACCGCGAGATCGATCCCGCGCAGCACCTCGTTGGCGCCGAACTGCTTGTGTACGCCCCGTAATTCGACCGTGTACGCGCTCATCGGCGTTCCCCCGTGATCTCGGCGAGCTTGCCGCGCACGCGCTGCCACGGTGTGCGCGGCAGCTCGCGATGGCCGCCCTTGGCGAAGTGGCGCTCGATGTAGTACTGCACGACGGTCAGCACGCTGGTGAGCACGATGTACCAGACCGTCGCCACCATCAGCAGCGGGACCACCCGGCCGTTGCGGCCGTAGATCACCTGGACCTGGTAGAACAGCTCGGCGATCGCCATCACCGAGACGATCGAGGTGCCCTTGAACAGGCTGATCACCTCGTTGGCCGCATTGGGCAGGATGCCGCGCATGGCCTGCGGCGCCACGATGGTGAAGAACTGCCGCCGCCACGGCAGGCCCAGCGATTTGGCCGCCTCCAGCTGGCCCGGATCCACGGAAATGATTCCGGCGCGGATGATCTCGGCCGAATACGCCGCCTGATGCAACGCCAGCCCGATGACCGCGGCGGTGAATCCACTGATCACCCCGTTCACATCGAAGCTGAAAAACGCGGGGCCGAACGGGATTCCGATCGACAGGCGCTTGTACAGATAGGCGATGTTGAACCAGAACAGCAGCTGCACGATCAGCGGAATCGAGCGGAACGCCCAGACATATGCCCAGGCGATCACCTGCAGCACAGGGACTTTCGATAATCGCGCCACGGCCAGCCAGATACCGAGCAGGAATCCGAACAGCGTCCCCCAGAAGGTGAGCTCCACGGTCAGCTTCAGCGCCGCGAGCACCGAATCGGCGGCGAAGTATCGGGCGAAGGTCGGCCAGTCCCAGCCGGGATTGGTCACCAGGCCGTGCGCGAACTGGGCCACCAGCACCAGCGCGACGACGGCGATCAGCCAGCGCCACGGGTGCCGGGTACGCGCCACCGGCAGGGTGTCCTCGGCCACCTCGACGGTGCCGGAGGGATCGATAGCGGCCACAGTGGTCATGGAATCGCGATCCTCCATCGGTCCTGGCGGTAGCACCCGCACCCGGCCCGCGGGGGGTTGCTGCGGTCTCGTCGAGCCAGATCTCTCAACCGCTCTGGATGGTGAATTCGAACGTATCGGACATCGGTGCGACTGTCTGCCGTCCCGATCAACGTGAATTCAATTGTTGGCAGCGGGTTTTCCCGTTTACCGACGGGGAATTCCGAGGGGGGAAACAGCACTGTGTACAACGATGTTCGCAATGGCTAGGGTGAACGTTCATGAAGGATCTGACCGACCGGATATGCCTCATCACGGGCGCGGCCAGCGGTATCGGCCGGGCCACCGCGCAGGCCGCCGCGCGCGCGGGTGCGCGCCTGGTGCTCACCGATATCGCCGCCGCGGGGCTGGCCGAAACGGTCGAGCTGATCCGCGCGGCCGGGGGTGAGGTGCTCGACGCGCAGACACTCGACGTCTCCGACTACGACGCGGTCACCGCGTGGGCCGAGCGGGTGCACGACGAGTACGGCAGCCTGGACGTGGTCATGAATATCGCGGGCCTCTCCGCCTGGGGCACCGTGGAGAACCTCGAACATCGGCATTGGCGCTCGATGGTCGAGGTGAATCTCATGGGGCCGATCCACATCATCGAGAACTTCGTCCCGCCGATGATCCGGGCCGGGCGTGGCGGACATCTGGTGAACGTCTCCTCGGCGGCCGGACTGCTCGCGCTGCCGTGGCACGCCGCCTACAGCGCCGCGAAGTTCGGGCTGCGCGGGGTCTCGGAGGTGCTGCGCTTCGAGCTGGAGCGGTACGGCATCGGGGTGAGCCTGGTCGTCCCGGGCGCGGTGCACACCCCGATGGTCAGGACGACAGAGATCGTGGGCGTCGATCCGGACGATCCGCGGGTGGCGAAGCTGCGCGGAGCCTTCGTCGGCCACGCGGCGACGCCGGAGCAGGTGGCCGATCGGATCCTCGCCGGTATCAGGCACAATCGCTATCTCGTGCACACCGCGACCGATATCCGAATCGGCTACTGGTTCGCCCGCAAGTTCGCCTGGCCCTACGAGATGGTGATGCGGTATGCGAACCGGCAGCTCAACAAGTTGCTCCCGGCCCAGGAGAATTCGCTGTCCCGGTGAGGTCGGCGCTGCGGCGGCGCAGGTGGTCGCGCTCGGCGGCGTTGCCGGTCCGCGCGAGGGCATCGGCGAATGCGCTTGCGGCCTCGGCGGTTCGGCCGAGCCTGATCAGCAGGTCGGCCCGGATCGCGTGGTAAAGGTGGTAATCCGCGAGCGGTAGTTCATCGACGAGCGCCAGCGCCGCGGCCGGGCCGTCGATCTCGGCGACGGCGACGGCCCGGTTGAGCGAGACGATCGGGCCGGGTGCGACCGCCGCGAGCTGGTCGTAGAGCCGCAGGATCTGATCCCAATCGGTATCGGCGGCGGTCGCGGCATCGGTATGTACGGCATTGATGGCGGCCTGGATCTGATAGGGGCCGGGGTGATTGCGGCACAGGCACTCTCGCACCAGCCGATGCCCCTCGGCAATGAGCTCGCGATCCCATCGGCCGCGATCCTGATCGGCCAGCGGCACCAGGGCGCCGTCGGCCGTGTGGCGGGCCGGGCGGCGGGCCTCGGTGAGCAGCATCAGGGCCAGCAGGCCGACGGCCTCCGGCTCATCCGGCATCAGTTCGACGAGCACGCGGCCCAGCCGGATCGCCTCGGCGCACAGGTCCCCACGCGTCAATTGCGTTCCGCTGGAGGCGGTATGGCCCTCGGTGAAGATGAGATAGACGACCGCCAGCACGGCCCCGAGCCGTTCGGGCAGATCGGCGTCCCGGGGTACGCGGTAGGGGATCCGGGCGGCGCGAATCTTGGCCTTGGCACGTGAGATGCGTTGCGCCATGGTTGATTCCGAGGTGAGGAAGGCGCGGGCGATCTCGAGGGTGGTCAGGCCGCCCAACAGGCGCAGGGTGAGGGCGATGCGATTGGGCATCGCGAGCGCGGGGTGGCAGCAGGTGAAGATAAGGCGCAGACGTTCGTCCCCGCCAAAAGCGGGCGGGGAACCTGGGGAGGGGTCCCCGGGCGGGGAACCTGAGGAAGGGTTCCCGTCCTCGGAGGCGAATGTGGAAAGGCTGAGCAGAGCGGCCTGGGCATACTTGTCCGCCCGGGCCGCCTCGCGCCGGAGACGGTCCACCGCGCGATTCCTCGCGGTCGTGATAATCCAGCCCGGCGGACTCGGCGGGATGCCCTCGGCGGGCCAGCGCTGCACGGCGGTGGTGAAGGCGTCCTGGACCGCGTCTTCGGCGATATCGATATCGCCGAAGACGCGGATCAGGCTGGCTACCGCCCGGCCGTAGTGCTCGGCGAACACCGCCGAAACATCCGGGCTCACAGGCGGATTCATTCAGTCACCCATGACCGGTCGGACCTCCACCGGGAGTCCGCGCAGAATCGCCGCCAATCGCCGCCCCCACGCCAGCGCCTCATCCAGATCGACCGCGCGGATGAGGCTGAATCCGGCGATGTACTCCTTACTCTCCACGTACGGGCCGTCGGTGATCAATATCTCCGAGCCCCGGGCCCGCACGACCGTCGCGGTATCAGGTGCGTGCAGCCCGGCCGCGAACACCCACGAACCGGCCGCCCGCAGCTCGTCGTTGAGCGCCTCGACCTCGCGCATGATCTCGGCCAGATCCGCCGGCGGCTCCCCTGCCTCCGGCTGATAGATGTTGAGCAGGTATTCGGGCATGATGTGCTCCTTCGCCATGAGCCGATCCGTCACCGGCTCTCATCCTCTACACGAACGGGCTGGCCCTGATTCGACACCGTCCGGGAGATCCTGCCAGCCCGACCCTGAGAATCTGCGCTTGCGGGCCGGTCCGATTCATGGCTCAATCCGAGTGGGCGGTATCGCGCCCTGCCGCACCGACCTGGGGGCCCCAAGGATGACCAGGGAATCGCACCGCTGGGTGCGGACCGCCGACGCGGACATGGTCGAACTGCGGGATCTGGTCTCGGGCCGCGCGGTGCGCATCGGGCGTCCGGATGTGGACGATCTGCCGGGCGGCTTCCTGACCGAGATCGAATCGCTGGTGTTCCGCTGGGTGAACCTCGACACCCATGACGAGGCCGAGGACGAACTCGAGACCCGGCGCGAACCGCTGCACACCCTGCGGGCGCTGAGCTGGCTGTGCGCGCTGTGGGCCGTGGTGTGTGAGACGCGCCTGGGCAAACCGGCCGACGACATCATCCGGGATCTGGACTATCGGGGCGGGTGGCGGCGACTCCGCACCGCGGAGGAGGCGCGAATCTGGGCCGGGCTGACCCAGCGGGTGCGGATCGGGGCGCTGGCCGCGCTCACCGAGGATCCGCGGGCGGCCTCGGATTATCGCCGCGCATGTACCGAACCGCCCGAAGTGGGGCCGATGCTCATCCGGCACACCCTGGTTCACCTCGACGGATTCAGCCAGGACATGTACCAGCACGATATCGAGGCGCGCGGGCTGGCGGCCGCGGTGGTCGAACACACCAGCCCGAGCCCGGGCACGCGGCGACGGCTGTGTTTCCGGCCGTCGCATCCGGTGTGAGGCAGCTTAGAGCGAGGCGGGTCCGATCACACTGCCGATCCAGTCGAGGTTCACCCACGACCAGCGGCCCGAGCGATCCCGCCCGGTCCGCCAGTTCTCCAGCCAGCGACGCGCGTCCTCGGCGAACAGCGCACGCAGCGAACGGGATTCAGCGGGCTCCATGGAGTACCTCCTCCGGATGCAGGCGGCGGAAGCGACTGCCGTGGAAGACCAGCGGATCGACGTCGGTGCGGGTGGCCAGGCGATGAATGCGCAGGATGACCACCTGATGGTCGCCCGCGGGCACCTGGGTCTCTACGCTGCCTTCGAGCCAGGCCGAGGCACCGTCGACGAAGATCGCATGGCCCGCACCCCGATGCAGGCCCACGCCCGAGAAGCGGTCGCCCACACGCGAACTCAGCGAGCGGGCGGCGTCCTCCTGATCCAGGCCGAGCAGGCTCAAACCCAGATGGCCGGCCGCGGCCAGGCGCGGCCAGGTGGTGGAGCCGTTCTGCACGCAGAACGACACCAGCGGCGGATCCAGCGATACCGGCACGAAGGTGCTCACCGCCAATCCGGATGCGGTGCCATCGATTTCGGCGCAGACCGCCACCACACCGCTGGGAAACGCCGCGAAGGCCCGGCGCAGACCGGCCCTGTCCGCCGGAATCCCGGTCAGCTCGGCCATATTCACCACTCCGATCTCAGATGACGCCGTGCAGCGGTGGCGGCGTTCCGTGCAGGACTGCCCGGCCGATGTGCTGGAACTTCCAGCGCACCGGATCGTGCAGGGTGTGGGTGCGGGCATTGCGCCAGAAGTGATCCAGATTGAGATCGGCTGCCGCGCTTCGGGTTCCACCCACCTCGAACAGGGCCGAGGCGACCTCGTCGGCCGCCCGATCGGCGACGATCTTGGCCGTGGCCACCGCGAGCGAGGCGGCGGCCGCCGCCTCCGGTCCGGGATCCGGGATGGTGGCCGCGTCGACGGCGAGCCCGGCCGCGGTGAGCGTCGCCTCGGCCGTCACGACCGCGACGGCGAGTTCGCCGAAGCGTTGAATCGTCAGGGGATCGTCGATCGCCCGCTCGACACCCGCCTCGAACCACGGCCGACTCCGGGTGCGCACGAACTCCGTCGCGGCCGTGAGCGCACCCCGGGCGATACCGGCATCGATGGCCACATGCAGCAGCTGCGCGAAGGCGCCGTAACCGGTCGGCGCACGCACCGCGCCCGACCGCTCGACCAGCTGATCGGCCGTCACGAGCACGCCATCGAAGCGCACCGACCCGCTACCGGTCGTCCGCTGCCCCAGCGCATTCCAGTCGTCGAGGATCTCGACCCCGGAGGTATCGGCGGGCAGATACGCGATGTACTCCCCCGGCGCGAGGCCGCTGTCGGCACCCGGATCATCGAGCCGGACGAGTGCGGCCAGCACATCGGCGAACAGCGAACCCGTGCAATAGAACTTGCTGCCGTCGATGCGAAACCGCCCGTCGCCGAGCGGCTTCAGCGTGGTCCGCACCTCGGCAACGGTCGCGCCGCCGCGCTCGGATTGCGCATTGGCGATGCGGGCACCGTCGAGCACCCGAGTGAAGTACCACCGCCGCTGTTCCTCGGATCCGGCCAGCCGCAACAGATTCAGATAGACGAAGTGACTGTGCGGAATCTGGGCGATATTCGGATCGGCCGTCGCGAGAATCCGCACCACCTCGGCGACCTCGCTCGCCGCGAGATCGGCCCCGCCGTAGGCGGCGGGCACGGTGACGGCCAGCAGACCGCTGGCCGCCAACCGCTCCACCTCGTGAAAGGGCAACCCGCGCAGCCGATCCCGCTCGGCGGCGCCGAGGGCGAATTCCGACGCCAGCCGGGCGGCCACCTCGCGGGCATGATCAGCGGAGGTGATGCGTTGCGCCGTGACGGCGGTCATCGACCCGCCACCGCCGCGACCGGCCTGCGCTGCGCCTCGAGCTCGCGCACCAGCGGAAGCACTCGCTTGCCGAAGTATTCGATCTCCTCCTGGAAATGCAGGAAACCGCCCAGGATCAGGTCCACACCACGGTCGCGGTAGGCCACGATGCGTTCGGCGATCTGTTCCGGGGTGCCGATCAGCTGGGTGCGGAAGCCGTCGTTGTACTGCACCAGATCCTCGAAACTCGAATCGGCCCACATACCCTTGCCGTCCCGGGTCGACGGGCCGGCCTGCTGCACCGCGTCCCGGAACCCGTCCACCGCGGGCCGATTGGCCTTCTCGATGATCTCGCGCAGGGTATCGCGCGCCTCCTTCTCGGTGTCGCGGGCGATGATGAAGCCGTTGAGACCGAACTTGACCTCCCGATCATGCTGCCGAGCGACCTCGCGGAGATCGTTCAGCTGCTCGGTGACGCCGTCGAAATCCTTGCCGTTGGAGAAGTACCAGTCCGCGTGCCGGCCGCCGTTGTGGCGGGCGGCCGTGGAGTTACCGCCTTGGAACAGTTCGGGATTCGGCCGCTCGGGGGTATTGAGCGGTTTGGGCTTGAGGGTGAAATCGCGGATCCGATAGAAGTCTCCCGCGAAGTTCACGTTATCCTCGGTCCAGATCTTGCGGATCACCTCGAGGAATTCCGCACTGCGCCGGTATCTTTCGTCATGTTCGAGCCACGGCTCGCCCAGCGCCCGGAATTCCCCGGCGAACCAGCCGGAGACGACGTTGATGGCGAACCGGCCGCCGGACAGATGATCGGCGGTCGCGCCGAATTTCGCCAGCACCGCCGGATGCCACAGACCGGGATGGATGGCCGCGATGACCTTCAGCCGCTCGGTCGCCCCCAGCAGCGCGAGGCTGAAGGACGTCGACTCGTGCTGAAACTCCGCCCCGTAGGAGGCGGTATAGCGCACCTGCGACAGCGCGTAGTCGAAGCCGTTGTTCTCCGCGGTCTGGGCCAGCTTCTTGTTGTATTCGAAGTCCCAGCCGGTGCGCTGTTCGATCTCACTGGTGACCAGGCCCCCGCTGACATTGGGCACCCAGTAGGCGAACTTGATCGCCTCGGCGATGTTTTCGGTCGTCATCCTTGCTCCGTTCGAGGCCGCCCCCGGTGCGTGCCTTCACTTCAGCAGCACGCAGAGCACGACACGAGGTTTTGAATCGCTGCGATCGCATCGCATCAAGCCCGGGCGATCGCCGCGTCGTACCGCGACCGCTCGAACCGGCCCGCGGGCTGGAACCGGCCCAGCAATTCGGCCGCATCCTCGCCGGTCACGCCGGTGATATACGCCGCCGCATCCTCGACCGAGTCGATCTCGAGGAACGGCTGCGGCCGATGCAGCAGGCCGACCAGCGCCGCGGCGAAGCCGGAATCGACCGCGGCGGTGGCGAAGAACTGGTTGCCGATATCGCCGAATTCGGGATCGCTGAGGAACAGCCGGGTGGCCTTCGCGGCGGCATCGGAACGAGCCGCGAGGAATTCGGCATACCGCGCCCGCAGCCAGTCGGCGTCGAAGGGCCCGTCATGCCCCGCGGCCGCGGCGACCAGACGCTGGACCTGGATGAGCCCGCTCTGCGCGCCCTGCCCGGCGATCGGATCGTAGGCCACCGCGGTATCGCCGATCGCCGCCACCGGATGTCCGCTCGACGTCTCGCCCACGCCGATCCGCACGACCGGGCGCACCGCACCCTTCAGCCAGGAATGCGGATCCTCCGGAATATGCCGCGTGGCAAGGACTTCCGGCAGATCCCATTCGATGTAATCGCGGTAGAGCTGCTGCACGACGCGATGCGCCGACTCGGCGGAATCGGCGGCGGCGAAACGCTTTTCCCAGTCGCTGCCCGGCCGGGCCCAGCCCAGGAACGCCCACGTCGGTCCGGCGTCCTTGTGCAGATACGGACCCCACCAGGCCTCGCCCTGTTCGGCGAAGATGGAGAAGCCGCTGTGCGCGCCGCCGGCCGGGCCGCGATGGGCGAAAACCTCCGGGCCGTAACCCAATCCGGTGACCGTAATGGTGAGCACGCCGCGCTGCGGCGCATCGTAGACCGTGCGCTCGGGGTCGATCGGGAACAGTTCGGACAGGCCGCCGCGCCCGGTGGCGACCAGCGTCAGATCATGCGATCCGGCGATACCGTCCAGCGTATCCAGGGTGACGGCGTCGACGACGAATCGGCCGCCGCGTTCGAGGAATGCGGTCAACCGCTCATCGGCCTTGAGCCGGGTATCGACCGCGATTCCGACATACCCCTCGAAATCGCCGTCGAATGCGATCAATTCGGCATTCTCTTCGCCGGCGATGCGCACGCTCAAACCGGTATGGTTCGGCGCGCGATCGATATAGGTGTCCAGTCCGAGCGCGGCCTCGGCCGCCTGTGCCTCGCCGAAACCGAGCGCGGTTCCGGTGGCGGGCACATCGTCGCGCAGACCGCGCTGGTCACGGTCGCTGTAGAGGGTCACGTCGAAGCCGGCGCCGAGCAGTCCGAGTGCGGCGGTGACACCGGTCTGCCCGGCCCCGACGACGGCGGCGGTACGAGTCGAATCAGCTTTTGTCATAACGGAATACTGCTTCCGAACGGTTGCTCACCCGAGTGTTGGAATCACGGAGAATTCATCGCCGAGTTTCACGAGGCGGGAATCGCGGCGCCCGGTCGCGAGATCGAATCGGGCAATACCGTCGATTCGGACCCGCCGATTCGATAGCGCGCCCCGCGATGATTGTCCGGCAGCCGATCGCCCGCGCCGAACAGCGCATTGCGCAGGGTGCCGGGAGTATATTCTGCCGGATAGGCGCCGCGCTCGGTCAGCACCGGAATCACATGCTCCACAATGTCTTCGAAGCTACCCGGCGTGATGGCGTAGGCGAGATTGAAGCCGTCGACATCGGTCTCGTCCACCCATTCCTGCAGGGTGTCGGCGACCGTGGCGCCGGATCCGACGAAAACCGGTCCCAGACCGCCGATTCCGCCCCATCGGGCGATATCGCGCACGGTCCATTCGCGACCGTCGTCGTCGAATTCCTGGAATGCGGCCACCGCCGATTGGATGGCATTGCTCCGGACATCCCCGATCGGATCGTCCAGATCATAACGGGACAAGTCGATCCCCATCCAGCCCGACATGAAGACCAGCGCACCCTCGGTGCTGGCGTAGGACAGGTACTCCTCGTACTTGTCGCGGGCCGCCTCGTCGGTGGCGTCGGTGACGACCGTGGCCAGGGTGTAGATGCGGGCGTCGTAACGCCCGCGCCCGGCCGCCTCGAGGGCATCCCGGATACGCGAGACGGTCTGCGCCAGTACGCGTTTCGACGGTGCGCCGACGAAGATCGCCTCGGCGTTCTCGGCGGCGAACCGGGTTCCGCGCGATGAGGCGCCCGCCTGATAGATGACCGGGGTGCGCTGCGGCGACGGTTCGGACAGATGTATGCCGGGCACCGTGTAATGCGTGCCCCGATGCCCGATGTGATGCACCTTCGCCGGATCCACGTAGATGCCCCGGGCGGCATCGCGAATCACGGCATCGTCCTCCCAGGAGCCCTCCCACAACTTGTAGAGCACCTCGAGATACTCGTCGGCCTGGTTGTAGCGCTCGTCGTGATCGAGCTGATCGTCCGCGCCGAAGTTGCGTGCGGCCGAGGGCAGATAGCCGGTGACGACATTCCAGCCGATACGGCCGCCCGTCAGATGGTCGAGCGTGGACAGCCGCCGCGCGAACGGATAGGGATGTTCGAAGCCCGTTCCGGTGGTGATGCCGAAGCCGAGATGCGTTGTCGCCGCGGCCATCGCGGTCACCAGCAGCAGCGGATCGGATACCGGGATCTGCGCGCCCTGGCGCAGCGCGGCGAGATCGTTACCGCCGTACACGTCGTAGGTGCCGAGCACATCGGCGATGAAGATGCCGTCGAAACGCCCGCGCTCCAACAGCTTCGCCAATTCGGTCCAGTAGCTCAGCTCCTTGTACCGATGCGATCGATCCTCGGGATGCCGCCACAGCCCGGGCGACTGATGGGCGACGCAGTTCATATCGAAGGCGTTGAAATGGATGCGCCGGGTCATCGCGCCACCTCCTGCGACGCGCGCTCGCCCGCGCTCCACGCGAACGGCAGTGCGGCGCCGTTGAGCAGATGATCGCCGATGGCACGGGCCTTCTGGATGGCCGGATTGTGCACCGAGACGGTGCGCGCGTTGCGCCAGTGCCGATCCAGCCGCAGCCGCTCGGAGACGATCGAGGCCCCGCCGAGTTCGAACAGCTGCGTCGTCGCGGCGAGGACGGTGTCGATCACCGAGAGCTGCGCCTGCGCCGCGGCGAGTTCGACCGCGTTCAAACCTTTTTCGTCGTTCGCTCCGGTATCGAGCACCTCGTCGAGCAGGTCGGCGACCGCGAGGACGGTGGCCCGCGCGGAGAAGGCGACGGCGGACAATCGCCCGATCACCTGCTGTACCAGCGGATCCTCGCGCGGCAGGTCGGCGGCGGAGTGGGTGTATCCGCGGGTGCGCGCGGAAACCCATTCCCGCGCATCGGTTTCGGCCCGCTGCGCGATGCCCGCGAGCACCGCCAGGTGGAACAGTTGCAGATAGCCGGTCGAATAGGTGGCCCCGGCGGCGCCGTAGCCCGGTCCGAGTATCCGTTCCTCCGGGATCACGACATCGGTGAATTCCGTGGTGCCGCTGGCGGTCAGGCGCTGCCCGAAGCCGTCCCAGTCGTCGTGCTGACGCACGCCCGCGGCGTCGGCGTCGACCAGCACGCCGACCCGTTCGCCGTCGCGGTCGGCGGCGACCAGGATGTAGTCGGCATAGAGCGATCCGGTGCTGTAGTACTTCACGCCGTTGAGCAGTCGACGCTGGGGCTCGCCGCTGAGCCGGGTCCGGTAGCGATCGACCGCCCCCACACCCGGTTCGGTGATGGCATTGCCCACCAGGATTCCCCCGGCGACCGAACGCAGCCAGCGCTCGCGATCCGGGCCGGGCGCGGCGAGCACCTGATCCTCCACGAAGGAGAAGTGCACGCGCAGCGCCTGCGGCAGATTGGATTCGGCCGCGGCCAGATCGATGAGCAGCCGGAACAGCTGGCGCACACGCGCGCCGTAGCCGCCGAATTCGACCGGCACGCGCAGCGCGCCGAACTTCGCCTCGCGCAGCCATCCGACCTCCTCATAGGGCAGGCGGCGGTCGATCTCGCGGTCGACCGCACCCGCGGCGATCCGCTCGAACAGGGGCGCGAAGACGGCGTCGAGATCCGCGTCGGAGGTCGTGTGTCCAGCAGTGGAGGTCATACCCGACGATCGCGCGACCATCGGATTTGCTCACGGGTTATGCGCAGCGGGATCGAAACCGAGGGTGCCGACCGAGTCAGCGAGGGAACTTGGGCCGGCGCGGCGGCTCGTTGAAATGCGCCTCCCGATACTCGGCGCCGCCGAACGACGCCACCACCCGCGCCGCGAGCGTGGCGACCTTCACGTTGTTCCGATTCGACTGTTCGCGCAGCAGATCGAATGCCGTCTCATGGTCACACCGCCGCTGTCCCATGATGATTCCGAGGGCCTGATCGATGATCGATCGCGAGTCGAGCGCCGCGCGCAGCTGCTCGGTCATCGCCAGCCGATGACTGATCTCCGCGGCGATATGCAGCAGCACACTCAGATGGTCGACGATCAGCCCGAGCTCGTCGCGGGTATCCGAGGCGACCCCGCCGGTTCTGGTCAGATAGACGCTCAGCGTTCCGACCGAGTCGTGATCGAAGACGAGCGGCCAGATGTCGTGTGAGCGGATGCCGCGGGAGAGCATCCGCCGGGCGTAACCATCCCAGCGCTCCTCGGCCCGCAGATCGGGCACCGACATCGGCTGGGCCGTCTCGAGCACGACCCGGTACGGGCCCGGAGCGCCGTAGTGGTGAACCTCCGCGGCCGAGAGCTCATGGGTACCGCCGGACTTACCGACGACCCCGGATTCCGAGTCCAGGGTGACCCCGACGAGCGGACCGCCCGGCAGCATCCCGGACACGATCCCGGCGATATCGTCCGGTCGCTCGACGATATCGGAGTCCGACAGCAGCAACGCGGTCAGTCGCGTCATTCCGGTCGCCATTCGGTCGGTCATGAGAGGCCGCCCAGCGGATCGATGATCAGCACAGTCGATACCCCTCCTCCACGACCTGGCCGGACAGTTCCCGCAGCGAGATTCCCTCGGCGAAGGCTCGGGCGCGCAACAGCTGCAGGGCCGTGTCGAGCTCGGTCGACTCCTGCACCGCGACCATTCCGATCGCCTGATTCACCGTGCTCGAATAGTCCGCGTCGTCGAACAGCGCGCCGCGCGGCACCCCCCGCGCGAATCCGGCCGGGAGCATCTGGGTGGCGAGCACCTCGGCGATGCGCCCGATGGCCGGCACCGCATCGGCCGGGAGATGGCTGCGCTCGGAGTAGACGCACAGCGCCCCCCGCCACGCCGGACCCATCGGAACGCCGACCGCGACCACGGAGCGGATCCCGAGATCGGTTGCGGCCGTGCTGTATTGGGGCCAGCGTCCGATCAGCTCGGAACCCTCGACGAGGAGGGCCTCCACGCCGGCGGCGACCTCGCGCGCGGGGCCCTGCCCGATGGTCACCTCATGATCGTGGGCGGCGCGGGAGCGGGCATCGGAGGCGGCGTGCAGCAACTCCCGCCGCTGGTCGTCGAACAGCGTGATCGCCGCGCTGCCCAGGCCCAGATCCTCGGCGACGGCGGCCATGAACACCGGCCGGACCGCCGCGGAACCGTCCGCACGCCAGTGCAGCAGCCGCAGGGCATGCAGTCGAAACAGCCGGGCGCAGGCCAGATGACGCTGTTCGATCTGACGGTGCAGGGTGGCCATTCGCGTGCGGACCGGCCGCATGGATTCCGGCGGCCGCAGCAGCTGATGTTCGTACCTCGTCGCCACGGCAGCTGCACGGGCGGCGCGTTCCATTTCGCGGGCGTAGTGACGCCACTCTCGCATAGTGTCGTCGCCGCTGTCCGAAGAGGACCGCACGGCTCCAGTGTAACCTGCCACCCGGAAGGACGACAGCGACGCGGGTGAGATCAATCCCCCTGTAGCGCACCGGATACCGTCGCGACCTCCTCCATCAGTAGCACCACACCCTCGCCGGCGCCGTTCAGCGGCGTACACGTGACCGTGCAGAGGATGGCGCGTCCGATGCGATTGACGGCGGGAATCTCCATCGGCCCCCAGCGTGTGGCGGATTCGAGGCATTGCTGGATGTTCCGGTACAGGTCGCCGAGCGGCAGGCCGAAATCCAGCGCGGCGAACGGCTGCTGATTCACCTCCTCGGCGCGCAGCCCCCAGAGTTCCTCGGCGGCCCGGTTCCAGCTGCGCACCCGCAACTCATCGTCGAGGACCACCACACCGGCGTCGATGCTGGACAGGATGCCCTCGAGAAACATTCTCGCCTGGTCCAATTCGTTGCCGCGGATCCGCATTTCCTCGTTCATGGTCTCGAGTTCCTCGTTGCCGGACTGCAGCTCTTCGTTGGTGGTCTCGAGTTCCTCGTTGGTGGATTGCAGTTCCTCGTAGGCGGTTTCGAGTTCCTCGCGCTTGACCTTCACCTCGAGGGCGAGCCGGGTGGCCACGGTGGTGTCGACGAAGTTCACCACGATGCCCACATAAGGGGCGTCGCCGCTCCACAGCGGTTGGACGTGCACGTCGTAGAACTGCGTATCGTCGGGCCCCACCCGGCGTTCGACCGAACTGATCCGGATGGTCCGATGCTCGGTGACGGCCTGATCGATCAGCGAGCGCAGTTCGACCGGGCGATAGGAGATCTCCAAATCGCTGAGCGGGCGGCCGATATCGTGCGGTGTCAGGCCGAACTGGCTGCGCATCTGGCTGTTGAGGACGGTCACCTTGCCCTCGGTGTCGAGTCCGAGCATCGCGATCGGCGCGGTCTCCAGGGCGAGCTCGCTCAGCAGCCGCCGCTTGACGAAGCCCTGCACCTCCTGGCCGAGCCCGGTGTCGAGCCGCAGCTGCGCCGGAGTGTGCACCGTGGTGGCGCCTCCCGCGCGACGCCGGAAGATGCGCTGGCGCATATTGGCGACCTCGAACCGCTCCCCGTCCGACAGCAGCATCTCGGCCTTGCCCAGGAACAGGAATCCGCTGGGCCGCAACGCGAAATAGAAGCGGTCCAGGATCTGCGACTGCGCCTCGACATTGAAGTACATCAGGGCATTGCGGCACACCAGCAGGTCCAGCCGCGAAATCGGGGCGTCGCGGGTGATGTCGTGGCGGCCGAAGATGACCCGGCGGCGCAGATCGGAGCGGAAGACGAACTTATCGCCGTTGGCCTCGAAGTAGCGGTTACGCAGTTCGGTCGACAGCGGTTCCAGATCCTTCCCGGAATATATGCCGGTGCGGGCGTCGCGCAGGGCCTCCTCGTCGACATCGGTGCCGTAGATCTTGATCCGCTTGACCGCCTCATCGATGCCGAGGGCCTCGGCGAAGGCGATCGCCAGCGAATAGGCCTCCTCACCACTGGAACAGCCCGCGCTCCAGATCCGGATCTCGCCGCCGATATCGGTGCCCGCGATCAGTTCGGGCAGGATTTCGCGCTGCAGATACTGCCAGGCGTCCACATCGCGGAAGAAGCTGGTGACATTGATCAGGATCGTGTTGAACAGCGAGCGGAATTCGTCCGCATTGCTCTCCAGGTAGTCGCGGTAATCCAGATAATCCGCGATCCGCACCTCGGCCATCCGCTTGCGGATGCGCCGGGCCAGCGACGAACGCTTATAACCGGTGAAATCGAAACCCCGCGAATCGCGGATGAAGATCAGCAGCTCTTCCAGCGACGCCTCGGACCCGTCACCCGGATCGGCGGCGTCGGCCGCATGCCGACGTCGGGGTTCGGTCACCGGGACCTCCGCCCGACCAGAGCGCACATCACCGGGGATATCTCGGCCAGCGGCAGGACGAAATCCACCGGGCCGGTCCGAATGGCCGCCTGCGGCATTCCGGTGAATTCTGCCTCCTCCGGATCCTGCACGATCACGGTGCCACCGCGCGCCTTGATCGCACTCACTCCCATCGCGCCGTCAACGCCGGATCCGGTGAGCACACAGGCGATCGCCGCGGAACCGTAAGCCCCAGCGACGGATTCGAACAGCAGATCGGCCGACGGCCGAACGAAATGGACGAGTTCGCTGCTCGACAACGTGAGCACGCCGTCCGCGCCCACCAGCAGATGGAAGTTCGGCGGCGCGATATAGACCACCGCGGGCGCGGCCGTTTCCCCGGCGCGGGCCAATCGCACCGGCAATACGGTGCGCCGGGCCAGCACGTCGGCGATGATCGTCTCGTGCCGGGGATCCAGATGCTGGACGACCAGCACCGGCACCGGAAGGTCGGGCGGCAGTCCGCCCAGAACGCGGCTGAGCGCGGTGATGCCACCGGCCGACGATGCGATCGCCAGGACGCTGTAATCCCGTTTCGGCACGATCGTGTCGCTGGGCACCACCTCAGCCTATCGCGACCACACCCCGAGGGGACCCTCCGGCGCGGGTTATCCGGCGAAGTCATGAATGCCATTCCCTCGCAACGGAAATGCGCCGACCCCGCCCGGTCACGGCAATCGGGCGGGGCCGGCGTCCGGCGGCATTCCGCCGGGACTGCGCTACTTACTTGCTACTTGGCCGGGGCCGGAGCGGCAGGGGCGGCCGGGGCCGGAGCCGGGGCGAACGGCGCGTTGATGGTCGTGAAGTACTGCGCCGCAGCCAGAATCGCCACCGGGGCGGTGACGAGCAGCTGGCCGGCCAGGGTGCCCAGGGCGCCGACCGCGAGAAGGCCCGCGATGCAGCCGCCGGCGGCGCCGAGCGGCGCACCCAGCATGGCAGTGATCGGACCGGTCAGCACGACACCGGCGGCACCACCGAGGATGCAGCCCACGGCCGCACCGCCGACGCCGCCGACCAGGGTGCCGAGGGTGGCGCCCGTGGCGATGCTGTCCTTCATGCGGTTCCAGGCCGCCTGCTCACGGTCGTACGGGGTCTTCCACGGCGCGGTGTCCTCGAAGGGCAGCGCGACCGGCTTGCCCGCGGCGTCGACCGGCTTGGCCGCGGCGTCGAGCGGCTTGTAGGCCGCGTGCTCGATATCGAACTGCGGGGTCAGGGTCGCCTTGCGATCGGAAATGTCCGCGACGATCGGGAATTCGAAATCGTCGACGCGGAACTCGAGATCCGTTCCGGCCAACACGGTTCCGTTGGCAGCCTTGATCTTGAAGACCCCGTCCTCCACATCCATGGACCCGGCGTCGGTCGTGATGATGCTCGACTTACCTTCGGTGGTGGACTTGTAGTAGACAGCCCCGTCATCGTTGACGGGGGCGGCGTTCACCGATCCAGCGGCAACACCCAACGCCGTGGTCACCAGAGCCGTGACCACCGCGAATTTCCTCATTTTCACTTGGCATTCCTCATCTTCCGGCCGCAGCACAAATGCACGGCGCAGCGTCACCTTGCACAAAGTTCCGCAACTCCGCAACTTTTGCGGCCCAGACCCCCTGAAAGCCTGGTCAGGACTGCCTCGAAACCTTTGCAGTGCAGATCGTTTCGTTGCGCCGCTTGCAACGATTCCGACCCATTCGACGAGTCGAACTACCGATCGATAGTCGTAAAGTATTACGCCACCGCGAGAATCGCGTCCGGAGCGGTGACGAGCGTGATCGCCGGGGCCGCGACCACGACGTCGGCCCTCATACTCATAAGCTTCGTATCCTCATTCACGTCGAATTCTGATCAAATCCGACATATCGGACTATCGCGACAAGCCTCCGGTACCCATCGAGACTCGGGGAGGGTTGCACCCAGGCAGATTCGAACTAGTGACCCTTCCGGCCCCGACGGGCAGCATCGATCGCCGGGAGGTTATGCCTTGTCTTCACTCGCCTTGCGGTCGACACCCGTTCGGCTGCCACATCTGCCGCGGGCCCGTTGGGCGCGCCTGATCAGTCCGGTGCTGCTCATCGTCGCGTGGCAGGTGGCCAGTTCCACCGGCGCGCTGCCCGAGCGGCTCCTGGCCTCCCCCGGCACCGTCGTGAGCACGGCCGTCGACCTCATCCGCGACGGCACGCTGCCGCACGCCCTTTCGGTATCACTACAGCGCGCGGCCGTCGGATTCGTGATCGGCGCCGCGATCGGCGTGGGCCTGGCGCTACTGGCCGGGCTGAGCCTGCTGGGGGAACATCTCATCGATCCGCCCGTGCAGATGCTGCGCACGCTGCCGTTCTACGGGCTGATCCCGCTGCTGATCCTCTGGTTCGGCATCGGCGAACTGCCCAAGATCGTGCTGGTCGCCTTCGGCGTGGCCGTACCGCTGTATCTCAACACCTTCTCCGGAATCCGCGGTGTCGACGGGAAACTCGCCGAACTCGCCCGCGTACAACAGCTTTCACGGGTCGGCATGCTCGTCCACATCGTGCTGCCCGGCGCGCTGCCAGAGGCGCTGGTCGGGCTGCGGCAATCGCTGGGCGTGGCCTGGCTCGCCCTGATCGTGGCCGAACAGGTGAATGCCGATGCGGGCCTCGGATTCATGATCAACGACGCCCGCGAATTCCTGCGCACCGATGTCATCGTCGTCGGCCTGCTGGTCTACAGCCTGCTGGGCCTGATCACCGATGCCATGGTGCGGCTGATCGAGAGGAGGGCGCTGGTATGGCGACGCGATTTCTTGGGGAACTGAGCGCGGATCCGATCGTCGCGCGCGAACATGTCGTTCGAATTCACGGACTGACCAAGGCATTCGGCGACCGGCCGGTACTCGACCACATCGATCTCGATATCGCCCGCGGCGAATTCGTCGCACTGCTCGGGCGCAGCGGCACCGGTAAATCCACTCTGCTGCGGGTGCTGGCGGGTCTGGACGGCGAGCACGAGGGCGAGGTCAGTGTGGACGGCGATATCGCCGTCGCCTTCCAGGAGCCGCGGCTGGTGCCATGGAAACGCGTGCACGCCAACGTGACTCTCGGCCTGCGCCATCCGGATCCGAAGGCCGCGGCCCGCGCGGCGCTGGCCGAGGTCGGGCTCACCGCACGCGCCGACGCCTGGCCGCTGACCCTGTCCGGCGGCGAGGCCCAGCGCGCCTCGCTGGCGCGGGCCCTGGTCCGCGATCCGGACCTGCTGCTGCTCGACGAGCCGTTCAGCGCGCTGGATGCCTTGACCCGCATCACGATTCATGGTCTGGTGCTCGAATTGTGGACCCGGCACCGGCCGGGCGTGCTGCTGGTCACCCACGACGTCGACGAGGCGCTGCTGCTCGCCGACCGCGCGCTGGTGCTGGCCGACGGCCGCATCGCCCGCGATATCCGCATCGACCTGCCGCGCCCACGCCGGCGCGAACATCCCGAATTCACCGCGCTGCGGCAGGAATTGCTCACCGAACTCGGCGTGACCACGCATGACATCGAAGGAACCGCATGATCTCCCGCCGCCTGTTCGCCGCGCTCGCCCTCACCGCGGTGGTGACGACCGCATGCGGCACCTCCGATACCGAGGACGCGGCGGTGCGCTCCGACGGCACGGTCGACCTGTCCCAGGTCACCCTGCGTCTCGGCGATCAGAAGGGCACCGGCCTGCAGGCGCTGCTGGAGGCGGCCGGTGAGCTGAAGGCCGTGCCGTACAAGATCGAATGGTCGCAGTACACCTCCGGGCCGCCGATGCTCGAGGCGATCAACGCCGGAGCCGTCGATCTCGGCGGCGTCGGTAACGCGCCGCCGGTATTCGCCGCGGCCGCCAAATCGTCGATCAAGATCGTCTCCGGTTACGGGGCGGGCACCGCGGGACAGGGCATCGTGGTACCCAAGGATTCGCCCCTGCACGCCCCGACGGACCTGCGCGGCAAGAAGATCGCGGTCGCCAAGGGCAGTTCGGCGCACTATCACCTGCTGTCGGTGCTGAACAAGAACGGCCTGTCCTTCACCGATATCGAGCCGCAGTACCTGCAGCCCGCCGACGCGCTCGCTGCGCTGACCACCGGCCGGGTGGACGCCTGGGCGATCTGGGATCCCTATACCGCCCAGGCCGAACAGCAGGCCGGTGCGCGAATCCTGGTGGACGGCACCGGATATGTGAATCCGGACTCCTACTACGTCGCGGGAACCCAGGCGCTGGACAGCAAGTCGCGCACGGCAGCGCTACACGACCTGCTCGCGCGCATCCACCGGGCGCATGCCTGGGTGAACGTGCACCTCGATCAGTGGGCGCAGACCTACGCCCAGCACAGCGGCCTGCCGATCGAGGTGACGACGGTCGTGGTGAAACGCAGTGTGTATCAGGATCATCCGCTCGATCCGGCCGCCATCGACGCCGAACAGCAAGTGGCCGACGCCTTCTCCGCGGCCAAACTCATCCCGAACAAGGTGAGGATCGCCGACTTCGTCGACACCCGCTTCAACGACCTCTATCCCGCATCCTGAAAGGGAATCGCTCGCATGAGCCTGTCTTTTCACTGGTTCCTTCCCACCTACGGCGACTCCCGCAATCTGGTCGCGGGCGGTCACGGCACCTCGATGTCCGGTGACCGGCCGGCGTCGCTGCGCTATCTCAACCAGATCGCCGGCGCCGCGGAGGAGAACGGCTTCGAGGCCGTACTCACCCCGACCGGCGCATGGTGCGAGGACGCCTGGCTGACCACGGCCATGCTCGTGGAGACGACCGAGGCGCTGAAGTTCCTGGTCGCCTTGCGTCCGGGCCTGGTGAGCCCGACGCTGGCCGCGCAGATGGCGGGCACCTTCCAGCGGCATTCGCGCGGGCGGCTGCTGCTCAACGTGGTCACCGGCGGCGAGCCGCACGAGCAGCGCGCCTACGGCGACTTCCTCGACAAGGACGCGCGCTACGCCCGCACCGGAGAGTTCCTGCACGTGGTGCGCGAGCTGTGGCAGGCGCATGAGCCGTTCTCCTTCGAGGGCAATCACATTCGCGTACAGGACGCGCTGCTGAACAACCACCCCGATCCGCTGCCGCCGATCTTCTTCGGCGGTTCCTCCCCCGCCGCCGGCCCGGTCGCGGCGCAATTCGCCGATACCTATCTGACGTGGGGCGAGCCGCTGTTCGCGGTGAGCAAGAAGCTGGAATGGATCCGCAAACTGGCCGTCGATCACGGCCGCATCCTGGACTACGGCCTCCGCATCCACGTCATCTCGCGCGACACCTCCGAACAGGCCTGGGCCGAGGCGGACCGGCTACTGGAGGCGATCGATCCGGCGGATATCGAACGCGTGCAGGCGAATCTGGCCCGCAGCGAATCCGAGGGCCAGCGCCGCATGCTCGAACTGCACGGCGGCGACACCGAACGCCTGGAGATCGCCCCGAACCTCTGGGCAGGCGTGGGCCTGGTCCGCGGCGGCGCCGGAACCGCCCTGGTCGGCTCCCATGAGGAGGTCGCCGAGCGTCTCGTCGAATACTCCCGCCTGGGCATCAAACACTTCATCCTCTCGGGCTACCCCCACGTGGAGGAGGCGTACTGGTTCGGCGAGGGCGTCCTGCCGATCCTGCGGCGCCGCGGCCTGTGGAAGCATCCGGCGCAGCGTGAGATCCGGCCCGTGACAACGCCGTTCGCCACGGCGGCGGCCAGCAGCAGTTAGCCAGGGCCCCGGATCCCGCCCTTGACCTCGAGCACACTCGAGCTTCTACGTTCGTCCCATGAATGTCGACGGGGGAACGGGATCCTGGGCCGAGCTGTTCGGGCGCGGGTATCGGGGAACATCGATCGTGCTCGGCGGCGGCGTGCTGCTCTACGCCACCAATGTCTATGTGACGGCGAGCCTGCTGCCGACGGCCGTGCACGATATCGGCGGCGAACGGCTCTTCGCCTGGAACGCCACCGCCTTCCTGATCGCCTCGGTGGTCGCATCGATGCTGGTCGGCAAGGCCCTTGCGGCGCGGGGCGCGATCGGGGCGTATCTGCTGGCCTTCACGATCTTCATCGCCGGCACCCTCGTCTGCGCGGCCGCACCGGATATGGGTGTGCTGCTCGCGGGTCGCGCGATCCAGGGTTTCGGCGGCGGCCTGCTGTCGGGACTCGGATTCGCGGTGATCCGATCCAGCTATCCGGCGCACCTGTGGACCAGGGCCTCGGGCATGATCTCGGGGGTGTGGGGGCTGGGCGCGTTCGTCGGCCCGGCGCTCGGCGGCGCGGTCGCGCAGTTCGGGCCGTGGCGGCTCGCCTTCATCGCGCTGGCGGCGGTGACCGTACCCATCGCGGCGGCCGTGCCGTTCTCGCTGCCGCGCGGCGATCGCTCCGATGCGGGCCGCCGGGTGCCGGTGGGTTCGCTGGTCCTGCTCACCTCGGCGGCCGCGTCGATCAGTCTGGTCGGCGTCCTGCCGCGCGGGCTGTCGACCGCGGTGGCCGCGCTCGTCGCGGTGCTGGCCGCCCTCACCTTCCTCGCGAACGAGCGCCGCACCGCCGACGGCGTGCTGCCCGCGCTGACCTTCGCCCGCGGCTCATCGCTGAAGTGGCTCTACCTGACCATCTTCTTCGTCGCGATCGGCATCAACGTCGAGATCTTCATTCCGATGATCGGCCAGCGCCTGGCCGGATCGGCCCCGCTGGCAGCCGGTTTCGTCGGTGCCGCGATGTCGCTGGGCTGGACCGTCGGTCAGCTCTTCAGCGCGGGCGCGAGCCGGGCCCGGACCATCGCGCTGCTGCGCGTGGCGGGACCCGCGACGGTCGCGATCGGCCTCCTCCTCACCGCCGCGTTCCAGCGCCAGGGCGCGAGCGGTCCGCTGATCGCGGTGTGGGTATTCGGGCTGTTCCTCGCCGGCACGGGTATCGGCTCCGCATTCCCGCATCTGAGCGCGGCCGTCATGGGCAGCACCACCGACCGATCAGAGGGCGAGAAGGCCGCTGCCACAATAGGAACCGTCCAGCTGATCGCCAACGCCTTCGGCTCGGCCGGTGCGGGCGTGCTCATGAATCTCGGTGAACCGTCGACCGTGCACTCCGCCCGCTACCTACTGCTCGGCATGGGCCTGATCGCCGCGCTCGGCGTACCGACCGCGCTGCTGGCCCGGCGGCGAGCCGTCCGGCCGGGGGAAGCAGCGGAGCCGCAACCGATTCCGGCGCTGGGCTGAGCGGATTGTTACCGTGGCATATGACCGCCGGATCCGTGGTGACCACGAGTCGCCATGCGCAGCTTCGTGATTTCCTCCGAACCCGGCGCGCGCGGCTGACACCCGAGGCGGTCGGCCTGCCCACGGCCGGCCGGAGGCGCACTCCCGGGCTGCGGCGGGAAGAGGTCGCGCTGCTGGCCGGGGTCGGAGTGTCCTGGTACACCTGGCTCGAGCAGGGACGGGACATCAACACCTCGGCGGAGGTGCTCGACGCCGTCGCGCGGGCCCTGCGGCTGAGCGGGGCCGAGCGGGCGCATCTGTACGTGCTGGCCGGGCTGAATCCGCCCGTGCTGCACGGATCCGGTTCGGTCACACCGGAATTGCGGCGGCTGCTCGATACCTGGTCCCCGCGCCCGGCGATCCTGCGGGACCGCTACTGGAATCTGCTCGCCGTCAACGACGGGACGCGGACCGCCTTCGGATTCGACGACACCGACCGGAACTGCCTGATCGCCTTCTTCACCAATCCGCGCTATCGCGGCATGCACGAGCACTGGGCCGCGGCCGCCCCCGGTGTCGTCGCGGCCTTCCGGGCCGATGCCGGCCGCGCTCCCGGGGACCCGGAATTCGAGCGGGTTATCGACGAATTCGACTCGGCCAGTTCCGAATTCGCCGAACTGTGGGCACGCCACGAGGTGAGCGCGCCGGCCCAGACGGTGAAGGCGGTGCGTCATCCGCAGGTCGGCGAGCTGGTATTCGATATGACGGCGCTGATCGTGGCCGATCATCCGGACTGGTATCTGGACCTCTATCACCCGCGACCCGGAACCGGCACCGCCGAACGACTCGACGGACTGAGAGTGGTGGTGGCACACCCGGGTTGATCCGGCACTGGTTACCCGGCTGCGCGCTCGACACGCTGAATCTCATGGC
This sequence comes from Nocardia sp. NPDC051570, assembly GCF_044454005.1. NCBI lineage: Bacteria > Bacillati > Actinomycetota > Actinomycetes > Mycobacteriales > Nocardiaceae > Nocardia > Nocardia sp. NPDC051570. Next base: position 48,603 of record NZ_JBITDI010000013.1, on the reverse strand, counting down.
ATACAACGCTTCTCGATTCGACGATAAGGTCGCGCTGATTACCGGCGGTTCCAGCGGCATGGGGCTGGCCGCGGCGCGCAGGCTCCTTACGGAGGGCGCGTGGGTGGTGATCACCGGGCGCGACAAGGTCCGCCTGGACGCCGCCGCGGCGGAATTGGGCCCTCGGGCGCTCGCCGTTCCCGGCGATGCGGCGGATCTCGGCGATCTCGACGTGCTGATCGATGCGGTCCGGGAGCGGCACGGGCGGTTGGATGTGGTTTTCGCCAATGCCGGTATCGCGTCGTTTATCTCGTTTTCGGAAATCTCCGAGGATGAATACGACCGGGTGCTGCACGGGAACGTGAAGAGCGTTTTCTTCACCATCCAGAGGAGCCTTCCGCTGCTGAGCGAGGGGGCGGCGATCGTCATCAACGCCTCCTGGACAGTGCACCGCGGCATGCCGGGTGGCGCCCTGTACGCGGCCACCAAGGCGGCCGTGCACAATCTGGCACATACGCTCGCGGCGGAATTGGCGCCCAGGCGAATTCGCGTCAATTCGGTCAGCCCGGGATATATCGAGACGCCGATGTTCCACGACAATGTGTCCGCCGAGGCGGCGGCCGCGGTCGTGGCGGAGGTGGCGGCGGGACGGATCGGCACCGCCGACGATGTCGCCGAGGCGGTCGCATTTCTCGCCTCCGATGCCGCCTCCTATATCAACGGCCAGGATCTGGTCATCGACGGTGGGCTTGTGGCCGCTGTCACCGCAGCTCGCATGTGACTCTTAAGGTCGGGCTAAACACTCTGATTCCGGCGCTCGAAGATCGTTACGCTCCCATCGCATCGCAGTGGGTTCGTGTTTCGGGTGACGGAGGATTCTTCATGCGTGGGTTCGGCTGGCGGCGTGTCATGGCGGCCGTACTCTCCCTTGCCGCGCTGTTCGTCATCGGCTGGTTCGGCGCGCCGGTCGCCCTCGCCGATGATTTCGATCCTGGCGATACCCCGCTGAGCCGCTACGCACCGTTCGGGCCACACGAAACGGTCAGCACCGCGGCCGTATATCCGTGCGCCGGCCTGTACGCCGCGTGGGATGCGCTCAGCCGCGTATCGGGCAATCACTCCGAAATGACGTGCACGCGCGAGTTTCCCGGCGGGCTGGACTCGCCGATCGGCGTGGATTTCTATTACCCCAAAGACATCGCCACGATGAGTCGTGTGCCCACGATCATCTGGGTACCGGGCTTCACCTCCGAGCCAGGTAATTACGACTCCAGCGCTCGGCTCTGGGCGAGCCACGGATTCGTGGTGGCGATGCCGCATGATTTCGTCAATTCACTGTTCGAACTTCCCCTCGCGGCCGCCGCGGCCCTCTCACACGCGAACCACGATCCGGCGAATCCGTTGTCCGGCAGGCTCGATCTGAGCCGCACGGTCATCGGCGGCCATTCCGGTGGCGGCGGCGCGGCGGTCAACGGGGCCAGCATCCCCCCGAACATCTACCAGCTGGTCGACCCCGAATTCCGGGTCGTCGGCGCGATGCCGACCGAGCCCGGACCGGTCGCCGCCGCATTCCTCGTCAACGTCCCCACCCTCTACCTGGCCGGCTCGTTCGACCTCATCGTCCCGCACTTCCTCCCCCGGCTGGTCGAATACGAGGTCAACCTCAACGCCCCCGCGTACTTCATTTGCCTGAAGGGCGTCACCCATTTCACCCCCTTCGACGACGCCCAGCACAATGCCACCTCCGGGATCACCCTTGCCTGGCTGAACTACCTGGTCAATGGCGACAAGACCGCCGCGAGCTACTTCGTCGGTCCGGCCTGGAAACTGCGCGGCGACCCGGGTGTCGACTACGCCCTGCGCAACGTCCGAGCCGACCGCCTCCCCGCCTGACCGCGGCGATTCAGCCCTTCTTCGCGGCCGCCTTGGCCTGTTTCTTGAATTCGCGGACCTGAGAAAGGGATTCGGCGTCGCGCACATCGGCGACCGACCGATGCGAGCCCTGTTCGCCATAGGCGCCCGCGGCCTCGCGCCAGCCCTTCGGCTCGACGCCGAGCTGTTTACCCAACAGCGCCAGGAAGATTCGGGCCTTCTGATCACCGAAGCCGGGCAGCGCCTTCAGCCGCTTCAGCACCTCTTTGCCGTCGGGATCGCCCATGATCCAGATGTTTTCGACCTTGCCGTCGTACTGCTCGACGATCTGGCGGGCCAGTTCCCGCACCCGCCTGGCCATCGACCGCCCGTATCGATGAATCGCGGGCGGGGTCGCGCCCAACTCCTCGAACTCCTCCGGATCGGCCTCGGCGATCCGCCGAATATCGAATCCGCCCATTCGATCGGCAAGTTTCTGCGGCCCCCGAAACGCATGTTCCATCGGAAACTGCTGATCGAGCAACATTCCGGTCAACAGCGCGAAGTTATCGCCGGACAGCAATGCATCGGCCTGCGGGTCCTGCGCGAGGCACAGTTTGCGGCTCACCATGGACAGATCATGTCAGACGCGATGGCCGTGACACATCTCACAACGCTACCCGCCCGTAGACTTTCGCCGCGCGTAGGGTGTGGCCCATGCCCGAACCTATGGCAACACTTCCCGGCCTGCGTCCGGACCGTTTCGATCGGGACGGCCGGGATCAGCTCATCGATGTTCGCGACCTGCAGGCGACGCTACCCGGCATTCGCCGACTGCGGCATTGGGCCCACGAGGCCCTGGCGGTGCGATCCGGCGAGAATGCCGTCGATATCGGATCCGGCAGCGGCTCGGAGGTCATGGCCTTCGCCGAGGCGGTCGGCCCGCGGGGGACCGCCTTCGGCGTCGAACCGGATCCGAATCTCCTGAATGCCGCCCAGCGCCGGGCGGCCGAGGCCGGATCGGGCGCGCGGTTCGTGCCGGGCGACGCCTACAACCTGCCTCTGGGCACGGGCGATTTCGATATCGCGCTGTGCGAGCGGGTCTTTCAGCATCTGACCTCGCCCGGCCGGGCCACCGCGGAGATCGCGCGGGTGCTGCGGCCCGGCGGGCGCGTGGTGGTGATGGACAGCGACTGGGGCACCGCGATCGTGCATCCCGGCGACCGGCACGTGGTGCACGAGGTGATCGAGACGCTGATCGCCAACACCACCAACCCGTTCTCCGGTCGCCGCCTGCCCGGACTGCTCACCGCGGCCGGCCTGATCGTCGACGAGATCGGCTCGCACGCACTGGTGCAGGACCACAGCATGGGCGCGGGCGCGCTGGTGGGCCGCATCTGCGCCATGGCCGTCGCGCGCGGATCCATCACCGAACGGCAGCGCGATACGCTGCTCGAGGAGTTGGCGGCCGGTGCGCGCAGTGGCGATATCCACCTGTCGGTGACCATGTTCGCGGTGCTGGCCCACAAGCCGAACTGATATCGCCGAAGTTCCTGGTGGTCCCGGCACATTCGTCGCCGGAACCACCAGGACCCGCTCACTTACTCAGATACTTCTCCGTGGCCGCGAGCAGCACACACGTCGCCAGCCCGTTCATCGCGGACCCCAGATCTCCCGGCGACGGGAAGCTGGGGGCGATGCGAATGTTCTTGTCCTCCGGGTCTTTTCCGTACGGGAACGCCGAACCCGCTGGCGTCAGCGCGATTCCGGCCTCCTTGGCCAGCGCGACGACCCGGGTGGCCGTTCCCTCGAGCACGTCCAGGCTGATGAAGTAGCCGCCCTTGGGCTCGGTCCAGGACGCGACCTTGGAGGCGCCCAGGCGCTCCTCCAGAATGCGCAGCACCAGTTTGAATTTCGGCTCCAGGATCGCGCGATGCTTCTGCATATGCGCGCGCACGCCCTCAGCATCGCCGAAGAACCGCACATGCCGCAGCTGGTTGATCTTGTCCGGCCCGATGCTCTTCTTGGATGTGTGCTTCAGGTACCAATCCAGATTCGCCGTGGATCCGCCGATGAAGCTCACGCCACCACCGGCGAAGGTGATCTTCGAGGTCGACGCGAAGACGAAGGGGCGGTTGGGATTTCCGGCCGCCGCGGCCAGGCCGAGAATGTCCAGCACCGGATCCGCGGTATCGGTCAGCGGATGCACGGCATAGGCGTTGTCCCAGAACAACCGGAAGTCCGGCGCCGCCGTGGGCATCGAAACCAGTTCGCGCGCAATCTCTTCGGAGAAGGTGACACCGGTCGGGTTGGAGTAGTTGGGCACCGCCCACATGCCCTTGATCGCCGGATCGGACGCCGCCAGCTCGGCGATCCGGTGCACATCCGGGCCGTCGTGGTTGATCGCGATCGGAATCATCTCCACGCCGAGGTTCTCGGTGATCCCGAAGTGCCGGTCGTAACCGGGCGCCGGACACAGGAACTTCACCGGCTCGTCCACCCAGCGGCGCTCGGAGTCCGCGGTGCCGTGCAGCATCGCGTACGCGATGACATCGTGCATGAGCTCGAGGCTGGCGTTGTTACCGGCCAGCAGATTGTCGACCGGAATGCCGAGCAGCTCACCGAAGATCGCGCGCAGCTCCGGAAGTCCGTGCAGGCCACCGTAATTGCGGCAGTCGGCGCCGGAGCCGTCGCGGAAATCGCCCGCCCCGGGCAGCGTGAGTAACTCCCCGGACAGATCGAGTTGTTCGGACGAGGGCTTACCTCGGGTCAGATCCAGCGTGAGCTTCTCGGTCTTCAGAGTCGCGTAGTTCGCGGTCTGCGTCTCGTGTTCGGATACGAGTTCCGCATGGCTCATCAAACCGATCTGCGTTTGCCGGGGCATCCTGAGCAGCCTTTCAAGCAGCGAGTTACAGGGTTTGCGGACCGCGGCTTCTGGCGGCGATCCAGCCGCCCACGTTACCCGTCGAAGTTTCGAGGATGCAGGGCGAGTTTCGGATCCGGACGCCGGAGATAGTAGGAGGACCCCGCGCACCCGGCAGAGCCCGTTGACCCTTGCTGCCTTCCGGCCCTGGGGGAGTTCACAGGATGCGCGCCGCGCGGGATCCGTGGGCCAGTGTAGCCGCTGCCGCGACCCGGCCGCCGCGGGGCCCCACAGTTGACCCGCGACGTGCGCGATTCGAATCGCTACGATCTGTCCGACATTTCGAGGGGGCTTCCGCGCCACAACCGGAGGATGTGAGCAGTGACAGGTATCAACCCCGGCCATTCGCAGAACGGACGCAGCGGCGAAACCGTGCAGTGGTGGTCGACCCCACCCGCGAACACCAGCCCGGGAACGCCGATCGCCGGGGCGGAGCCGACCGTCCTGGGCGGTCAGCACGGACCGGTCACCGGCGCGGACCCGACGGTGCTGGGCGCGGGATTCGACAACTACCGCGCCGCGCCCCCACCGCCCTATCCGCAGCCCGGTTATCCACAGCAGCCCTACGTCGGAGCGCCTTACGGTCAGCAGCCCGGCTATCCGCATCAGCAGTTCCCGCCACCGCCGCCGCGGCGCAAGGGCAGCGGCTGGATCATCGGCGGCGTGATCGGCCTGGTGGTCGTCGTCGGCGCGGTGATCGGCGCGGTGGCGCTGACCCACAAGAGCGGCGGCAGCAGCACCGCCCTCGGCCCCGACACGAAGAAGATCGACGGCAGCTACTCCGTGGCCAACGTCACCAACGCATGCGCGCTGATCGACCCGACCGCGCTGCGCAAGTGGGCCCCCAATCAGAAGGGCCAACCCGAACACATCGAGCGCGCACCCGACAGCTCCTACGGCGGCGGCTCCCTGAACTGCCACGCCGCATACGACGGCGCCGGCAAATACGGCGGCCAGACCTCGACCCTGAGACTCGAGGTCAGCTTCCAATCCCAGTACGGCACACCGGAATTCAACAGCTGGAAAGACTACGACACCAAGACCACCGGCAGCGGCCGCACCTCCGGCGCCATCGCCGGCATCGGCGAGCAGGCGTACTTCGCGACCTACGAACAGCCCTACAGCAGCTTCGTCTCCCTCGACTACACCTGCGCCACCCTGGACTCCAACATGTCCGCCAAGATCAAGCTCTCCGTCGAGACCACCACCCCCACCAACAAGGACGACGTAGCCACCACCTGCAAGGACCAACTGAGGAAAGCCGTCTCCGGCCTGCACAAATAACCCCCGACCAGCCCGATTTAGACTCCTCCGCCCCCACCCGGTATATTGCTCGACGGAGGATTCGCCTAGTGGCCTATGGCGCTCGCCTGGAACGCGGGTTGGGTTAACGCCCTCAGGGGTTCAAATCCCCTATCCTCCGCTGCGAAGCCGCAGGTCAGGGGCAGCTTTCGGGTTGCTCCTGATTTGCGGTCACGTGCGGTCACGGTTTTCGTGGCATTCGAGGACAGTCGGCAGTTTCACGGCGCTCCCGGTGCGGGAGTGTCTGACCTGTTGGATATGTACCTCAGAGGTTTTCATGGCAAAGATCCGCGAACGCACGCGGAAGAACGGCAGCACCTACTACCAGATCATCTACTGGTACCAGGGCAGCCAGGGGTGTGAAAAGTTCGAAACCGAACCCGAAGCCGAGCGGTGGCTGAAGGTCCTCGACACGGTCGGGGCGGTCGAGTGGCTGCGGATGCTCTACTCCGTCGAGGCCGCCGCGACTCCCATTACCGATGTGCCCACGGTGCACGAGATCTGCACCGAGATCATCGAAGGCCTGACCGGGATCGAGAAGGGCACTCGCAACCGGTACAAGAGAATCCTCGTCAACGACATCGAGCCGTTCTTCGGCGCGGACTCACCCGTCACGGTGATCACCGACCTGTCGGTACCGCGCTGGGTCAACCACCTCGCCGAGAACGTCGGCAACGCCGCGAAGACCATCGCCAACAAGCACGGTGTGCTGTTCCAGCTGTGCAAGGCACTCGTGCGACGCAAGCTGCTGACCGAAAACCCGTGCCAGCACACGAAACTACCGCGCGTCGTGTCGACCGAGATGTGTTTCCTCGAACCGGACGAGTTCGCCGCCTTCCTCGCCGCGCTGCCGAAGCGGTGGCGGCTACTGGTGGAGTTCCTGCTCGCCTCCGGCGCGCGGTGGGGTGAGGTGACCGCGCTGCGGGTGCGCGACATCAACCGCACGAAACTCACCGCGCGAATTCACAAGGCGTGGAAGTACACCGGCAACAAACCCGTCCTCGGGACACCGAAGACCAAGAAGTCCACCCGCACCATCAACCTCCCAGATCATCTCGTCGCGCGACTACCCCTGGAGGGTCGTCATCCCGACGAGTGGTTGTTCGCGCTCGACGACGGCTCGCCGGTGCGGATCTGGTATTTCTACAAGGACATCTGGGTGCCTACCCGCGACGCGCTCTCCCTGGCCAAGGGAGATCCGTTGAACGGCAAGAAACCCCGCATCCACGACCTGCGGCATTCCTGTGCGGCGTGGATGTTGACGGCGAGGGTGCCGATCCACGTGGTGCAAGCGCATCTGGGGCACGAGTCGATCAAGACCACCGTCGATGTGTACGGGCATCTGGACCGCAATGCCGCCGCAGCGGCGGCAGCGGCCATCGGGGCGAGCCTCGCACCGCGCCAGCCCGATCCGGCACCGACGCCCGCGCCCACCCCGACGCCCGCCGGTGACGGTGCGGCGGCGGTGCTGGCCTTCCCCACACCCGCTGCGGCGGCCGGGAAGGCGGCGTGAGCGCGATGGGCGACAACACAACTCGGTTCCCCGGCGCGCTGGACACCCTGCAATACCAGGGCATCATCGAGCAGATGCCGCCGCCGTGGCAGGTGTTCACCGACTTGCTGGTCATCACGGGAGCCCGCCTCGGGGAGGCCGCCGCGCTGGCCGACACCGACCTCGACCCCGCCACCGGAGCGGGCCGGATCCACGGGATCTGGCGGCCCGGCCCCCGTGGCTGGATTCTGGCCGACGCGCCGTGCGCGCGCACGATCGCGGTGCCGCAGAACCTGTTCGACCGACTCGACATCGGCAGCAGTGGTGAGGAGTTGTTCCGGATCGACGGGGCCTGCGGGCCCGGGTTGATGACCCGGTTCGTCGGGCGCGTGTGGCGGCCAGCGGTCGACGCGGTCGCCGATACCCTGCTGGGCGGGCGGCGGCCCGCCGTGGCCGCCCTGCGGACCACGTGCGCGCTGTGGCTGGCCGAAGCGAGCGTGCCCTGGCCGGTGATCGCCACGCAACTCTGCTACCGCGACACCGCCTCGTTCGCGCGCCGCCATCTCGACCTGCTCGCACCGACCGTCCGCGCGCAGTAACCACCCGGGCAGGCCGGGCGCGCGGACCTGCGCGCCCGGCCTGTCGCGACGCCTGCGCCGCCCTCGGAAGTGGTTGCCGCGCAACGGTTTCCGACACCGATAGCGAGTTGACTTCGTGGCTTATCAGAGCGTTCATGGTGTCGCACGGAAACAACACCGCACCGACAGAAAAGGATTCGCGATGACCGACACACTGACCACCAGGGAACTGAACGACCTGGTCCGCGAGCTGGGCGAGATCATCGACGGCCACAACGATCGCGACATCAAGGCCCACGGGCAGCGCGCAGTATCGGCCTGGGTGCTCGACAGCCCCCGGCGCGGCCAGGAAATGGCCGCCTACGCGCAGAAACTGCGGCGAGCCGCCGAGATCACCGCGATCCTCGCACACACCCGCCACTAGGAATACACCCCCAGCCCCGCCGCCCCGGCAGGACCGCGGGTGGCGGGCCTCGTCGGGGCCAGCGCGATGTGGATTCGGCGGACACGTCACCAACCCGCTCGTTTCCCGACGGGCGACCGGACCAGCGTATGCGTAGCAAACATCCGCTATGCCGAAGAGCGGACGCTGTACCGTGCATCGTTCGGGTTCGTTGGGCTGATGGCGGCTAGCCTGGGCCGGTGACAGTCACAGGGTTGCCCTTCGGATCGTGGCCTACCTCCATCACCTCCGAATTCCTCGTCGCGGCCGTGGTGCGGCTGTCGGAGGTGCGGGTGGACGGCACCGATGTCTACTGGTCGGAGGGACGTCCCACCGAGGGCGGCCGGACTCAGATCGTGCGCCGCGGCGCCGATGGCACCGTCACCGACCTGCTGCCGGACGGTCTGGACGCGCGCACCGCGGTCCACGAATACGGCGGCGCGGCATGGTTCGTGCGCGATGGCGTGCTCTGGTTCGCCAACTGGGCCGACCAGCGGGTGTACCGGCTCGAGCCCGGGGGTGTGCCGGTGCCGCTGACCCCGATCCCCGCCGTGCCCCGCGGCGACCGGTACGGCGACGGCGACCTCGCCCCAGACGGTACCGCCGTTGTGGCTGTGCGCGAACACCATCCGGCCGACGGGCGCGGCGCGATCGATGTTCGCAACGAGATCGTGCGGCTGTCCGCGGACCGTGCCTCGCCGCCGGAGGTTCTGGTGAGCGGAGCGGACTTCGTCATCTCGCCCCGGCTGAGTTCGGATGGGGGTTCGCTGGCCTGGGTGTCGTGGGATCACCCGTCCATGCCGTGGGATGACACCGTGCTGCGGGTGCGTGATCTGGCGACCGGCGCCGACACCGTCGTCGCGGGCGGGCCGGGGCAATCGGTGTTGGAACCGCGCTGGCAGCCCGACGGTTCGCTGTTGTTCCTCTCCGACCGCGGTGGGTGGTGGAATCTCTACCGCTGGGCGCCCGGCGGCACGGTCGCCCCGGTGGTCGAGCTGAGCGCCGAGATCGGCGTGCCCGCTTGGCGATTGGGGTCGGCGCGCTACACCGTACTCGACGACGGCGGCGTCGTGTTCGCCCGCTGGCGCGACGGCTACGACGGCCTCGGATTGCGCCGGCCGGATGGTTCGGTGACCGACCTGGACCTGCCCTTTTCCTCGATCGCCGCGATCGCGCGTGCCGGTGCCGACGCCGTCGTCGTAGTGGCGGCCACTCCGACAACCGAACCCGGCGTGTATCGCATCGACTTCGGCGACGGCACACCGCATCTCGAGGTGCTCCGCCCGCCGCGCGAGCTCGGCCTCGACCCCGCCTCGGTCTCGGTGCCCGAGCCGATCTCCTTTCCCTCGGTGGACCGCACCGGCGCGCCACGGACCGCGCATGCACTGTTCTATCCGCCCGTGAACAGCCGTTACGGCGGACCGGCCGGGGAACTGCCACCGCTGCTGGTCGTGATCCACGGCGGCCCGACCAGTTCCGCGCTGCCCGTGCTGTCACTGAGCACCCAATACTGGACCAGCCGAGGATTCGCCGTCGTCGACGTCAACTACGGCGGCTCCGCCGGATACGGCCGCGACTACCGTGAATTGCTCGCGGACGCATGGGGAGTGGTGGACGTGGCCGACTGCATGGCCGCAGCCCGATGGCTCGGCGAACACGGCCGGGTCGATCCGCAACGGCTCGCCATCCGCGGCGGCTCGGCGGGCGGTTATACGACCCTCGCCGCGCTGGCCCGGGCGGACACCCCGTTCGCCGCCGGTGCGGACCATTTCGGAGTCGCCGACCTCGAGGCGCTCGCCGCCGAAACACATAAGTTCGAAAGTCGATACCTCGATGGTTTGATCGGCGAATACCCGGCCAGGCGCGACGTCTACCGCGAGCGATCGCCGATCCACCACATCGACCGGCTCCGCAAGCCGCTGATCGTGTTGCAGGGCAGCGAAGATCCGGTGGTGCCGCCCAATCAGTCACAGATGATCGTCGAAGCGCTGCGGGCACGGCGAATCCCGGTGGCCTCCTTGGTCTTCGAAGGCGAGCAGCACGGCTTCCGCCGCGCGGAGAACATCCGCCGTGCGCTGGACGCCGAACTGAGTTTCTACGGCCAGGTGTTCGGGTTCGAGCTGCCACCGGCCGAAGGTATCGAGCCGGTCACCGTCGAAAACCTCACCTAGTTCGGCCGGCACGCTGAGGTCGGCCGAGGGTCTTGCGAATGCGCGGTCATGCCGCAGACCGGGCTCTCGCAAGGGTGGAGCCGTGACTGGCCGAGCATTCGAAATCGGCTGTGGGAAAGCATAACCCGCCGTTCTCAGTTCGTGTCGCGACAGCGGACGCCCGCTTGTCGAGCCATTCGTTCGCTGCCGACGAAGCGATGAAGATAGTTGGCTTCGTTGATCCTGCGGTCGGCGTCGAGCGGCTGCGCAGCGAGCCTGTGCACCGTTGCGTGAATGGCGCTGATGAAGTACTCCGGCCATCGGATCGTTCGGACGGCCAATACGGGCGAGCGATCGATGTCGGCCAGCCCGACCGGCAGCGTCAGGTGCTGTCCCGGTTCGATCGTCGGCACTCCTGGGCTTGTCTCCGGCGGGGTGTCGGTGTGCGGGTTGAAGGGGATGCTTTCCCAAGCGGTTTCACCGATTCGATAGCACAGGATCCCGTTGTGGCGGGTGTCGAGCCAAGCGAATTGTGCTTCAGCGGTTTCGAACTCGTCGATCTGCTCGGAGGTAGGGGAGATGTAGTCGACGACGAAGACACAGCCCTCGGTGGTCAAGATCAATTCTGGTCATGGCCACCGCTGAATACCCGAGTCGTAGTAACCGCCGATAACGAGCCGCAGTGGGTCTGCCATGCAAACCATCCTGGCCTCCGGACGAGCGGGGGTGCAGGCCCGGAATCCCAACGGGTCCCCCGCGAAACGCACTATATTAGCCGCCGAGCGGGGTAACCCGGCCAGCAGTGATCCAACCAGCAAACGCACGGTGACAGAGGCTGTGTGCTTCGATCGCGAGCCAGCGGAGGGCGATCTTGCACGCGTACGGGCCGTTCTCGCACCAGTGCGCCAGGTTCAGATGCTCGTGCCCGCCGAACACGGTGTGGCCGTGGTCGCCGGTGAACCAGCGCAACGGGATCGCTTTCGCCTGACCTTCGTTGAGGATCGTGGCCGGGGTGGTGGCGAGCCGGGCCATCACCTTCTCGTAGCTGGCGCGCGCCAGGTGTCGTAGTCGAACATCGAAATGTGTTGCCTCCTTGTCAGTTCCAGCAGCCAGCCCCCGGACACCCCCTTGTTGGTGGTGTCCGAGGCTGGCGGCTGGCCCCGCCTCAGGTGTTGGGGATCATGTACCGCTTCGGGGCCTCGCAGGTCTTCACCGCGATCCCGTCAGCGACCAGCTTTTCCAGCGAGTTGTGGATAGCCCCGACCGACCTCTCGAGGTTGCGGCCGATCTCGGTCGGCCCGAATTCCCTTCCCGCGCAGTCGCGCAGGAATTCCTCGACCATTCCCCGCAGCGCGCCCGGCTTCAGTCGCTTCCCGTCCGACGCGGGTACGGGGGCCTGCTCGTTCGCGCCCTCGGTCCCGGCCTCGGGCGGGGCGGGTTCGGCGGCGGGCGGCTGGCCGGGCTCGACCTGCGAGTCCTGCCCCGGCGCAGCTTCGGGCGCTGTGTCCGCTTCTGCGACGTCGGCGGCGGGCTCGACAGGTGTGTCCGGCTGCGCCGGTTCGGGCGCAGTGGCGGCCACCTCGGCCGGTGTATCGGCCTCGTCCACCGGAGCCTGGTCCGCCCCGGTGGCGTCACTGTCGTCGATGTTCTCCTCCGCAGGGGTGTCGGCCGCGTCGGTGCGGGGCCACCAGAGGTCCGCGGGCCGCTGCGCCGACCCGTCGGCTTGTCCCTCCGTGCGGTACGCGCCGCCGGTGCGTTCGAGGGCGACCAGCAGCTTGCGGGCCGTCGAGCCGCCGATCCCGGCGTTGGCGGCGAGTTCCTTCGAGGTTACGCCGGGCGCTTGCTGCAGCGCTGCCCACAGCTTCTCAGCGGTCGAGGTCTTGGTCTCGGTGGCGGCGGTCATGGTGTTTCCTCCTGCGAGTTCGGTTGGTGCGTCACCCTTTTCGGGGTGGTAGCCGCCGGTGTGCTCCGGCGCGTTTCGACTACGACACCATGAACGCTCTCCCCGCCCACGAAGTCAAGTCGATACCAATCCAAATATGTTGTGCCACAAGCGAGTTCGGTGACCAACGGAGTTGACTTACCGGCAGATCTGAGGGTCCATGGTGTCGCAAACACGAACCGCGACAAGGAGAAAAGGCCATGACCGACACGAACATGACCTACGAACACTTCATCTACGGACCCGCCGAGCACGCCCTCGCCTGCGGCGCCGCCGACCTGGCCGCCGCCGGATACATGGTTTCTGTTGCGCCCGAGTTCGATTCCTGGCGCGAGGACCGCAACCCCGCCCGCGCCTGGCAACGGATCGCCTACGGGTCGCTGGACAAGGCATTCACCACCGCAGGACGCGACGACATCGACATCGCCCGCCACACCCACGACGCGCACTACAGCGGCGGCGGATGCTTCCTCGCACCACCCAACCCACACGACTGAACCAGACGGGCGGCCTTCGGCGGGCCGCCCGCACGCCCCGTGACTCGCTGCCCTTTTCCTCATCCGGGACCCGGTGCAGTGGTGCCTGTGCTATGCAGGTCATCGGACACGAGAGGGCTGGGGACGGGAGGCGGTCATGGATCACATGGCGGCGATGACCACCGCACCCTGGGCGGCGGCCCGGGTCCAGCAACTCACCCCTGACGACTGGCAGATACTGCGCGATATCCGGCTGCGGGCCCTCGCCGAGGCGCCGTCCGCCTTCGGGGCCACCTTGACCCAAGCGCGCACACGCACCGAACAGCAATGGCGATCCCGCCTGACTGAACGCGCCGTCTTCGTCGCCACCCTCGATGACACGGCCATCGGCACCATCGCCGCTACCGCCGACCCCGACCACGATGCCGCGCACCTGATCTCGACCTGGGTAGCGCCCGAGGCTCGCGCCAGCGGCGTCGCCGACCGACTCGTCCGCACGGCCATAGCCTGGGCGACCTCCACCGGGTACACGTCGATCCGGCTCGAAGTCAGCGACGGCAACATCCGCGCCGAACGCCTGTACCGGCGGCACGGATTCACCCGCACCGGCCGCCACGGCATCATCTCTCCCGACGACCCCAGACCCGAATTCGAGATGACCCTGACCCTGCGCTGACACCGGCATCGACCCGCACCGCAGATGTCGGTCCCCACCGCTATCGTGCCCGGCATGCAGTCGGCCACCGCCACCGTCGCGCAGATCGTGCACACCATCACGCCCCTGGACGAGCTCGAACACCAGCACATCGACCAGACGCTGGCATGGCTGGCCCGCACCGACGACATCTTCCGCCGCACCAAACCCGCCACCCTCGCACCGCACCTGGTCGCGTACGTGGCCCTGGTCGACCCCGACCAGCGCGGGATCTACCTTGGCCTGCACCACAACTCGGGCCTGCACCTGCCGATGGGCGGCCACGTCGAACCCGGCGAACACCCCTTCCTGCCGCACGGCGCGAAGCGGCCGAGGAACTCGGCATCGACGCCGAGTTCACCGTGATCGGCGACCGGCCGCTGATTCGTGGCGTGTCCCCGGTGCCAAATGGGCTCTGACTGGCCCGCCTGTTGGTACGGCCGGCCGGATTCTCTGTCGTCGGTTAGCGTAAGGAGGTTGGGGTGGGTGCTTCCGTACGGGGGTTGTTCGCTGTGACGGTCGCGGTGCTGTCGGTCGGGGTCTGTGCGACAGCGGGCGCAATACCCCCGAAAACAACCCCCACCCCACCCCCTACCGCGCCCACGCAACCGCACAACGAATTCAAGCACTCATTTTTCGCACAGCCCAAGAACGCAGACCTGCCCTTCTGCACCGACGAGAACTAGGCTAGCGATTTCGATTACCAGGTCCGCAGTTGCCAGTCGGTGGACGCACTAAACCCATGTCTTGCGTCAAGACCTCTTCTTATTCGCCCGTGAAAGGAGAGAAATCGCGGTCCGGCACGAAGGATGGCTCGGTAATGTCCGGACGACTCTCCTGGAAATGCACGACTTCGCTCCGCGCACCTGCGAGTAGTCCATAAATGTAGGATACAAGGCCGCCGGTATGATAATCGGACACCGGGCTGAAATCAGTGAACATCACCGGCCACTCATTCGGATTCTCACCGACCACATGCCAGTACCCGATTCCACCCTCCCCGCCGCTTCCCCAGGCAATGACCGGCGGCGGAGCGTCTTCCGGCCCGAGGTCGACAGGAACCTCGGAACCATCGTTTCCTATCCATTTACCGCCGAAGCTGATAATCGTCGGCCTCATCTGCATGAGGGAATCAATGAGCACCTTCTGTGAGTGGATTATACCCCCCCTTTCGGTAGGGGCCGTCACGCGGATGTATTCATTGAATTGACCTGGGCCGTAAAGGTCGATCAGCTGTTTGTAGTCATCGGGCAATGGAGATCCGAGAGCGCTTTCCGTTGCTTTCCAATCGAATTTCACTGCCGTGGGCGGCGGCGGGACCAACGCGACCAAATTGTCCAACGTGCTCATTGTCAACTCTCAATCCTGGTAGTCTTTGATAGTTATCCGTGATGGTCATCCGCTTGCCGCACCAGCCGTCACCCCTACTCGCAGGGTGCGGCAGCAGTGGAACTGCATTAAGAGTAACATTTGCAGCTTTCCCGAGGAGTGGCCCGCCAGTTCGTTCGCTGCTCCGAGCTCAGATCATTTATTTCTTGTTCGCAGACAGGGGCGATCTTGACGATGCGTTGCGAAAACGCCCTTTCGGGCAGGTTTCAGCCTCGGCGATCTGGCATCTACTTGCCCGAAAGGGAATTTTGTCGCGTCACAGATCAGCTGACGGTCATTCAAGCGATCCGGGTTCGGTCACGATCACTTAGCTATTGTCGATCGTCCACTGCCCGTCAGCACCCGAGCCTTGAGCGGTGATCACAATCTTGACCGGCCTATCGTCGTAGCCGTTTGTGTACACGGGCGTCACCGTGTAGTCGATCTTGCCGCTTCCCGGAAGGGCGATCCTGTTAGCCATATCGTATTCGATTTTGCTCATCTCGAGGTTCGCACGCTGCGTGATTGTCACCAGGTTGCGGGCGTCACCACCAAGACCGCCGAGAACATTCGCCAACAGATGTCCACGCTGGAACTGGGTCGGCGTATAACCATCGCTCCCCCAAGCATTATCCTTATCCCAGCCAGGGGGATTGATTTTGCCGGAAGCGTCGGTACCCGAGCGGTACATGTCGGGGCTGAGTGTCGCCTTGGCACCCGTCGCAGCCCGTCCGTTCATCGCGCCATAAAGTGAACTGCCGCCATCGCCGTAGGTCGTCTCACGTTCAAACTTGTCGTTGGTCTGATCGGAAGTGACCGTGCCCTTTTTATTGGGATTAGCCGCGGGCTTCGGATAACCCGGAGTAGGATTATCTTTCGTCGGTTGATCGACGGAGCAATTCTTTCTGAATGCTACGAGCTGGCGTAATTCGGCATTGCCGCGCTCGGCTTCAGCATTGTAAGCAGCTACTGCTGCGGAATCTTTTGGATCCGGCTTGTTCGCGTTGTGGACCGCCGCTGCGGCTTGGTTCGCATCGATACGGGCCTGAACATTAGCGCACGTGAGGTTGTCCGGAGCCGCAATCGCCGATACGCTCGGACCGGCGACCAAAGCCACGACGCTGAACAGCGTGAACATGGCAAGGATCAACGCCCGAGATAAACGAGCTAATTGCGGCAAAGGCCGCTTCTGCGCATGCATAGATTAACCCCTGTTTCGTCAGTCTGATCGAGCCAAAAACGACATGCGGGAATACCAAACTAAAGGCTCAGTAGATACCCGCAGTCCGGCTCGATCTCCCAGTCGTGAAGGCTCCCCCTCACGTGACTCAATGTAGATGACACAACATGGAGATGCGCGACAAACCGGGCAAACAAGACTAGGCGGTTGAATGAACACCGAGATACGCGAAAGCTAACCACTTCCTCGGAACATTCTGGAGTGCAACACATTTGGTGTCACTCCCGCAGTTGCAACCACCGCACAAGTGATGGTAGATATGCCACGAGATCTTGGAACATGCTGTGGCCGAGGTGGTCTCGTCGACGTTCGAGCATTCGTCACACCGTGTGACGACAACGTCAACTTGTCACTGCGACGTCGTCTGCAGCTCGGCCGTGAACGTCCTGCACTGCTGCTTACGGGTCGACTGTCAAGGTGAGAGCCGTTGTGGCGCAGAACGTCTGCTTCTGCCGGATATGGGGTGTGTTGGTCACCGCAATTTCACTACCGTGGTCGGATGGCGCACGATTGCCCACGGGTGTTCTACGACGGCCTAGCTGCCACGTACGACCTGATCTATCAGGACTGGAAGCCACGATCGCGCAGCAGAGCCGGTCGCTGGATCAGCTCATCCGGTCCGCGGGCCACCACAACCACGAGCGGCTACTCGACGTCGCGTGCGGCATCGGGACTCAAGCGCTGGGCATTGCCCAACTCGGCTACGACACCGTTGCAGCCGACCTGAGTTCGGTTGCAGCACAACGCGCCCGCACCGAGGCCCAGGCCCGTGGCGTGCCCCTGCGCGTAGTCGCTGCCGATATGCGGTCCCTGCCATTTCCAGCTATCACCTTCGACATCGTCGTCTGCGCCGACAACGCGCTACCCCACCTGCTGAACTCGACCGATGTGATCGACGCCTGCGAGGAGATGCTCCGGGTGCTGCGACCGGGCGGCTTACTCCTGCTCACTGTCCGCGATTACGATGCCCTCCGCCGAACACGCCCATGCTCCACAAGGCCGCAAACGCACAACTCCGCCTCCAGACGCATGGTGACGTTCCAGCTGTGGGACTGGACCGACGACGGTGAACACTACGACCTGGAACTGTTCCAACTCGCTTCGCATGGCGAACAATGGATCACGACGGCGCGGCGCACTCGCTATTGGGCGATGACCCGCGACCAGATCACCGAGTTCGCCCACACCGCCGGGTTCGAGTCCCTCGCCTGTCACGTGCCGGAACAGACCGGGTTCTTCCAACCGGTGCTGACCGGGCGCAGGCCGTAGAACCCACGTGCGGTGGTACCGGCTCGCACGCTGCCAGCTCACCGCATGAACCTCGTCCACGGCCTCGACCTACTCGGCATCACCGCACCAGAACGAATGTGAGCTTGCAACAATCGGCACGCATGGCTCTGATAGCGCGTTCGAATCGCGCCACCCCGACCGGTAAATCCGTTGCGGCACCTGCCGCGTGCATGGCACCGTGATCAGGACGGTGGGGCATGGTCTAACGGCAGGACACCGCTCTTTGGTAGCGGACGGTGGAGGTTCGAATCCTCCTGCCCCAGTGGCATATTGGGATGTCGTCTAACGGCAGGACTACGCACTCTGACTGCGTCGATCGAGGTTCGAATCCTTGCATCCCAGCGTTGGCCGAATGGCGTAATGGCAGCCGCGCCTGACTCAAATCAGGTGTCCTCGGATGTGGGGTTCGAGTCCCTCTTGGGCTACAGACCGGTGGTCCCATCAGGCTGGCAGGCGACACAAGATTCATCTGCGCCCATTCGAGATGTGTCTGCTGAGGCATGGAGCGGAGCCTACAGTGACTCGAATATATGTTCGATCACGACCCGGTTCTCGAGTGCGTCCTCGTTCCACATGTGCGTAGAACGCGCGCCCAGCGGCATAGGTGCGTTTCCCGATGCTGTCCGCCTGTCCTGGAGGGTTATCGAAGCAGTAGTGGTGTGCGGCGGCTCCTGACGCGCGTGCTGCTGAATCACATCCGTACCCGTGGACATGGCGCCGCGAGGGTGGCGGGACGTTGCGATCGGGTCGATGTGCGCGTGTCTAGGCGGATTGGCGGCAATCCGTGCGGTTGGGTGGTGACGAATGCTGAGCGTCTGCCGGTCTCTGCACCTTCACCGAGGAGGAGTCAGAAGTCGTGTCGCAGTCCCGGTCAATCGCATCCGAGCCCGGATTGATCGGCTGGAGTTCTCGGGGTGATCCGGGTATTTCACATTGTGGTGGTGGACGGGCTCGGTGTTGGTGGTTACCGCCCTCGGTGAAAGGTTTTGCTCTGTGGTTCGGTCCGATCTTCATTCCTGACCATCGACTGGAGGTAATGACACATGCACACCCCCACCACTCGCCCGGCTGCTGCCGTCGCGGCTGTGGCTGCGGCACTGGCGCTGTCGGTGACCGGTTACACCGATGCCACGACGGCACCGGTGTACGCGGCCACCCCGAAGACAGCCTGCGAATTCATCGGTGTCAAGCCCGCCGCTATCCCCGACACCGACAAAGACGATAAGGCTGTCATCGACCAGCATCGGAAACGCGCCTGCTCCGCAGCCGCCCGCGCCCGCGTCGCTGCCGCTGGCTCCGACGCCGCCGCCAACGCCGACATCCACGCCAACGGCGCCGCCGACGCCGCTGCCCGCGGTGCCCGCGCCGCCGTCCACGACGACGACGCCGATGCCGCCGCCGATGCCGCCGATGCTGCCGCCGCCCATGCTGCCGCCGCCACCAACGCCACCAACGCCGCCCGCGCCGCTGCCGACGCCGCCGCCGCGTCGGCGGTGTCGGCGGCGGAGAATCCTACCAAGGTCGAGCTCGCGGATGCTGCGGCTCAGGCGGAGAACAAGGCGGTCGACGCCATGCGGAAGGCCTACGATGGCAAACCGGACATCGCACCGATCGAGCTGATCGGTACGGCAAGCAAGAAGTAGCCTGGTGTCACGCTCGGCCCAGGGTCGGGTATGCCCGTCCAGATCCGGGTGTGGTGTTGGTATACCCCGGTATTAGTGAGTTGAGCTGAGATCGATGGGCGACGAGGTCTCCGGGATGAGTGTTTCGACCAACACAACGATCGTCCTGGAGACCCCGTGCCTGGCCGTTCCGCCATCAGCGGGCGTTGGCTGTGCCGTGTCTGCCCAGTCTCTTCCTGCTGAACATCGCCTGGGTCATCTTGGGCTGGGCGATCGCCGACCTGCTGCCGGTGCGGATGATCGCCGAGGTGATCGCCGAGTGCGGGCCGCCAGCATCGACTCCGCACGCCAGGCGAAATCGAAGCTGGATTCGGCCTGTAACAGAACGTATTCGGGTGACGCATGCGCTATCGACCGGCCCGCGATGGTGTGTGCGGTGCCAGTGGGCGCGAGACGAAGCCCTATCCTCTGCCCGCCTCCTCGAGCGCTGCGGCACAAGACATTGGCCCTGCCGGACCGCGGCACGCTACAAGATTCCAAGGGTTGACGACTTTGCACCCATCGATGGCGCGCCACCGCGCGAGATGTGGCCATAGCCGAAAGCCCCTATCGCCTCGATACCCAGCCGCAGGAAGCTTTTGTCACGGCCGCGAACCGGCGACGTTGGTCCCGATCACCGGGATGCCCAGGTCGGTCTCGTGGTCCAGGCTGGGCTGCCGATCGCGCATCCTGTCGAGGCCGGCCAGCTTGGCGGCGGCGGCGTTGAGGCTCACCCGAAGCCCGTCCACTTCGCCAGTCCAATCGTTGGCGATGCGCCGACGGCCCATGCGGTAAAGGCCGACGGCGCATCCTCTCGTTCTATCTTGCTGTTAGTGTGGCGAGCTGGTTGCCGATGCGTTCGATGTCCTTTTCCGCCTTGGCCTTTCGCTCCCGGATTCCGTCGATGACGGGGGCGGGGGCCTTGGCGAGGAAGGCGTCGTTGCCGAGCTTGGCGGTGGTGCTGTCCAGATCCTTCTGCGCTGCGGTGAGGTCCTTTTCGAGGCGACGGCGTTCAGCATCCACGTCGATCGCCTGGGACAGATCGACACTGACGCGGGCCTCGCCGATCGGCAGTGTCGCGGTGGCCTCGAAGCTCTCGCCCGCCGGTTCGAGCCGCAGCAGCTGCCGGATCGCCGACACGTGAGGAGCGAGTGCTGCGGTGAGCTCCAGCCGGGCCGGGACGGGCTGGGTGCTGCGGACGCCTTGGTCCGATCGAAAACGGCGCACCTCAGTCACGAACTCCTGCAGTTCGGCTATCTCGGCTTCGGCGGCCGGGTCGCGGTAGCCGAAATCGGTGGGCCAGGCGGCGATGACGACCGATTCACCGCCGGTGAGCGTGGTCCACAGTTTCTCGGTGACGAACGGGACGATCGGATACAGCAACCGCAGCAGCGTGTCCAGGACATGCCCGAGCACCCGGCGTGAGCTGTCGGCAGCCGAACCGCCTTGGGAGAAGCTCGCTTTGGTCAGTTCGAGGTACCAGTCGAACACCTCGTCCCACGCGAAGTGATACAGCAGGTCGGACAGCTTCGCGAACTGGTAGTCGTCGAACAGCGCATCCGCTTCGGCGACAACGGTGTTCAGCCGGGACAGGATCCACCGGTCAACCGCGGGCAGGGCCTGCGGGTCGGGCAACTCGCCGGTGGTGGTGGCGCCGTTGAGGAGCGCGAAGCGGGTGGCGTTCCAGATCTTGGTGGTGAAGTTGCGCCCTGCTTCGACGTTTTCCTCGGCGATGGGGGCGTCGGTGCCAGGGTTGGCGGCGCGGGCGAGGGCGAAACGCAGCGAGTCGGTGCCGTAGGCGTCCATCCAGTCGATGGGGTCGACGACGTTGCCGAACGACTTGCTCATCTTCTTGCCGTACTTGTCGCGGACCATGCCGTGCAACGCGATCACCGGGAACGGCGCGGTCTGGCCGTCGCTGAGGTAGAGCCCGAACATCATCATCCGAGCGATCCAGAAAAACAACAGATCGTAGCCGGTGAACAGGACACTGTTCGGGTAGAACTTCGCCAACTCATCGGTCTGCTCGGGCCAGCCCAGCGAGGAGAACGGCCACAGCCCGGACGAGAACCAGGTGTCGAGCACATCGGCGTCCTGAGTCCAGCCTTCACCGGTCGGCGGAGTGTCGTCCGGTCCGAGACACAGGGTTTCGCCGCCCGGTCCGTACCAGACAGGAATGCGGTGGCCCCACCACAGCTGCCGGGAGATGCACCAGTCCCGCAGGTTGTCCACCCACGCGAAATACCGCGATTCCAGGCTCGCGGGATGGATCTGCACTCGCCCGTCGCGCACGGCGTCGCCGGCCATCTTCGCCAGCGGGCGCACTTTCACCCACCACTGCAGCGACTGCCGCGGCTCGATCGTGGTCCCGCACCGCGAGCAGTGCCCGACCGCATGCACATACGGGCGCTTCTCCGCCGCGATCCGGCCGTCAGCGCGCAGTGCGGCCACGATCGCGGCGCGGGCTTCGAACCGGTCCAGGCCTTGGAACGGGCCGTGCGCGGTGATGACGCCGCGCTCGTCGAGCACGGTCAGCGACGGCAGGCCGTGACGTTGCCCGATGTCGAAGTCGTTCGGGTCGTGGGCGGGGGTGACTTTGACTGCGCCGGTACCGAATTCGGGATCGACATGGGTGTCGGCGACGATCGGGATCCGACGGCCGGTCAATGGCAGCTCGATCTCGGTGCCGACCAGATGCCGGTACCGGTCATCGTCGGGGTGCACCGCGACCGCCGTGTCGCCCAGCATGGTCTCGGTGCGGGTGGTGGCGACCACGAGGGCGCTGTCGGCGTCGCCGTAGCGGATCGACACCAGCTCGCCGTCGTCGTCCTGGTATTCGACCTCGATGTCCGACAACGCGGTCAGGCAGCGGGGACACCAGTTGATGATGCGTTCGGCGCGGTAGATCAGGCCGTCGTCGTAGAGGCGTTTGAAGATCGTCTGCACCGCTCGCGACAAACCGTCGTCCATGGTGAAGCGTTCGCGGTCCCAGTCCACGCCGTCGCCGAGGCGGCGCATCTGGTCGGAGATCTGTCCGCCGGAGGTGTTCTTCCACTCCCACACCCGCTCGATGAACGCGTCGCGGCCGAGGTCGTGGCGCGACAAGCCTTCCCCGGCGAGCTGGCGTTCGACGACGTTCTGGGTGGCGATCCCGGCGTGGTCCATGCCGGGCTGCCACAACACCTCGTAACCCTGCATGCGTTTGCGGCGGGTCAGCGCGTCGATCTGGGTGTGCTCGAACGCGTGCCCCATGTGCAGGCGGCCGGTGACGTTCGGCGGCGGGATGACGATGCTGTACGGCGGCTTGTCACTGGACGGGTCGGCGTGGAAGTAACCGGCTACTACCCACCGTACGTACAGCTCGCTCTCCAGTACCGCCGGTACGAACGTCGTCGGCAGCGTCGAAGGGGCCATCTCTGTACGGGGGTTGGATTCGGTCACAGCAGCCCAGCATATGGGCTGCCCACGGGCCGAGTCGCGGCTACCGGGTGAGGGGTTTTCCGCGGATGGCTGCTCTTGGGGATTGCTCATGGGATCCCGAGAGATTCGAAGGGACTGGACAGGGTGAACTTGCGCTGCCGGGCCACGGTCAGTGCCTGGTCGAGGTCGAAGGCCGCCATGTGCAGCAGCTCGGTGAGACGGTCGGGTTTGGCCGCGCACACCAGCTCCGCGATCTTGCGGGCCGGGCGCGGGTCGTCGAGAACCGCTTGGAAGTAGTCGAGGTTGCGCTCGACCACCAGCAGGGTGGTTTCCAGCTCGCTGACCTCGCCCGCGGACAGCCGTCCCCATCGCTGGTGGATGCGGTACTCGTGGAATGGGCGGGGCAGGCAGTGGATGCGGTTGGTGGCGCAGCGGCGGTAGCGGGTGGCGAGCAGGTCGACGGCAAAGGCCCAGTCCTGCCATTTCCGGATCGCCGGGTCGTAGCCGCCTGCGGCGAGGCCGTCGCGGCGCCGGTACACGATCGGCAGCGGCGCGTGGTGTTTGCGCACGATCAGCTGTTCGTCGGCGGGGTAGGCGGAGATGGTGAGCCCGTCGAAATCGCCGACCATCCGGGAGAAGGTATGCACGAACGCCACCTCCGGGTCCTCGGCCAGGATCTGCACCGCCTGCTGCGCGTAGCCGCCCTCGGTGAGCAACTTCGGGTCGGTGGCGAGGCGATCATCGCAATCCAGCGGCAGAACATAGTCGCAGCGCGCCGCCCGCAAGCCCGCGGTGCGAGCCTGTTGCACCCCGGCGCGCTCGGGTAGGCGCACGACCCGTACTCCCTTGTGCCCCCGGCACACGTCGATCGCGTGGAGGGTGGCCGCGTCGTCGGAGGCATCGTCGACCAGCACGATCTCCCACACGCCGGTGCGGGGTTGTGCCACAAGCGATTCGATCGCCTCGACGAGGAACTCACCACAGTTGTGGCACGGCACGACGACGCTGATCCCGCGAACTCCTCCCGCTCTCACGCCACCCCTCCCGAAACCACGCCTGCCCGACGCCGGGCGGCAACGACAATCCTGTTGGCGCGGAAGTATTTCCGCGCCACGGCATCGTCGATGGCGGTGCCGGAGTTGTTCTCCGCGTATGCGGTCAACGTCATGTGTCCCTCCCATTCTCGATAGAGATGTTCTGCGACTGAACGGAACCCGGCTGCGGTGTAGGCGGCCTCGTCTTCGATGAACACGCGACGACCTCGCCGGTCGGTGCGTTCGATGTCGGTGAACACCTCCAGGTAGTGGCCCGCGCCGTGGGGTGCGTGCTGCACGCACCGGGCCAGGAGGTCGCGGACCTGATGCTGGCCGAGGTAGTGCAGGACGTTGCGGGCGACCACAATCCCGAATTGCTCTCGCACGTCGTAGTTTTCGATGCGTTGCTCCACGATCTCGAGCCGCTCGGCCAGCTCGGGCTGCTCCGCTATCCGGGACCGCAGAATCTCAGCGGGGACCTGGTCGACCGCGACCACCCGGAATCCCAAGCGCGCCAGAGTGATCGCGTAGGTGCCACGGCCGTAGCCGAGTTCGAGCGCGGTCCGCGGAACACCGGGATCGAGCCCGTTGACGAACGCGGCGAACCGGTCCGAGACCGGCGCGTCGAGCCGTTCTGCGGTATCGGCGCCGTCGGCGAGGGCCTGGGTGTAGAACTCGCTCACCGCGCGTTGCGAGCGGATTACCGACATCGTCGTCGCCTCCATCAGAATTCGTCGATCTCCACGACCTGGCCCGGGATACGCAGCGACAGCGCCAGCGCCTCGACGACGCGCATGGGCAGGTAGTGATCGGCCAGCTGGCTGCGGGTTTCGGTGCCACGCAACCAGTTCTCCATCAGCTCGCGGTTGCTGTCGCTGTGGAACAGCCCGTCGAAGCTCTCCTGGGCGACGAACTCCTCACCGGGCATCAGCGCCGCGTTCGCGCGCGTCACGACATCGGCGACCGCGCCGATCCGGTCGGCGTCCGGGCCGCTGGGTACGTCGTAGCAGTGCACATGCACCGAATACAGGGTCGACAGTTGCGCTTCCAGATCGACGCTGGAGGTGCGGCCGTTCTTGTTGTACACCCCGTCCGGGAACGTCGACCAGCTGCGGATCGACGGTGTGGTCTGTTCGAACGCCAGCGTCCCCAGCGTGATCGTCGCACCGGTGTCGGCGTCGACGAGCCGGAACGTCGTGGTGATGTCGGTTTCGCCGTAGCGGCCGCGCTCTCGCGCGAACGCCGGGCATGGCGAGTCGCCGTCCAGCCTTGCGGTGGCCGCGCCCGGCACCCGCTGGGCTTGGTCGGAAGGGTAGGCGCCGAACGAGCACAGCTGTAATCGCAGCGGTCTGTCCGGCAGGACGAGTTTGTTCAACTCGAGGATCTGTACGGTGAGGTCGATGTAGTGGTAGGCGCCGTGCATGAGCATCCCGTACCCGTACCGATACGGGTGGTCCTCGCGGGTGACGTACTCGTGTTCGAGGTTCCACACCCCGCCCGCGGTCCGCAGGTGTAACGAGGTGACTGGCGCCTGCCAGGCCAGCACCCGTTCCCGCAGCGGCGCAACGACTTTGCCGTTGTAGATGCGGTGATACCGACTCAGCGTCATCACCGAATGCTGTGCCGACCGCTGGCGCGCGATCTCGATCAGCTCCGCCATCGTCTGCGAGATCCGCGCCGGTTCGAACCTGCCCGCGGACACCGGCGCCAGCACCGGCTTCTCGGTCAGCGATGCCATCCCTTCCTCGACACAACACCGCAGATACCGCTCGTGCGCACCGACCTCCGTGGCGATATACGCCATCGCGGGCAGGCCCCGCACCTTCGCACCCGCCAACGCTGCCCGCACCGCGCCGCCGTCACCCGCTGCGCCCCTGCGCCCGGAT
Organism: Nocardia sp. NPDC051570; assembly: GCF_044454005.1. Lineage (NCBI taxonomy): Bacteria > Bacillati > Actinomycetota > Actinomycetes > Mycobacteriales > Nocardiaceae > Nocardia > Nocardia sp. NPDC051570. Next base: position 22,875 of record NZ_JBITDI010000013.1, on the reverse strand, counting down.
GGCAGGAACACGCACTTGCGTGGCTGCGGATCCAGACCGGCCAGACGCGCCTCGACGGCTTGGCGTTCGGATTCGAGGTCGATGATCGAATACGACTGCAGGTAACCGTCTTTCAGCGCCCGCGCGATGCACGGCATGTATTTGTTGGCCACGATCTCGTCGAACCCGACCACCACCAGCTGATGAGTTGTCATGATCTGCTCCCCTCGCGTGTGGTCATCGACTGTCCCGCACGGAAGTGTTTTGCGGAACTCACCGCTGTGGCACCGGCGTGGGACTAGCGTGGGATCACTACAGGTCACCGAGGGGAAACTGATGCGATGATCTTGGGGCGGGAGTGGACCGGATTCGAAGCAGCGGCTCTGCGTACCGCGACGCGCCAAACCGTGCGCGGGTTCGCCGATCGACTCGGTGTGGATGCCAAATCGGTGACGAAGTGGAACTCTCGCGGCGGGACCATCCGGATGCTGCCTCGCACCCAGAAAGCCCTCGATACCGCTCTCAAGGAGGCCACCCCCGATGAGCAGGAGCGGTTTCGTCAGCTCGTCGATGTCCTCGCCGTCCCCGATACGCTCGATGAGGTGGATCGACACGAGTTCCTGCGCACCGCTGCCCTTACCGCGACAGCGGTCGCGGCTACCCCGCTGCGTCGCCTCCTCGCGCAGGCCGCAGTCCCGGCGGTCGTCGATCAGGAAGAGATCGATCGGATTCGCACCGCCGCGCAGATCTTCACCTCCCTCGACCATGCTTACGGCGGTGGGCTCGTCCGCGAAGCGGTCCTCGCCCAGGTGCAATACTCCGAGAGTCTGCTCGAGGCACACTGCACGCCAGCACTACGGGTCGAGTTGTACGCCGCTGTCGGGTTTCTCGCCCACGCCGGCGGTTTCATGGCTTTCGACTCCTACCACCACGACGAAGCCCGGAACATGTTCGACCTAGCCCTGTCGTGTGCCGAGAAGGGCGGGTTGTGGCATCTGCGGGCGAAAGTGCTGTCCTCCCAAGCCCGCCAAGCGATCTGGTGCCGCGACCCCCAACGCGGTCTGACCGCCATAACCAAGGCACTCGACCACCCCGATCGGCTCACCGCGACCGAACGAGCGATGCTCTATACAGCCCAAGCACGCGCCTACGCCAAACAAGGCAACGTCCGCGACACCCTTTGCGCGATCGAACACGCCGACCGTGAATTCTCGAATACCCGCCCGGCGAACGACCCGGCCTGGATGGCCTACTACGACCTCGCCCAGCACTGCGGCGACACCGGCCACGCCCTCTACGATCTCGCCATCCACGGCCACTGCGTCACCGAAACCCGCACCCGGCTTGCCACCGCGGTGGCGGGTCACCCCGATCAGTTCAAGCGCTCCCGTGGCATCTCCGCGACCAAGCTCGCTTCGCTGCTCATGCTGACCAGTGATCCGGCCGAGGCCGCTGCCGTGGGCGACCACGCCCTCACCGACCTGAGCAATCTGCGGTCGCGCCGCGCTGCCGACGACTTACGTGACCTGCAGACCCTCGCCATCCACCGTAAAACCCCACGAACACAACAGCTATCGGACCGCATCGGAACCACTCTGGCCGGAGTATGACCATGGATCCAACCAGCACACTCCGGACAGTGCTCGAAAACGCGTGCGCACAAGTCGGATTCGACGCCACCGACGCCACGCCTTTGCGGGTCGGCGAGAACGCGATCTACAGGCTGCAAGACGGCGTGATAGCTCGCATAGCTAGACCGGGACAACAAGCCGCCGCACGAAGAGAAGTCGAAGTCGCCCGGTGGCTGGAAGCATCACACGTCCCCGCGGTGAGAACCATCGCCGGGATCGATCAGCCTGCGATCGTCGACGATCGCGCGGTCACCTTCTGGCACGAACTCCCCCCACACCACCACGGCTCTCCATCCCAGGTCGCACACGCCCTCCGTCAGCTGCACAATCTTCCGCGACCAACCTCATTCGACCTCGGCGTGGTGGCCCCGTTCGTCCGACTCGACCAGCGCATCGAATCCGCTCTATTCCTGACCGATCGAGATCGCGTCTGGATGCGGGAACATCTCGACGAGCTGCGGTCTCGCTGGGACAAGCTGCCCGATGGTTTGCCGTGGTGCGTCATCCACGGCGACGCTTGGGTCGGCAATGTGGTAGCCGCCGACGACGGCACCGTGCTGTTCCTCGACCTCGAGCGAACCTCGTTCGGCCCACCGGAATGGGACCTGGTCCACACCGCGATCAAACACTCGTCCTTCGCCTGGATCACCGCTGAGGACTATCGCTCGTTCTGTGAGGTCTACGGGCACGATGTCACCGCATGGGCAGGTTTCGAACTCCTACGCGATATCCGGGAGTTCCGGATGACCTGTATGGCTGCGCAGAGCGCGACTACCAACGACGCTGACCGCGATCAAGCCCTGCACCGTCTCGCCTGTGTCCAGGGCCGTCATGGCCCGCGCCCGTGGAGTGGTTGGCGCTCCCTCGGCTGACCCCAGGCAAGTCGAGGCGTTGGAGCGCGAGTACGGGTGGGCTGGCGGACGGTCGATGCGGCGCTGACCTCGGTGTGGCCGCAGCCGCCGGTTGTCGACAGGCTCACTTTCAGCGGCAACATCATCGAGACCGGTATCGATTCCTACCACTGGCCCACACCAAAGCCGCACTGCCCGCCGCTGGCGGCCGGACCAGCCAACAACCCGACCCACCCACTACCGAACGACCGGCACGCCGCACCAAACGATAACACCACATCGAACTCGCCGGAGAAACGAATCAGCTTGGACGCCAGTAACGTTGGGTCACATCGGCCGCCACCGTCCTGAAGCACGCTGTCATCGGGGCACAGTCGGACGGGCGGCGCTGAAGGGGGCAACAAAGTGGACTCGACCGATCAGCACGACAGTTCGCACGGCGGTCTGTTCGCGGGAACCGCCTGGCACTATTCGCGTTACCGACCCAGCTATCCGCAAGAGTTCCTCGACGACATGATCCAGCGCCTGCGCCTCGACGGCACCGGCCGGCTGCTCGATCTCGGCTGCGGCACCGGTCAACTGACCCTCCCACTCGCAGCCCACGTTGCCGAAGCCGTCGGCATGGATCCCGAGCCCGAAATGCTCACCGAAGCCAGTCTGCAAGCACGAGAGCAATCTGTCACCAACGTGACTTGGACACAAGGCAATTCAGCGGATCTCCCGGGCGGCCTCGGTCACTTCAGGCTGGTCACCATGGGTCGCTCATTCCATTGGATGGACCGCGAACAAGTCCTCATCGCTCTCGATGAGATGGTCGACGACAACGGCGCCCTGGTCATCGCCAACGACAGCTGTCTGATCCGGCCGACCACGACATGGCAGCAGACCATCGAGGAAGTCCAACGCCACTTCCTGCCGCCGGACCAGCAACACGGCCCGACCCCGACGGCAGACCCCCGCCAGACACATGAACAAGTCCTCGCCAATTCGCCCTTCCGGCAGGTGAATCGGCAGGTTTATGAATTCCTACGGCCCTGGACCATCGAACAAGCCATCGGCTACCTCTACTCGACCTCGCTGCCACTTCACCGACTGCTTGGAGACCGGCAGGCCGCTTTCGAGGACGCGGTCACCGACGCCCTGCTCGCCATCGATCCCACCGGGCAGTTCACCGAACCAGTTGCCCTGGAAGTCCTTACCGCCACCAAGAACTAGCGCCTCAAATACCGTCAACATTCGCGGACAACCCTGGTCCCTACCGGGCGCGAACGCCGTCACAGTTCACGGACAAGTGCCGTCGCAGACCATGAACGAAGCCAGTTGACTTACGCCACAGAGTTACGCCACGGCGGCGAACTCGTCGGCTTGGATCCCTCGCACGAAGGCCAGCCACTCGTCTGGGGTGTAGGTCAACGACTTGTCGGGGGCGCGCAGAGAGATGTTCCCATCGGGGTGGTGGTCGATGGCGGGGAGGCCGGGTACGTCCAGGACACTTCGACCAAGTGCGGCCTCGAGGAACGCGGCCCAGTCGGCGGCCCTCATTCGGATGACGGGCTCGATGGTTGGGTCGTTCGCTGGGTTGCGCAGATATTTGCTGTCTCGCACGAGTACGACATCGCCGTCGAATCGAACCTCTACGCAGTTGGTTCCTTGGTTGGAGAACGATGATTTGAACCATCCGGTTCGCATCGGGCGGGGTGTCGTGCTCATGCGTTTTAGCCTATCTCACGTGCGGTTTGCTTAATCAGGGCCAGGGAATCGGCCCGGCTGAGCGCTGTTGACTCGACCAGCGAGAAGCTCACGTTCAACGCCTGCACCTTCTCGGCGTCGTCGATGAATCCGGCCAGCACGGGAAACTCGTGCCAGGCCAGGGTAGGCAGAACCGGCCCGTCGTAGTCGAACAGGTAGAAGGTTGCGCCACCTTGCGGTAGCCCGCCGCGCGCACTGAACGGCAGGATTCGGATGTCGACGTTCTCGTGTTCTTCAAGCAGTGAGATCAGGTGGTCGAGTTGACCTTTGAGGACTTCGGGACCACCGACTTGTTGCAGCAGTGCCGCCTCGCTCATCAGGCAACTCAGTTCGAGTGGGTCCTCACCGAATAGCCGCTCCTGGCGTTTCATGCGAACGTCGACTCGTTGTTCGACCTCGGCCTGCCGAATGAAGGTGGTGTCGGTCGACATCACCGCACGGGCGTAGTCGGCGGTCTGTAGCAGTCCGGTGATCATCACGCTTTCGCAGCAGCGGACGCTGACGGCTCCGTACTCCATGCCCCACAGGCGCATCGTCTCGTCGGAGAACAGCGCACTGTATCGAGTCCACCAGCCTCGCTCCTTGCCCGCAGAACGGAGCTCCAGCAGCTCAGCTTGTTCTTCCTCGTCGAATTCCAGGACGGTGAACAGTGTCCGGAGCTTCTCTTCTGGGATCAGTCGCCGATCGTTTTCGAACAGCGACCAGTACGCCTTCGCGATGCTGAGCGCTTTCAGGATCGAGGCGACATCCACGCCGAGCTGCTCTCGCCGACGGCGGATACGCAGCACCAGTTCCCATCGAGAGACGGTCGGTGACATCGGCGCCATGGTACGAACCTCCTTCGCTCGACTGGCAACCTTACCGCATACCTGAACAAGAAAACTTCTTAGATCGGTTGCCTTGTCTGGTTTACATGTTTACGCTTCTGATGTGATAGCCGCCACAGGGTGGGAGGGTTCGGATCCGGCGTCGCCGGTGGATCGAGGAACGATGTCTGTGCAGGTAGATCAGGCGTGGATCGTGAGCGACCGCAGTGCCCATCGGGCCAAGTCGGTCGGCATGGGTGGGTGGGCGGTTTCTTTTCTGCCGGGCCGCACGCTGACGAAGGAGCAGGCCATCCGCGCCATCCAGATCGCGGAAATGGTCACGGCGACCGCAGAACTCGCGCAAGACGTGGGTCTCACCGCGATCGAGGCGGTGCAGCTGGCGGTCATCGAGCCACCCTGGAGCGTACCCGTCCAACGTGTTACTCCCCGGTGGGGATTCCGTTTCTCGAATGTTCCCTGGTTACGCAGCCAGCGTGAGTATTCGCCAGCTCAGTGGACCTAAGCCACCAACAGACAGTGCCTCACAACGGCTTTGGGAACCATCTGCTGCAGTCCAGTTGAGGTGCTGCTCGAAAGCATCACGGAGTTCTAATGAGTCCCACAGTGATTCCGGACGTCCAAACACACGTCCACGACTTGGCGGCCTGCCGTCAGCAGTACATGGCCGCATTCCGCTGCGCCACCTTCCTCAGCTCGACAACCAAGGCGCTGACGCTGATCTCGGATCAGTACGCCGCCGTGCTGACCTCGGACACGCGTGGCACCAAGATCGCGAAAACGTTGCTGCCACGCAAGGTTCCGATCGTCTCGGTGCGATCGGCGGTGTGGATGTTCATCACCGCAAGGCCCCTGCCCGCCGATGATCTCGCGGCAATGATCTCCACACTGTCCAGCCGCAGCGGCACGCTCCTGGTGCTGCCCGGTGAGGAAATCGCCCTCCCCACACCAGGTTCCGACCGCCGGAAATGGATCACACCGCTGGGCGAGTTCCCGCCGTTCGGAGATGTCGTCGACGCAACGATCCGGGTCACGACCAAAGAGGCGAGCCGGTGACCGGCCAGGAGCTGACCGAGCTGCAGGTGAAGGTGATCGCGGCGTTGGCCGATGGCCAGCCGCACTCCTTGGTGCAACTAGCGAAGCAGCTCAAGAAACCGGTGACGGCACTGCAGGCGACCGCGACGTGGCTGACTCGTCACGGTTATCTGCGGCGGGTCAATTCCTACAAGCTCGCCGAGCAAGGCCAGCAGATAGCCGCGAAGCTACAGGCGGACGGGGGCACCCCGTGACGCCGGAGACGCTGGTGTACGCGCTGGCTATGGCGGGGTTCGCGGCGATGATCGTCGCGTCGGTCCGGCTGACCGGGCAACCGTCTCGCCCGTGCGCGCCGGTGTCGGACTGGCCACGCCAGAACCCAGGCGAGAACACGACCCGCTCCGACACCGAACGCGAGAACGTCCAGCGCACAGGCAAACACCCGACTAAATACCCGACCGAGCCGCTACCGATCCCCGCCCTGGCCCGCTCCGGCCAAGTGGCCGCGCTGCGGCACCGCTTCCAGCCCGCGACCACCACTGTGCCGCCGCGCCGGAGCGCGTCCGCGCGGCCGGGCAGCAGGCCGTTACCGAGGCGGTGAGCCGTCATGGCCGACCCCGCAGCCGAGGACCCCGAGGACGTGCATCTTCGGGTCCGGCTCGGCGGGACGGTCGTCGACTACCGCGCCAATGCTGTCGCGGCATGGCATTTCATCCACGATTGGAGCGAAAAACGATGCGAGCCAATAGAAGTCATCGACGAGGCATCCGATGCCCTGGAAGGGCTGCCCCGACTGCCCTGCGAGAGCCTGTTCATCGGCCCCTGACGAGGCGGGGCGACCGGTGATGGATACGGCCCTGCCCACATCCGGCAGTGAGGGCGATGGCGACGCCGTCATCGCGCCGTACTACGCGGTGAACGGCTGGCAGTACTCCAGCGACGGCGGACAACCGAGGCTGCACCAGCAGTATCCGAAGGCGACGGGCACGATCCGCCTCACCACCGGCAGGTCATGCTCGTGGACGATCCGCGACCTGGACGGCCAGCTAGTGCGTGAGGCGTCGGCGGCCTCGGCCGCCGAGGCCGTCACCGCCGCCGACGGGTTCGCCGACCGGAGTCTCGACGCCTAGGTCCGCCCCCGCAATGCCGTTACAGCAACAGCCAATACCCACCGCCGATACCGATCCGCCGATCGAGTTCGGACCGCACCTGCAGGCGGTGCTGGACGACCTCGACGAGATCGTCCGCACTCTCACCATCGCCGTCGCCGAGGCCAGCGGTAAACCACCCGGCCCAGTTCGCTTTCCGCACAACACCTGATGAGGAGTATCCCCTTTGCAAACCACCCCCACCCGCATCGTCGCCCGGCTCGGATATGTCGTCGCGGCAGGGCTCATCGCCCTACCGATCCTGCGCATCGCGCGCCCCGTGCTCGACATCGCGGTCCTGGTCGTCTACGCCCGACTCCGCGACGCGATCTCCGACGCCAGCTTCGGACAGGACAGGTACCCCGACGAGTACGCCTGAACCCCAGACCCATTGCCACGACCACGTTTCCGCGACCACCCAAGTGTCGCAATCCCCACCGATTACCGCGACGCCCGCAGCGGCTGATTCCCATCGGCGCGGTCACACCGCGCTAGCTGACCCTGCACAACAGAAAGCCCGGCACCGCCACCGGGATGCGAGGATCTTGGTGACGGTGCCGGGCAAGGGGCCGGTCAGCCCATAGTGCGTAGCGCGGTGTGGATCCAGACAACCTCCTCGACCAGGGCCTCGAGTCGATCGAATCGGGATCGGAGAGTTCGCGGCAGCCTGAGTTGGTTGCCGCGGACGCCGGCGGCGGGCCGAGGGCGCTGACGAAAGTCAGTGCGGGGCAAGTGGTGCCGCGGAGTGGACGAAGCGCTGGAGTCGACGGCTGAGCACATAGGGTGCTGGAGATTGCAACGCCGAGTACCGGCCGCTGAGCACCGCGCATGAGGGTACCCATCTAGCCGAGCCATCCGACTAACGAGTCGTAGGGCCGCCGCGATGAGACTCAGCGGCGCGCAACGGTTTCGAGACAGACATATTCGCGCAACTGCACGAATGCACCCATCTCCGACATTCTACATTTTCGCAGCATATGGAACTCATTGGCGCACAACCACACTCAGCTAATCCGATGCGGCCTACAATAGGGTCGCGTCATTCCCGATGAATGGCGCGCCTATTGATCCCCTCAAAATAGCCAGCCGTAGAAGCCAATAGGCCAACTATGATGCCGATAATGCGGCTGGCCGGGTAGGCCATACGGCCTGAAACGCATGGCCTACCCGGGTGATGTTGGACCGCCGTGGTTGACAACCAGTCACAACGGGAAGGAGCGATGTGTCGGCTGGCGACGATGCATTGGCCGGGGCTGGCGAGTCTGCCACGTCACCCTCGGAGGTGGTGCCAGCCGATACGACCGTGCCGGTCTCCGTAGGCGCTGAACGACTCGGTCAATCCACCGATTGGTACCTGAAGCAGTTGCGAGCACGAAAACTTCCCGGTCACAAAATCGGGCGCACGTGGCGGTTGACCGAAGAAGACATTCGCGAGGCACTGCGTCTGACCGCCAAACCGGCAATCCTCCCGAAGCAGGATCCGTCTGGGTTAACCCCGCGCAGCCGCGCGTACCACGAACGCAGACGACGCACATACTGAGCCTCCCGCTTGTCGCAACAAACGGATCCAGTAGAGCCACTGCAATGGAAAAGCGCCCGGCACCGCCGCCAGGACGCGAGGGGATCTTGGTGACAGCGCCGGGCATGGGGTCGGTCAGCCCAGAGTGCGTAGTGCGGTGTGGATCCAGACGACCTCCTCGACCAGGGTCTCTAGTCGATCGAGCAGATCCGCGCGACGCTGGTTCACACTCACCCCCGCACGCTCGTCCTGCTCATCGACCGGCACCGGCAGCAGGGCCTGGGTCTGCGCGATCTCCAATTCGTGCGCGGGGCCGGGGTTTTCGGCCGGGAACAGTTGGCGGGTCAATCGCGCCACCCGGGGCTCGTCGTCCAGCGGGAATTGCCAGGTGTTGGTTTCGGGGATCCAGGTGCCGCCGAGTTCGTCGGCGCGGTCGTGGAAGTGCGGGTTGTAGGGTGCGTCGACGATGAGGTGGTCGTCGTGGACGCGGATCGATAGGCTATTCATTGCGGAGGTTTCCTCTCCGTGTTCGGGCCTCAGCCGGTGTTCGACGCACCGGCTGGGGCTGTTTGTTTTTCGGGCAGCCACGACGTTAAAGGCACACCGCGACACGATCAACTCGATTTTGCGAAACACCTTTTGCCCCAACATGTTTCAACGAAACAAGACTCGCGCAAATGGGTTCCGTTGTGGCCGGAACCATGCCAATGTTCGGTGCGTACGAAACACCGGACAACCGAAACATGGAGGGCCACAACAATGTTCGGCAATACTATGACCGTAGGCGCACTATTGGATTCCTCGTACCAACCGAACGAGTCCGCGGAATGGATCCACCGGATCGAGAACGTGCGGATCCCGGTGGTGGGCAACCCCCGTAAATGCGCTCACGATACGACGGTGTGCCGGGATTGCGCGGACAGCTGGGCAATCGACTACCGATTCACCGACCCGCTGCCGTGGAACGACACCACGGCCGACGCCGCGCCCGCACGGGGCCGCGACGTAGCGGGCGGGGTGTTGCGCGCCACGGCCTGGTGCGCCGCCGCGTTCGCCGCGATCTACCTCACCGGCCGCACCCGCGCCGCACGCTAGCCCATCAGGCAGGCGGGGCGGCCGGGTGATAGCGGCGGCCCCGCCACGGGAATTCATCGAAAGGAGCAGGGGAATGGGCGACTCGCGGGCGCAGGTGTTGCGGGTGCGGGATTTCCGGCCGGGTGACCGGTGGTTCGAGGACGGGCTGCAGGTGGCGTGGGTGGTGCCCGACGCCCCGGCCCTGGGGCGGGCGGTGGTGTTGTTCACCGACGGCACCTGGCAGGGCCTGCCCGCGCAGGCGGCGGTCTGCGACGCGACCACCGCGCGGCCCGGCCTGGCACCGGCGCAGCTGATCGCGGCGATCGAGGACACGGGCGCAGCCGAACCGATGACGGTGTTCACCCTCGGCCCACGCGACTGGGCGGCAGCCGAACGCGCCGTACTCGAATAACCGAACCCCGACACCGCCCGCCGCACACACGAATTCGGCCCCGGCCCGCACGAATGCGGGCCGGGGCCGGATCGGTTGTCGCGTGACGCGCTACGGGACGGGATCGGGCATGGTGTGCCGGTAGCCCAACAGGTCCAGGGCCTTGGCGTGGCAGGCGTCGAGATCGTCGGTGGTGGCGGGGTCGGTGTGCAGGACGTGGCTGCCCGGTTGGCGGATCACCGACATCGTCGCGCACGCACCGCTGGCGGTCGCCGCGACCACGGCCACCTCCGCGTTCTGATGCGGCAACCGGGGTTGCACCCACACGGTCACGTACTCGTGGTCGGTGTCACCGAACCGCACGGGCGGGTCGAGTTTGTAGCAGCGGGCGGGCCCGGCGTAGCCGCCGAGATTATCAATGTGCAGGACAGCGTCAGCCATGAAACAGCCTTTCCGATCAGACGATTCGCGAATGCGAGGGTGAAACGGTCAGGTGGGCACCGGATCCGGTGCTCCGGTGGCGGGTGGGTCGTAGAGGTACTCGATGACCGTCAGCAGCCCGGCCGCACCGGGCGCGCCCGCTCCCCCGCCCCCGGCCGGGAACCCGCCGGGCTGGCCGGGGTTTCCGCCACTCCCGGATTGCCCGCTCTGCCACAACGGCGGCCGACTCCTCCCCGCGGGGACGAGCCCCGATGCGCCGCCGACTGATCCGGCTCCGGCTCCCCCACCGCCCCCGGCGAGCAACGTGACCACCCCGGAGGACACCGATTCCCCGGGCCGTCCCTGCGCGCCGCCGGTGCCGCCGCGCATGACGGCCATGCCCCCGGCCCCGCCGGAGTCCGCGCCCCGGCCGGGCTGCGCGACAACAAGTTCGCCGAACGCGCTGGGCCCGCCGTCCGCGCCGGGGCCACCGCCGGGGCCCACGATGATCGCGGCGGTCTCGGGCAGGTCGGCGGCACGGAGGCGACCCAGGCGCACCGCCGCGCCCCCGCCCCCACCGCTGGTGGGGTTTCCGCCGCCGCCTCCGGCGCGGTCGATGATCTCGATCGATTCCAGCAGGGCGGGTTTGTGCCAGGTGTCGTTGAAGGTGTAGACGCGCAGGATCGCCCGCATCAGGCGAATCGTTCGATGACGTAGAGGATTCCGGTGGCGCCGTTGCCGCCGTTGCCGCGTGGCGGGCCGATCCCACCACCCCCGCCACCCCCACCTCCGGACGGGAACGCGCCGTGCGCGCCACTGGAATTCGCGTCCGGTGCACCGCCACCGCCCCCGCCGCCGGTGGTGACGACCTTCGACGGTGGCTGCCCGTCCCGGCCGGGTAGCCCGCCCGGGGAGATACCACCTTGACCGCCCGCGTTGCCGGGACCACCGAAGCCGCCACCCCCACCGCCGCCTCCCCCGCCGCCGTGTAAGTCGTAGGGGGACACCGATTTCCCTCCTGCACCCGCAGGGGTGGGAGGGGCGGTCAGCCCTGCGGGGGCGCCTTTGCCGCCGTCGCCGCCGGGAATCATGCCGGCACCACCCCGGCCACCGATCCCGCCGACCTGGGGCTCGCCATGGCCGCCTTGGCCGCCACCGGCGATCAGGAAATCCCCGAATGTGGTGTCCCCGCCGCCGTGGCCGGGCTCGGCGTCCCCGGTTCCACCCGCTCCGCCCCGGCCGATGACGATCCGAATCGGCAGGAAATTCCCATTGGCGTCGACCAGGAGCAGGGCGGCGGGAATGGTGTGGTGGACCTCCCCGCCCCCACCGCCCCCGCCGCCAGCCATGCGCCGGTCCCCGACAATGTCCCAGCGGCCAGCCGCACCACCCGCGCCACCGGCGAGCAGGATCACCTCGACCGCGATGAGTCCCTTGGTGGGGGTGTAGGAGTCGTTGCCGCGGTAGACCATCGTGCGCCCGTGCAGGGTGAGCTGCTCGTAGGCTTGGCGCAGTTCGGTGATCGACTGGGAGTGATCGTCGATGACGTTGACGACCTTGTCGTGCAGTTGCTGCTGATAGCGCTCCCACACCGCCAGCACCCCGCCCGTCGCGACCGCGCGCGCGGAGTCCTCGGTGATGCCTTGCCCGAAGGCACTACCCAGTACGAACGACCCGTCGGGGGCGGACGCACCAGGCGTGCTCACCTGTTAGATCTCGTCCTCGAGCAGAGGAGGGATCTCGTAATCCGGTTCCGGCGGTGGCTCACCGGGCACCGGGTAGGTGATGAACCCGCGTAGCCGGTCGATATAGCGCAGCTGGGAGCGGATGAGCCGGACCGCGGCCTTGAATCTCGCGTGCTCGCGCGCCATCTGCGCCTCGAGGACCTCGATGCGTTCGCGCAGCTGCCGCACCTGGCGGGCCTGCCACGCCGAGAACGCACCCACCACCGAGGCGATCGAGACCCCTACGGCCTGGACCAGGTCAGCGGTCAGCCACGTCGCCACGAGGCGCTCCTGGTTCGGCGCACAACCACGGCGCGACCAGCGTCAGCAGGTCGTCGATTGCGGGGATCGCCATCAGCCGGGTGATCGCCGCCGAGATCGCCAGCGCCCCAGCCACACCCGCGGTCGGCGGCAACCCGAGTTCGCCGACGAGGGTCGGCATGGCTGCTGCGAGTCCGATGATCAACTGGAAGACCGTGCGCAGGACGGTGCGCCATGGGTAGCGCACCTGCGACGGCGCGTCGGGCAAGCTGTGGCGGCCCATCAGCGCTCCTGTGCGCCCCCGAGGGCGCGGTCGAGCTTCACCTCCACAGCCCGGACCCGCGCGGCGGTGTCGAGGACCCAGCCGATCAGGCTGTGCCGCTCAACTTCCGGATCGGCCGCGTCCGGGAGGGTGAAGCCGTCCCACACCACTTCGTTCCAGGTATCGCTCCAGATGTCGTTGGGCCACGGCTGCTCCGGCGTGCGGGTGGACGGGCCGACGTGCTCGGGAGAGTTGATCTGGCGCAGACGGCCCGGGAATGGATGCAGCTGGGCAGCACCCTCGACAACGGGATCGGACACGATTACTCCTTCATCTCCTCGGTGGATTCCGAACTCCGCCAACAGCTCCGGTAGCTCGAGGGCGGTGTAGTTGAGGTCGACATCGCCGGGCCACGGCGCGCACCGGCCGGTCGAGGTGTACTGGTGCGCGAGAAACCCCGGCGGGGTCCGCAACGGGTAACCGGGCGGGCGGCCGTAGGACGGGACGACCAACCGCAACCAGGGCGGGCGGGTCGGCCAGAGTTCGGGGTCGGCGACCGGGTTCCAATACCCGATCACCCGGCGCGGGTCGCCGTGCCAGCCCGCCAGCCGCCCGGCCTCGTCGTTGATCTCCTCGGACCGGTCACCGCGAATCCTCTTGTCCCCGTTGATCGGTGCGCCTTCGACATCGATCATCGAGATCAGCCGCGGGTGCCCCCACAACCCGGCCCGTTCCAAGATCTCGCGGTGCAAGTCGCAGTTGGGTTCGCCGGGCCAGTAGAAGTAGTAGGCGATCACCGCCTGCAGGCGCCCCGCGTCGAGTAGTTCGCAGGCGCGGCGGGCGTTCTCGGCGGCCAGGGTGTCGGTGGTCGCGCCGGAGCTGGTGCGGAAACACAGGATCGGATGCGGATAGTCCGCGTCGACCGGGATGCCTTGGTACTGGGAGACATCGGCCCACTCGGTCCCCATGTCAGGGCCTCCCGGCGTTCGGGAGCAGCTGGGTGAACGCCTCGGCCACGTACGGGCTGAACCCGGGCTGCGCGGGCGGCGGTACCGGTTCGGGCCCGTACGGACCCAGATGCCCGGCGCGTAGCCTCGCCGCGAATTCGGCGATGCGGGGATCGCCTTCGCGGTAGCCGAGCTGGTAGTGCATCTCATCCGGCCGCGACCAGTCGCGGCCCCAGAACACGGTGCCTTCGAACAGGCCCAGGCCCTCGACCACCCGCTCGACGCGGTCGGCGGGCATGGTCAACCGTCCCCACGGGTAGCGGGGTGCGTTGAGATCGACGGCGACGCCGGCGAGGTGGTTGCTGTCGGGGACGTCGTTGGTGGTCGACCAGCCCCACACCGGGGACTCGATCTCCTCGACGTGCCGGTCGTACCACAACATCCACGCACCGAGAATCGTGACGGGGTCGCCGGAGCGAATGGGTGCGGTGTCGATGAATTCCAATGGCACGGCCGCGATCTCGCATTCGTCGCGGTCGCACATCCGCCACCCCGCCTCGGACCACTCGTAGTCGTAGACAGTGCGGAAACCCAAGTCAGTTCTCCTCGTGACGTTTCAGAATTCCGTTGCGCCCCTTGCCATGGCGCTCGGCGTGCAGGACCCGGCGACGTTCGATCCGGTCGTCGTCGCCGAGATCACGCAGATACGTGTTGACCTCCCGCACCGAATGCGCGCCCGGGTCGAACCGGGGCGGGGTGTCGAGGGTGTCGACGACCTGCGCCGTCGGGACAGCGGGTTCGGGTTCGTTGATGCGGTAGCCCAGATACCGCAGCCGCTCGACCTGAGCTTCGCGTTCGCGCACGGTCATCGCGGCCGGGTCCTGGATCACCACCGGCTCCGGATCGACGGCATCCTTGTCGACCCACTGCCCGGCCGGGTTGAAGATGGTCGGCTCCCCGCGATACGGGCGCTGAAACTTCTTGCTCGCCAACGCCGGATCCATGGGCGGGCATCCGGCTTCGGTCAGATGTTTGGAGATGACGCGGGCGATCGGTTCGGGGAAGATGATCGGGGTGCGGCCCATGATCGGGATGGCTTGCAGCGCAGGCAGGAACCGCTGCTCCGGATCGTTCGGGTCGATCGCGTCGAGGGTCCAGAATCCGGTCACAGCACCGCCAGATCTCGTGCGACGCCGGTGATTTCGTCGAGCATTTCCAGTCCCTTCACGACGGGGTCGTCGGGCTCGCGGGCGCCGACGGTGATCTCCCAGGTGGGTGTGGTGGTGCGGTCCCAGGCCAGGACCAGTTCGGTGATGCGGTCGACGTAGACGCGGCCGGGGGTGCCCCACTCGCGGACGGTGGTGCCGATGCGGGTGCCCAGCCAGGCGTTGCCGCGCCCGTGCTGGCCGATGCGCAGTCCGTCGTAGCCGTCGACCACGCGCACGGTGTGGCTCGTTTGCTCGCGGGTCCGCCAGCGGCCGGTGCGCAGGGCGGTGAGTGCGTTGAGGCTGTAGGCGCGGTCGGCGCCGTCGCACCAGGTTTCGTGGAAGACCGAGTTCCCGAGACGTTTCTCCCGGTTCCGGTCGTGACGTTTCTGGAAGGCGCCGACGACGTCGGTCATGAGCGGTTTGAGCAGCTCCCAGGCCGTGCCGCCCAGGGGCGGGACCACCAAGGCAGCAGCCGCGAGGTCGCCCAGGAGACTCACCGTGGCCCCGATCAGGCCGTTCACCAGCTCCGGGGAGTGACCGCCGGTGACGAACCCGATATCGGTCGCGGGCCGCCAGTGGAAGTTCAGCGAGGTGATGGCTGAGTGGTCGCCGTCGCGCAGGATGATCCCGGGCGCTCTGGGCACGGTGCCCTTCCAGCCAGGCTGTGAATACTCCTCGGGGAACGTCGGATCCTTGACTTCCTCGACCGTCTCGGTGAACCCGTCCGCACCGATCCTGGTGACCGCACGGACGAGGCCGTCGAAAAGTGTTCCACCGAAGGAGGTTTCGGTGTCCCAGCCGGAGCGGTCGACCAGGTCCCACACGATCGCGCCATGACGGACCTTGGCCCCTGGCCACGGTGGCGGGTCGCCGGTCAGCCAGCGGCGTGGCTCCCAGATCAGTTGCGCGTCTTCGACGATGCGTTTGCTGACCTCGTGCATCGTCTTGAACCGCGAGTGCACGATGGCGAATGGGGAGTGGTCGTCGAGGATCGAGTGCGGCACCACCACCTGCGACCAGGACGACATGTCGAGGTTGAGCCAGGCTTTCGGGTTTAGCGGGTCGGTGGTCGGGACCGTCCACGCGTGCGTCTCGAGGCGGAGCAGGTTCAGGAACAGGGTCAGCTTCAGTGCCCACCGGGCAGGCCCGAAGCAGTTGTGGACGGTGATCCCGTTCGCGACGAACCGGTGCACGTGTTCGACGGCGATATCGAAAACCTCGGTCTCGCCGACGAATTCGAACGCGGTGACGGTGTCGCTGTGGCCGTGGTCGGTGACCACCCGGCCGCCGACGCCGATGTCCTCGGCGGGCACCCAGCCGCGGTCCGGGGTGAGGACCTTGTGGTCACCGGTCAGCTCGATCGCTTTCCCGGTCTCGGTGGCCAGCCGCCACACCGGTTTGATCCCGTTGCTCCACGACCCGGTCAGCGACCGGTACGCCCGGCCCTGCACCACCACCTCACACGGCCGTCCGGTCAGTTCCCGGATCGGCCGCGCCACGGTCCGGCCCTGTTCGCGGACAAGGACTTCCGTGTCGCCGGTCACGCACGCCCAGGTCTTCGGGAACTGAAATTCGGGCGGGGTGAACGGATTACAGAACGCGAGGATGTGCCGTAGGTGCTCCGTGTCGTGCTTGAACGTCGCCCGCACGATGCGATGTCCCTGGTCGTCGCGGTCGAGTTCGAGATCATCGAGGGTGCCCGACCATCTCGCCCCATCGCGGTCCACGGTCACGTGGATGTTCTGGGTCGACCGCTCATGATGGGCGGTCATCCACCGCGCCAGGTAATAGGAGGCCGGGAGTTCGATGGTGCCGATACCGGTGTCGTTGGCGATCAGCGAAAACTCCGCCGACAGCTCGCGATACACCTCACCGCGCAACACCCAGTTGCCGTCCCAGATCCGAACCCACGGCCGCGCGCTCCGCCGCGCTGTCTCGGCTTTCAGGCGTGCGGCGATGTCGGTGAAGACGGCGTCGAAGTCGATCGTCGCCGTGGTCGCGGTCAATCCAGGCCACCCCACGGGCGCGGCCACGGCCGCGGGCACCGGACCTGAATCCCCGCCCCGATAGGTGCGCCGGTCACCGACACCGGGATCTTCGTCTCCGGGGTGCTGCCGGGCAGCGGGTAGAGCAAGCGTCGGCCGTTCATGCGAGCGTAGAACTCGGTGTCGATCGACGAGTTGCCCTGCCCGTTGCGGGTCAGCGGGTCGGTGTCGATCACGACATGCTCGCCTTCGAGCAGCGGCGGCAGGACGATCTTGCGGTCCTTGTCGATGTCTGCCCGCTCGAACTCGTCCGAGCCCCAGGAGAAGTCGGGGATCGTCCACACGATTGCTTTGCTGCCCTGCACGATCCAGCGCGGCCAGATCTCGTAATCGACCGGCAGCGGGTTCGCGACCGTCACCCACCCGGACTCCGTCCCGCCGCCGGTGGTATCTGTCGTGGTCACCCACTGCGAGGTCACGTCGGGTTCGCACCAGCGCGGATACGCACCCACCAGCGGCACCACCACCAGCGCGTAGCCGTCGGCGTTCGGATCACCGGACACCTTCACCGCGGGCTTCGCCCCCAGGCGGACGGTGAGCAGACGACTGCTGTCCCCGATCTCGGCACGCAGACCCGAGTCGCGTTTGAACGAAAACGCTTGCCGCAACCGCTCATACACGCCACGCCACGAGAGTGTGGGGGTGGCGAGGATGTGGAAAGCGAGGGAGAAGTCGAACTTCTCTTCCCGCATGCCACCGAAGTCAGCCCCGATCTGGAACGCGGTCGCGTTCCAGATCGTGGTGGTCTGCGCCTCGAAGAAGTCCTCGAACTCGGTGCCGGACTCCACATCCGCCAGCACCACACCGTCACTGCCGGCACCCGGCCCGGCCACCGTGAGCCGCTGCCCGCCCGCGCCTTCCACCAGGATTCGGGTGGCCTCACTGATGTTCATCGTGGCGTCCAGGTCTTGGCGCGCTGGCGCTGCGCGAGCTGCATCGCGGCCCACTCGCGGCGGAACTCCGCGGCGCTCATGCCGGTGTTGAGGGTGTCGATCCGCATACTCGCGTCCACCCCCGCACCCGTCGGGGTGAACCCGCCCATGAACGCGGCCATTTGCGCCGGGGACGACAGCACCGGCTCCGGGCGGCGCGAGAGATTGATCGCGACTTCACCCGGGCGCAGCCAACCCCCGGTGTCGAACACCTTGGGCCGCAACTTGTCCCACCACGGCGGCGGCGGCTGACCCACGGCCGGGGTATAGCCCAGCTGCGCGCCGACCGCTTCGGGGGTGAACACCGGCAGCGGCCCGATCGCTTGCGCCGCGCGCTGCGACAGACTCTGCCCGGCCTCGAGCAGTGGGCTGTAATCGATGCTCCACCAACGGGATTGACCGATCCCGCCGGGTAGCTCTTCCAAGAATGCATCGAATGCCATGCCCGCGACATCGGTGACGAAGTCTTTGACCCGGCCCTGGACCTTGCTGCCCTTGTTCGCCAGCTCGTCGAGCTTGTCCTGGGCACGCGAGAGTTCGGCATCAGCCTTGAGCCGCTCGTTCGGGCTCGCCTCCAGATCGGCATACACCTCGTTGCGACGCTCGTTGGCCGAATCCACCGCCACCTGGGCATCGATCCGCGCCAGCTCCTCCTCACTGAACCGGTGCTCCAGCGCAGGCGCTTGCGGCGGCGGGGCGTCAGCGGCACCGGACGCAATATCGTCTTTGCGCTTCTGCAGCGCAACGACTTTCTGTTCCGCCTTCTCCACGGTGAGGTCGGCCTGGCGGCGGTCGGCGTCGGTTTTCTTGGCGTCAGCGTAGACCTTGTCGCGCCGCGCCTTGGCCTGCTCGACCGCGGTCTGTGCCGAGGCCAGCTTGGTGTCGTCCTCCTCGGTCCACGTCTGCTTCTTCCCCGGCCGAGAACCAGCTCCACCCCCTGCGGTGTCGCTGCGCGCGCCGTCGGCCCAGCCCGCGATCAGTTCGTTGGGCAGATGGAACTGGTGGGTGAATTGCGGGTCGGTCGCGTCGACGGCGGGCGGCCCGAGGCGCGAGGTGCCGTGGGAGCCACCGGCTTCGACCGGTTGGTCATCGATGGTCGCGGCCATGTGGTCGGTGTTCACACCGACCTGAATCAAGGTGCCGGGCGGCCCGAGGCCGGGTTCGAGCCCGGCCAGGCGTCCGGCGAGCAGGTCCAGGGTGGTGTAGAGCCGCCGCGCGGGATCGGCCATCCCCATCGCGACCCGCTGCAAGAAGGAGATGAATCCACTGCAGTCGAACCGTTCCGGGCCGACCCCGCCCCACAGGTACGGGTGCCCGGTCACTCCGCGCGCAGCGGCGAGCGCATCCTTAATGCCTTTCGGGACAGCGCCACCGGCCGCGAATCGCAGCGCACCGGTGCGCATCGCCGCGCGCAGCCGATACATACCGGCATGCCCACCGACAGCGGAGACCTCACGCGCGGTGACCACATGCTCGCCCGCCGACAGCAACGCGGGGACCGAATCGGAGGTGGGGCCGCCGAGTCCGTTGACCGAACCGCCTTGTGCGAGACCGGGAATCACGTGGCTGACCGCGGATCCGATCGTGGAGCCGATCTTGCCTGCGACATCGCCGACGGTCCCGACGATTTTTTTGATCTTGTCCCAGTACTCCAGGATCTTGCCGATCGCCTCGACCACCACGTCACGCAGCGAGGTGAACCAGCGTTTCCCGGTGTCGATCGCGGCCCCGATCAGCCGCCACCCGGCCTGCACGCCGTCGGCGAACCCGGACACCACCGTGCCCGCCGCGCTGAGCGCGTCGCCCCAGAATCCGAAGATGACCTGTACCCCGGACCACCAGCCCGACACCAGGTCACCGACGAACCCGAAGGTCGGCTGGATGACCGACCACCAGTCCGAGACGACGTTCCCGGCGTCGGCGAGCGCGACCTTCCAGTACTCGAAGATGATCTGGGCCCCGGTCCACCAGGTGGAGAACGCGTCCCCGATCCAGCCGAGCACCGGCGAGACCACGTTGGACCAGAGCCAGCCCAGTTTGTCGCCGATCCAGCCGAGCGCTTCCAGGAATCCGGCCCAGACCGGTTTGATGTAGTCCCAGGCGGCGGAGACGGCGGATTGGATGGCGCCCCACACGGTTTCCCAGATCGCGCGCCCGGTGTCGGTCTGGGTGAAAAACCAGATCAGGCCCGCGATCAGGGCGGCGATCGCGGCGATCACGAGGCCGATCGGGTTCGCGGTCAATGCCGCGTTCCACAGCCACTGCGCGGCGGCGGCGATCCGGGAGGCGGCGGCCGAGGCGAGGGCGGCGACCTTGGCGCGCACGGAGGTGGCCGTCTGCGCGGTCTGCTCGCCCGTATTCACCCCGGTCGCAAGCGTGTTGGCGGTGAGGGCGGCGGTGTGCTCGGTCATCGCGATGGTGAGCTGGCGTTGGATCGCCAGCTGCGCGAACATCGCCGGGGTCTGTATGACTTTCGCGGCCTCGTAGGCGGTTTGCACGGTCTGGCTGGTCACGTACGCGCCTGCCATCGCGATCAGCAGCGGGGTGACCAGCCCGGCATGATCGGCCAGCACGCCGAGTACGTCGCTCAATCCGCCCAGGGCGGCGGTGAGCACGGTGATCGCGTCGCCGCCGAGTGCGCCCAGCGCGGAGCCGAGTCCGCTGATTCCGGAGACCAGGCTCGACCAGAACCCGCCGCCACTGTCGCCGCTTTGGGCGGTGGTGGTGCTGAGCTGTGTGAGAGAGCTGACGACCGAGCCGATTCCGTCTGTGATCGACGAAAAGTCCAGCGTGCCAACACGACTGGTGACCTGATCGATCGTCGCTGGCAGGTTCTGCATCGCGGTGGTGAACCGCTCGACGGCGCCGGAGTCGGCCAGGCGCGCCATGAACTCTTGGATCTTCGGGGTGAGTTTGTCCAGTCCGCCCGCGAGCCCGGTCAGCGCGGTGGTCGCGACCGGCAGCCACGGCGCCAGGATCCCGGCGCCGAAGCGTGACATGGCGGTCTTGAACCCGCCCGAGGCGCCGGTCAGGGTTTGGCGGAGTCCGGCCATGGTGCCCGCCAGGGCGACCGTCGCCCCGGCCGCGCCGTCGGAGCCGTGCAAGATGCCCTCGGCCAGCAGGTCCAGGGCCTTGTCCGCGGGCACCGCACCCTTGGAGATCATCTTCTGCATCTGCTCGGTGGTGACACCGAACCCGTTGGCGAGGATGCCGAGCGCGTCCACACCCGCGTGCGAGACCGTCCACACCTCGTCGAGGGAGACCTTGCCGGTGGCGGCCATCTTCCCGAACGCGTCCGCGACCTGCGACACACCCTCAGCGCCCTTACCCGACGCGGCAGCGGCCTCACCAATCGCGGTCAGATATCCCGGCACCTTCGCGGCCGGAACATTCATGGCCACCAGGTTTTTCGCCACATCAGCGAACTGATCGAGATTGAAAGGGGTGCCGTTGACGGTCTTTTTGACCTCCTCCATCAACTGACCGGCCTGGGCGGCGTCGCCCATGATCGTCGTCAGCGACGTGGTGGCGTTCTGGATCGTCGTCAGGCGCTGCAAGCCGGACTTCAGGGCGGTGCCGCCGAACACCGCTGCCCCGAGACCGCCTGCGGCGACCGCGGATTTGAAGATGCCGGTGAACCCGGACGCGAACCTCGCGCCCATCGACCGGCCCGCGGAGTCGGCGCTGCCCTGGGCCTGGCCCAGCGCGCCGTCCACGCCCTTGGTGAACTCCGAGCCGGTGGCCGGGACCAGCGACACGTACCCGGTGCCGAGTTCGACACCACCGGCAGTCATCGCAGGTTCACCCCCTCTCTGCGGCGTGAGTGCGCAAGGTGCGCAATCGGTCTCGGATTTCGGTCAACGGGACGGCATGGCCGGTGACGCGACGAGCGCCCGGGTCCTCGACACCGGGACGCGGGTACGGGCGCGGCCGGTTGCGGTTCTTCGCGCCGTCTTTCGTTTTGGCCCACAGCAGCAGCGCGGTCAGATCGACCAGCTCGGCCAGCAGGAACTCGCTTTGTCCCCACCGGGCGGCGTCGGGGTGGGCGGCGGCCATGAGCGCGGACTCGCGCGCGGATTGGCGGATCAGCACCAGCAGGTCGCGCCAGTCGAACTCGGCGGTGCCGACGTTGCGCAGCCGCAGGCCAGCGCGGATGAGATCGGCTTCGACGGCGTCCTGATGCTTGTCGAGCAAGCTCAGGAGCCCGAGGATTCCCCCAACGAGATGGTCGAGTCCTTCTGCCAGGCGTCCATCAACTCTTTGACCTCGGCCTGGGTCATCGCATCGAGCACCGCGAGATCCTTCGCGGTCGCGACACCTTCGATCAGCGCGAAGAACTGCTCGGCGTCGTCCTCCTTACGGAGTTTGCGGATCAACCCGAACGGGATGTTCTCCATGCGCGGCAAGCTGAGCGTCTTACCGGCGGAGGTGGTGTAGGTGAACTTCTCCAACATCAGAGAGCGACTCCTCCTAGGAATCAGAATCAAAACTGGGACGGGGCCTTTCGAAATGCCCGCCCAGCGAGGGCAGGCCCGGTCCAAGGGGAGGTGAAACCTCGCCGGGCGGGAACGAGGGGGCCCGGAAGGTTCGCCCAAGACCACTCAGCTGAGCGGTTGCAATGGCTTGACGGGCCCTTCGACGCGATGCGCCGTTACGATAGAACTTCTTGTTACCAACTAGAAATATTACTGAACACTCGCTACTTTGTGGTGAACCGGGTCGACGATGACCAGGCAAGGTGGTCAAGGCCACCTGATGATGGAGTAGCTATGCGTTCGCCATTTTCATATATCGCCCGGGTGGCGATCGTGTCTGTCGTATTCGCCCTCGGCGCGATGTCGGCGGCGACCGGGATCGCGGTCGCCGATCCGGCTC
>NZ_JBITDI010000012.1:0-272398 GCF_044454005.1 Nocardia sp. NPDC051570 | reverse complement strand
GAACGACCGGCGCTTGCGAGGAGGCATAGCGACATCCTTCCAGCAGGACCTCCGGTCCTGCCAAATCAGTGTCCACTATCCGGGGGAAACCTCAGACGCCGTCTCTCATCTGGAGAACGACCCTCGACTGCTGGCCCAGCGTGAACAGATGATCGACGCGCTCAACCAACCGCCGGCGCGCCAACCAGCATCGGCTCCCTCACCCTCTTGGCCCCAACAGGTCGCTGCTCCAGCACCCCGACGCGAGCCGACGCCTAAAGAGGAAGAAGAAACAGATCCCTACTACCAGCGTAAGAGCTGGCTGGAGTACTAACGCAAGGTCAGAATAGATATGTTTGCGTCCCTCTAAACGCCCGGCTCGGTGATAGCACTATTCGGTGCTCCGATCGCTGTCGGTGCTGGTCCGGGCATCTGCTGCCGCTGCGGAAATCTATGCGCGTAGCCGATCGGCGCGGCGGTCGTCGAGACCGGTGTAGATGTCCACAGCGTGGGTCCATGCATTTATGGCGTTTGTCGTGTCTGCGATGTGGGGAGAACCGACTCTCGGGCGCCCCTTGCGTCGCGTCGCCGAACAATCCTGTTGATTCGATTGCCTGAATGGCGCAGTCTTGTATGTCCTATACAAGGTTTGGCCGGGCCGCCACACGTGCCGACGGGAGCGGTGCTATGGCAGCACCAATTCCCGTCGGGCACCGAAGGGGCAATGTACCGCGAAATTGGTTCGCTGAACTATGATTTGGTAGCTGAGAGAGCGTACAGCAGAGGAATTTTCGGATCGGTCGGTGGCAGGTACCACCACCCGCTGGCGTCATCGCGGAGCATGCGCTCCCATCGAGGCCATGGCACCTGATCGGTCTCGCGTAGCCGGGTGATGGTCAAGCCCGCCTTGATCAGGGCGGTGACGACCTCACCGAGACCATGTGCCCATTCGTATCCCTCGGTCGCGTCGGTCGGCAGTGCGGGTCCGTCGGTGTAGGTATAGGCGGAGCTGTGGTCAAGCGGGCCGCGACCTTCCAAGTAGTCGTGGCACAGTAGCAATTCCGGTTCCTGCGGTTTCGGTCCGAGGGAGGTGAGGACAGGATGGAACTCCACGATGTATAGCAAGCCGCCGGGACGAAGCAGATCGGCGATCACCGAGGCCCAGCGGTTCAGATCCGGCAGATAGCACAGTGCCCCCTTGCCGGTGTAGACGATGTCGAACCTGGCCTCCCCGAGGGCCGCTACGCTGTCGTACACGTCTGACCTGACATAGTCGATGTCGACTTTCTGTTGGTCAGCGAGATGACGAGCGTGGTCGATAGCCTGCCCAGAGAAGTCGAGGCCCACGACGGTTCGTGCGCCGCGCCGCATGAATGCAATTGTTTCCGTGCCGAGATGGCATTGCAGGTGCACGACGTCGCGGCCGGCCAGTGATCCAAGATCGTCCCATTCGAAGGGAGCGAACCACCACTCCGCCGGTGCGTCGTAGAACTTCGACGTCGCATGGATAGGGGTCCGGGCGTCCCAGTTGCGTTCGTTGGCGCGCATGCGCGCAGTCGTCGTCTGATCGAACTCGCTGACCATGTGGGTGGTGGCTCCTGTACCTGTGTACGTCCGACGCCTTCCTCATCGCCCGGTCAAGCGCGCTCGATCGGTGACCAGAACGATGGCTACGGCACTCTCAGCAGGATAGGCGAAACCCGAACGCTGTTGTGCGCGAGCCACAATGGACGGACTCTCCGAGCGCTAGCCCAGCATGAGATCGGACAGCGTACAGGCATGAATCAGGCTGTCGGATGCCATGGTTTGTCGTACTGTGCAGAGGTAATTTTGGGGGCTTGAAAAGGGTGGAGATGTCTGGATCGCAGACCGACGGGCAGCTGTTGCGCGGTTTACGCGAACGAGCGGGTCGATCACTATCCCAGCTGGCTGGGGCCACACACTACGACAAGGGGTACCTGTCGCGGCTGGAGAACGATCGACAGCCGTTGTCCAAGGCGGTGGCCGCGGCATGCGACCAGGCACTCGACACCGGCGGAGTGCTTGCGGCGAGGGTAAAGGCCGCTGCACAGGGGGCACGCCGCGACTTATTGCCGGTGGCGCAACTACCGGCCGCGCCTGTATCGCTGGTGGGCCGCACTGAAGAGTTGGAACGGGTGATAAGGCTGCTGACCGCTCATGACGGCGGGTTGGGCGCGGTCCCTGTGGTGTGCGTCGATGGCCCGCCGGGGGTGGGTAAAACCGCGTTGGTGCTGACGTGTGCGCACGGGATCGCCCGTAACTATCGCGGCGGAGTGCTGTTTGCGAACCTGCGCGGTTATGGTGGCGGAGCTGGCCCAGCGAACCCTGCCGAAGTCCTTGACGGGTTCTTGCGCGCCCTGGGAGTGCACCCGAACCGCATCCCGCCCGGTCTCGACGAGCGGTCGGGATTGTTCCGGTCGGTCGTGCACGGCCGAGGAATCCTGATCGTGCTGGACAATGCCGGAGACAGTCGACAAGTGCGGCCGCTGCTGCCGGGCTCGGCCGAATGTGCGGTCTTGGTGACCAGCAGGCGGCGCCTGACCGGGTTGTTCGTCGCGTCATCGGCGTCTGCCGTGACGTTGAGCCCGCTGGCGCCCGACGATGCGCACGTGCTGCTTCGACAGGTGATCGGTGGGCGCGCCGCCGCCGAACCCGCCGCAGTGGCCACCGTTGCCTGTCGGTGCGCATTCTTGCCGTTGGCGTTACGCATCGCTGCTGTCCGGATCGCGGCATATCCGCACCGCACCATCGCTGATCTGGCCGACGATCTCGCCGCTGAACACGAACGACTGGATGTCCTCAGCGCCGGTGATGTCACCGAGCTCGAGGTGCGAGGCGTGTTCTCCTGGTCCTATCAGGCGTTGTCTTCCGATTCTGCTCGAATGTTCCGGCTGCTCGGGCTGCATCCCGGCACCGCGTTCGGAGTTGGCGCCGCTGCGGCACTGGCTGGCGTCACCGAATCCGACGCTCAACGAGAGTTGGATAATTTGGTCACAGCGCACCTGGTTGAGGAGACGGGTCGTAACCGGTACCGCTTGCACGACCTGCTGCGGGTGTACGCGGCCGAGCTGGTTCGCAAGGAGGATCTTGACGCCGAGCACGCGGCAGCGGTGCGGCGACTGGTGGACTGGTATCTGGCCAGTGTGGACGCTGCGATGCAAACCATCGCCCCCCAGCGGCCCCGTATCAGCCTGCCCACTCCGATCGATGGAGTGACCCCCATGCGGTTCAACGGCGATTACGACAGTGCCCTGCGCTGGTGCGATACGGAACTATCGTCGATAGTTGGTGTGACTCGACTGGCCGCCGACAAACGCCTATACGACCACGCGTGGCGGCTCCCGGTAAGGGCGATCTACTACTTCCTGTTACGGTGTCCCTGGGACGAGTGGATCGTTATGCACGAAATCGCGATAGAGGCGGCCCAGGCCGGGGGAAGCACTTACGGCTATGGAGTGTCCTCGAGCAATCTCGCCGAGGCTCACCGGCGCCGCGGCGAGTGGGACATTGCGGAGCCGGCTGTTCAGCGAAGCGCTGGCCGTCTGCCCCGACCAGTACGACCGCGGCTGGGCGACGGCGGGCCTGGCGTTCATCCAGTTCGACCTCGGAAACTACGCGACCGCAGTGCAGTACCTGCACCGGATGACCGAGATTTTCACCGAGATCGACGTCGTGTACGGAGTAGCAACAGGCTGTGCGCACCTCGGTGACGCCTACCGTGAACTCGGGGATCTCGACCAAGCCTGGTCCTACGGCCAGCGCGGCTGTGACCTGTTCGTCACGATGGGCGACCGCCAGGGCCAGGGCTACGCCCTGACCAGGCTGGCCCGCACTGGCCGTAGGCGCGGCGACCCTGCGGCCGCGCTGGCTCTGTGTGACGAGGCGGAGGTGGCCGGCCGTGAGACCGGTGATCGGTGGGGTGAAGCCGATGCGTTGGAGGTTCGCGGACAGACCTTGCGTGAGGTCGGTGACGAACACGCCGCCACATGCGCGCTGACCAGGGCGTTGGAGATCTTCGAGGGGCTGGATGATCGGCGCGCCAGCCTGCTCCGCGCTCAACTCCAGGCTACAGACAGCTTGTAGAGTCCACGCGTGACCTGGCCGGGCTACCGGGTCGGCAGTCGCCTGAATGTGTTCGCGCAGCGTTTCCGCGCGCTGGACCCGCGGGCACCGCCCGGCAGTCGCTGTAGCTGGCTGCGCCCCGTCCACCGCATCTCGCACCGTCCGTCACCTCACCCCATACTTGGCCTCGAGCTGACGCCCGGACATCCTCGCACGCGCGTCTCGCTGGAGGGCGGTATACAGGGCACACGAGACAGCGACGACTCTCCTCCAGTGCGGTCCTGCGAAGCACGAGAAGCGTTGCGCCGCAAGCAAGATCACGCTGTCACTTTCGCCGATACAATTGCCACCTCCTACCGGGGGCCGGCGAGATCCACCGACCGGTGACGTCACAGATCACCGACATAGCCAAACGGACCCACCGCGACGGTCAGGACAACGATATCCAGGACCAGAGCAACCGCCCGCGGCGGGGACGGCCAGCTCGATTCGCGGCGTAGTCCGATTTGACCATTGCAGCGTGAGCCGCCAGCCACTACTGTAAACGGCTGGCACAGACGTAATGAGGGCGGAAAGTGCGCCCTTTGACAGTTCAGAGTCATCCCACCGCGGTGCCTTGGAGAACACCATACCGACCAAGAACCGTGCAGCCGAATGCAACTCGAATCAGTCGGAATCCACGCCCAAGACGTCTTTGCCTATGACGGTCGCGATCACCTCGGTGGAGTAGGCCATCAGCTGGCCCGCCTCAGCGTCCCGGAGGTGTCGCTGAATCGGTGACCGTTTGAGATATCCAGAGCCACCGCCGACGCGGACGCCCAGTTGCGCCACAGCGACGGCGACCTTATTCGCAAGATACTTCGCGCGGGTGAGGGTACCGAAGAAGCTCGGCACCGCATTATCAGCTTC
Source organism: Nocardia sp. NPDC051570 (assembly GCF_044454005.1). Taxonomy (NCBI): domain Bacteria; kingdom Bacillati; phylum Actinomycetota; class Actinomycetes; order Mycobacteriales; family Nocardiaceae; genus Nocardia; species Nocardia sp. NPDC051570. Next base: position 267,427 of record NZ_JBITDI010000012.1, on the reverse strand, counting down.
CCAGAGCCCTCGTTCGTAAAGCGCATGTGCGGCCGCGAGTCGGATCTGGGCATCAGCCACTTCGTGCTGCACCCATTGTTGATGCGACAGCGGCTTACCCAGAATCTCTCGTTTCGACGCGTGCCCGACAAGCGCTGCGAGGGCGGCGTCGGCGATGCCCAGCGAGATAGCCGGAAGCCCAGCTGGGATGACCTCAAACTCGCCATGGCCCGGCGCGCGCCCACGATACTCGGCGCGAAGCACAGTGTTGTCGAAGGACAGCAGTTGGCTTCGAGTAGCGCGCAGGCCGAGGGTGTCCCAAATGGGCTCGATGGACACGGTATCGTCCGGCACGACGGCGAAGATCGTCGGCTTCTGGTCGACCAACACATTCACGATTAGGTAATCAGCGATCTCGGCGCCTGAGACAAACCGTTTTGCGCCGCTGAGCATCCAGCTGCCGTCGACTGCGACGGCCTCATGTTGCGGGTTGAGGAACCGGTTGCCGCTGGCGGGCTCCGACAACGCAACCGCGAACCGCTTGCCCGCCAGGAACTCGTCTGCGAAAAACGAGCCCGCCGATTCGCGGGTGAGCTCCGCGAGCCCAACACCTGCACCCGCGTGCATCGTCCAGATGGTCGCGACGGACGGATCGGCTTGCGCGAGGGTCCGCGCGATCGCACCAAAAGCCAGGTAGCTCAGCCCCGTTCCTCCGACATGTTGCGGCAGGACCGCTGAATCGAGCCCGGCCTCGTGCAACGCGTTCAACGCATCCACCGGAATCTCCGCCTGCTCGTCGTTAGAAGCTGCCTGGGCTTGAAACCCATTGGCCAACAACATAATTCGGTCGAACAGTTCTTGTTCGGCGGCGGGCAAGGAGAAAGAGAGCTGCATAATGTCCAGCATAGCCATGCGGATACTCTGAGGGAGCTGTCGGTGCTGCCACGCTGGCCGCAGATGAGTCGCTCCTGTCGAGTTTCGACAGCGAACTTGCCGGATTCTGTTACTCGATTGTTGCCAACGGAACCTAGTCAGTCCTGTTGGCCTGCAGGTGATCTCACCGCTCCCCAGCGCCGATCTTGACCTGGACAAGCGATCTGACCCCGGACGAGCATTGGCTGGCGGGGTTGCCAATTTGGTTGGCAACCGTCGACTCCTGTCTCCGCTTCTCTTTCCAGACAATAGTGATCGGGGGGACGCCCCGGGCCCCAGCGGGACAGAGCGGATCAACCTAGGAGGAGACGATGCTTGTACATCTGGTGGCGCAAGCACCTAACGATGCCGTGTCACCGCCCAACAGGCACGTTATTCGCGAAATCACCGCGCCCCACGGCGCCGTGGATAGCCCGGATCACGCAACTGCAGGCCGGCGGCCAACACCTGGCTGCGAGCTGCATCGAGGAACTGCAGATTTCGGACATGCCCGATGGTTCGGTCGATACTCAGATGTACCTACTAGCTGCACTATGCGTTCGAGATGTCAATAGACAGCCTCGTCGTGTGGCAGCGTTACAAGTGAGAGTGCACCGATCTGAAATGCATGGAGGGGAGAGATCGGTGCACCCCACCAGCAGTACTGCCCAATAGATTACGCGAGTCAAGTGGGCGTGACCTGAACGAAGCCAGTGACGGTAAGCGATCGGACCACTATCGCGGTATCCGAATGATCATTCGATTAGTATCTTACCTAATGCTGCCATTTCTATCCATGGGGGAGAGCATGGTCGTTAGCGCGCTTTCAGCAGATACCAATAGCACATTCGGTGATCGAGCCGACCTGATCGACGTCATAACTGCCTACGGGATCGAGGCTGTGATTGCGCGCATCGCCACACTCCGTGCCAGCGGACGTCGGCATGCCGCGAGGGCAATCGAGCGCGAACTGAGTCAGCTCAATCATCTACGACAGAATGCCAGTTCTCCAGCCGGAGGTTAATTACTCATCTTCAGGTGCAGCATTATTCGAATGACTTAACTTGTGGACCCAAAGAGGGATTCTCTATGAGTAGCGTTACGAATATCGGTTTGTCCACGAGCGGAATCCATCCCGTGGACCGCTTAACAGGCGAAACGTTGTCCTGCTCGAACATCGTTGAACTCCCGATTGCCGATCTGCTGCCTTCAGATTCATCGCCGCGAACAGCAGGGGAAAACGCCAGTCACACACGAATGCTCGCGGAGTCGGCGACTACGCTTCCGCCGATCGTCGTCCACCGCGCCACGATGCAAGTCATCGATGGCCTCCATCGCGTCCGGGCAGCCCAGCTACGCGGTGACACGACCATTGCGGCGGTGCTTTTCGACGGCCAGCCTGCGGAGGCGTTCGTTCTGGCGGTGAAACTGAATGCCGTACACGGGTTACCGTTGTCGCTCGCCGACCGGAAGGCCGCCGCGCTCCGCATCGTCTCATCGTATCCGGACTGGTCGGACCGGTCGATCGCCGCGATAGCCGGGATCTCACACCATACAGTCGCCGCGATCCGCAGCCGGTCTACTGGGAAATCTGCCCAGTCGACCGGACGGGTGGCACGCAACGGCGTGCTGCACCGATCGACCGGCAAACGGGGGCGCCAACGTGCTGCCGAATTGTTCGCTGCCGACCCGAACGCATCAGCACGGAAGGTGGCCTTGGCGGCTGACATCTCGATCACCACAGCGAAAGACGTGCGCAAGCGATTGCGTGCCGGGGAGCAAATTGGAAGTGCCACCGACGTGGCTTCCGCCCGTGGACCTGCACGCCTTCCTGCAAGAAGCGTACGGACGCCTCACCCGCAGGAGATCGATACCACTGAAATTTTACAGCGGCTGCGTAGAGACCCTTCTTTACGTTTCGCTGAAACCGGGCGGAAGCTGCTGCGTTGGCTGGAGACTCCCTTCGGGAACGATGTCGACTGGAACACTATCGCCCGCAGTCTGCCGAATCACTGCACTCGTAGCATCGCCCAACTCGCTCGACAGCGCTCCCAGGAGTGGCAACAATTAGCAAATCTACTTGACCAATGCTCATAATCGAAAATCGATGGCAAGGATGACGGCATAGTGGTCGCATTCGGGGATGCGCTGCGCCAACTCCGTACGGAGCGAGGTTTGACCGTGACGGAGCTAGCGAAGCGAATACATTTCAGCAAAAGTCACGTCAATAATGTCGAACACGGGACGAAATATCCTAGCGAAGAATTCGCGCAGGCTTGTGATGATGCATTAAGAACGCACGGAGTACTGCGGGCGTTGGTTCCTGAGCGGCGTCCGCGCCTGTCGGCCGCGGCGGTACGGCCCGCCCAGCTTCCACCCGGCACGAGGCACTTCGTAGGGCGAGCCGAACAGCTTCTATGGTTGGATGACCTCCGGCTCGGCCACGATGGACCACTGGTGATCGGGATTGATGGGAAGCCAGGTGTGGGTAAAACAGCCCTCGCGCTGGCCTGGAGTAGGGGGGTCCAGGACTTCTATCCCGACGGTGTCCTGTTCGCTGACCTGCGAGGACACTCACCCACTCATCCGCCGGCAGAACCTGGCGAGGTGCTAGAGGAATTTCTCCGAGCACTGGGCGTTTCTGCGGATCTAGTACCGAATACAGTTCAGGAACGTACAGCGTTGTATCGGAGCCTCTTGGACGGTCGGCAGATCTTAATGGTGTTAGACAACGCCGCCTCGTCATCGCAAGTGCGTCCCCTACTACCCGGCGCAAAGAGTAACGTCGCTGTGGTTACCGGCCGAGCTCGGTTGTCCAACCTGGCGGTCCACGAGGGCGCCTTCCTGTTGACACTGGGAGTGTTCACTCCGGAAGAGGCGACCGCACTGATGCGCGACGTGGTTGGCGCTGAACGAGTAGACGCTCATCCGGAAGCAGCTGCAGACGTCGCTAGGCGCTGCGCTTATCTGCCATTGGCAGTGCGTCTGGCGGCTGAGCGTATCGCTGACCGTCCGCAATTGACGCTGGTTAAGCTGGCCGACGAACTGGCCGCAGAGCATGCGCAGTGCACGGCATCGGATGTGATCCGCTCACACTGAGCCGTCTGCTGCGGGAATGGGAACGATCGACAAGCGCGGGCAAATAAAGGGAGTGCGACGCGGTGAATTTCGCGTACAGAGTCGAAAATTTGGTCAAGCAGTATCCGCGGGATAAGTCAGTAGCCGTGGATGGGGTTACCTTCGAAATCGAGGAGGGGGAGATCTTCGGTCTACTCGGTGACAACGGTGCGGGAAAGACGACGCTTGTCCGCCAGCTGGCCGGACTGCTACGGCCTACCTCGGGCCGGATAGAACTCTTCGGGCGGGACGTAGTCCGAGATCCGGGTTTTGTGTCGACTGCAGTAGGATATATGCCGCAGAGTAGCGCAGCATTGAACCGGTTGACCGTCGGTGAGGCGATCTATTTTTCGGCGCACTTGCGCGGATTATCTCGCCGTGATTCGCGTCGCGAGTGCGACAATCTACTGGATCTGTGGCAGCTCGGCCGGATCAGGACCAGGGCCTGCTCCCAGCTGTCAGGGGGGCAGCGTCGGTTGTTGCAGCTCGCTGTAGCGACCTCTGGCCATCCACCTGTGCTGATCCTGGACGAACCAACAAATGAGCTCGATCCCGTCAACAAGAAGCACGTATGGGAAGTGCTACGCGACTGGAGTATGCGGTTCGGGACAACGATCGTGCTGGTCACCCACGATGCAGTAGAAGCAGAAAAGGTGATTGAGCGGGTCGGAATCGTGCAGAGGGGTTCGTTTACAGCGCTAGGGACACCGGCTCAGCTCAAGGCAGCGATCGCGATGAAGCTACGTATGGAGGTGCGGTTCGATCCCCAGGACTCACCGCTGTTGCCGTCCACTGTGGCCCCACAGGAGAAGGCTGAGGGTTATTGGATGTTCATACTCGACCGGGACGAGGCCGCAAATCTTTTGTCCGCTATCGATATTCGAACACTGACTGACATTCGTCTGAATTCAACCACTCTTGAGGATTTGTACATTCACTATGCCTCCTAGACTCAAGCGACCAGCCCTGAGTGTCCAGCTAGTCGATCTCTTCCTGATTCAGCTCTCAAATTTCCGATGGTCCTGGCGTGGAATGGTTGTAACAGGTATTCTTACGCCGGTTCTCATTATCGGCTCCCTAGGGGCCTTTGCGCGGGGTGACAAATTGAGCGCCGCCTACGTGCTGTGTGGAAGTATCGTTCTGTCACTGATGTTCCAGAACCAGAACAATGTCGCAAACAATTTTGCCTATATGAAGCAAATGGGAACTCTGGACTACTTCGCGACCTTGCCGATTCGCCGCTCTTTTGTGATTGTCGCGACAGTTCTTTCATTTTTCCTCCTATCTATACCTGCGCTTGTAGTCACAACCGCGGTCGGAGTGATCCTTCTTGGTGTGTCAGTTCATCCGAGCCCGCTCGCAATGTTGTTGGTTCCGCTGTGCGTTCTGCCTCTGGCTGGCATCGGCGCGTTGATCGGAATCCTCGCCAGGTCCACAGAAGAGGCCGGCTCGGCGAGCCTGCTAGTAACGATGTTGTTGCTTTTCTGCGGGCCAGTCATGCTTCCGCCGGACCGCCTGCCCGATTGGGTGATTGGGCTGAGCTACCTCAGCCCAACCTCCTATGCCTCCTCCGCGATCCGCCAGGTTCTCGTCGGGCCGGTCACTGACAAGCTGTGGATCGATGCCGGGGTTCTGCTGCTGGTGTCGTTTCTGAGTCTATGGCTTGCAGGTCACAGGTTGCCGTGGCGCGAGAGGTAGCCACCTGTCGGTAGGTTCTGGTCCGGTGAACGCAGGGTGTGATGCCGCCATGGCGTTCGATCCCAACCGATGCCTACCGGTCGATGGTAAAGCCACTCCTGGCATCGAGATACGTTGCAATGCTCTGCGTTTTCGCTGGGACAGGCACACCGCGATTTGCTGCCACTCGCACCTTCCAACTCTTCAAGCCTGTCAGAAAGTCTCAGGGGAAACTAGCAGCGTCCAGGCGCTCGGCCCGTCGGGTGCCCTAGCCCAGCACCAACGATGTGCTGACTCACTGGGGAGGTTCAGCACATCGGCATCAGTGAAGCGTCGACAACCAACGCGGCCCTAGGGGGGCTCAATGGGTACAACCGTACATGCATCACAGAACAGCGCAGATGGTTCGGGTTCGGGACTCGGCCCCCGCGATACCACATTGGGCCGCGCGCTGCGCGGCCGGGTGAGGGACGCGCATTACGACGAGCCGTCGGCGACAACAAACATCGCAGAACGAACGGTCGAGCTGGGTCGTACGACCCTCCATAGGGTCGGCTTCTACGCCGCCAAGAGCAGTGCACACACTGTCCGGACTCGCCCTCACCACCTGGCAATCGTTTTCGCTTGCGAGGGAGCGCTCGTAGTCGGCCCCGCCGGACAGGAGGTATCTCTCGGCACCGACGAGATCGCGGTCTGCGACAGTTCCTTTCCACTGCGAATCCGACGGCCATCGTCATGGGTGTCGATGGCATTGATTCTTGTAGTACCAGCCTCGATGCCGCTCCATGATGAAGGGGCGCTCGATCGGCCCCTCACCCGCATCCACGGGGACACTGGACTGACCGCTCTACTACGCGCATTCCTCCTAGGCGTGACGATGCACGCACGCGACCTGTCTGCTGTGGAGACGCTCCACATCGACTCCATCGCGATAGATCTGGCCGACTCGGTCATGCTTCATGACCGCGGCCTAGCACTCGAATCATCGCAAACCGTAATCGAGCAAGACCTGTTGTTTTCTGAGATCCGCCGCTACGTCGATGCTAATCTCGCTGACCCGGACCTCACGTCCAGCCAGGTCGCGTCAGCCCACCACATCTCGGTTCGGCATCTACAACGCCTGTTCAAGGCGGTGGGCACCACCCCCTCGGGCTGGATCCGACGCCGCAGGTTAGAAGCATGCCAGCGTGAACTGCGTGATCCTGCGCTGCGCACACTGTCGATTCAGGAGGTGGGTATCCGCGGAGGGTTTCTCTTGGCCTCGGATTTCAGCCGAGCCTTCCGCGCTCGATATGGGGTTCCTCCGGGGAAGTTTCGAGACGAGTGGTTCGGTCGAGACGCCAGCCGATAATCAACCAGTCGCGGTCTGCTAATGACGTCGCTGATTCTAGGGGTCAGTATTGGAACAAGGGCTTCCTGAGACGCCCTCTCCAAATTCCGTTCCACTGCGAAGGAAGCATCATGGTCCGCGCAGCACAGCTATCGTCTGATGAATTCGCCCGTGCTTTCGATTCGAGGGCACGATCGTCCCCGGGTAGTCAGGAGGCCGCCTATCGCTTGTATTGTGCAGCGCGAAATGGCGACCGTGTGCGACCACTGGACGTAGCATCTTTCGATGCAGACAATCTCGACGACGCCTATCGCGTTCAGCATATAAATATTCGACGGGAGATAGCCGACGGCCGCTCGATCTCCGGTTACAAGATCGGGCTCACATCTGAGGCGATGCAGCAACAACTCCGCACCACCGAGCCGGACTCCGGGATAATTCTAGATCACATGATCCGACGCAGCGGCTCAACTATCGACGAGCGAGCACTGTTCAGCGGTCGAATTGAAGCAGAGTTTGGCGTCGAGCTGTCACCGACGGCGACTCCGGAGCAACTGTCGGACGAGGCCGGGATTCGTCGCAACATTTCACGAACATTCCTCGCGTTGGAGGTTCTCGATACACGATTCGAGAGCTGGTTGATAGGCTTGTGGCACAGCATCGCCGACAACGCTTCCTGCGGCCTGGTGGTGATGGGCGAACCAACCAGCGCCGTCGCGGCCGACATGTTGAAAGACTTACGGATCGACATTGTGGTCAATGGTAGGCACCAAGACAGCGGCTACGGTTCTGCAGTGTTGGGAGATCCGATCAACTCCGTCGTCTGGCTCGCACGGCAGTTGAAACGATCCGGCCTGTCATTGCATCCCGGCGACATTGTGATCACGGGCTCGGTTCACGCGAGTATCGGTCTCGACGGCGTGTCCGAGGTCATTGCTCGATCGAGCGAACACGACGACGTAGTTGTCCGGTTCGGACATGAATCCATTAATCGTTGATTTCTATGGGGGTTTCTGATGCCAGTGATGCGTACCGCCATTGTCGGGGCCGGGAGAATTGGAATGGATTTGCTATATCGCGCCGCGAGCATCGATCTCCTCAGTGTTGATCTGGTGATCGGTAGAACTGGAAGCAAGGGATTGTCATTGGCTCGTGACGCAGGATACGCGGTGTCCGACCGGGGACTGACTGCGGAGCTCGACAACGGCGCGGAGCTCGACGTGATATTCGACGCATCCGACGCCGAAGCGCACATCGGACACTGGGCCCGAGCTCGCGAAACCGGTGCGCTGATGGTCGACCTGACCCCCAGCCACATCGGCCAGGCGATTGTGCCCGTCGTGAACCTCGACGACGTCCGGAAGAGCCGGAACATCAACCTTGTGAGCTGCGCCGGCCAGGCATCTATCCCCATCGTCAGCAGAATCGTGCAGGAGCTCGCCCCGGCGTACGTGGAGGTCGCGGCCACCGCGGCAGCTGTGACTGTCGGGCCGGCAACCAGACGAAATATCAACCCTTTCATCGAGAATACAGCGGCCGCGATCCGAGAGATCTCTGGCATGTCGAATATCAAATTCATGGCGGGCGCAACACCTGCGGTTCCGGAACCCGACTTCAGAGTGTGCATTGCGGTGACTGGCTGTGCGGCAGAACTGTCTAGACTGGCACTTGAACAGATTGTTCAATCAATTCAGAACGAAGTAGCATCCTATGCACCGGGCTATTCCGCCGAGGTGATGGAGCATTCCGATGCCTTTACCAAAATTATGGTTACTGTTCGCGCACATGCACCACTGATTCCCACGTATGCTGGAAATCTCGAGATCATCAACAGCGCTGCGGTAGAAATCGTTCGCAAGTACGCCGAGCTGCATTACGAAGTGGCGTGACCGCGTGGAGCGAATTGGAACACGCTCCAGCCTGCTTATAAAGAGGGAGTTCAACCATGACGACTGATACTTCGCCTGCACGGACAGTCACGTTGTATGACGTCACACTCCGAGACGGTCAGCATGCGATCGCGCACCAGCTCGATATCAATCAGATCGTCCGGTATGCCGAAGTTGCAGATGATGCTGGCATACCTGTCATCGAGGTGGGGCACGGCAACGGATTAGGGGCCTCGTCGCTACACCTCGGCCAGGCTCGCCTCGACGACAAGGTCATGCTCGCGACCGCACGCAAGGCCGCTCCGAACGCCCGCTTGGCAGCATTCCTCTGTCCGGGCACGGGTACATTCAACGACATAGACATTGCGCATTCGTGTGGTGTGGATATCCTGCGCATCGGCGTACATGTCACCGGCGCGGACTTCTGTGAATCTTACATTGGTAAAGCGCTGGACAGAGGGCTGGAGTGCCACGCTGTTCTGATGATGAGCCATATGGCCGATCTGGACGAACTGGTCGTCAACGCGAAACTGCTGGCCTCCTACGGATGCACAGCGGTAGGGATAATGGACAGCGCTGGACACCTGCTGCCAGAACAAGTCACCATCCGTATCGGCGCTATAAGGCAGGAGACCGCTGCCGATGTGTCATTCCATGCCCACAACAATCTCGGGCTGGCAACGGCAAACGTCCTGGCAGCCATCGACGCGGGAGCGGTAATCATCGACGCAAGCTCCAGAGGATTTGGTGCGGGAGCAGGAAATGCACAGCTTGAGATCATCTGCGCACTGTCGGAGCGCCTCGGTTATTCCACCGGCGTCAGTCTGGACGGATGTCTTCGTGCCTCGGAGGTCGCAGGCGCCGAGTTGATTCAGACCCCCCCGATCATCGACTCGGTCAGCCTTGTGAGTGGGCTGGCCGGTGTCTTCTCCGGATTCAAGAGAAAAGTGCTAGAAACCGCGGCCAATTATGGCGTCAGTCCGTGGGACATATTCTTCGAGCTTGGTCGCATGCAGGCGATCGCCGGCCAAGAGGATCTAATACCTGAAGCAGCACGCCGCTTGGTGGCGAAGCCTACCGTACACCCCGCTCACTAAGGAGACGACATGTCACCCGATGACACTTTGATCAACCGACGTCAACGTCGAAGCGCGCTGATTACTCCTGCATTGCGGCCGGACAGATATGTCAACGCACTGACCTGTGGCGCCGCGGTCGCTATTGTGGATCTTGAGGATTCAGTTGCAGTCGACAAGAAGTACGATGCGCGCCAGATGGCCGCTGAATTTTTCTCGCTGCAGGTGGAAACCGAGACCGTTCGCGGAATTCGTATCAATGCACTGACCACCGAACATGGACTTCGAGATTTGCTGACAATTGCCGACTGGCCATCGAAACCCATCAGCATCCTTGTTCCGAAAGCGGATTCTCCGCGAGATTTCGATATTGTCGCGGAAATCCTGGATCGGGATGATTACAAGCCTCTCCTATATGCGCTAATCGAAACTCCGCGGGCAGTCGCCGATGTGCAGACTATCGCCGCGCATAACCGCGTCGCCGGCCTCTCCTTTGGCGCTGCCGACTACGCGATGATGATCCGCGCCACCAGGGAATCCATGCCGCTTCTCTCCGCGAGGCAGGCAATCGTCAACGCCGCGCACAGGCACGGAAAGATGGCCGTGGACTCTCCCTTCTTCGAACTCGAAGACACCGATTCTCTGATCCGTGAAACCGCCTCAGCGAAATCATGGGGATTCCATGCAAAAGGTGCTGTGCATCCCAGCCAAATCGAGGTCATCGATTCTTGGTTCGCGCCGACTCCAGAGGAGATTCGGGTCGCCTACGAAATTCTCGAGAGTGGCGCCCTGGATTCTGGTATCGCCAATATCAACGGGAGGATGGTCGGCGCCCCGATCGCTGAGGATGCACACAAGACAGTTCAAGAATATGAAAGGGGTAGCAATGTTTGAGGCAGCAAATAGACATGACGCGCTACAGGGATACAGGCTGCTGCGCTCAGGCGCCTATCGCGAGGTTGTCGGAATGGGCTTCGCAGACCTTTCGAAGGGGCTGACAGTCGAACATCGCCCGGGCCGCACTGTGACCGAATACGATAACATTCTCTTCTGCGGGCTGACCGGAAATGTTGCTCCAATTCACACCGACTACAAGTTCGCCGAGAAGACCCGTTGGAAACAGGCACTGGTCTGTGGGTCCGTTACCTTGGGAATAGCCGTCGGAATGACTACACGAACATTCAGCGGAATGACGATCGCAAATCTCACCTTGACGAATGCCAAGTTCATCGGGCCCGTGTTCGCTGGGGACACCTTGTATGCGACGAGCACGGTGAATGAACTACACAAAACAAGTTCGCTTCCGACGATGGGAATTGTGGACATCACTACCGTCGGTTATGTGGACGGACGAGAAGTCCTGAGTTTCGACCGATCCTTCATGCTGCCTATCGATTCGAATGCCAGCCGAGATGACCTCGGATACTGACACGCGGCCAACCGGTGACCCGAAGGGATCTGAGCTCGATGACAACCGATTTCAGAGTGACAACTGCTTCCGCGGAGCAATGGGCCGAGTTCATCGTTCTCGCCCAGCGGAGCTATGGCCAGGAGATCAACGACGCAGAACAGCTCCGAGAAGTAGCCGACTGCAGGGTGGCAATACGGTCGGAGACCGTCATTGCCGGTGGCGTCGGCATCGTCACTGGCCAGTTCTTCGGTGGGCAGGAGGTCCGCTGCGGATTGCTGGCCGGCGGATGCATCGCTCCTGAAGAACGAGGAAACCGGCTCGCCGGCGAACTCCTACTCGGTCGCCTTGGCCCTCTCGCAGACGCTGGCGCTGTGGTCGTGAGCGCGTGGACAACCTCCAATGAATACGGTCGGAAAATCGGCTGGCAGGCACCATGTGCCGTGCACTCCTGGCGAGTTCGAGCCGACGATCTGCGCCGCGGATTTCCCGGCTCTGGACATCGAGTCAGCTTCGGCATAAGCGACGGTGGTGAGTCGCTGATTAGCGAGGTGGCTCAGCGGTGGAATGGAGCGATCCGCCGACCACCTTGGTGGACGGACTGGAAAACCCGTCAGATGGGTCTCGGCATCTACGAGTTCCGAGACGACACGGGTGCTGTACGTGGCGTAACCGCAGTGTCGGGAGTATCGAAGCAGCCAGTCAAGGAACTGCGTGTGCACGATTTCATCGCAGGTGACCGAGCTGTGGCGTCAAGCATGTTCGACTTCTTGAGCCGCTACAACAGTCTGGCAGAATGGGTAGCCTTCCGGCGCGCCAGCCTGCCACCTGCACCTCTGCTGTTGCACAACCTGAGCCGCGTTCGAGCACAGGCTGAATCGCACCACCCGTGGATGCTGAGAATTCTCGATATTGAGGGTGCGCTGCAGCAGCGGGGTTGGCGTGAATCGGCGAGTTCGGCGTTCACAATGGAAGCTGTCGATAATTTCACGGACACCGTGCACCGGTTTGACCTGGAAGTCGACAAGGGAGTCTCGCACGTATCCAAGTCGACACGCAAACCTGACTTCACTTTGGATCTCTGCCAATTGGCTACATGGTATGCCGGTGGGTACCGCTCGGCCGAATCGGCACTGCTCGACGGAATTTCGTCCCACATGTCATCACCACAGCATGGGCTCGAAGACTTCGTGTCGTTGACCAACGCACAAGAGATCTGGCTGCCCGAACAGTTCTGAAAGTCGATCGCCAAGGAAGCGAGCCGGCCTCCGACGCCGAACCGAGTGCGTCCGAAATTCACGGGCATCAGATACCGGGAACCTAGGTAGATAACGGCAGGGGCGACGATCCTGCCGGAGGGGTAGGAATAACGATGTACGACAACAAAGTGCTCATCACCGGGGGAGCCGGGTTTATCGGTGGTCATCTCGCACGGGCGATGGTAGCCCTCGGATACGAGGTGGATGTTGTGGACGACCTGCGGGTGCCGCCGATGGTCTCTCCTGATGGTTCTGCCAAGCTGCTCGAAAAGCCGGTCCTCGACCTCGACGAGGACGATCTCGCCAATGTGGGCATTGTGTATCACCTCGCCTCGCACAAGAGCGTCCCCCGCTCGTTCAACCAGCCACTTGACTACTTGGACAACATCGACTCCTGCCGGCACCTGCTAGCACTGTGCACCGGAGTCGGTACGCCGAAGGTCGTGGTGGCCAGCACCTGCGAGGTGTACGGGGAAGCGAGCGTGCTCCCGACGCCGGAGGGAGCTCCTCTCGCACCTCGCTCACCCTATGCCGCCACCAAAGTTGGGGTGGAGATGATTGCGAGAGCCCACCAGCGCGCCGAAGGCGCCCCAGAGGTCGGCATCGCACGATTCTTCAATGTTTACGGTCCGGGCGAGCGACCCGATGAGCTCGTACCGCGGCTCTGTGCGAACCTCCTGGTGAGAAACGAACTGCCGGTTGAGGGCGACGGCGAACAACGGCGCGATTTCAGCTATGTGACCGACACGGTCCGCAAGTTGACTGAACTTGCCACTGGTCCGCTGGCAGCAATCGTGAACATCGGCTCAGGCAGATCATTCTCCGTTAACGACGTGGTCCGGGTACTGCAGGAACGTTCGCCCGACGCGAGGGTCGTGAGGAAGCCAGCCAGAATCAACGAGATCCGGGAGTTCCGGGCCGACACCAAGCTTCAGATCTGCCAGATTGGCGACCTTCCCGGGCAAACCTCGCTTGCGGAAGGTATCCGACGCACGTTCGACTGGTGGGCGGACCGAGACCCGGAAGAAATTCTGCGACGCCTTTTTCGAGAGGAATCCAACTGATGGCACACTATGTTGCTCCCGTCAGGGCAAGCCTGGATGTTACCTACGCCTGTGACCTTCGATGCATTCACTGCCGCACGAACACCGGCGAGATACCGAATCATATTCGACGCAAAATGCTCTCCGTCGAGCAGTTGCAGCAGCTGATGATCGATCTGGATCGAATGGGCACTTTCGAGATAACGCTGACGGGCGGAGAGCCGACGATCCGGAAAGACTTTTGGAAACTCTTGGATGTCGTGCCGCGCCTGCAGCACTCGACTGTCACGTTGATCACAAACGCCGCTAACCATTCTAAAGAGCAGCTCGACCGCATCATCGACAGCGGAATTTTGTCAGTCAGAGTCAGTGTCGACGGAACGCGGGAAACATTCAACAAAGTGCGGCTTGCGGACGTGTTCGACACCGTGATCGCCAACGCGATGTATCTACGGGACCGGGTTTCGAGTTTTAAAATTCTAACGACGGTGATGAAGACCAATCAGGACAATATCTTCGATCTGACAGATTGCCTGCGGTCGAACGGCTTTCGTCGGCAGGACCTGATTTTGGTACGTGCGCACGGTCGCGGTGGACGGAACCGGCTGCTGTTGACCGAGCAAGAGACTCTGGACGTCCATCGAAAGGTGGCTGAATTCAAGCGCGATGTTCCGGTAACCGATTTCGATCTCAATCTGAATGCCCCATACCTGATTCCAGGAGAGAAGCTGCGAGAGTTTCAGGATGTCGTGATGTTTCCCTACTACGTCCGTGACAGCGGAGTCGCTATCTCTGCTACGGGCGATGTGACGATGAGCCGACTCTACAGTGCGGTCCCTCTCGGAAACGTCAAAGATGCTCCAGTGCAGGACATCTGGTCGCTGGGGCAGTCGCAGGTCGCGCAAGAACAGGATGAATTTACCGAGGAACGTCTGCGTGAAATATTCTGGAGCTTTGCCGCAGACGACGGCAAGGTGGATATTCCTCTCACCTCGCTCCTGGACAGGCAGATCTTCGAAGGCGCCGAGGTGAGGTAGAGCGATGATCCGGACGAATGGCGAATCAACCGATGCTGAGTTGAGAACACACCAAGCACTGGTTGACCACGCTACGAGCACAATGTATTCACTGACTTCCCGGTTCCAACCGGGGACGCTTCAGGACGGAGTTCGGAACTGATGGAGATCGTACTGACTGTTTCCGATCAGGCTTGGGGTGGCAAGCAGCGTTACATGCAGCAAGTTGCCGAGGGGCTCACCCAGTTCGGACATTCGGTGACGGTGATTGCGGAGGACGGCAGCGCCATGCTGGAGGCATGCCGAGCGGCGGGTCTGCCGTCCGTCGGTGTCGCTGGTTTCGACACCGAGGCGGCCACCGATGCTGTAAGCCACGTTCTGAGGGAGCACAAGCCCTGGGTCATTTGTGCAACGGGTCGCGCGGATACTGCTGTAGTGCAACGAGCACGGAAGCGCGTTGACGGTATCGCTGCACTCTGTATGTTCCGCCATTCGGCCTTCCCGTTGGGCACGACGGATGAAGTTCGTGAGTTGCTCGAAGGCGCGGATCTGGTGTTTGCCACGTCAAGGGAACAGCGGCAGCGCCAGTTTGGGGCACTCATCGCAGCCGATGTGCTCGGCGAGGACCAGGTCGAAGTACTGACCAGCGGGGTCGACGACGGCCTGCTGAGTGCGCTCGATGCTGTCGACCGGGATGCAGCCCGCACACAACTCGGAGTCGATCGAGATCAGTTCGCCTTCCTAGTCCTTGCCCGTCTGGCCTGGGAGAAGGGTATCGACCGTGTCATCGAAGCATTCGCTCGGCTGAACGAAACCCGGGATAGGGTCGATGCGGTGCTGCTCATCGCCGGCGACGGCCCGTTAGAAGCTGAACTGCGCTCCCAAGTGGCAGAACTGGGAATTGATGGCCACGTCCGATTTCTGGGCCATCAACCGGTGGTAGCGGCCCTCATAGCCGCAAGTGACGCTGTCGTCCTGGCCAGCACGGTTCCTGAAACCGGACCGCTGGCATTGAAGGAAGCTATGGCTGGCGGTCGACCCGTCATAGCATCAGCACAGGGAGGCATCCCAGAGTTCGTTGACGATGAGCAACATGGGCTGCTCATCGTCGACGATGAGGATCTGTGGCAGGCGATGCGCCGGCTCGCCACTGACCGCAGCGAAGGACAAGCGCTGGGCGCAGCTGGCCGCGATCGCATACTCGGCGGCCACTTGGCGACGCGGCGCCTGGAATACCTGGCACATCGCCTCGATCTCCTGGCCATCGAACAGATCGATCCCGAGTTGACACTGCGTGAAATCGCCTGGGGCGATGTGAGACTGCGCGATGAGACCGCGGGCGGCTTCATTTTCGTACCGCGTACCTCGCAGATCATGGAACTCGGGGCCGAGCCGTACGCGATCGTGCGCAAGGCAGTGGAGGCGAACGATCCGAGTCTGCTGGCGCACTCGGCTGCTGTGGCTTCACTGGCCCGCAGCCTGTACAGCATGGGTGCGTTGACTCGGCCGCAGGCGCGACCTCCACAGCGACGAGGTTCCCGGGCAGAGGTGCTCGGCAGTTCGTGATCAGCCGGCTTGTCGGTGCCGGAGACGTTGGGGGTGATCCGCTGGCCTCACGCCGCCGCGTGAACGGCACCGACACTGGTTCGACGGGTACCCGAGAAGTGAATGCTTTACGGCAGCATCCGGCACTCGGGATGAACTGGGGGTCGGTGCTCTGTAGTTCTTTGTACGACGTCCGATACGTCGGCGATAGTTGCCGAGGACAGTGGCCGGGCTGGCGCAGGTCGCAGTCGAGTTCTGAGTAGAGGAAGAAGTATGCGTGTTCTGGTAACTGGCGGTTCCGGCTATGTGGGCTCGTTTGTCGTGCGTCGACTGCTCGAGGAGAACCATGAAGTCACCGTGGTCGACAGTCTGGTCAACAGCCTGCGTCCGAAGTTCGCCGAAGTTCATTTCTATCAAGTAGATGTGCGCGATCGTGTGTCGGTGTGCGCAGCCGCCTCGCAGAGCCGACCAGAAGCGATAATCCACTGTGCTGGGTTGAAGTCAGTGGCCGAGTCAGTGGAGCATCCGTGGGTGTACTACGACGTGAACCTGGTTGGCACACTGAATGTGCTGGCAGCAGCACGTGAGGCTGAGGTAGGACACTTTGTTTTCTCCTCCTCATGTTCTGTTTACGGATCCCCCCAGATCTCGCCCGTCGGAGAGAATGCACCGACACTGCCCCTAAGTCCTTATGCTCACACGAAACTGGCCGCCGAAAATGCCATCCGGACATGCGCACAAGCACTCGGCACGACGTTCGTAAACCTGCGCTACTTTAATGCTGCGGGCGCCGCCGAAGATGGAAGCTACGGCGAACTCGTGACCCGCAACACCACACAGATACTTCCGCTCGCCTTCATGGCTGCCCTGCGTCAAAGACCTCCTCTGCAGTTGTTTGGGAGGGACTATCCCACCTATGACGGCACCGCTGTGCGTGACTACGTGCACGTCGAGGACCTTGCGCGCGCACACGTCACTGCGCTGGGCAGCCACGGCCATCGCCCGCAGGGCACCTTCAACCTGGGAAGGGGCGAGGGCACCAGCATTGGTGAGCTCCTAGCGGCCATCGAGCGAGTATCTGACCTACAGGTTCCCGTTATCGATGCATCCCGCAGAGCCGGCGACCCCATCGAGACCTGGGCCGACACTTCGTTCGCTAAGTCGGAGCTGAATTGGGCAACGCAATTCGATCTCGAGGAAATCGTCCGAAGCGCATGGCGATGGCATAGTGGGCCGAGCGGAAAGCTCACCGCAGTCGGATGAAGCTTCTTCTCATACGGCATGGCGAAGACACCGTCAACGCTGCCGGTGTTCGCACGCTAACGGCGAAGGGCAAGCAACAATCGCAGGCGGCTGGCAGTTGGCTTCGCGCCGCTACCATCGAAATATTATACTGGAGTCCGATGCGCAGGACATTCGAGACTGTGCACGAACTTGGTGATCGATTATGGATCCACGGTGGGCCCGACTCCCGAATCAGCGAGATCCGGCCGGGGCCCGGCCCTCCGCCTCGGGAGCGCCGTGCCTCTGATACGGAGCCTGGCTTCGAAACATGGTCGGATTTCTTGGCCCGTGTGGCAGGTTGTATTACCGAGCTGGCCCACGCCCATCAACATCAGACCATCGGGCTGGTCACCCACCGCGGAGTCTTCGACGCCGTCCACGAGATTGCTAGCGGATCCGCACGCCGGGTCGAACTCGCCGTGGACCACGGTTGCATCACCTCATGGACCTACGATCCTCAAGCCTGCCACGGACGGTGGATCCTGAATTTCCACAACTATCGGCCGTGTTGGTCGATGTCTCTGCATAGGGGGAGTGCGTACAGTGAACGAAACAACGCCGAAGCTTGTGATCATCTGTATTGACGGGGCCAGGCCCGACATTGTTCGGAGTTTCGACATCTTCTCGCCACCCTTCGCGGTACCGGACACTGGGCCGCGAAGACTGCGCTCCGTTTTTCCGTCGTCAACTGCCACCGCCCATGCATCGTTTCTGACCGGCGCTGACACCGCCGGCCACGGTATCGTGGGTAACCGTTTCTGGAATGGCGAACCCGTGGAAGGCATCTTTCAGAGGGCGGACAACCCGCTGGCCTCGCTACATCCCTACGAATTCGGCAGTCTCACGGCCGATTCTTGGTTGAACCGGCTCACGGTTCGTGGAGCCACATCGGCAGCCATCCATTTCCCGCACACATTCGACCTTTCCGACAATGATCCGTCTGCAGCGGTGTTCTGCCTGTATGCGCCCACTCGCCGTCTTAAAGTCGCAATAGCTGATGCGGGCTGCGCGGCTGAGGCGGCCACCACGACATACTTCGGTGAGGAGGTGACTGCGTCGGCGAACCGCACACAAGGGGGCAACGCACTCATATTGTCAATTCGCGCCGAAAATGGGTCATGGTCGTCTGACATAGAGCCGAATTCCCAACATCGGGTGGCGTTCGATATCGCCGCGGGGCGCGTATCAGCATACTGCTCATGGCAGCAGATCTCCTCGGACGAGATCGAGCTGACGATTACAACCGCAGTTTTGACGATGTTCTTCGGTGAACTAGACCTTCCTTGGGATCCCGACAACGAAAGCACGCACCCGGCTACTTCTGTGCCTAGTTATACGGCGTCCGGAGTCAACGACTTCTTCGAAAGTCCGCGGGCCGAGTGGGTCCGAGAAGTCGCGCTGTCGACAGCTGGCGCCGTCAGCCCGGAGATATTGCTTATTCGATTCAACCAGATCGATCATGCCCAGGAGTTTCTGTACTGGCAGGCTTGCCGCGGTTCGGGTGCAACTCGCCGACAAGCGCGCGAGGAAATAATTGAGACGTATGACCTCGTCGACCGCTGTGTATCGACCATCGTCGAATCCATCGGGCCAGGCGCCGATTATGTGATCTTCTCCGATCACGGTATCGAGACAGTGGACCGGCACATCGGCCTCAATGCTATTCTGCGCGAATGTGGGCTCGCCCGAGACATGACTTTCCAGGGTGACAGTCATATCGCGTATCTCTACGTTGATGGGACCATGAAAAAGACTCAGCTGGAGCGATTGGAGACTCAATTGAGGTCGACGGATGAATCGGTGAACATTCTTTCCGACAGTGACCTCGAACAGCTCAGGCTTCCTGCCGGCTCACCCCGTGTGGGCAGTCTCGCTGTCATGTGCGGACCTCACTGCAAATTTACATACAACCTCAGCGATGCGAGGGTGGCTGTTGTCCAATCTGCATCGCATGGAAACGTCATTTCCGATCCGGATATGGACGGCGTGATCCGAATGTTCGGACCTAATGCACTATTGGTCCCAGTTCCTGATGCGATCGTCGAGTGTGCCGAGGTCATCGAATCACTTTGGAAACTGCAGACCAAAGGAACATGCTGAGAACCTGTCACCGCCGTGGGGTGACAGGTCTGCCATCGGTGGCCGGATGGCGGTGCTCAACACATACTGCGCGGCATAGCTCGATCAGTGCGCGTCTGGCTGCGACCCGAACACGGTAGTTGGAATCCGAAAGGAAAAAAAGTGACAACAGAACACTCGACACCTTGGACTCCCCCAGTGGTCGACGTCAAGCCGATTGTGCCGAAGTTCGTATATGAACTGTGGGAGCGCCAGCACTGCGCGGTGTTAACTACCGTGTGTCACGGCCGACCCCACAGTTCGCTGATGTGGTACGAGCCCTGGCCGGACCACATCTTGCTATCGACTGTCATCGGTAGACAGAAGTATAAAGATGTATTGGAAAATCCGAACGTGTCGCTGTTGTTTCATCCCGATGGCGAGTGGGACCGATATTTGGAGCTGCGTGGTACAGCTCATTTCGGTGGTGACGGCAGGGCAGCGATCGACAGAATGTACACTCATTACCGATCAAAAGGCACCTATCCGTGGGATTCTGCAGAAGACCGCCGCATCGAGATCATCGTCGACATCCGCAAGAGTTTGTCGTTCATCGGGTAACTGTGCACATGTATCTTATCCGGGGTAGGTCAGGCAATATGTGCAGTCCGGTCGCGCTCGACGATGAAGAAGCGTTGGCATACCTGCGGAAGCGGTGCTGCAGATCGGAGAGTCGCGCGGCCCAGCATCTCCTCGGACGCTCGGCGAGTACGGGATGGTTGCCGTGCGTAGCGTTGTAGGCGGTGTCGGGCCGCGGAAGCCCTCACGATCAACCGGCGGCGGCCTGTTGTTGGTGCACGCTCACCCTGATGATGAGTCCATCACCACGGGTGGGACCATCGCTTACTACAGTCAGCGCGGGTTCCCAGTGACCGTCGTGACCTGCACGCTCGGAGAAGCGGGCAATGTCATCGGTGACCAGTATGCGCAATTGGTGCAATCTGCGGCCGACCAACTCGGCGGATACCGGATCGGCGAACTTACCGCAGCGTTGGCCGAGCTCGGGGCCGAAGCGCCGCTGTTCCTCGGAGGGGCCGGTCGGTGGCGCGACACCGGCGTGGTGGGTACGCCCTCTGGGCCCACGCTTCCCGCCTCCGTACACCCTCGGGCGTTCGCGACTACTGGAAGTAATGCTGTGCAAGAACTGGTACAGATTCTGCTCGAAGTGCGCCCATTGGTGGTTGTCGGCTATGACCCGAACGGCGGGTACCGTCACCCAGACCATCTTCGTGCACACCAGATAACGATGGCTGCGGTCGATTCAGCGGCAGAGATGGGGTGGCAGACCCCGAAGGTGTACTGGTCGGTCACCGACGAAGCAGTCCTGCAGTCACACCTTGAGGCACTACGCACAGCGGGGCAAACGTCGGCAACGCTACCTCCTGAATGGCGGTTGCCGCGTCGGGGAGAGCTTGCAAGCGTGCCCAGCTGGTCGGTGACTACCACGATTGACTTGTCGGACGTACTGGAGGTCAAGCTTGCTGCCATGCGCGCCCACGCAACCCAAATCAGCGTGGCTCCGTCCGGCCGTGCTTTCGCTTTGTCGAACCAAGTTGCGCAACCGGTCCTACCGGAGGAGCATTTCACTCTTGTTCGCGGTCGATTGGGTACGGTTCTGACGGACGGGCGGGAGCGCGACCTGTTCGCAGGACTAGCCTCGCGTATTCATACCGGTTGAGCAGGTAGTGGCCAAGGAATGGCGGCAGGTGCCCTGATCTGCGATTATTCGACTTGCTGAAGGTTGAATGATCGTGGTCGGAAGTTGCCTTTCTGGTGCGAAATATACCTGGTGACTCGCGTTGGCCTGGGTGACCAGCAGCAGGTGGGCCTGACGGCGAGCGTAGCCAGTCGGTCAGTCGGGCTGGCCCGACTTGTGCTGTGGCCGTTCAGAGCTCAGGCTGCCGGGAGGGGATCGAAGCGCACCGTATAGCCGATGGCGTTGGCCTGGCAGACGATTCGGCGCATCGCGCGGTCGGGGTTGATGTTGGCGAAGTAGTCGGCGCCGAGGTCGTGGTAGTCGACGTCGGCGGAGAGCATGTGCCAGACCGCGGTCAGGATCGTGCGCTGCAAGGCGACAAGGGCTCGCTGTTAGCCCAGTCGCTTGTAGCGGGCGCCGCGGTAGGTGTCGGGCGTTCGGATCGCCGACATCGCAGCGATTCCCAATGCGCCGGCCAGCCATTTGTTGCCCGAGCGGGTCTTGCCCGATTTACGTTTGCCCGCAGATTCGTGATGCCCGGGACAGACCCCCGCCCAAGAGGTCAGGTGCCCGACGGTGCAGAACCGATCCATGTCACCGCCGATCTCAGCGACGATCACCTCAGCTGCCCTGCGACCGACCCCGAAGATGGTCTCCAGCCGATCAAGCTGGCGGGAGAAAGGGCGCATCTGATTCTCGATTCGCGCCGAGAGCTTGCGTGGTGGTGTTGGCTGTCAGGATGGAGTTAACGGCGGGTCAGCGGGCGCCGAGTTGCGGTGCTTGATCAACAGTCCGGACGTGTCCGCGTCGGTGCGAATCATGTTGTGGCGGGCGGAGAATCGGCAGAAAGACATTGCGGCGCTGGCCGGGGTGTCGCGGCCGACGATGGACTGGTGGCTGGCGCGGTATGCGGCCGAGGGCGTGGCCAGGCTGGCCAACCGCCAGCCTGGCGCGCCGTGGGAGCAGGTTCCGGCGCGGATCCGTGCCCGCATTCTGGCGGCGACCCGGTCGAGTCCGCCGGATCGCTTGTCGCAGTGGTCATTTCGGGAGATATTGGAGTTCATTCGCCGCACCGAGAGTGTGCACGTATCGCATCACTATGTGTCGAACCTGTGGCGTACCGAGGCTTGCACCGCATCGCCAGGGCACGTTCATGCTGTCGCGGAATCCAGCGTTCGCGGAGAAGGTCGCCGATATCATTGGTCTCTACCTGGATCCGCCCGACGGGGCCGTTGTGCTCAGCATTGACGAGAAAACCCAGGTCCAGACCTTAGATCGGACACAACCAGTGCTGCCGATAGATTTCGATGTCACCGAGAAACGCACCCACGACTACATCCGCCACGGCACCACGAATCTGTTCGCCGCCCTTGAGGTCGGCACCGGGCACGTGTACGGCGAATACAAGCCCACCCGCACCGGCGGCGACTTCGTCGCGTTCTTGGAGAAGGCCGTGAAAGCCCACCGCGGCAAGACGATTCACGTCGTGCTCGACAACCTGTCCACTCACGGCACCCCGGAGGTTCAGCAGTGGATGATCACCCACCCCGATGTCCAGTTCCGCTTCACTCCGATCGGCCCATCGTGGTTGAACATGGTGGAGTCCTGATTTGCGATCATCACTCGGCAATCGATCCGCCGCGGCACCTTCACATCGGTGACGATGCTGGTCACACAGATCCGCGACTACATCGAGCACTGGAACGCCGACGCCGCTCCGCTTACCTGGACCGCCACCACCAACGAGATCCTGGCCAAGGTCCGGCTCACCCAGGCCAACATCCGCAAACTCGTCGACAACAACGGAAAGTAGAACCATCAGAATCGCGCACCACTAGCGGCGAGGCGACTACAAGCGCTCACCGCGATAATGAACCGTGCTCGATTGGCTACGCCACAACAGGCTTGTCGTAAACGAGAGAGTATCGCCAGAAAAGTCGGCGCCGAATCTTCGCGCCGGGTAGGTGTTCGGTGGCCTCGGCGCGGATTTCGTCGAGTGTCTCGCGCGGCGCCGCCGTCGGAGCCGTCATGCAGGCTGGGAGCCGATCCGCCATGCACGGATGTTTGACAAGTCCCATCACCATGTTGGTAGGCACCGCCACTGCAGTTGTGACGCTATCGACCGTCCCTGCTGCTCGATAGCAACCGATGACAACGAGCCGACCGCCGGGCCTCAGGCAGTCGTTCAGGTCACGCATGGTGTCGGCCAGCGGGAGGTGATGCAGACTGGCCACCAGGGTGATCGCGTCCCACCAGCGATCGGGATCGCGTTGTTCGAACCCGATCTGCTTGATGATCACAGAGTCGCTGTCGGCAAATCGTGCCATCGCCACACGGGCCGCAGCAGGATCGGGCTCGAATCCGGTCACTGATCGGTCCCGTCGCTGAAGGCGGGCAATCAGGTCGCCAGTGCCGCAACCGATGTCGAGTATGTCGCGCGCTCTGCTCGATGCCACCTGCTTGACGACCCAGTCACCGTAGAAATTGTTATGACTCCATGGATGCTGCTGATTGAAACGATCAATGCGAGATTGCAACGTCACCACCACACCGTAGCGTGTCGATCCTCAGCGCACAGGCGGTACCGGATGTCCAGACCGCCTACATGTTCCTCATGTGGAGCGTCGCCGGAAGACATTGGCCAACTGTCCGTTCCCGAGGTCAACAGTGAAAACCCCTACCTCCGCTGAGTTCGGGCACAGATCCAAAACCATGAAACCAACGTCAGTGTAGTTCTGGAACAACGCAGGGTTGGCGCCCGGCGCAGCACCGTGCGCAGTCTTTGCGCCAGCGCCGGAGACGATTTGGCGGGTACCTCTGGATGCAGTGTTCGGGTCCAGTACCTGAAGGGTGTGATCGTGTCCTGACAAGATGAACTGGCACCGTCCCAGGACATGCGTTTCGAAAAAGTCCTTGACGTGGCGACCGTTGATAGCTTCGAAGGGAGAGCCCTCGTACTCGCCAGCGTTGCCGTGTGGTCCGTTGCTGAGATATGGGTGGTGGGTGCATGCGATCTTCCACTTCGCTGGCGAGTGGTCGATCGCCCGGTCCAGCCAGGCGGCCTGTTCGGTCATGAACATGCCTCCTGGCGCCCAGTACGGCACCACGGGTGGCGGCTGGTAAGTGGCAAGGGGATTCAGGTCGAGCACAAAGAACTCGACTATGGGGCGCACTTCTGGAATAGGTACCGAGTAGTAGCGCGATGGCATGAACCATCTGGCGGAGCGTGAATGATAGGCCACCTCATGATCCCCTCGCAGCAACCAGGCGCCATCACCCGGGATGATCGCACTGTTGTCGTGGTTTCCTTGGACCATCAGCCACGGAAAGTCCAGACTGTGGTTGGGATCCTCGAACTTGGCGCGGAACTGGGCGTCATTATCGGCCCACGGACCATAGTCGTATAGATTGTCACCGAGGCTCAGCGCGCATGAGAACGGCTCATCTGCATGCAGTGCGCGAACCGCGTCGGCGACCAACCACTGTGGACGAGCACCGGTCCCCGCGTCACCGATCACGAGAATGCGCAAATCTTCGGTTTCGGGCATGGGGAGCTTGTCACATACCGGATCTGCATGAGCAACATTTGGCATCGCCGCAACGGCGGCACCTGCGGCGCCGACCAGGAAACTCCTACGGTCCACGTACATACCTCTTCCCCGGTTCTACTGCGGACTGGACGTCCAATGGCTAGATGAATCAGAACATCAAGTAGCTATTGCGTCAATATCGTGCAATTCGAGGGGGCGACCTCCGAGCTTGGTCTGGCGGCCGGGCCTGGACAGTATTCTGACGCATGGGATACTCCAGCACTCTTGGCGAGGGGCGCTCGCACCTGCGATGCTGAGTATCGCAAGAGAAACGATGAACGTCACGTCTGATGTACCGATCTTCAGCAGCTGGAGGGGAGAGATTGACATGTCGTCCGTGTAAAAGATCATTAATCAATGGTTCACGGCGTTGGCGCAAGTGGATGGAAGCCGCGGCCAGCGCGCACTTGTTGCAAATATCTGCTGTTTCCGCGGAAACGCAGTAGCGAAGCAAACCGTGCCACGTCCTGATGGCATTTATCGGTGAGCGGTTTCGACTATTTGATTCCTGAAGCGCCAAGTCGACAAATCGATTTCGAGGAGTTCGTCAGCTTATGACCAGAGAAATGGGCAATTCTGTCTACGCCGCCAGGCAGTCTTCTGTACCAAATATGGGTGCGAGCGTAAGTAACACAACGTACGAAAGGTTCAGTCTTGACCACTCCATAAATCTATCGGATGCTCATTGCCGCCAGCCGTTGATACCATCGCAACTTGAGATCATAGACAAATTACCCGAACTCTTTCACGATGCTCAAAGCCAGTCGCAGTTCGAGCTAGAAGAGGCGTTTCTGAGCGCCTTTCTGTCACTTGCGGGCGAGCCGGTACTACGCGATACTCGCCGGTATTTGCTCTCGTACTCGGCTTCCTGCGCAATTACTATGGTCGCAAGCCACTGCGTACGTGCGGGCAAGCGAGTTGCTTTGATAGAGCCGGCATTCGACAATATCCCGTCTATCTTACGCAGGGAGAACGTGGACCTCGTTCCTCTGCCGGAAGATGAATGTACCATTGAAGGATTTCCTGCTGCAGTCGCGCGACTAGAGCCGGCAGTCGTTTGGCTCGTCTCTCCGAATAACCCGACTGGCTGGACGCTATCCGAATCAGAATTTACAACGCTAGTTGAATGCTGTGCCGCCCATCAGTGCACTCTGGTGCTTGATACATCTTTTCGTTTCTATGCCCCCACCCTCACCAGCTGGTCCCAATACGATATTCTGGAGGAATCGGGGATCTCGTATATCGTTCTTGAGGATACGGGTAAGACATGGTCAACAAGCGAACTCAAAGTAGGTCTGACGGTATGCAGCGAGGACTTATTTCATGACATGTACCGCTTGCATGACGACTTGTTGCAAAGTGTCTCACCTTTTCATTTGCGGGTGCTGACGGAATTCATCGAAGATAGTAGAAAGAGTGGGATCGAAGACACTATTCTTCCGTTTGTTCGTCGGAATCGGGATATCCTCCGATCGATTCTTTCAGGTGATCCGTTCAGATTCGTTACTGAGCGTCAGGCCCCCGTCTCGGTCGACTGGGTAGATATTCAAGCCGAGTTCGAGTGCGAGGACTTCGTCCATGCGGCGATTCGAGAGGGCGTTCACGTTCTACCAGGAACTAACTTCTTCTGGAATCAACCGGACCGCGGTAGGTCGTTCATCCGGATCCCGCTAGCTCGTGATCCTGAAGTGGTGCGAGAGGGTGCCAAAATTCTGCGAGATGTCGCCAATCAGTTGTCTGCGGACGGCATTCTCCCACATCCCGGTGAGAACTAATCTCGCTCGGATATTTGCTAGTCGGCGCGGCTAGGAGAGGCCGACTAGATTCGCATCGGCAGAGGTAGAGTTTCAATTTATGAGATACGTGGGGAAATGAGAATGAATCGCCACCGTGTGTTGTTTACGGGCTCGATGTTGACGCCCGCTGATATCGAATGGATGCAGCAGAACAATCTAGACGTCAAAATCTGCGCTGGCGACCTGTCGGAATCTGAGTTGGCGCGTGAACTGGCCGGCCAAGATGCTTACATTCTGGCGGGCGTAGAGCGGGCCTCGGCCAGCGCATTGTCGGCAGCCGACGAGCTCAAGGTCGTTGCCTTTCTAGGTGTTGGCTACCATGCGTTCATCGACATCGAGACAGCGACGGCAGCGGGGATCGCTGTGACCAACGCACCAGGAGCTAACGCTCGCGCGGTGGCGGAGTTCACAATCGGCCTCACGCTGAATGCGTGGCGCCAGGTTACGTACCTGGCACAGCAGACCAAGGCGGGGCGATGGCAGGAGGTCATGGGACGCAATCTTGAGGAGAAAACCTTTGGCATCGTCGGCATGGGGACGATCGGGTCGATGGTGGCGCGCACGGCAGCCCTCGGATTGGGGATGCGAGTGGTCTATACCAACCGCACACCAAAGCCGGAATTGGAGAGAGATATAGCAGCTCGCCGAGTGGACTTGTCCGAGCTGGTTGCGAATTCTGACGTGATCAGCCTTCACGTTGCTTACGGGCCAGAGACAGATGGAATGCTTGGCGAAGCGGAGCTTGCTGCCGTCAAGCCGGGTGCGATCCTGATCAATACATCCGAGGCAGAACTTGTGGACGCTGCGGCGCTGCGGACCGCGTTGGTTGAAGGGCGCCTGGTAGCCGCTGCCATGGATGGCTACTACATTGAGCCCGTCCCGGCTGTCTCGGCGGACCCCTACGGATTACTCGCACTCGGCGACGACCAGCTACTTGTTACCCCTCACACTGCCAACGCTACTCAAGAATCTTTTCGAGCGATGCTCACGGCTAATATTGAATCTATTAGGAATATCCTAGAGATGGGGGACGATCCGCGAATCGTGAACCCGCGATTTCGCGATCATGCTCTATGGTTGCGAGCAAGCGATCGGATCTGACACTGCGGTTCTATCTTCGGCCCACTCAAAATTACCTACTACTCACGGCGGGTTATCAGCCTGGCATCGGTAAACGAATCATCTGAGACTGTGTCTCATGTAGATTTCGCAAATCGTCTTGTAGCTGAGTCCGGTAGTGCTACCGATTCCGACGTGCCGAAAGCGGATTACAACCACGTACGTAAGACGCGGTCTGAGACCGCATCGGTAGGTGTGGGGTGTTCATCTTGAATTATTCGATATCGCCAAATCTCTATGCAGAAGTCTTCTGCAGTATCGAGAACTGTGGAACTCTAAAGAGGTTATAATGAACGCAAAGAGCGCTACGCAAATTTTATGCCGACGTGTGACCCTTGAAGACCTGGAGCCGATTGCTGCTATCGAAGCTCAAGCATTCAGCGAACCCTATCGATTCTCGATGCTTCGCCAGCTGTATGAGATCCATGGAAGCGAATGGTTTGTCGCTGACTTGGACGTTTCGGTGGTTGGGTATTCACTGACCATGGAAAAAGCTGGTCAGGCTCTATTGTTTACTTTCGGGGTGGCTAAGGACTTCCGGCACCGCGGTTATGGGCGTGTCTTGCTGGAGCACACGATGCGGCAATATCGTGCGCTGGGTGTACGGATATCGCTTACGGTCGACCCGGAGAATGCGCGAGCAGTCAATCTATACAAGCAGGCAGGATTTGTTCACATGAGGCGCGATCCTAAGTATTTCGGTCTCGATGAGCCACGGGACATTTACGAATACCCGGGCTAGCCCATTGGTCGAATCGTCGGCGTTGTACTGATCGGCTACCCACCTTCTGATGTCAGTGACAGTCGCTGGTCTGCTGGGCATACGTTGTGCATTGTCGAGAAACCTTAGTCCCGCGACATGTGCGCCTAAATGGCTCTCGGCTGGGATGCGAAAGCTGAAAGTGCGGGGCCCGGTCGCGCTTATTTCCCAATAACAGGAGGAGTACATATGTGCGGTATGGTCGGTTGGGTTTCTTTCGACGGCGATTTGACTCAGCAAAAGGACGTGCTCGAAGTCATGACCGACACCATGTCGTGTCGTGGCCCGGACAGCGGCGGTACTTTCGTACGCGCGCATGTTGGGCTGGGACATCGACGGCTGGCAATCATTGACCTGCCGGGTGGTGTACAGCCAATGAGTGTGCGAACGCCGGCGGGTGAGGTCAGCCTGGTGTACTCGGGGGAAGCATACAATTTTCGTGAACTGCGAGACGAGTTGAAAGCGCTAGGGCACCCGTTCCGAACGCAAAGCGACACAGAGGTCGTGTTACGAGGCTACTTGCAGTGGGGTGAGAGCATTGCCGAGCACCTCAATGGCATGTACGCCTTGGCGATATGGGATGCGCGCGAAGAGAAGTTGGTGCTGATCCGAGATCGCATGGGTATTAAACCGCTCTACTATTACCCGACGTCAGACGGGGTGTTATTCGGATCTGAACCGAAGGCCATACTGGAGAATCCATTGTGCCGCAAAGCGGTCGACCTTGATGGTCTGCGCGAGTTGTTTGCGTTGACCATGCAGCCCGGATGGTCATTATGGAAGGGCATTTACCAGGTCCGACCGGGCACCCTGGTGAGGGTGGACCCGATGGGGATTCACCCGCGCACATATTGGCGGCTGACTGCAACCGAGCACGTTGACAGTCTCGACAACACTGTCGCAAGAGTGCGGGAGTTGCTCACCGACATCGTAGACCGGCAGCTTATCGCAGATGTGCCGCAGTGCGTATTGCTATCTGGCGGGCTCGATTCCAGTTCCCTCGCCGGGCTGGCGGCAGCGCGGTTGGCGCAGCAGGGTGAGCGATTGCGCACGTTTTCAGTGGATTTCGTGAACCAGGAACGGGATTTCGTCCCTGACGCGGTGCGCGAGACTCCTGACGCGCCGTTCGTGCGTGAAATGGCGGCCTTAGTGCGATCGAAACACCTAGACGTTGTGCTGGATCCGACCGATCTGTCAAACCTTTCGACACGACGTGCCGTCGTGACTGCCTGCGACATGCCTAGCGCAATGGGAGATATGGATACGTCGCTGTATCTACTGTGCAAAGCAATTCGTGCGGAGTCGGCCGTCGCCCTATCTGGCGAGGCGGCCGACGAGTTGTTCGGTGGCTATCGGTGGTTTTTCGACGACAAAGCGCGATTGGCGTGTACGTTTCCATGGTTGGCGTTCAACGATGCAGTTACCGGAGATCGCCGGTGGCAGGTGTTGAACCAGGATCTGCGGCGAGGGCTGGACATGCCGGGTTATGTAGCTGACCAGTATTCCGCTGCGGTAAGGGAGGTCGGGCATTTGGATGACGAATCTGAACTCGAACACCGTATGCGGACAATTTCATACTTACACCTGACTCGGCTTGTGCGAATGCTTCTCGACAGTAAGGATCGTATGTCTATGGCAGCAGGGCTGGAAGTCCGAGTGCCGTACTGTGATCACCGCCTCGTCGAGTATGTGTATAATGCGCCTTGGTCATTCAAGACGTTTGACGGCCGCGAAAAGAGCCTGTTGCGACATGCTGTTAAAGACGTCCTGCCGCAGTCGGTAGTCGAGCGGGTCAAGAGTAACTATCCGTCGCCGCAAGATCCTGGATACGCAGAGGGCCTGCAGCAACTGGCCAAAGAGTTCCTCATCGAGAAGGATTCTAATCTGTTCAAATTGGTTGATCGAGCATGGCTTCAGTATGCAGTCGCACAAGATCCGACACAAATGGACCCCTTCGCGCGCACCGGGCTAGATCGTGTGATCGATCTCTACATCTGGTTGGATATATATTCGCCTGAGCTGGAACTGGGCTGAGCGCCGTACTTCATTACTGACCATCGACGCGTGTTGACCGTGCAAGCCGTTGCCGGACATCTGAGCACCATTGACTGCCGAAAGCGTTGACAGCATGTGGCTCCTCTACTGCCGAGCGCGGTCGGAGACGGTGTAGACGCTACCTTTACTGCCGACGCATCCGGCACCGGATTCCTGCACTAAAGACACTGCTCATTCCATCGGCTGCCAACGTTATCTGTGTGATAGTGGGAGAATCTCACCGTCGTGTCGGTAGCCATGTCGAATACCCCTAGGTGGAAGGCCGGCCGGGCGAAGTGCCCTCATCCTGAGTGATCTTACTGAGGTGTGCGCACAAGCCATGAACCACTTTGCACGTCACGCTTGCATTGCATCAAAGCCCATCGACCTGAGAGGAACCAGGCGATAGGTTCGGGTCGGTGCGCTTGCATGATGAGGTTTAGCAGGACGCGTGATCTCGCGGGTGGAAAGGAAGGTCAACAGCATGGTGACGTATCAACACAACAACCGATGCGGGCGTCGCCTAACTCGGGCTATCACTGCGTCAGGCGGTTCCATGAACGACGCGGCGTTCGCCATCTACCAGCACTGTAGCGTTTCATTGCTGCGGGCATACCGCATCGCTTATGGTTTTACCCTTGTGGAAGCTACGAGGCTGCTCAAGGATATCCTGCGGTCCCGTGGCGCCTCCTACGAAGGACTTGGGCACCAGCAACTCTCACGGTGGGAGAATGGTCAAGATGTCCCGACCCCTCGCTACCTCGACGCATTGTGTGCTCTGTACCGCACCAGATCCGACCTACTTGGCTTCGGGCACGACTACTCGGACCTGCCGTCGGTCCTGGGCCAAGACTCAAATGTATACATGGGGCTAATGTCAGCGGTAGTAAGTGCAGATTTGGAACCTATGCCGATATCGCTAAACGAGCTGTTGCCGGGCGACTGTAGATTCCTCGGCCAGTGGCCAGGAGTCGAGAGCGTGAGCCGTCTCGAAGAGATTACTGAGCAAGCTGGATATGCGCTATATGCTGGTTCCCCAGCAGAGTTCATAACGTCGCGCATGACTGACCTGGCGCGGATTAGAGAATTTTTGATATCTATCAGGGAAGAGGGGGTCCAACGCCGATTGCGGCGGGTGTTTGCCAAGAATGCTGGGTTCATCGCGATCCGGATTATCGACGTGGCAGATCAAGCTGAGGCCCTGGAGTGGCTGGGTGTGGCTTATCGCGCAGCTCACCGGGCTGACGATTCGACCGTGAAGTCATGGGTCGCTGGATATGTCGGCACAGTATGCGCCTGTTACAGCCGCTCGTTCAAGACAGGACTCGAAGCGGCACGCATGGCCCAATCGGCTGGCACTCGCCACCCGAGTGCCGCTGCTGTTTTAGGCCATCTAGCGGAGGCAGGGGTGCAAGCAAGGATGGGCCAGAATCGAGCGGCCATGGAAGCCATCCACAATGCCGATCAGATGTTCTCCTCCCTTCCCGAAGCCGAGACTGCGGCTGACGGATACCACGTTACGGAATACTTTCTGCGCTGGCATCAATCCAATGCCCTGACCGCGCTCGGCAGACATGCTGAAGCCGACGTCCTACGCACGCGAGCTTTAGAGCTGCCATTCAGCCGACAGGACCGGGTCGGCCAGGAATTGCTTCACTTGGATGCGGCGGCCTCGAAAATTGAAGAAGGAGAGGTAGATTTGGGTCGGGAACTTGCTGCTGCCGTATGGGACCGTCTGCCGTCCGAGTATCGTATCGGATGGCTGCCACGGCGTGTTTCTCAAATCCTCGGTAGCATCAAACCTGTCGAATCGCTATCTGTGGGGTGTGTGCGACTGCCCTGAATGCGCGCACAGTTGCGTCTCACCACTGATCGACGGCTACATGTGTCCCGGTGCGGCGATCAGCCTCCTCAGCGTGGGCGGACTAGCGGCTGTGGTACTCGGTCCGCCTCAGGTCGCAATCGCGGTCGTTGCCGACGTGATCCCCGGCATTGTGCTACTTGCATCCGTCGGTATCTCACTGCGCAGCCTCGCCCGATGAGTGTGGCCGCACGATCAGCTGATCGTAAGGTGCACCAGCCACCGCGGCGAAAGGAAATCTGCCGGCGAGTTCGATCAATGTCGGCCAGATTGTGCTACGCCATCGATTGCCGTCGGAGCTGGCGCGGAATCGAGGCGATCCGCGGCGAGATACCGAGAGGCACAGGAAGTTACCCGGCTGCAGCGGCGAATGTCTTCTGACGTCAGCCGATCCGAGTCGATGACGATCACTACCCTTGGCAGGTTCCGTGCGGAACAGTTTCTATCGCGTCGTCATAATCGAGTGTGGGGGAGGGCAACGTCATGTGGGAGTGGAGTCGATCCGTCGCCGAGCGAGCCGCGGCTGCCGGGTGGAGCGGATGGCAGCGGCGGCAGTCGAAACCAACGATCACTGATCCCGAAGACTGGAAGGTGAGTGCCGACCGCGATCAAGGTGACGGGCACACATCACACTGTCTCGCTGCGCCGTAGCGCCCGCGACGCCGCGATCATCGCCGCGCTGCTCTATACCCGCGCCCGAGTGGAGGAGTGCGCGGCGCTCGACCTCGAGGACGTGGCCATCACCGCATGCACCGGCCGAATCCGCCTGTGCGGCAAGGGTGACGAAGTCCACGACGTCACCCTGCCCGCGGTGGCGCGGCAGCGGCTGGCGGCATGGATCAAGGTCCGCGACAACCAGCCCGGCCCGCTGTGGATCGGGCAGCGCGGCCGGTTGACCATCTCCGGCATGACCCAGGTCGTCCTCGCAGTCGGCGCCCAGGCATCCCCGCACGCGTGTCCCGACGGATGGCGGCATACAGCTCCTTCGACACACGAGGCAACAACGACCGACTTCCAACGAGGCACTGCGAAGCACGAGAAGCCTTCCGCCGCGAGCAGTATCACCTCATTCACCGACACGAACATCGGCATAGCACAGGCGCCGTCAAGATTCACCGACAGACGACGTCACAGATCACCGATGTGGTCACCTGTGGATCGTCGGGATTCCCTTCCAAACTTACGCCGTTGGCGGGGATGTCCTGTCTCGTTGATGTCGAGGCAGTCTCACTCATCTGAGGTATCTGGCGCGTCGTCTCATGTAGTTTCTGCAGCGCGTGTTCGTTCTCATCGGAGTTGGCGCAGATTCTTGCGAATCCGACGCATCCTGGGTTTTTCTCATATATCTGACGCAGGGTCGTTAACGGGCCCCGCGGCTGGCGGCCCCGTCAGGACCACTGCCAGCACCGATGGCGGAAACGTCACGGCGTACACCGTATCCGGCCCAAATACGTCAAACACGGTACCGTCTGGTCTGGTTGGGCGCGGATGTGGAAGTAAGAGGTGGCCGAAGATGAATCCGCACGATCGAGGGCAACCACCACGGGACTCCGGGCAACTGCCAGCACGGCAGGAACCATGGTGGCCGCAGCCGCGGGAAGGCGGCTATCCGTCTCAGCCGAAGCGGTATTCGAGCGGGTCGCCCCGGTGGAATACGCCTGGGGCTTATCCGGCGAAGTATCCCGGTGCGCCGAGCCAGGAGCCGCCGCCGAAGCGGCCGAAGTCCTCCGGTACTGGGTGGATCATCGCCGCGATGCTTGCCGTAGCTGCCGTGCTGGGTGTCACCGCGAGCGTTGTCATGAATCGCGATAAATCCGATTCGCAAGCGGATGCGAGCGCATCCGCGCTCGCCCCGGCGACCACCACCGAACCGCCGGTCGTACCGCTGGCTCAGCCCTCCGAGCGGCTGAGGTACACCGAATACGGCAACAAGAACTGGGATTTCACACTCGGTGCGGCCACCCTGCACGCCGACTGGGTCGGCGGTCGTGACTACCCGGACTGTCGCGCGATCGACCAGACGGGCAAACTTGCCGATCGCGGCTGCCAATACGCTGCGGAGTTGGTATATCGGGCCGAGGGCGGCTGCCTGATGTTGACCCAGTTCATTCTGGCCATGCCCGACGCGCGCGCGGCGTCCGAGGCGGTCGGCCAACTCACCGCCGCAGATCTGAAGCTGCGGCAGGGCACCTTCATCGACAACTTCGCCACCAGCAAATGGAAGGACGAAAGCCACCGGCAGTTCGTCGTGATCACCGTGGCAACAGCCACCATGGACCTCGACGAGGCGACCGCCACGAAATACTTGGGTAACCGCCACTCCGACACGATCAACGCGCTCGCCCGCCGTTAGCGCCGGATCGGCCGACTCCCACCGCGCGCCCCGCACCAGTGCTCGTTGATACGCACTGACATGAGGGGTGTGGATCTGGGGTCGGCGAGCCGGTCGAAATCCGTTCGGCCACACCCCCACTGGCACAACATATCTCACGATTACGACCGGCCCCCGGCCGCAGCGCCCGGACAGGTCTCAGGTTGCGTCAGATACGTGAGAATCTGCGTCGAGTTCGGTGAGAACGAACAGCGCGGGAGCGGTGGGAGGGTCGGGCTGGCTCAAGGCGTTGCGCGGCCATCAGCGCGGTGGATGCCCCACCAGGTGGAGCCGAGCAGCAGAGTTCCGGGGGCGACCCCGGCGATCGCAGCGATGGTTGTTTCGGAGCATCCGTAGGTGGCCAGGATCAAGCCCACGGCGCCGCATGCTGCCATCGCTGTGCCGAGCCAGCGAAACGCTGGTTGCCGCCAAACGGTGGCGAGCCCGAAGAAGTGCAGCCCGACCACGAGCGCGATCCAGGCCACGGTTGCTCGGGGAGTGTGCAGCAACC
This sequence comes from Nocardia sp. NPDC051570, assembly GCF_044454005.1. NCBI lineage: Bacteria > Bacillati > Actinomycetota > Actinomycetes > Mycobacteriales > Nocardiaceae > Nocardia > Nocardia sp. NPDC051570. The sequence continues at coordinate 232,036 of NZ_JBITDI010000012.1, read as the reverse complement.
CATTGATGACAGCGATCCCTGCCAGTCCGACGACCGCCTCGATGGCCACCACAATCCAGTAGCGTCGTCCGAAGTTCGTTCCTGACACGGAGACCGGCGGCCGAAGAACGCGAGTACGCCGCAGCACGACCAACAGCCCAAGGAACACGGCGATCGCGAGCACCCGCAGGGCAACACCGATGATCAACGGCAGGGCACCGGCGTTCACCTCGATGAACACCAGTCCGAATACACCGCCAATGAGTCGGCCGGCCTGATCCCTTGTCATGGCGCAAGCTTCACCGATGCGTGTCCGCGACGCAAAGCGAGCGGGTCGCCGACGGTGAGGAAGGCGAAGGCCATTACGCTCCGTCGGCTCCTGGCGCTCAACGTAAGACGCCGCGCTCGAAGCATGCGCCGACTCGGATTGCCTCAGGATCAGCAAGACAACGCAGCCCATTGCTCGTCTCACCGACCTGAGGCCGTTTGCGAGGCTCCGACGTTGCTGGTGGGCTGACCCCCGTCAACACGCTCCAACTTTCAGACGGCTGTGATGGGCAGCGATCCTTGGTCAGGTCAGGATGTCGATAACGCATGCGTAGTGAAGGCCGATCCGAAGTCATGTCCGGTGATGAACATGCTGAGCTGGCGATCGCGATCTTGCTTGTGTTCCAATGTCTTTCATGCTTCATGGGACCGGCCAGAAGAGCGGCAGCGTGCCTTGTCAGTTGGAGGACGGGTTGCACATCGGCATCCGACAGGACCCTCCGTCCCGGACGCCGGGATCTGGGTGCTTTTGCCCGCATGATCACCTGACGCGAAGCCGACCATCCATCGAAGTTTGTAGTGCCGCGCAGGATCGAGAAACGCCTCGTCACCACAATTCTCGCCGAACGATGACCAGGCTCCCTCGCGAGCACCGAGTTCGCCCACAGCTACACCCATCTGGCCCGAAAGAGGTAATACAGTGGTCACCGTGATTGGCGGCGGAATCGCTGGCACAGTCCTGGCAGGCGCGCTGGCTCGCCACGGCCGCGCGGTCACCGTCTACGAACGCCGACCCACAGTTGGCAGTGGTGCATTCCTCGTACTCGAAAGTCGCAGCCACGAAATCCTGGCCGGACTCGGTGTCTCGATCGACCGTCTCCACGCGATTTCCCACCCGCTTACCGGCCTCCGCTTCGAATCCCGACCCGATCACATCGAAGCATGGCCGAGCAACGGGCATCGTCTCTACTTCCGACCGGACTTGATGAACGTACTCACCGACTTTGCCCGCACCACCTCGGCCGAATTCCACTACGACACAACCATAACCGCAGTAGATCCCACTACCGCCACGCTCATCAGCTCCAGCTCCAGCTCCAGCACCACCATCGCCGCCGACGACTTGACCATCGCCGCCGATGGCATCGATTCGGTCGCCCGCGCACATCTCGAACCGGACCGCCGCGCCGAATACGCAAGCCAGATCCTCATGTTCGGCATCCCCGACCATCCCGTGCGCCCAAGTACGGAGAAGTCCGTCCTCCACTTCATCGACGGCCCCGCCAACGCGGACGGGAACCCAACCGGAACCTTCGGGCACTTCTGGAACGACCAAACAGCGATCTGGTTCGCCAGGATTACCCAGCCGCCAATACCACTCAACGAGACCGGGTACCAGCCGGCCGCCGACCAAGCCAGCAGCATCCACGCTGCTATACCCTCACTTCCCCGCCTCATCGACACCATGCTCGACAACACTCAAGCCGTGCACCTCTACAACAGCCGGACCGTCCCGCTCACCACTGCCAAACCGCCGCGAACCTCTCTAATCCTTTGCGGGGATGCCGACCACGCCATCACACCCGCCGCAGGCATCGGCGCACGCCAGGCTCTTCAAGACGTCGCCGCCCTCCATCACGCCATACTGACCGGCAACAGCCCATCTCAGGCAATGGCCACTCGCCGACGAGAAATCATCGCAGAGCGCCAACAGCTCGCCTGGCCGGCATGTTTGAACAGCTGACCTTGAGATGCCCCTGCCACATGCCAAACTGAAGCATCTGAAACGGCAGTGCTTTGGTAGGGAGAGGCTCGATTTGCTTCGCAAACGTATCCTGCTCGGGCACGCAACTGCGCAGCGATGACCGCTTTGTCCAATTCGTCAGAGTGTCCCCCGATCCCGTGGCTGAGGGTGTTCCGCAGCATCCCGGGTACCGACACGGAGCGTGACACAACCGCACAGACGGCGAGCGGCTGGGCGGCAGTCTCCCTATCGATGTTGGCTACGAGAACTGACCGGGTTGCGCAGGCTACTCGGCTGCGTCGTCCGCCCCCCTCCGTCCGTATCGTAACGGACGAAAGTTCCAGCCCGCAGTAGAGCGCAAAGCGGGAAATATCCCCGCCGAGTAACATGGACAAAACGTTCTGATAATTTGTGTGACCATCGATCGGTGCTAACCTGAAACAATGGCAAAGAAGGTTCAAATCGAGTTGTTCGACGACCTCACTGGCGAACGGATCGACACCGATATCGTACCGAAACCGACGGTACTGTTTTCCATTGACGGGAACGACTATGAGATCGATCTTGGAGTAGGCGGCCAGGACAAGTTCTACGGAAAGTTGAAGCCGTACACGGCCGCTGCGCGCCGCGTTCGGAGCACGAGAGGGACCCGACAGGGAGGCGCCGCCACCAAGGACGGTGTAGCCAAGGAGACGCAGTCGGCCGCCCGGAAATGGGCGATCGAAGTGGGCGAACCCGTCTCGCATCGCGGCCGGGTCCCGCAGGCGATCGTGGACAAATACCTCGCCAACAAGAAGTGAACCGGAGAGCGGGTACGGGCCGTAGGCGCGTACCCGCACGGATCAACGACCACCGACTGGCCAGAATAGAGAAATCGGTTTCTGCGCGCCCTCTATGGAGAATGCCCGCGGCAGCTAGTTTGGCAACGTGACCTTGTAGACCTGTAGGTCATTCGGCACATTTTCGACCTTCCAGTCGAATATGCACACCACTTTTGTGGACCTCCCAGTGGCCCCCGCTGATCTTCCTGACTGCCAGGGTTTTGCCCGCGTCATCGTCGACCTCGATCGACCCGCCATCACGAACTGGTGAGCTGGGGAAGCCTCCGCAGCTGTTGCCATCGTTGTATTAGCAAGGTTATGCCGGTGCGCCGGAGATTCACAGGGTCTGCGTCAACGCAACATAATCGGCTATCGGATGTTCGTCGAGTCGCGAGCTGCGGTCAATAGGGACTCGAACTGAAGATGCGAAAGTCCCAGTGTCGGTGACTCATTCGGCACCCGAGGCCGTCGAACATACTCGGCTGGTGAGTGCTTGAGGGCCCCGTCGATGACGTAGGTGCGATAGAACCCGGTCACGACGGCCATCCGACGGGCAACGGTTGCGGGTTTGAATCGGCGGACCTCCCGCTGCCGCGCAGGTTGGCCAGCCTGACGCCATCGGCGAGGGTCGAGGAAGCCGCGCATTCATATGCCCCATGCCGTGAATGCTGCCCAATGGACGGGCGAGGCGAACGGATGCAACGCGCCCTGCGCAGGATCGACGTATCGCTGCGCGAGCCCAGCCAGATGCGGGTGCGACGTGAGATACCGCAAAAGGTCCTGCGATGTCAGGCCGCGCAGCCAGAGCCGGGCCTGTCGGAGGGCCGGAACTGGAGGCAGTCCGGCGGCCAGTACGTACTCATAGAACCGAGTCATCAGGATTGCGGTCACCCAGTCGTCGACCTGCCACAGACTCGTTACCGCACAGGCCGCGCCAGCGGCAAGGAACCCTGCCGGGAGCCCACGAAACTGATCGGGCTCGTGGACCACTTCGTAGTGGCCCGACTGGCAAGCGCTGGCCACTGCCAGTCGACACCTTGGGAGTTGATGTTTCACCAGGCTGTCCATGTCCAGATGACCTTCGGCGAATGCCAAGGAACCGCCGGCGAGGGTGCTGGCTTTGCCGTGACAGCTGAGGTGCAGGTAGGATGCGTCGCCGAAATGGTCGAGGGCCCATCCGGTCGTGGCCTCGGGCCCCGTTGCGACCCACGTGCGTGCGCTCGGCGACAAGGCGGTCTGGAAGATGTCGACGATCTCGGCGAGTTCGGCGCGGCTGCCGGGCAGCGAGCCGTCGGGATCGGCGACGGCGACCAGGCATGGCGGCGATTCCGCGGAACGTGCGGCCTTGGAACGAGCAGCGGCGAACAGCGCTGCGGATGGGGCGACGAAGACCGTGCCGATGTCATCGAGCACTGTCTCATCGTCGATCGGCACCGCGTGCAGCGGAGCGAGTGCGAGCAGTCCTGTTGGGATGACGACGACTTCGCGCTGCGGATTGTTCGCGAGCAGGTCCGCGACCGGGCGAAGCAGCGGTGCCAACGCGGCCAGACCACGCAGGGCGGCAGGTAGTTCACGCCTGCGGGTGAGCGCCCCGGCGTCCTGCCACATCAGTAGTCCTGGAGTTCTGGTTTTCGCGTTCGCGACGAGCTGGTGAGCAATGGTTTCACTGGTCACCTCCGGGACACTGATTGCGTGTACCGTGGGTGGCGTCGCGGCACTGTCGGGCACCGGATTGATGACGAGGACGTAACTGCCCCCTGGTGCATTCGCCAAATACACCAGCGGCACCCCACCGCAAGCGCGCACGACATCGGCCCATTCCTCTGTGCGCAGAAAACCCTCGAAGCCGGGAATCGCGCGAATCTCGTCGGTTACAGCCCGCAAATCGCGTTCGGCTCTTGCCTGTTCATCCATTGCATCGCCGACTCCGTGGGGGCGCGCCATGACCGGCTCCGCGATCGACGTGCGGTATCGAGTGTTCGCGTGCCGGTACCGGGCGGCCATTGTGGGATCGAGGTGTTCCAGAGCGTCCAATTCGGCGGCATCACGGCCCGCAATGACCGAGAACTCGCGGGCCAGCCCGTGTTCGAGTGCTTCAATCGCACGTTCGCCGCGCCCGGCCCGAGCCAGCGCTACGGCCGCCCACCGTGCAAGACGTGACCCCTCGGCAAGCACGCTGCGTCGACCGGCTACGGTCACCTGCGCGTCGTAGAGGGCGTCCATGGCGACGACCATGTCCGCTGCCACGTCGGCGGCCTCGGTCCAGCGGGCCGCCGATGCGTACAACTCGAACAACTGCCCTGCGATGTCGAGATGCAGCGCTGGCGAAACCCGCGCCGGAGCCGCGGCCAGAGCCTCGCGGTGAAGGCGAAGGCCCTCGGCGCTCCCCGATCCGTGAATATGTCCCTCGGCCTCGGCGAGTAACCGCTTGATATGGGCCGTCTCGCCGATCCACCGGCGTGTCGTGGCCAGACCAAGCGCCACTGTCAGCACGTTCTTCGCCCCCACTACGTCGGGCCGATCGCGCCTCAACAATCGTCGGGCCAGATTGCATTGCAACCGCAACCACAGCAGCGTCTCGTCGGCAGGGCTCAAATGTGCGAGAGCATTCCGATAGCACTGCTCTGCACGGGACAGGTCGCCCGGCTCACCGCGACGCTCCAGCAGCATGCCCAAGTTGATCATCGAGTATGCCCAGTTGACCGTGTCGCGTTCGGCAGAACGTTCTTCGAGTCCTGCCGAGATATGCGCGAGGCCATCAGTCAGGTCCGCGGCGTCACGGTCCGGCCGCTCGGCCAGATGCAACCCGTAGTTGGTTTGAATCATCGACCACATGTCCGGGTAGGCCTGACGGTCCACAAGCGCCGCGGCGGCGTACAACCTACGCGCGTTCTCCCAGTCCTCGCCGCGATCGCCGTCCCCGCGCAGGCGAATCAGACCGGCAAGAACGTTGGCCGCCCACGCCCACTGCACACTGCCCTCCGGCAGCCGACTCAGCGCCAGTTCGAGCACGGCCACCGCTTCCGACGGGTCGGCCTGCGACCCGTCGCCGATCGCGAGTGTCAAACGCTCACCGAGCATGGCGGCGAGATCGGTTTCGATCCGCTCCTCCCCCACCTGCCCGGCAAACCTCAGCGCCGCCCGCATCAGCGCAATGCCCTCGGGTCCGTCGGCATCCACTGCCTCGCGATACATGGCATACGCCCGCGTTCTCAGGTCGTGGCCGTACGCTTCAATGGCCGCGAAGTGGCGTTGAATCGCCACGGTAGGCGGGGTGCGTCCGTCACATAGCTCGTCGAGCAACCGTTGCCGCATCCGCAACCCGACTTCGACCTCGCTGCCCACCGCGGCGCGAAGTTCCCTTTCCCCCGCATCACGCACAGTCGTACCAGTCGTCAGCTCTGGATGTGTACCGATAAGCTCCAGCACTTGCGCGGGCGGGCTCACGACAATGGCATAGAGCAACTCCGCGATCCGAGCGAGCCCACGGCCCACGGCCACGTTGTCGAGGAAGACGCGGTAGTGCGCGGCCACCGACGCATCCTGCGCCGCCAACTGGCGACACGCCGATTCGGGGTCCGCGACGTCACGGTCGAGGTCGCGCGAGAGCGCAACCGCGACCAGCTCGCGGGGCAGCGGAATCGGCGACCGCACCACGGGATGTCCATTGAACGCGCCCGCACGGTCGGCTTCCTTCAGCAGGATGCTCGTCTGGGGCCCTGGCCCACCATGAAGAAGTTCGGGCATGGGTGTTGCCAGAAGCAGCGGCTCGGGCGAACCCAAGCGGATCACCAGAAGCGGCGACTCGATGTAGGTCCTAGCTGTGCATGCGGGGCAGTCCACCCACGATAGGCCCGACCCCACCTCGCTCAGCACATCTGGACGCTCGCGTGCATCGATGACACGCCACACCGGTACCGTACGTTCTTGATGACACTTCTCGCAGCGCCACGTGTAGGGCGCCCTCGCGGAGACCGTCACCTGAATGACCTCTCAATCCCCTAATTGTCGTCCGCCACCGATGCGCGAATACAGCGCGCTCAGCACGCGACCGAGCGCGGACTCGCGCACGGCCTTCTTGTGAACGGTCAAGCTCCATCGCCCGCGTACGTCTCGCTTCACCACCACCTCGGTCTGAAGCAGCGCGAGAACGATAGCTGTTACCGAAATAGTCACGGGATCAATGCGTTCCGAAGGCGAGAGAGCATAGTCCACCGCTTCTTGCACCGTGCCGCGATCGGCGTCCGCGAGGTACTCCAGAGCACATCGAGCCAGATCGGCATCGGACACCACGGGGATGTCAATCGCCCCCTGCGCCTGGTCGACCTCCAACGACAGTCGCTGCGCCGCCCCTCGCAGTCCGCGCTCGTCCAGCAAAACCGACAGTGCGCACACCGCCTCCTCGTCGGACAGCGCTCGAATATCCCGCTCAAACCCATCCTTGTTCAGCATCCCCAAACCTCGCCTCCGCCACCCGACCTCAGTTCAGCATATGTTTGTTGCACGATAGATCGGCGTGTCGACACGTGTCGCGAAAAGCTCTTTCCAAGAGAGTGGTTCGTCTCCAGTGACTGTTGATCAGGTGTTGAGCTGGTGAAACACGGTTCGTGCTGTTGTGGTGGTCGGCCAGCTTCTATCGTCGGTTACGGGGGTGGCGGAGGCGGTGATGACGTCGTGGCTCGAGGAGCTGGAGCGGCGGGAGACGGTGGCCCGGGGGCGGGCTGAGGAGTTGCGCGAGCAGATGGCCGAGTTGCGCGAGCAGTTGGCTGCCGCCGAGCAGCAGTTGTCGCGGCTGGCGATCACGCGGGAGACGATGCTCGAGTCTTGCGTGCGCCCGGCGAGGCTGGCCGGCTGCCGGCGGAAGCTGGTGTCAGCGGTGGCGAGGATGGCCAGACCGACAATCTAGTCTAAGGCGAAGTTGCGCAGAGGGTTTCAGAGCTAGCGCATGTTCTCGTTTCGGCCAACTTGTCGGTGGCCGTCGGTACGGTTGCCCAAGCGCTTCGCCCTGGGGAATAGGAGGTTCCGTGAGGCTGCGAGTTGGGGTGTCGACATCGGCGCATGCGATTCCGTGGAAGAGGGTTCTCGAACCCGGCCGGGCGGTTTGCTACACGTTACTCAGAGCTGCTGCTCCGGTGTTAGCTGACAGGCTTCATGAGCAGGGGTTCGGTCGGCACGGGATGGTGCCGTTCGGGTACTCCGGCCCGGTCTTCCCTCAGGCGAGGAAGCGGCGCGGCGTTTACGCCGCGGGCGGTCGGGGCTACCTGGAGCTGGGTAGTCCGCTTCCCGAAGTGGTGGCCGCGTGGTCGGTAGCTTTGGCTGGGCGGGATCTACTGGACTGGGGCGGTGTCGCGCTACGCGTTCACGGCATCTCGCTGGTCGAGACGGCGGTCGAAAGAGGCTCGGCGCGGTTGCGGACACGAACTCCGGTGGTGATGAAGGGATCTGGTCGCGACGATGGAGGCGAGCGGTCGACGCGACAAGCATGGGTGCTGCCGACCGAGCCGGAATTCCACCACTACTTCGAACAGAACCTGCGCCGTAAGGCCGAGAGCCTGGATCTTGCGCCCGATGTGTCGTTGGAGCAGATCAGCTGGGTGGGCCCGAAGCGGTCATTCGCTGTGGGGGACGGGCTGAAGCTCGGCGCCTCGGTCGAGGCCGAGCTGAAGGGAAACCCACTCGTACTGAATGCAATTCGAGACTGGGGTTTAGGCCAGGCCAACTCGGCAGGCTTCGGCTGGGTGGCTGCATGAATTCCGCACCTAGCGCGTCGGGTCACGGCGTGCGGTTGACCGCACACCCGTTGCAGCGGGTCGGCGCATACGCGCTGCTGGCCCTGGCTGGGGTAGCAGACCAGCAGCGGTCGCCGGAATCGCTCACGGCCGCGGAGTTCAAGCACGCATGCCGCCGCATGACCGCTGATGTAGTAGCCACAGCCGATCTGCCGGATACGAAGGCTCCACAAGCGTTTTGGCTCTCGGCGAGTTATCTGTTGTGGCCGAACTCGAAGATGAACACCACCAACCGCAAGTCGTTGTCCATTGCCGAGCGACGTACACAGATAGGGCGGTGGCGCAGCTACTCGGCCACGGTGCTGGATGTTCCATGCGCGTTGTGCGGAGTAGCCGCGTGCGGATTTTACGGCAAGGTCGATGTTCCCCTCGGCGCCAGTGTCGAGCACCGCAATACCACCGTGCCGGGGCACGAGGGGATGGCTTTGTGCGTGGGTTGTTTAGCCAGCTTCCATGCTCTGCCGTATGGCTGTTCGATCCGGGGCGGTCGGGCCGCAGCGTTGCACAGCTGGGATGATGATGTGCTGGCCAGGATGACGAGACGGCAAGTGCACCGCACTCGACAACAGGCGCTGATGTCAACTGGCGACACGACTGCAACGGGCCGGTACTCGCGGGAAGTCGAAGCGCTACAGGGGCTGCGCAGATACGAACATCCGATGCGGGCCGGGGTGGAGTTGTATGTGTTCAGCAACTCCAACAAGCAACAGGCATTGGATGTGCACAGCATCGAGCAGCCGTTGGCGGAGTGGCTGCGCGAGACTTTGCATCCGGGCCAGCTGGGCAGCGGGTTCCGGTATCTGGTTCGGGCACACCATACTTCGAAGACGCTCGGGTCAGTGCGTCTGGCCTACAACGCGTTTCATCTCCCCGAGCGTTTGGCTGGCACTGCGGTCGCGTATTTGGCCCGGTTGACCGATGCCTTGGGTGGGCCGCCGGGGGAAACGGTTGAACTCGTGGCTTTGTATCAGTCGTTCGTGAGAGAGGTGCTCGGCGTGACGCAGCGTGAGATAGACCAGATCGAACAGCTCGGTGACCGGATCGGGCAGCTACTGCGCACCAGGCCGGAACGCGGCACGCTCAAGGAATTCGAGCATGTGCATTCCGAACCGAACAAACTGCAGACGTGGCTGAAGAAACAAGCAGTGGACTGGACGCTTCGGAGAGAGGTGTCCGAACCGCTGGTCAGCACCGAACAGTGGCGGCTGCTGTTTGAGCCAGGTGATCGGGTCCGGCTCCACCGTGATCTGCTGTTCATTTCGGTGCTGCAGCACTTGGCGAAACAAGGCTGGCTCGCCGACGCGGCGACTGAGCGGAACGACCAGGACGACAATCTTCTTGTAGAGGAGCGGCAGTGACCTATCTGGTGGGCAAGATCGCGCTGGACATCACCGCCGGTGCGCCGAACAATGGCCGCGGCGACAGCAACGTTGGTGAAGTCAAAAAGATGTGGATTGGACGTAATCTCCATCCGTATGTGTCGGCGCAGGCGTTCCGGCGATGGCTGCGCGACAGCCTGCCCGATGACCTCCCGGTCTCGCCGGTGACGCGGTCAGGGTCGGGAGCCAACCAGCAGGCCTACACCGCCGGTCGCCCGGATCTGTATCTGGACGACGACCTGTTCGGCTATATGGTTGCGCTGAAAGGCGGTAGCTACCAACGCGATACGGTTCTGGCGACAGGCACCCTGGTGTCGGTGACGCCGCAGCGGCCGACCCGGGATTTCGGCACGATGAGTCGAGGGTTCGGAGCCGACGAAAACCCGGTCATTCACGAGCATGAGCACTACACCGCGCAACTGGCTGGCGACATCCTGCTGGATCTGCCGCGTGCAGGGGTTTTCCAGTTGGAAGGCAGCGGGTTGCGCCGCAATCTCACCGCCGCTGCCGCGGAGGAAGCCGAAACCGCGGGCGCACAGAAGACTCTCTTCCGGAGGATCGCGAGCATTGCGATGCCGATCGAGGAGCGGCGCCGTCGCGTGTCGGTACTGCTGAACACGCTGACGGAGGTCCGCGGCGGCGCGAAGCAAGCCCTGCACTACGGTGAACGATCTCCAGCGCTGGTGCTGCTGGCGCCACTGAAAGGCGGTAACAATCCGTTCACCCGTGTCCTGACCGCCCAGGCGGTGCGCGAAGACCAGGGCTACCCGCACCGGGAGACAGTGTTCGACCCGCAGGTGCTGCGCGAGGAAATCACCGCGTGGTCCGACGAACTCGACGGCCCGGTCTTTCTCGGCTGGGCACCAGGATTCCTCGGCGACCAACGTGACCATATCCGCACCGAACTCGACGACCTGATCTCAGCTGGAACAGTTGTGCTCGACCACCCGCGAGTGTTGTTGCGCGGCTTGGCCAAACAGATCGAAGCCGGCGAGCACGACGACTGGTTCGAGGACCAGGCGCGGTGACTGCCGCACTGGAAGTGACTGTCACGGCGGCGGTAGCGTCGTTCCGCAACCCGCTGTATGCCGGAGTGCAGGTCGGATTGCCGTGCCCGCCTCCCGCCACGATCGGGGGCATGCTCGCTGCTGCGGCCGGAAGCTGGGACCAGGTGCCGTTCGACCTGCGTTTCGGTGCCTCGTTCACCGCAGCCGGGGGTGGTGTGGACCTTGAGACCTACCACCCTCTCGACGGTCGTGGCCGAACGACTCAACCGACCCCCAAAGACCGTGACTTCCTTGCCCACGTTCAACTGACCGTGTGGCTGATCGACGACATGGACTTTTGGGAGCAGACGTTGCGGCGTCCGGTGTGGCCGTTGCGACTGGGCCGCAGCCAAGACCTCGCCACCGCCCGCACTCGACACATCGAGTTGAGCGACTCGACCGGCCGGCAAGGCTTTGCCATCACGCCTGAACATCTCACCCGAGCGGGCACGCTTCTACGGCTACCGACCGCAGTGAGCATCGAGCGTGCCCGCACCTGCTGGGATGGATACCGGTACGCCGCAACCGGATCCGACACCCAGATCGACACCGGCCTCAGTACGATCCCCGAGGGCACCGACGAATTCAGTCAGGCCGTGGCCCTGGTGACCGGACTACACCCCGCCCAGTTCGATACCACGGCAGCCCGATGAACGAACTGCAGCGGCTACGCGCCAAGAGCCCCCGGCCAGGAGCGCCACACGGTGAAGCGCTCACCGAGCACCTCGCCGCAACGCTCGTCGGGGCTGAACTCCTCAAACAGCGCGTCGGCCGCATCGCGGTGGTGCCGGAACGGTTTTGGACCTGGGTACTGGTAGCGGCGCTGTTACACGACGCCGGAAAGGTCGCCGACGGCTTCCAACTGATGGTCGCCACGGCCACAGGGCCCCTATGGAGGTACCGGCATGAGGTGTACTCGCTAGGGTTCGTCGCCGACCTGCTCGCGAAATGGCCCCAGCACGAACAACTCTGGGTCGCCATCGGGGTGCTCACCCATCATCGGCCGCTGACCGGTCTCGCCGGATGGGCAATCCTGCCGACCTACCGAGACGACGATCCGGTCCAGTTCGCTCGGCGGTTCGGAACCGTCGATCCCGCCGCCGCAGCAGCACTGCGGGATTGGCTGGCTCGCGTGCTGACCGGCACCCGCCTCACCGACGCCGTCTCCGACACGTCCGCCGGGGTTGGAGAAGCCGGTCATCAACTGCTGGAAGCGATCCGCGAGGAGTGGGAATACGACGATCCCGGCCCGATCTCGTGCCGGACCGCAGTGCTGATGCAGGGTGCGGTCACCTTCGCCGATCACGTCTCCTCCGCACACGGTGTCCTGCTAACCGAGCAACCCCTCGGAGCGGCATTCGCGCTGCAACTGGTCACCAGCATGGAGACCTCCGGAAAACCGTTGCGCCACCACCAACGCGAAGCGGCCGCGGTCGGCAAGCATCTGCTGGTGCGCACACCGACCGGATCCGGCAAAACCGAAGCCGCGCTGCTGTGGGCGACAACCCAAGTCGAACAGGTGAAACAGACCACCGGCGGCCAGCCTCGGGTGTTCTACCTGTTGCCCTATCTCGCCTCCATCAACGCGATGACCGACCGACTTGCGGACCTACTCGGCGACAGCGATGTGGTCGGGGTCGTGCATTCGAAAGCCGCCACCTACCACCTTTCGCGTTCCCTGTGTGCCAGTGAGGATCTCGACGACACCGACGCCGCGCAGCTGGCAGTCTCGAGAGCGGCGGCGACCCGGCTGTTTCGTGAACTCGTCCGCGTGGGCACCCCGTACCAGCTGCTGCGGGGAGCGCTCGCGGGCCCGGCCTGCAGCTCCGTCCTCATCGACTCGGCCAACTCGGTATTCATTCTCGACGAGCTACATGCCTACGAACCGCAGCGACTCGGCATGATCCTCGCGATGATCGAGTTCTGGACGACGATCGGCGGACGCATTGCTGTCGTATCGGCAACACTTCCGCACCGGCTCGAGAAGCTCCTCACCATTGCGCTCGGTGAGCGCGATCTGACGGTAGTGGAAGCAGGCAATCAGCCGTGGCCGCAACGACATCGGCTGTGTCTGCGCCACCCGCACCCGACCGCACCGCAGTCGCTCGCCGAGATCGAAAACCGACTCCGCGCCGGGCAATCGGTTCTCGTGGTGGCCAACAATGTGGACGATGCCCGCGCTATCTACTCCGCCCTGGCGCCTCTCGCACGCGAACTCCATGGTGACCACGCCGCGCTGCTACTGCATTCGCAGTTCAAAACCGGCGACCGTGCCGCGATCGAACGGCGCATCCGCGACCGCTTCGGCACTGACCAGCCGTACCAGCCCGGCCTACTCGTAGCCACACAAGTCGTTGAGGTCTCCCTTGATGTGTCATTCGATGCTCTGCATACCTCCGGCGCACCACTGGACGCACTGATTCAACGCTTCGGCCGGATCAACCGCACAGCCGACCGGTCACCTGCTGACGTCGTCGTGCACACCCCCCAATTCCGTTCACGGCATAACGGTGCTGACGAGTGGGCCGACGGCGTCTACGACCACAGGCTCACAGAACTCACGATGAACATCCTGACCGCTAACGATGGTGTCCTGCTGGACGAACATCAACTCGGCTGCTGGCTCGACGAGTTGTACCAATCTGATTGGGGCGACAGGTGGGAAGCTGCCGTCGAGCGCAGCCGCCGACAGTTCCAAGAGGTGTTTCTCAGTTTCAGCATGCCCTTCGACGACACACGCGCTAAATTGGCTGACACATTCGATGAACTCTTCGACGGCATCGAAGCCATCCTCGGCAGCGACCTCATCGCTTACAGGCAGGCTCTCACTGCGACGTCCGACGTCAGAGCAGGGCGACTGCTCGGCAGCCAATTCCTGATCCCCCTGCCGCACCACGCCCGCCGGAACAGCACCTACGACAGGAAACTGAAAATCCACATCATCCGCGCCGACTACGACGCCGAGACCGGCCTCGGCCAGATCCACGACAGCCGCACCTATCAGCCGGAGGAGTGATCTGGGATCACCCAGCAGCACGACACTTCAAGCAAGATCAATTAGCGACACGCCAAGCTTGCATGCACTACCAACGGTTCGCTGCAGAATCGGCGTCAACCCCCGGGCCAAGTACCCGCCTCATCAGCAGTTTTACTGCAAGGTTCTTATTGGCCCTGCGAGGGCTCGTAACAGCCTGGCCCGCAGGCGGAGCCAGGGCGTCATTGACGGTCAGTTCTCATCGTCCTGACGAGGGCTCGCCGCAGCAACTGGGTCTCGTTCTTTCTCAACTACACAGCCAGGTCTCATCGGCCCTCCGAGGGCTCGCAACAACTTCGTCCATGGCTTGCCGCTGTTGCGGTGTCGCGTTCTCATCGGCCCTTCGAGGGCTCGCAACATCGGAATCCAGTCCGGCAGCGGTTGTTTCCACTCGATCCTCATTGGCCCTACGAGGGCTCCCAACTCGCAGAACGCCCGCTGCACGGTCATACCGCGTAGGTTCTCATCAGCCCTACGAGGGCTCGCAACGCCTCCCACAATGCGTAACCGCTGCCCAGGCACATGGTTCTTATTGGCCCCTACGAGGGCTCGCAACGTGTCATTGCGGACCAGCAGCGCGCCGACAGTCACATGTCTTCATCGCCCCTACGAGGGCTCGCAACACCGTGCACCGCTGGGCACGCACCGGCCGGATTTCAAAGAGTGCCGACACGGTTCTTATTGGCCCTACGAGGGCTCTCAACACGTATTGGCTGCCGGACCAGCGGTAGATCTTGCCTGTGTGTTCTTATTGGCCCGACGAGGGTTCGCAACTCATTGATCCGCAGGAATTCGCTGGCCTGTCCCGTGCGTTCTTATCGGCCCTACGAGGGCTTGCAACCCCTTGGGTGGGGGTTGTTGTCAACGGCGTGCCAGATCCAGTATTCGCGTGCCGTCGACAGGGGTGACGTGGATGCGGGCGGAGAGTTCTCATCGCCCCTACGAGGGCTCGCAACCTGTCGGATGCCCGCGAGCACTCCGATCGGACCGCAGTTCTTATTGGCCCTACGAGGGCTCGCAACGTGAACAGCAGTTTCACGGCCCACGCGAGCAGACCGGCGTTCTTATTGGCCCCTACGAGGGCTCGCAACTCGTAGCGGGCCAGCAGGGTCAGCACATGCGCCTCGGCGGTTTTCATCGGCCCTACGAGGGCTCGCAACGAGAGGACTTCTTCCCGGTCCGGATACCATCGGTGCGGTTTTCATCGACCCTACGAGGGCTCGCAACCAGTCGGTGCTGGGCGGATCGGTCAGCTACGTCACCGGGTTCTTATTGGCCCTACGAGGGCTCGCAACATGTATTGGCTGCCGGACCAGCGGTAGATCTTGCCTGTGTGTTCTTATCGGCCTTGCAAGGGCTCGCAACACCTCGTCCGGCCCGACCTTCAGCACCGCGAGCACGTTCTGATTGGCCCTATGAGGGCTCGCAACTCGTAGATACCCTCGGGGTGAGTGCCGAGATAAACGTTCTTATTGACCCTACGAGGGCTCGCAACCGGACATGATGGCCGCCGACGCGGTGATCGCGCCGACTCGTTCTTATCGCCCCTACGAGGGTTCGCAACTTGCCGCCGATCAGCGCCCGCAGCACCATCGACTCAAGTTCTCATCGCCCCTTCGAGGGCTCGCAACTTGTGGTGGTAGGTGTTCCACATCGCGCGCAGGGCGCGCTCGCTTATCATCGGCCCTTCGAGGGTTCGCAACACCTGGTGGGTCAGCCACCTCGATGCCCATTTGCGGGTTCTCATTGGCCCTACGAGGGCTCGCAACACCTGCTGATGCGCCGCCTCCTCGACGCCGAGGCTGGCTTGCGTTCCTATTGGCCCTACGAGGGCTCGCAACGGTATCGGAGACCCCGTAGCCCGACATGACCGGCCACACGCCGTTCTCACCGGCATTACGAGGGTTCGCAACCATAACCCGTTGCGGTACAACGTGGTTGTCCCCGTTTGTGCTCCCTCAGCTGCCTGACGAGGGCTCGCGGCTAGAGTTCGGTGACGGTCACACAGCTGTTGATGCCGCGGTCTCCGACCTGACGAGGGCTTGCAGCAGGAACTGATTTCCGTTCTTTTTCAACTACACAGTCAGGTCTCATCAGCTCTACGAGGGCTCGAACCCCATGGGCGACAAAGCGATGGACTCGGCGATCGGTGGTTCTTATCGGCCCTACGAGGGCTCGCAACACAATCTTGGTCGGGGTGCCGCTCCACGTGAATGAGTTCTCATCGGCCCTACGAGGGCTCGCAACATCGGCCGGTCGCGGTGCTAGCCGCTGACGTGCTGCAGTTCTCATTGGCCCGACGAGGGCTCGCAACCAGCCGGTCCGACCACCACAACCGGACTTCCGTCAGCCCGATACACCGCGACCGAACCGAGAACCCCGAACTGCACGATCGCCAGTATGCCCGCACATGACGTGCCGACATCCCCTGCCCCGGCACGCCAGCGGACCAGTGCGCCAGAGACCAGGACAGAACGATCGACTCGGCCGGCCCGCAGCACCGGAAACATTACGAGTCCAGAAGGCCAGCACACCGTCGATGCAGGAACTCTGCCATCAAATCGGCAGCGATTCGCAAATATTTACACCCCACGCCCGACTCCTCGCGAAGCAATGTCAAGCAACGGAAGATATACCTATGCCGCCACCGGCGCCCTCCGCATCTGCCATCACGCAACCCGAAGCCGCAAACCGACCATTCCGGGTGTACTTCGCACGAGCAATGGAAGGCGAGGCCCGGCGGGACGTAGAAAATCTTGCAGACACCGTCAGGCGAGAGCTGAAGCATGTCGGTATGGACATCGTGGATACTTTTGCGGAGGTAGCACTCCCGGCCCCGACAGCACATTCCGCCGAGTTGGATCGAGTCGCCGAACACGTGGTATCGAGAGACCTCGAATTGCTGGAGGAATCGGATGTCGTGCTTATGGACATGACCATCTCCAGCAGGAATTACATCGGATGTTCCTGCGAGCTCGTATATGCTCGCCTGCTGAATCTCCCAGTCTTTGTGTATGTCGGCTCAACCGGCTATGCGGAACGGTACTGGCTCAGATATCACGCCACATCGATTGCGAAAACCCGTAGCCAGAGCATCGACGAGATAGTTGCATGGAGCAGACGGGCAACAGAATATGACAACGCTTGATTGCTTCCTGTGCGGCATCCTGCCGCAGGCGGCCACCACCCTACCCTGGCACGACCGTGTTCTGATGTCGCGCAAGGGTATTGGATACGCAGTCCCCGCTCTCGGAGCGCTTGCTCCCGGACATGTGCTGGTTGTACCCGAAGGGCACTGGACCTCCACAAGCACAATATTCGATGGAGCACATGACTTTTCGGTATTCGCAACGCAGGTACTCAGAAGAGTCGAGGTTATGTTCGGCCCGACCACAGTGTTCGAACACGGTACCTGTTCGGAGGATATCCGTCGCTCCGCATGCGTCACACATGCACACCTCCAGATGATTCCGGGCATCTTTTCGCTTGCCACACTCGCCGACACCAGCCCTAGGTGCAGCCTGCGATCGCTTGCGGAGTTCATCGGCTCGGGTCGCGAACCGCGAGGATATGTTATGTACCAGGAGCCCGGGAATGCCGTACAGTTCATGCCTGATCCTCAGATATCGCAGATCGTACGCCGCCACATCGCGGCAGCACTCGGCCGTCCGTTCGAGTGGGACTACCTCGCATATCCGAATGGCAAGTTCATAACACAAACCATCGAAGCATTCTGTCACGCCCGAAATACGGACAAATAGAAACATGAACGAACAACTGGATCGACACCCAACCGAAGGAGCATGTCGCACATGACCGCGCACAACGGCGTGTCGCAACTTGACATCTGGGACGAATGGCACAGCGAACGAGATATCTGCAACCGGACCAGGTCTCAAAAAGAACTCGCCACTCAGCTGGCCAGCTCACTCGGCTCGATCGAAGGCAAGGCGATCCTCGATGTCGGATGCGGCCAGGGGATCGACTCGATTTGGTTTGCAAACAATGGCGCAAAGGTCTATGCATTCGACCTTTCCTCAATCGCAATAGGGAAAGCCAAACGTAACGCAGAATCGGCGGGCGCTGATGTGACATTCTGCTGCTTCGACATCCGAAACGGACAATTGCCAACCTTTGAGATGGCGGAATTCGATGGCGTCTTCTGCAACCTCTCCCTCCATTACTTCACCGATCGGATAACAAGAATGCTATTCTCGGAAATCTATTCGGCCACGAAGTGGAACGGCGTATTCGCCTTCACGGTGAAGTCGGACAATGATCCTTACTACGCACTGGGTGACAAAATAGAGGAAAGGATGTATCGGAGGAAGGGGCATGTCCGACATTTCTTCACGGTTGACTACACGCATGAAATGCTTTGCGACTGGAACATTCTAAATATCGATGAGACGATAGACACCTACGAGAGCGACGCACCAAGCGCGATCATAAGCGCCGTAGCCAAAAAACAATCTCGAAAACAACTACTGTGACCATTAGATTCGATCTGACTTCCCTTGACCGTGCAACCGAGAGAACATTCGAGCTGCTGCGGGGGACGCATTCCCGGACAACGCCGAACGGTAGTGGGTGGTACCACCGCTTGGATGATCCGAATCCTGGCCCGTCCGCTACCGCTGTCGCTCTGGAGCTCTTCTATCGCTGCACGGTTCCGTCGCCTTTCCTGCAGGATGGACTGACATTCTTGAAAGCACGGCAGGTTGCTAGCACGGAGATAAAAGCGGACGGTGGATGGGCCGTCAATACCAGTTTCGGACACCCGGTCCTGGAGGCTACATCCGTTGTCACCAGGTTCCTCGGCACAGCGAGGGTGGAACTCCTGGCCGCCGGTCCCGATATCCGCCGCGCGGTCGCATGGATTCTCAACAATCAGGATCCCTGCGGAGGCTGGGGCTCGTTCTACGGTCAACCGCCACGGACCTGGCTCACCGGCCTCGCTCTGCAGGCACTGAATGCCGCAAATCCTCATGAGCCTTCCATTGGGCCGGCGGTGGACTGGCTGCTGCGCCAGCGATCGCGTACCGCGCCGACAGCGTGGGGTGAGTCCCACCTTTCGGATCCGACCGTGGTTCATACTGCCTTCTGTCTGCTGGTTCTGCGGCAGTTGACCGGCCTCCTAACCGATTGGCAATATAGCGATGCGGTTGCCGATGGATACGAATGGCTTATAGACAACCTTGATCCGACGACGATATTCGACAACGCTTCGCGTGTGGAAAGCTACAACATCACCGGAATAGTGGATGACCGGTCCGTCACTTGGCACGGTCAGATCTGGCATCATGGCCTGCCATATGTGTTCTCCGCTTTGATGAGGCATCCCGAGGGCACTCCGCCCGCCGCGTTCAATGCGCTCGCTACAATCGTAAGAACGCAACTTCCGGATGGCCACTGGCCGAATGTCGACGGGTCTGCACCCAGATCGATATGGGACGTCTATCCGTTCATTGTGGCGATTTCCGATGCGCGCACGCTGACTCCGTTCTCCGGCCAGGAACGCCTGGATTGGTTGCGCGACGATACTATGCTGGCGCGCCGCGGAAAGGCGCGGAACCAACGCTTGGAGACTTTGGGATGGAAAGTTCGCAGCACCTGGCTGGGAACGACGATGAAAAACCATTGGGCAACTATCCTACTGATAATCTGCATTGTATTCAGCATTGTCCTTTTTGCCCTGAATCGAGTCGAGGTCAAGGATATAGCGTTGGGGTTGTTGCTTCCACTGCTCCTGTTTTTTGTCCAAGAGGGCCGTAGACGAAGGCGGCAGTAGCACAATACGAGGGCGGACGGGACGATGGCCCGTAGGGGCGGAGTAGCAGTGCTGCGGTATTGAGCGTGGTTCGGCCTGTGCTGGAGCATGGGTAGCCGGAGTTGGCAGTTTTTGTGACGGCGAGAGCCGGGCTTCAGGCGGTAACGAGGATGACGGGGCGGCGGGTCCTGGTTGAGATCTGCTGCGCACCAACGCATCACACGCAGATCGTCCACAATCATCTCGCTACTCGCTTCCGTTCGATCGCAACCACCCGAAAACCCCTCCCAGATCGCCCGAGAACGCACGAACCGGTCCGCTCCCGGAGTCCGGCATGGTCGGCGGCACGGAGGCGTGTCTCCGGCGAGATACCGGCTTCCGAGGTTCGTGCGTTCGGACCTTCGACACGAACAGCGCCCTTGCGGCGGCACGCTGTTCCGCGGTCGCTGGCCGTGCCGTCGGTAGCTCTGGCCGATACTCCGGCGCGTATCCCGGAGCTTTTGCCGCTGAACGGATTCGGGCCGTGACGTGTCCCGGCATGATTCGCTCGGTCTGTTCGGCGTAATGGGCGCGGACCGCCTCAGCCGCCGCCTCGGGTGTCCAGCGGGCACGGTGGGCGGCGTCGAGCCACGAATCGACCATGAGGGAGTCGATGTGGCGGGAGTCGTACGACTGGGCGAGCTGGAGCAGCGCGACCACGGTGTCACGGGGATCGCTGGCCATGCGTTGCCTCCTCAGGTCAGGCGGTGATCGCGCGGGGTGTCCCGAACCCGGTCAACGCGTCGTCTGCGCGTGTAGTCGGTGGAACGGGAATGCCTGCGGCGCGCAGGATCTCGGGATTCGGGTGGATCTTGAGCGCTTCGGCCTGGGCGAACTTCATTTCGGCCGGAGTGAGCTGGCGGCCGTTCGACATCACGGGGCGCTCCGCGGCTGCCCGGCCGAGCTGGGAGCGGGGCGGTAGCGGGTCGTCCGACCAGCGTTCGCCGTTGAGCCACGTTGCCGGGTGCGGGATGAACTGCTGCTCGGGCAGGTTGGGGTCAGCCGCGAACCGGGAGGCACCGGCAAGGATCGCTTCGGGGGTTGCCTTCGCGATTGCCTTGGCGTAGGCCCGGCGGGCTCCGCCCTTGTCGGTGCGGCGCGGGTAGGTCGTCCAGAACTCGGTGAAGCCCGGTGGAAGGGTCGCGGTCGGCGTCGGCCGCGCAGCGGTCGATGGAGTGTTTTTAGTACCTACGTAAGTAGGTACTTCTTTATCTACTTCTTTTTCTGGCACGTTTTTGCTAGGCGTTTGGTAGGCGTCTGCTGTAGCACTGGCTAGCCGTGCGCTACCAGGTTTGGCAGCGTTCCGGGCCTTGGCCTCGCCGCCTTTGCGGCCTGCTGACCTGCGTTGTTCGCGCTTCGACTCGACTTCGGCGCGGCTCTGCTGGTGGTCGAGGTAGTCCAAGAACAGCACGCAATCTGTCGGCAAGGTTCTGCCCGAGCTGGACTCGAATTCTGCGCGAATCGCGTCGCAATCCGGATGGAATCCGGACGGAATCCGGACGATTTCGCCCTTCCGGAACTCGATGGCGACACCGGTCGCGAGGACCGCGTCACGGTCTCGTTTGGTCGCCAGCCCGCGCCACGTCGCGGGGTCGACGACGCCGTCGGTGAGGTATTCGCCGCAGTGGCACCACGCCTCGACGACGAGGAACTTCTGTGCCTTGGTCAGCCCGGCAAACTTCGGGTTGCGGGGCATGTCCACGGTAATGGTGATGAACGGCCGGGAATCTCTAGGCATGAGTGGTCACGACCTCTCCGCGTAGGTCGTCCTCGTCGACACCGAACTCCGATGCGATCCGATAGACGACGGCCGCTGCATCGAAACCAGCCAGTGCCCAAGCGCTTTCGGAGGTTCCGGGTAAGTAGTCGCAGACGCCTGCGAAGCCCCGCCAGAACGCTTGACGGCAGCCCGGAACGAGCCCGGCAAGATGGGCGCGGGACATGCCGTCGCGGTACAGCTCGATGGAGACGTTCTCGGCCGCGTTACGGAGGCGGGCGGGGTAGAAAGCATCGATGACAAGACAGTTGCCCATCAGGCGGCCTCGCATTCTGTTCGGGCGATGTTGGGGCGCAAGTGGATAGAGTCGCGGATGCGTGCGGTGGTGTAGAGGCTCCATCGCGTGTGCTCGGCGATCACGCGATTGGTCATTCCGTCGGCGACCAGCTGGCGGACCAGAAGCCGTCGGCCATGCGGGGTGAGAACTTCGGCGGGCAGGGTGCCGGCCTCGGCTCTCGTGTAGGTGATTGGCTGCTCGGCCTTGTAGCGGGCGAGCATCGTCCATGGGTTGTGCCTGAAGGTTTTCGGCGGCCTGCGGCCTGCAGGGTGGGCCTGATGACGCCCTGGCGGCCAAGCGGCGCCAGGGCGGCGTGCAGGTTGATCAGACGCGGAGCGGCCTACCGCGCGGCGCGGTCGAATCGTTCGACGAGCCGGTCGATCACGGTGCGGCCGAGCGCTGCCTCCACCTCCACCTGCCGGGCGGGCGTGGTGTCGAGGTACACAGCGGTGAAGAGATGGGCATCTACGCTGACCTGCTGTTCGCGGCGGCGCTGGCGGGCGGACTCGTTGTGCGCATCTCTGCACCATTCGCATGCGCGCTCGTGTCGCCGGTAATGCCGGTAGTAACCGGCATTGGTGCCGCAATTCATGTGGGCGGTAGGAGATTTCACGCCGCCACCTCGGTGAGCGCGGCGGCTCTCGCCTTGGTCCGTTCGCGCAGCTCTTCGCACAGGGCCGGTGGCAGATCGGCAGCGGACTTCCAGATCTCCTGCAGGGTCTCCTTGGTGGTCGCGGCGTCGATCGCGACTCGCAGCGCTTCGGCGCAGTCCTCCTCGGTGACTGTGCGGGCGGTCATGCGACCGACCGCAGCCCGTGCCCGGTCTGCGACCGACAGCGGAGCCGGATCAGGTTCGGGCTCTTTACGCTGCTCGGCGGCGAGCTGGACATAGTTCCGCGGCTGCGCGGTGGCCGGGTCGCACTTCAACACGTCGAAGATCAGCCATTCGAGGGTGAACGACGGTGCGGGGACGGGCTTGTCGACACCGGGTCGGATTCCGGCGTGCACGGACCGGACTCCGATCACGCGGGGCGCGGTATCGCGGGACAGCCGCACCCAGGCGGATGCGTCGAACGCCAGGTTCTTGTGCCCCTCGACCTTGTATTCCTTGGTGTTCGGGATCGGCTTGCCCTGGTTATCGAGGGCGGCTACCTCTTTGCCGCGTGCTGTTGCCACGACGATGCCGGGAAACGTCATGAGCAGTCGCATCATGCGGCCGTGTCGTTCGGCGGCGTCGTTCCATAGGTTCATGGCCGGTTTGATCTCGGCGTCTGGGTCGTCCTGAAGTAGCTTGCGGGCGTACTTGGAACGGCGGGCACGGTCGGAAACCATGTCTTTGAGCAGTTCCCATTCGGCAGTCATGGAGTCGATGAGCAGGCACACGGGCAGCTCGCCGTCTCGGCTCGCGCGGGCCGCGACGGCGTGCGCTTCGGCGACTTGGTGGTAGATGTCGCGGAAGGTGCCGTCGTGCTCGATCACTTCGTAGTCCGCGCCGGGGATGGCGGCGTATTCGTCGGCTGCGCCTTCGCTGAGGTCCAGCCAGAACGCTCGGCCTACGCGGGGGCTGGCGGTGAGTTCGGCCATGGCCCAGGACTTTCCGGTCTTCTCGCCGCCCTCGATCAGGATGAACGGCCACGGAGTCTTGCCGGTGGGTTTGCGGGTCTTGAGGGGCATTACTTGGTTCCTTTCGCTTCGGCTGGCAACGTGGCGGCGTGCCAGTCGATCGGTTTGCGCATTTTGTAAAGAGCCACACCGGTTTTCGTCGGCTGACGGGTGGCCACAACTTGTTTGTTCCTGCCGTGCCCGATGACGGCGCGGCGGGCTGTGCCCATCACACGGAGTAGGCGGGATCGGGCCAGATTCATGGCCTCGTCGGCGGCTTCGACACCCTGGACGGCCGATTCGAACTCGCTGGCCAACTCCACCGATATCTGCCAGTCCGTGTTCCGGTCGATGTCGTGATGTGCGCGGCGGATGGCGTTGTAGGTCGCGCCATGCCCATCGACCTCTGGTGGTCTCCCGTCGAGATCCATTGCGTTGCGGTGGAACTCGGCGCAGTGGTCCTCGATTGAGGTCGCGAGGTCGGGGTCGTAGTTGATGACGTACTCGGACTCGTCGTAATACGGCCCCAGGCAGACCACGTAGGTGCGTCTCAATCCGGACATGTGCATCTGCCACTGGACTTGCAGGAAGTAACCGAGGGGGATGTCGGCGGAGCCGGGTGGCCCCCATTGGTAGTCGCCGCGCCCGTCGGTCTTGGCTTCCACACCGAATGTCTCGCCGGTGCGGTCGTTGACGGCGATGTCGTCGGGGTTCGCTGCCGCCCACTCCTCCAGGCCCGAGCGGGTGAATGTCTTTGTGCCGCAACGGCGTAGCTCGGGATGGCGGCGGAAGAACCGGCGAAGAATGATCTCCTCGAAGTCCTGGCCTCGTTCGGTCGCCTCGTTCGGCCCGTCGGGGTCGATTTCGCCGCGCAGCAGGTGCCATTCCTTGGTGGGCGAGCTGTACTTGCTGGCGTTGAAGATGCCGGGGATCTTGGACGCGGTGATCTTGCGTGACCATCGAGTGCTGCCCGGCTCCAGAGGAGCGATCTCGATACCGGTCATGCGGGCACCCGCAGCTGCGCCAACTTTTCGCGGAGCTGGTCGATCAGGTCTATGGCCTTCACGATGGCTTCGACGGGGTCGGGGTCGCTGCATTCAATCCAGCAGAACTGGTCGCGAGTGACGACGCCGTCGAGATCGGCGTAATCGTTCGGGAGGTCGACGACTACCTCGAAGCTGCGCCAACGGCTCGACAGGCTCCACAGCGGTCTTGAACCGATGACGTGCGGTGCACGCTGGTGGAGCCCGGAAATGGCGTCGGCGAGAGTGATATGGTTAGAGCGCATCGGTTTAGGTTGGTTCCTTTCGGATGCATAGGCCGGCGCACATCTCCTGGCGGGGAGGCGTCGGCCGTCCTATATCAACGGTTCTGCGCGGTTCATGCGCTCAAGGGTTCCCAGGGGCTTGCTTTCAGCCAGTCGTCGATATCCGCTGGTCGGACGCGCTTGGAGCGGCCGTCGCCGCCCGGCGCGCACGCGGCGAGGTTGCCTGCGGCGATCTGCTGGTAGACAAACGGATAGGAAAACCCGGTCATGTCGGCGACTTCCTGGACGGTCAGAGCGAGTCGCTGATCGAGGGGGATTCTCTGCCGTTCGTCCCTCTTGGATGTCATAGATTGGTTCCTTCCGGTGGTGCGTGGCGGCGCACCGGGCTGTCACATTGACTCGATCAACATATGCGCAGTGCGCGCGTAGTGCAAATCAGTATGATCAGGCATGGGAAAATTGCACTCGTATAACCAGCCGAAACAGAGCAGCCACTGCACAGTGTATGCGCAGTGGCTGCTGATAGGGTCGGGGGTGTGCCGATTGGACATGCCTATAATCCCCGGAAGCGAGGGAATGGCTGCGTACTTCGCGCGCGCTGTAATGAAATCTTAACGGAACTCCACTTTACTTCGCGGTACTGCGCAGGTCAGACTATAAGAACTATGGAGCAGTGGGAGTTCGGTCGACGTATCCAGCAAGCGCGGGAAGCTGCCGGGTTGTCGAAACGCGCTGCAGCCAAGCGGGCGGGAATCAGCGACAGTCGATGGCGGCAGCTGGAACTGGGATTCGAGACAGTCCGTGGTCAGGCCTACTCGGTGAAGACCACGCCGGAGACGGTCGCTCACATAGCAAAAGCTGTCCACCTCGACGTCCATGAGCTACTGGAGATCGCAGGATTCGACCCAGAGGCAGCCGACATCTCCGATGGCATCTCCCTGGAGTGGATCGACGTCGCTGGCCTGCCGGAGGCGGATGTCGAGAAGGTGCGTGCCTTCGTCCAGTTCCTCAAGTCGCAGCAATGATCGACTGTGCAACGGGGAACGCGTAGTCCGTGACCGGGAGATCCTGCGGCAGGTCGGCGGTGCCGGCTTACTCGTCCGGGTCGAAGGGTACGAGGGTGAATACCAGCCACCGGCGGTCCTGGGAAGACGGCTCGAGGAAGTTGATGTCGTAGTTCATGATGCTGGGGGCGAGCGTGTAGATGACGCGGAGGTTGGTGAACGCCTCACTTGGGTTCGGGAGGGGGGTGGTCCACATCTTGTTGAACTCTGGATTCGTGGAGCAGTTTGCCCTGATCTGCTCGATTCGGGCAGCCGGGAGAGCGCTGGGGCCGAGCCACTTCAATGCGTACACGAGCATGTGGGCCAGGCGCTCCCAGTCGGGCAGGAGCACCCTGGCGGCGGGATCGGTGAAGCCCCACTCGAACAGGTTGGAGCCGCCATTGAGCCTGAGCAGGCGCCGATCCCAGTGTTCGTTGGTCGCCGCAACGTCGCCGGACGGAAAGTACACATAGGCTGCGGGCACGCTGATTGAACGAAGGTATGCGAGCTCCTTGTCCGTCGGCGGCAGATTCGACGGCCCGTACAGGCGACCGAGCAGACCAGGGAACAACCCGTTGATGAGCGTTTCCCGGTAGCTGCGAATGATGTCCAGCTCGTCGAACAGCTCGCTCAGGTAATCGAGGCCGGGCGACAGCTTGCCCCGTTCGACCTTCTCCAGTGACGAGGCTGACCTGCTGGTTCGTTCGGCCAGTTCTTGGAGCTTCCAGCCCTTGGTCTCCCGGCGTTCCCGTAGGAACTTGCCCAGCCAGACCACGCTGGGATGCCCCTCTTGCACTGTGTCTCCTAGCTTCTGCAGATCGCTTCCGCACTTTTGGTGCGGATCGCGTTGACGAATAATCGGACATAACGGACGCTGTTCATGGCGGGTTCGAGCTGCGAGCAATGCGATGGTGATGTGACTCGGCCCTGCGATGATCACGCTTTATGTGGCAAGCGTCACCGAGGTCCTATATCCCCCTTGTGACACAGGCACGGCTGTGTGGTCGGAGCACCATTCACGGATCGACTAAACCGATCTGGTCACATGACCAGTTTGCACCACTGGAGGAGACCCACGTGCGCGAGGGGGCCCTATTGCCCGATTATCGGCACATCGCCCGAACCCATTTTCCGGGCTTAATCGTTGCCGCCGTTGACCTTCCAGCTGGATCCTGTTGGTACATCCAGGAGGACCATGCGATCCTCATCGACTCGAAGCTTCCGCAGCGTGGTCAACAGCTCCATACTGCGCATATGCTCGCGCATCTCCGCCTGGGTCACGGCTCGACCGCCGGTCGGCACGCCTTCGAGGCCCGGCACGAGCTGGAAGCGTCACAGCTGTGCACTGAATGGATGATCCCCCCGGTCAAACTCGCAAATCTACTTGAGGGTGTGACGACGGATGCTGTGCAAATTGCGGGATATCTAGGCGTAAGTGTGACCACATTCGCGCACGGAATGGCGAGTGTTTCACGTGACTATTGGCGACGAGTGAGAGCGTTAACGAATCGCAGGATCCGCTGGCCATCGGAAATAGACCGTGCTACCGCCTCTCGGTGTGTAATTCTCGACACCTGGCCCTTGGGGTTGCGTGGCACCGGCACCGCCACGGCGTTGTTACCAACGTCATTTACGTCGTCCGTGCCCTCCTCGCCGGGCCAGCCCATGAGAGCACTCACGAGCCGCCCGGCCTGTGCTGATATCAGGCGGACTGGAACACGGCTGCCCGCCAGTCTCCAGCAGAGTCGAGAGACGGCTGCGATGGCGTAGACGCAGGTTCGATCGGACGCGGATCGGCGAAGCCGATGCCGAACTCGACGTCGATCACCTCCCCCTTGAAGTCGGCGTCAGCGCGCTCCACGCGAACGGGCTCGAGCGCGAGCTGATCCTCATGCCATACGTCGATAACCTCGGCGTCGATCAGGTCGTCCAGCCTGGCCATGCTGGCACGTTTCACGCCGAGGTCGACGTGCGCGTAGACACGCTGGGCGGCGGCCGAGCTGTGACCCATAATCGCCATTCGGACGTCTTCGGGCACATTAGCTTCCAGCAGGAGCGTGGCTGTGGTGTGCCGGGCGGCGTGGAGGACCACCTCGGGCACGTCCGCGGCTGCGAGTGCGGCGAGCCAAGCGGCCTCGTCGTACTCGGGTCGGATCGGTTTCCCGGTCTTGGTCGTCCACAGCAGGCCCCACGGGTTCGGCTCCATCTGTGCGCAGTGCGCGCGCAGCAGTATCAGCAGTGGTTCTGGGATCACCACGACGCGTCGTGACTTGGCCGTCTTCGGTCGGACCAGGCACAGCGCGCGGTGAAGAGGGATGATCTCGAATTCCGCGGTGATGTCGAACGCTGACACCGGATACGCCGCATCCTTCGGATATGGGTCGCCCTTCTCCTGCGTCTCTTTCAGCGGGATGACTTGTAGTGCCCAGGACAGGTCGAACGTGCCCTTTTCCAAGTTGACGCGGTCGAGCGTGAGGCCGAGGCATTCACCCTGCCGCACCCCGGTCAGCAGCGCCATCGCCCAGCGGACCGCCAGCGGGTCGCGGCGCTCGATCGACGTGCTGATGACCGTTCGCGCCTGGTCGGAGGCCAGGGCCTTACGTGACTTCTGCTGGCGCCCCTCGCTTCCGGCGGGGAGGGCGCGCTGAGTGCCGGTTGTGTCCTGGCTCGCCGTGTTGGGCTTCGGCTTGGTGACGGACTCAACGACGTTGTGCCGCAGGCTGAAAGCGGGCTCCTTCCGCGCATCTTCGACCGAGACGTGCAGCACGTTGTACGCCACCTCGGCGGTCCGCACAGATTTGCCGGTCTTCAGGATCTCTTTGAGCATGAGCCGGATGTGCTGGGGCTCCAGATCGACGAGCTTGACGTTCCCGATGTACGGCACGAGGTTGCGGTAGATCGCGGACTTGTAGTTTCGCCACGGTCGAGGCCGCATACGTGGTTTCGCGATCTCGTAGAGCCAGTGCGTAAGCCACGCCTCGACGGTTGTCTTGTCCCTCCGCAGCGGTTCCCCCATGGCGAGCTTCGCCAGGGCTTCGCGTCTGGCGGCGATGAGGTCGTTGCGGTTTTTGCGTCGGATCGCGAGTCGATCGGGTTTGCCGTTCGGCTTTACACCGATCTCCATGTACCACGCCCAGAGAACGTATTCCGTGCCGTTCTTCCGCTTACGGGTTTCCTTGAGGATGCGGCCTTCGCCTTGCGCAGTCATATCCGGGTTGGTTCCTATCGGGGTTCCCTCAGCTGCAACGGGAGCCGAGGTGCCCGGAGTGGCGGCTCCGGGTGTGATGGTTGGTGTGATGGTCGTGGAATGAACCGAAATGATGAGGTATGACGAGGTGAGTGCTCACCTGCGGTTATTCAACAAACCGGCAGGTCTCATTCTACGCACTGTCAGCTTCCCAAGCTGAGAGTGCGAGTTCGATTCTCGTCACCGGCTCTTCTTCAAAACCGTATTCTACCAGTGCGGATGCTGGCATCTTCACTTTCGACCAGACGGCCGCTGTAGCCAAATCTGGAGCCAATCGATCGGCTACCGGTGCCGCCGCCGAAGGACGGGCCGCCGGTAACCAGATAGGCCGGAGCCGGGTCGGCGAGGGCGTCCTGCCCGCCGACAATCCGGACATCGCCACCCCGATTCGATTCGATACATCCGCCCGGGACGGAATGAATCCATGTGGGTCCCAGCATGACCGGGGCGGTCGGAGATGACCACCGCAATGCGCACACCGGCACCGTGCCAGTACCCCCTCTCTGCGGACCGCCTGTGCGGTAAGCCAGTGCGGCAGCGTTCCGGCCCTGGCGCGCCCTCGCTCTTCTGCGAGCACCCCGAACACACCGCACGCTGCGCCTTCGATCGTCGCAAGAAGTTTCGCCAGCAGGCCGAGAAAGCCGCAGCGCGTCAACCGGTTTCGTCCACGCGCCCGGTGACCGACGGCACCGCCACCTTGGCCGAGCTTGTCGGTCGTCTCTCCGAGCTGCGTGACGAGTTCGCCGCGGTACTTGTCGATGCCGGCGACTTGGTTGCCACGATCACCGATCCGCATGCCCTGGCCGAGGAGATCGCCCACGTCCGCCGCGAATGTGCCGAGCAACTCGCCGTCGCGGGAGAGGCCCGGGCCATGGCGGAACGTCGTGCCGCGGACGCCGAGCGTGAGCGTGACGCCGCGCGTGCCGATGCTGAGATCGCCGCCGCGGCGGCCGATGAGGCGATCGCCGAGCATGACGCCACTCTGGCGCGGGCTACCCGCATCGTCGACGAAGCGAAGGCGCAGATCGCCGAGGTCGAGCAGGATCGCGATCGGATATACGCAGAGGACGAGGCAGTGCTGCGGGAGGCCGCGCAGCGGGTCGAGGCGGCCCGTTCTGCTGCGGCCGTCGCCGATGATCAGCGGAGAGCCGCGGCGCAGGTGGCCGAGGAAGCGACCGCCGAGGCCCGCAAATGGCGCGAGCAGCTCGATATCGAGCGTGCGCAGTGGGCGGAGGAGCAGTCGGTGCGTGTGTCCGAGTTGACTGCCGAGCTCGTCGGCCGGGCTCCGCAACGCGAATCGAACCGAACCCGGCCGTGGTTGGGGACGCCCGGCGACGGCGCAGTGTCGTGGCCGCGAGTCCGGGTTCACGGCGTCTCAGCGCGGTTCGCGAAGCTGTGCGATAGCGGGTCGCTCGTGTGGCTGGAACCGGGTGGCACGTCGGAGCGTCTAATCCCGATATGACGCACAAGCGCGGTCGCGCCGAGCGGTACCGGCGTCCGTTCCCCGAAGAATTGCTCTATGACGAGCCGACGGCCGGGCGCCGCTACGGCTGACCGATCAGCTTGTTCCCGCCTATGCCCTTCGTCCGCGCCCGGGGCCGTCGAACTCTCAGGCAGATCGGTGAGCGTGACCGATCACCGGTCACGAACGCCCGCTGCCGAAAGCAGTTCACCGATTGCTCTGGGCGTGCCGTGCGCAACGGCGCTGGCTGTGATCGGGCCGCCGCTCTGCGCCTTGTGCGCCACGGCGGCTGCTCGGCCGTGAATAAACGCGGCCATCTCACCGGCATCGAACGCGCCAAGGCCAGCGGCCATCAGCGCACCGGCGATTCCGGCGAGGACATCGCCCGCGCCAGCGGTCGCCAACCACGCCGGGGCCTCGGCCTGACTCGCGACCAGCCCATCGGGTCGGGCGATTAGGGTCGCTGCGCCCTTAACCAACACAGTCACATCGAGCGCCTTGGCGATTTCGAGGCCGTAGTACCTTGGGCGCGCTTCGATCTCGGCGCGGGGCACATCGTGGCCGAGCCATCGCATGATGCGCGCCATCTCGCCCGCGTGCGGGGTAAGCAATACTCGGTCGGCCGAGGCCGGGCGGTCGCCGTCGAGACGACGCCGTACGCACGCCTCAAGGGCGCCCGCGTCGACGACACATGGAAGACCGGACGAAAGCGCGGTGTCGATCGCGCGGTCCTGCTCGCCGTCGTTCTCGACCCCTGAGCCGAGCAGCCAGGCTTGCACTTGGCCGATTCCTGGCACGGCCTCGGGTACTGCTGCCAGGACGTGAGCGGTTACGCCCGCGGGGCCGACGAACCGGGTGATTCCCGCGACGCCGGATTGAACTGCGCCGAGGACGGCGAGGACGGCGGCACCGGGGTAGGCGTCGGATCCGGCGACCACACCGAGCACACCGCGCGTGTATTTGTGTGCGGCACGTTGCGGCACCGGCCAGCGTGCTGCGATATCGGCGTCGCCAAGTCTGCGCGCGATCACCTCGCCCTCGACGGGCGGCAATCCCACGTCAACCATGCGGAGCGCGCCGATTGCGTGCGCGCCTGGCGGGAACAGTGCACAGCCTTTCGCAGCGGAGAACGTCACGGTGATATCCGCGGTGACGTGAGTGCCGGTGATTTCTCCGCTGTCGGGGTCGATTCCGGAGGGCAAGTCGACGGCGATCACGGTTGTTGCTGCCGGGATTTCGGCAATCAGCTCGGCCGCGCGGCCTTTCAGCGGACCGACGCCGTTCTCGCCGACTATGCCGTCGAGCACGAGATCAGCGCTACTCACCGCCCAACCTGCCGCTTCGGTATCGACGGCGGATATCACGCGGCCACCAGCGGCCCGCAGCTTGCGCACTCCGGGTTCGTAGGCAGTGCCCGAGACGAGCAGTGCGTCGATGAGAACGCCGCGGCGGCGAAGGCGGATACCGGCTAGCAAGGCATCGGCGCCGTTGTTGCCGGAGCCGACCAGCAATGCGACTCGGCGCCCGTAGACGCCGCCGGTTCGCTCGTCGAGTACCTCGGCGGTGATGAACGCCAGACCGGCCGCGGCGCGCTGCAACAACCGATCCGGTGGGCCTTGGCGGTTCAGCTCGTCGGCCACGGTCGCCAGTACGTCAGCGGCTCGGTATGCGGTCCAAGTCGTCGTCACCCGGTCGATTCCATCAGACGAAAGGGCGGTCAGTCGATAAGGAGATGGCATCGCTTGGCCAGCGCCCGCACGTGCGGCCGAGCGCGAGCGTGATCGCGCATGAGCATCTCGCGCACGAGCTCACGAACGAGGCCGGAGTCGTGCACCTCGTCGGCCGAGATCTTCTCGGCGTCGAGCAAGGCGAGAACCGCGGCCAAGTCCTCCTTGCGCTGCACGTATCCGCGTGCAGCGTCGATCAGCGGCCTAGAGCGACGTTCGACCGAGGGCACACGGTCGATGTCGAGCCGCGAGATTCGGTCGAGAACAGCGTCATGGTCTCCGAGCTCGGCCGAGATGGCGAGTCCGTGAATGTCGACGTTGCCAGCCCCGAACATCGTCCAGGGGTCGTAGGTGGAACCGAGCGCCCGTGCCGCATCCTCAGCGGCTTGGTGCAATGCCCATGCCTTTCCGGCTTCGTCCGCCTGAGCCGACGAAATCGCGGCGGCCAAGTTGAGCATTCCGTAGGCCGCGAGGAGATCGTTCGATGGATCGCGTTCGAGGCGGCGCTGCAAATCATCTGCCGCAGAAAGACATACACGGGTCGCTTCTTCCTGTTGACCGGCGCGCCGGTAGCTCGCCGACATCGCCCACGCGCCGAGCGCCAACAGGTGCGGGTCGTCGGCTTCACGGGCGGTTGCCACCGATCGTTCTGCGGCGACCCACGCGAGTTCGGCCTCGGGTAGGTGATGCAGCCATAGCCGCGTGATCTGCCAGGTGCCGCACAGTGCGCGCGCGGCACGGCGCTTGTCATCGGACAGCAGATATGCGGTGTTGGCGTCGCCGATGAGGTCCGGCAGTACGCGGCCGACCGAGTCGTGTGCGGTCGGTGAGGTGTGCCAAGTCTGCCAGGCTTGCGCGACGCGTTCACCGACCAACGACAACGGCAACGGCGGTGTAGACGACGCAGTCACGATCGGTAGTGCGGTGCGCATCATGACCTCGCGGACCCTCGCCACCTGCTCGCCTCGTGTGCTCGGTGCTGCGGTCAACGAGTCGAGCGGGCCGCCAAGCAAATCGGTCACCCGGCACCGACATGCGTTGGCAATGTTCACGATGTCGGTCAGTCTGTCGATGGCTCGTATGCCGCGCTCGACCTGAGACAGCCATGGTGTCGAGCGCCCGATAGACGCAGCTAGGTCGACTTGAGATTTTCCAGCAGCCTCGCGATAGACCTTGACGCGGGCGCCTATCCCCTCAGTGAGGGCGAGGGCATCAGAGCTCATAGCACGAGAGTACAGAGGCAGACTGATATTTTCGTATCAGTCTTTGGTGCGACAGATACCTATCGTTGGGTTCACGCACTACGCGGCCGGGCAGCTTCCCGGCTCGGGATCTCGGATACGCCGCTCGCCGTCCGGCTACACGAGAGAGGCCGACCGCGTGGTGCGTACCTGAACCTTTCACCCGGAACACCCCGGTTCCGGTTCTGCCGCCCCGGGCGCTCTGGGTGTCCCAACACACCAGGGGAGCTCGCTCGTGTCGATCGCAACCGCCGATTGCGCGGAACCGAGAATATCCAGCCTCAGCGACAGCGTGCGGCTGTTCGCTGATCATTCGTCCCGGTGTCGGGGTGGTGTAGCCCCCGACACCGGCGACGCGCACCCCAATTCGAGGGGCCTGCAACGACATCCGTTAAGGGCTTGCTCGACAAGCTCGCGTGCACGAATACGAAATGGCCGAGTTCGAGCGTGGGGGCCGCACACCACGCGATGCAGGTACACCTCGAGTGCGTCGTCGGTGAGTGCGCGGCGAAGACAGCGGCGCGCGACACCTTGCAGGCCGCAGGCAAATTCGTGCCCGATTCAGGGCGGAGGGTCCGATGACAGCGCGGCGAGTCATCTTGCACATCACCTCGACCGAGGACGGCGAGGCCACCTGGCAGATTGTCGGCCGCAAGGTCCAAATGGAGTCGTTCACCGACTACCGCAGTCAGGCCACCGCCTACCGGCTGCGGATGGACGGATCGACCGTCGATATCCCGAATGGGACACCGGGAATGGTGTTCTTCGGCGAGGACGAAGAACGACCGGATCTGCCGCTCGTTCGCGAGTGGGTCCCGAAGCATTTCGGCTTGTGGGACGCAGTCCAAGCGGCGTACTGGGATGCCGTCAACCCTCTCGACGAACCACGCATTTCATCCCTGGACCACCTCGCCTACGACTACTCCACGGGCGCGTGGCAGGCGTCGGAGATTCGCGAAATGCCCGCTACAGCAGGGCCTTCGGCACGGCGGGGCGGCGAGCGATGAACGTTGCACGCCAGTCGGATCCGAGACGGGCTGAATACGAGAAGGCGCTCGCCGAGTTGCGTGCTGCCACGGACCAGTGGAACCACACCGGTGAGCCACGAGAAGGCCCGGTGCTCGACCGGCTGAATGCAGCCCGTGACCGGTTCATCACTGCCCAGACACCACACGAGGATGCCCACACCTATATGGAGAAGCCGGAATGAACATCAAGATCGGTGAGAGGTCATGTGGGCGTGGGGTCTTCGTCACGATCGACGGACCGGGCGGCGTCGGCAAATCGACCGCCGTGGCAGCGACTACCGGATACCTGCGGAAGATCGGCGCGCCCGTGCACAGCACCGCCCAGCCGAGTAGCAGCGCCCTCGGGCGTTTCGTTCGGGCCCACGCCAACACCTATCAGGGGATGGCGCTGGCGTGCCTGGTGGCCGGTGACCGCCTTCATCAACAGACGGTCGAGATAGGTCCGCGGCTCGACGCTGGTCGTGTGGTGGTCTGCGACCGTTATTTGCCGTCCTCTCTGGTGCTACAGGTACGCGATGGTGTCTCACCGGAAACGGTGTGGGAGTTGAACCGAACGGTCCGGCCGCCTGATGTCGCGGTGTTCCTGTACGACGAACCGGAGGCCATTCACCGGCGGCTCACTACGCGCGGCGCACACAATCGGTTCGAGGCCGACCCCGGATGCGTTGTGCGCGAACTGGCTATGTTCGCCACCGTGGCCGACGACCTGATTCGGCTCGGTTGGCCCGTACACCTGATCGACTGTGCCGGGCTCGAACTCTGCGAGATCGGATTGATGATCGCGAATCTCGTGCTGCCACAGCTGCCCGACGACATCCTCAAACCGCGACAGGAGACCGAATGTCGATCATGACAGACCATCCCGGTTGGCTGACTACCGCCGCCGGCGATCCGTATCGTGCGTTTACCCCGCCGGGTGGCACCGCCGCGATCGTCACGACCAGCCGGACCATCCACGGCGATTTCATCGTCGATCTGGCGGGTGCTGGGGTTCGTGTGGACTGGGTTGACCCTGCGGTGCTCGCCGGGCCCGATGATCTTCTCGGACCGTTGAAGGCCGCCGGAGTCGTTGCGCGGGTGGCGAATCCGTCGCTGTGGGATGCAATGGCGACGGCGATCATGCGGCAGGTGGTCCAGGCAGGTCACGCCCGTACTCGGTTCCTCCGATTCTGTGCCGCCTACGGCACACCAAGCCACCGCAACGGCGCGACCGCGCGGGCGTTTCCTGACCCGCACCGGATCCTCGCCCTGTCCGACGAGGACTTCCAAACCGTGGGGGCGGCGTTCCCTCGCGCGGCACTGCGGAACGCTGCCCGCGCCTACCTGGCCCACTGTGACCAATGGGAAGCACTGACGGCCTCGGAATTGGTGACTGCGCTACAGACGGTCGACCGCATCGGGCCATGGACGGCACGGGCCGCCGTCGCCGACTACACCAACGATTTCAGCCTTTACGACTACTCCGATATGGCCGTCCAGGCATGGGCGCAGCGGCTCAACCCTGATCGGGAGTGGCCGCAGGGTGCACCCGCATTCAAGGCCGCTTGGGAAGAGACGGCCGGAAATCAGTTGTCCGCGTGGACACTTCTCACACTCGCATGGGGGATCAGTGATGGAAAAGAACTCGACCGCTCGACCGCATCATGACCTGATCGCGGGGGCACATCCCGACCATCCGCTCGACTTGGTGATGGTCAATGCGCCGCTACGCGACTACTCGATCAGGCCACGCGTAAACGACTTCACGTTGCCCGTGCTCGGCCTCGGCTACATCGCGACCTACGCCTCGCTGCGCGGTTTCAACGTCGGGGTGTTGGATGCCGAAGCGCTGGGGCTCGGTATCGGTGAGACAACCGCAATCGTGAATGCCGCCCGCCCGCGTTGGGCAGGATTCAACATGCTGGCACCGACGGCCGAGATTTCCGCGACCATCGCAGCAGGGCTCGACCCGACGATTCATGTGATGCTCGGCGGCCACCAGGCCAAGGCAATGCCGACCGAACTGCTAACCGACCCGCGGATGAGCCGGTGCGCAGCGCTGGTGATCGGTGAAGCCGAGACCAGAGTCGCCGAGCTGCTCGACGACCACCGCAAGCGGGCCGAGCTACCGGGCGTGATGTGGCTCGACCCGATCATGCGGACGCCGGTCACAGGCGGGATGCCCGGCAAAGGGCACTACCTCGCACCGGATATCGACGCGCTGCCGTTCGTCGACCGCCGGTACCTGGTACAGGACCCGCACGAGGAAGCGGGCCGGATCGAGGCCAACGTGGTCGGGGCGAGAGGTTGCCCGTACGACTGCTCGTTCTGCGGTGCCGCCGTCTCGGCGAACCCGGATGTGAAGATCCGGGTGCGCAAGCCGGAGAACATCATTCACGAGATGCTCGCATTGCGTGACGAGCACGGCGTGACGGCATTCAGGTTCGTCGACGACCTGTTCCTTGGGGCGCGACGGGTGATCGACACCATGATGACCGGTTTCTCGACGGAACGGATCGGCGAATGGGCCCGCTGGGACGCTACAGGCCGGATCAACGTCCTCAACCGCGCCAGCGACATCGCGTTGAATCTTTTGGTGGACAACGGTTTACGCGAGGTCGCGCTCGGTGTCGAATCAGGCAACGACGCCATGCTCGCCTATATCGACAAGCGCATCACCGCAGACATGGCGGTCCAGGCCGTGACACGGCTTCTCGAGCGCGGAATCAACGTCAAGGGCTACTTCATTCTCGGGTTCCCCGGTGAGACACCCCCGCAGATGGACGACACCGAAAACCTGATCCATCGCCTGTGGGACATCTCCGACCATCAGCCGGGGACATTCCGGGCCAGCGTGTTCGAGTTCCGGCCATATCCAGCGACACCGGAATGGCATCGCCTGATGGCGACCGGCCGATACACCCCGCAGCAGCTACTCGACTACGAGCCGGTCGACCTCACCGGCGGCGGGGTCGACGCAGCAATGCTCGGCCGCGACGAATTCAACTTCGCGGTGCCCGTGCGGTTGTCGGACGCACCGCCCGGATACGTGCGCGACAAGCTGACCTATCTGTCACGGACCCAGTGGGCGCGGCTGGCCTGCTAGACGGTGGCGGGGACAGGCCAGCCGTGCTCGCTGAACGAGACACTGTCACCGGCCAGGAAGGCTTGAATGCCGACGGCCGGGTACTCGATGACGTCGACGGTGTGCAGCTGATCGACCGGGAACCAGTCCAGCGCGAGGCACTTCTCGGGCTCCCGGTTGGTCGGCTCCCCCAGCCACCGAGCCGCGTGCAAGAAGACCCCGAGCCTCGGCTCGGGCCCGGATCCAGCGACGTGGGTGATGTGAACAACCCGGAAATCGGTGGGGTTGATGGTCACGCCGACCTCTTCGAACGCCTCGCGGGCTGCGGCCATCGTGATCGACTCCCCGGCGTCCAGTTTGCCGCTGGGCATATGCCATCGACCTGCGAACTCGTTGTTCCCGCCGCGCCGAGTGAGCAACAGCCGATCATCGCGGGTCAGCAACACGTGAACGTCGATCAGGTGGCGGTCCGCCATCGGCAGGTCTCCTCGCTGGCCGGGATGTCGGCGAGAACCCTACGCCAGGTCCACGGTCGACCAAGGCCCGGCTCGTAACGAGGTCGGGGGGCCAGCTGTATGAACCGTGCGACATCGTTTACTGGCGTCTACCAACTACTTTCAAGGGGAATCCCATTGCGACGCACCATGTTAGCCGTGTCAGTCCTGATCACTACACTGACACTCACCGCGTGCGGCGGTTCGAACACTGCGCCACCTTCCGCGACCACGTTGGAGATGACGACAATCGTCGACCCACTCGGCCCGAACGGGCCAGTGGCAGCCAGTGGCTTGTCCTGCGCGGACATCGGCGGTGTGTTCGAGGCCCATGGAACAGATGGCCGTGGCACGTGCGTGCCGGCCGATCCCCGCGCCCACTGCCACGTGCGGCCTGCCGAACAGGACGACCACTATGTTCCGGAGTTCGAACTAGCGCCGCCGTTCCCCTCGGGAAAGATCGCCGATCGTGCAATGGTCGGCGTGATGCTCGAGGGCGCGAGCAACGCCGACTGCTGGAAAGCGCCGCCTCCCCAGTAGCCGCATCAACCCCGAGTAACAACTAGCCGATGCCAAGGCAAATCTACCGTCCCGAAGTTCTCCCGAAAACGTCCACGTGGGCGTGATCAGTTCCGGCGTACTTGATATGCTGCCATTCGCTGAAGATGCGGCTGCCGGCAGTTCGGTTGACGACGAATCGTAACTCGATATCCCTGTCGCTCGCATCCCAGTTCCCGTGAAAAAGGAACGTTTCGTCGTTTTTGATTCGCGCTTCGGTCGTATCGCAGGTTTCTTGGTAGATCATTCGACCCCAGCCGCCGTAGAGGTCCTTACCGTCGTTGTCCTTGAAATCTTTGTAGATCTCGAATTTGGCATTGTCGCATTCGGTACCATCGAGTTTTAATGCCACACCCCACCAATGGGTGTCATGGTTGATCGTAACGGTGCCGGTGCCTTTAATTTTCGGGCAGTTCGCTATGCTTGCGCCGGAGGTGCAGCTATATTTCCTTGGTGGTACATCGAACTTTGTCGTTACCACATTGCTGTCAACCGTTGATTCCGCTGCCGAGCTGGCCATTCCGGTGAAGATCGCGGTGGTACTGACAAGGATGCCTACCGATGCGGTGGCAGTTCGTGCAAGGACGCGTGGACTGCGATACATGGTTGCCTTCCATCGGGGGAGGTCCGGCGCTCTGTGGCGCCACCCATCGTATTCGTAGCTGCGGATGATTCGGATGACATTTTGCACTCAGATTGCGAGGACGGTTTCGCCTCATGCACCTGCCGCACTGATAGCGGGGCGCCCCTCTGTGGTTCGGTGCGTATACGGGTTTCGAGGGTCGAAAAACCCACTCGCGCATGCGACTTCGCGTCGCGCAGTGTGAGCACATGTACCGAGGAGTGATCGCTGTCAGGGACGCCCTGGACGCGGGGGTTCATCGTTCCGCATTTCTGTACAACACCATCGAGCCACAGCAGGTGCTCGACGAGCGGACACCCGGTACTGCCTGCACCAGCTGCGACCAGCGAATAACGCCCGATAAGGGGTGCGCGGTGTGTCACCGATCCGTGGTGTGGTCGGTGCCGAATA
Organism: Nocardia sp. NPDC051570; assembly: GCF_044454005.1. Classification (NCBI taxonomy): domain Bacteria; kingdom Bacillati; phylum Actinomycetota; class Actinomycetes; order Mycobacteriales; family Nocardiaceae; genus Nocardia; species Nocardia sp. NPDC051570. The sequence continues at coordinate 192,348 of NZ_JBITDI010000012.1, read as the reverse complement.
CTTGCCGGGTCGGTGCATTACCGGGGGAGGCGATCGGTCCGGAGTTTTCGGTGTTCAGTGGTCATTCAACGTCGTCACGGGAGGTTGGTATGGGAGTTCATGTTCGGGATATGTGTTCGGTGGTCGTGGTGACCGCGGCCGTGCTGTGTGCGGGGATCGGTACCGCGGCCTCGGCGTCAGCGGCACCGCCCTAGGAAGGAAAGTGCACCGCCCCGAACGTCGAGGAGAAAGCGGACAAACCGTTTGTCGTCGCAGCGTGCCAGCGCGCCTACAGCGCTGCCGCTCGCGCCGCCGCCGCTCGCGCCGCCGCCGCTCGCGCCGCCGACGACCGCGCCGCACGCTCCTCCCCACCCTCTGACGCACCCTCCTACGACGCACGCTCCAAAGACGCACGCTCCAAAGACAACGCGGGCCCCGAAAGCAAAGGCCCCGACCCCTCTGCCGCCGACTCCGCCGACGCCGCCGACCGCGCCTACAACGCCGCCGACGCTGCTGCTGCTGCCGACGCCGCTCGCGAGGCCGCTAGCGCCTCCTCTGCCATCAGCGACTCCGCCGCCGCCCGCGTCGCCGCCGCTGCCGCCGCCGACGCCGCCGAAACCGCCGCCAGCGCCGCCGCCGACGCGCCTAAGAATGGGCAGAAGGCTAATAAGGCGGCGGAGGCGGAGGAGAAGGCTGTGGAAGCGTCGCGAAAGGTGTTCAAGGGTCTGGAATCGGTGAAGATCAACCGGTTTAGCAAGACCAAGACCAAGACCGGGTAACCGTAACCGGTCCCCATCCACCACCCGAAACATGCTGCCGCACAACCCATCAAATCAATGAGAGACACACCCAGCCCGGACCACACGGATAGCCGCAGAAGAACTTTGATCAAGTGCTGCGCTCGATCTCGGCCAGCAACTCGGCCGACATCGTTGGGGCCGGGATATCGTGTTGGTGCATAACGTCGATGCAGTCGCGGATGACCTCGATCGCGTGGTGCAGCAATGCAGAGATGCGGGACTGTTCGTGGCGGTCGGCTTCACGCTCGAGTTGGATGGCGTCGACTTTGTGACGTAGTTCGACGACCTCTTGCCGGTAGGGGCCGAGCAGTGCCAAGGCGGCGGAGCTGACGGCGGATTCGGCGACGGCGGTGTCGCGATGGTTTTCGGCTTTGGAGCGGGACCGGTTGTGCAGTGTCCGGATGGCTTCGGCGCCACCGGCGAAGGTCAGCAACGGGGTGAAGATCGAGGCCCACGTCATAGCGCGGGGTTTCCATTCGTTCCGACCGGCTGCGGGGTGGTCTCGGCGGCGGGTTCGTTGCGTGCGAGCCACACCGAAAATGATTGTGCCGCATGCACGATCGCCAGAAGGACCGCGATGACCGCGACGGCGCGCTTGTCGGGGACCAGCTCGAGCAGACCCACGAGGGCGGTCCCCCATGCGACGATCCCGCCGGTGATGCTCATGGCTGCTTTGGCGTATCGGGAGATGGCCATGTCACTGCTCCTTGGTGGGGTCGAAACCGGTGATGTTGAGGGCCTTTCCGATCGCCGCGAGCGCGGCGACGACGTCGCGGCCGCCGAGTTCGGGGTGACCGGTCATCTTCTGGGTGTCGGGTAGGCCGAGGCGAGAGCCGTTTCCGCCGAGTAGGTCGAGGGTGAGGTCTTGGTGGTAGCTGATCCATCGGAAGACGTCGGCGACGGTGACGGGGTTGCCGTAAGCGTCGGTGAGGGTGTCGGACAGTTGCATGTCGCCTCCTGGGTCGGTGTTGGGTGTTGACCATTGGCCGTAATCTGTTGTGCGGCTTTCGTTGACGTCGCATGCCACGCCGTCGACGTAGGCGTAACCGTCGCTGTTGCGCTGGTGGATGTGGATCCGCGGGTCGAGTTGCCCACCGGACCAGGCGTCTGTTTGCCATGCCCATGTGGCCGTGCCGCCGTCGAGGGCGCGGCTGACAGGCCAGTAACCGCCGTAGATGCCGACGTTCTCGGTACCGATCACGCTGCCCGCGCCTCGGAGATAGGCATCGATCGCGGACTGCTGATCGACGGTGGCGTCGAAATCGGCGGAGAAGTAGATCGGCCGATCCGTGCGCCCGGCGCAGGCAAGCACTTGCGCCAGCGCTGTTGTCGCGTCGGCTACTCCGGCGTCGTAGCCGTCGAGCATTCGGGTCGCGGTGGTCTCCCAGTTGGACACGATCTGAATGTTGTTGGCACGCAGATCGTTCGCCTCATCGGGGGTGAGTAGTTTGCCGGGCAGGCCGGGGCCGCCGTCGGAGAGGTGGCGGACGACGAATGCGTATCCGGCGGCGGCGATGATGGCACCGGAAGGGCGCCCGGCGGCATAGTCGATTCCAAGGGGCATGGGGGGATACCGCCTTCCAGGACGGAATGGGGATGAGTGGGGTGTTACTGGCCGAGGACGAACCAGGGAGTCCAGGAGCCGACTTTGATCTGCGACGCCGAGACGGTCGACGGCGCCGGGTAGGAGCTGGTGTCGTTGTACGGCTCGTGCATACCCCCGGACACCTTGTTACCCCTGCCGAGCTGCGGGTTTCCGCATGTACATCTGATGTTGCCCGGGGACTTGCCTCGAGGATGCGGGGAGGCCATCGCCGGCGCTTACCAATCGATCATGCGTCTCACGGTGTTCGGTACTGGGTATCTGGGAGCGACCCATGCCGCGTGCATGGCCGAGCTCGGGCATGAGGTGGTCGGGGTCGATGTCGACCCGGGGAAGGTCGCCAAGCTGTCCGATGGGGTGGTGCCCTTCTACGAGCCGGGGCTCGAGGAGGTGCTGCGGCGCAACCTCGATCGGCAGCGGTTGCGGTTCACCACCTCCTATGAAGAGGCCGCGGCACATGCCGATGTGCATTTCCTGGGGGTCGGGACGCCGCAGAAGAAGGGCGAATACGCCGCCGATCTGCGGTACGTGCATGCCGTGGTGGACACGCTGGTGCCGATGCTCGAGCGTCCGGCGGTGATCATCGGCAAGTCGACCGTTCCGGTCGGCACCGCCGCCGACCTGGGTGCGCGGGCCCGGGCCGTCGCCTCGACCGAGGTGGAGGTCGCCTGGAATCCGGAGTTCCTGCGCGAGGGCTTCGCCGTCCAGGACACGCTGCGCCCGGACCGGCTGGTGGTCGGCCTCGATCGTGCTCGCGAAAACTCCGCCTGGGTCGAGAAACTCGTGCGCGAGATCTACGCCGACCTGATCGCCGCCGAGGTGCCCTATATCCTGACCGATTTGGCCACAGCGGAATTGGTGAAGGTCTCCGCCAATGCCTTTCTGGCGACGAAGATCTCGTTCATCAACGCGGTCTCGGAGGTCTGTGAGGCGACCGGAGCCGACGTCACCGTGCTCGCCGACGCGCTGGGCCACGACGCCCGCATCGGCCGCCGCTTCCTCAACGCGGGTCTCGGCTTCGGCGGCGGCTGCCTGCCCAAGGACATCCGCGCCTTCATGGCCCGCGCCGGTGAGCTGGGCGCCGATCATGCCCTGTCGTTCCTGCGCGAGGTGGACAACATCAATATGCGCCGCCGCACCAAGGTGGTCGATATGGCCGCGAAGGCATGCGGCGGATCGCTGCTGGGCGCCAATGTCGCCGTGCTCGGTGCGGCCTTCAAACCCGAATCCGACGATGTGCGCGATTCACCGGCACTGAATGTGGCCGGAATGATTCAGCTGCACGGTGCGGTGGTCACCGTGTACGACCCGAAGGCACTCGAGAATTCGCGCAAGGTTTTCCCGACACTCAACTATGCGACCTCGATCACCGAAGCCTGTGAGCGCGCCGATGTGGTGCTCGTGCTGACCGAATGGGCGGAATTCACGGCCCTGCGGCCGCAGGATCTGGATCGGGTGGTTCGGTCCCGGTCGATTATCGATGGCCGGAATTGTCTGGATCGTGCCGAATGGCGCGCGGAGGGATGGGTGTACGCCGGGCTCGGCACGTCGTAGGGTGTCGGGAACAGGTACAGTGGCCCCACCGTGAGGCGACGCTGGTCATCCGCAGGCGGCGGCAGCCGCGCACGTCGTGGAGTGAAATACGAGATGGGCAGCAGATGAGTTCGGTATTGGGAGTTTCGGTGGGAGCGGGCGCGATCCGCGTCGCGCGTCCCCATCCGGGAAACTCCGCCGAGCGTTTCGAGCCCGATGGTTTCGATGTGCAGACCTTGCTCGTGGCCGAGCAGCGCGTCGAGGAGGTGGCCGCGGATGGCCTCGGCGCCGCGTTCACCCCGGATATCGCCGCCACCGCCCTCGCCTTCCGCAGCGAACAGCATGCCCGCGCCCTGCGCGCCGCGCTGGCCCGTCGGCAGCTGACCAATTACGAACTGGTGCCCGAGGTCGTCGCCGCGCTGGAGTTCCTCCAGTCGGCCGGTGAACTGTCCGGCTACCGCACGATCGCGCTCTACGACCTGGGCAGCTCCGGCCTGTCGGTGAGCATCGTCGATGTCGCCAGCCGGCAGATCCTCTACAGCGAGCGCACCAGCGATATCAGCGGCGACTATCTGGATTCGCTGATCCGCGAACAGCAGATCGCCTCGGGCCGGATCGCCCATCCGCCGGATCAGGAGGGCCTGGCCGCCCTGGACGCGCTGTGCCGCCAAGCCAAGGAACAGCTTTCGGTCGATACCGCGGTGGCGCTGCCGTCCGAACACGGCCTGGTGCTGATCTCGCAGGAGAACTTCGAGGCGCTGATCATGTTGGCCGTGGAGTCCTCGGCCCGGATGGCCCGCGATGTGATCATGCGCTCCGAACAGGCCGTGCAGGCCGTGGTCGCGATCGGCGGCTGCGCCCAGATTCCGCTGGTCACTCGGATTTTGGGGCGCTGGCTGGGCATGCCCGTGGTCGTCCCCGCGCATCCGGAATCGGTGGTGGCCCGCGGTGCGGCATTGCTGGCGCGCCCCTCCCGCCCGGTCGCCGCGCCGCAGCCGGGCCCGATGGGGACCGAGGACACCGAGCAGCTGCAGCCCGCCTGGCTGGCCGACGAACCCGCCGCGCACGGCCGCCGCGAATCGTCGCGCGGACTCGGCATCGAACTACCCCGCGGGCGGCGCCGGGAGATGAGTGTCGCGGGCGTCGCGGTGGGCGCGCTCGTGGTCGTCGCCGCCCTCGGATTGGGCCTGGGCTGGGCGCCGCAAGTGCTGCAGGGCAATTCGCAGAGCAGTAAGTCCTCGACCGTCACGAGCACCACCAGCACCCCGCGCCCGGTCCTCCTCCAGCCCACGACCACCCCGTCGCCCACCGACACCACCAACGAGTCGGTCGCCGCCCCGCCGCCGCGCTGGGAGCCCACCACCGACCCGCCCCCGCCGGCGCCCGGGCCGAATACCATCATGGTCCCCGGCCTCCCGCCGATCGTCGTCCCGGTGATCCCGCCGCTGCCCCCGCTGTTCCCCGGGCCGCCGCCGCAGTAGCCAGGCGCTAGCGGTCGTAATCGTCGGTCGAATCCCTTCGGTACCGATGCCGCGGCCGATCGGTATCCCGCTGATCCTCCGCGCGCCCGTGCCTGGGATATGGCTGCTGAGATCCATCCCCGAGATAACCCGGTTGGGCATAGGAGCCCCGCGGGTCGCTGTCATAGTCCCCGTGCCGGGCATGATGGCCACCCTGGCCCGGATCCGTGAAGCCGTCGAATTGCTCACTGTCGTACGCGGTTTCCTCGCCCCGATATCCGGCCGCCGCCGAGTAGCCCGCTTGGGGTCGGCTCTCGCCGTATTGCCGGGGCGGTTCGGTCTCATGCGTCTGCCCGGAGGCATAGCCGCCCTGTGGAATTCGCCCGGCCTGCCGCGAGGCGAATCCGGCTGTCCGGCTGGGGCTTCGGTAATCCTCGAAATCTTCGTAATCGTCGTCCGGATACCGCTCGTCGTCATCGTCGTCGACCCGTGACCTGGTGGCGAAACGCCTTCTCGGCGAGCCGGATTCGTGCTCGTCCTCATCGTCGTGCCGGTGTGCGCGCCCGCCCGCCCGGCGGCGCACCGGCGCGGCGGGCTCGGTGCGCAGGGAGAACGGCCGGGCCAGCAGCACCGCGATCGCCGTCGTCAGCGGCACCGACAGGGCCAGGCAGATACCGCCCACGGCCGAGCGGGTGATCTCGATCGCGACCGCATCGCCGGTCAGTACGTCGCGGATCGAGCGGCCCGCCACGGAGAACATCAGCAGCAGCGGCAGTGCGCCGCCCGCATAGGCCAGCACCAGGGTGTAGACGGTGCTGGCGATGTGGTCGCGGCCCACGCGCATGGCCGCGGCGAAAACCTCACGGCGCGAGGCCTCCTCGTCCAGTGCGGCCATTTCGAAGGCGGCGGAGGCCTGTGTGATGGTGACGTCGTTGAGCACGCCGAGCGAGCCGATGATGAACCCCGCCAACAGCAATCCGGTGATGCTGACGTGCTGGATATAGGTGGCGACGTTGGTGTTGTCCTCCTGCGACAACCCGGTGACATGCGTGAGCTTCAGCGTCAGCAGCGACAGCACCGCCGCCAGCACCATCGCGCTCAATGTGCCCAGCAGCGCCGAACTGGTCCGCAGATTCACCCCGTGCGCCAGATACAACACGGCATAGAGGATCATCGCCCCCGCAACCAAAGCCACTGGCAGCGCGGGCTTTCCGTCCAGGATGGCGGGCAGCATGAACACCACCAGCACGCCGAAGGCGAATACCAGCCCGAGGACCGCGCGCAATCCACGCCAGCGCGCCACCGCGACGATCACGACCGTGAACGCGAGTCCGATCAACGCCAGCGGCCAGCCGCGCGAATAGTCGTCGAAGGAATAGACCGGTGTGCCGCTCGGATCGTTCTGCCGCACGAGCCGGATCTTGTCACCGGCGTGCAGATCGGGTTGTCCTGGGCCGGGCGCGATTTCGAGCAGTGTGTGCTTGCCCTGATGCGGGCCGGAGCCGATGGCGACCATACTGCGTTGGCAGGTATAGGAATTGGCCGGCGGCGGTAGGGGAGTGTCGTCGAAGACCTTGCCGTTGGACTGGCTGCCGCACGGTCCGATGTCCTGCATATCCACCGTGCCGGCCTCGGTCTGCACCGCACCGCCGCCACCGTTCTGCATCGGCAGCGGAATGGCGATGTGCTGATGACTCGGCCACAGCCAGATCGCGGCGATGACGACGAGCACGCCGATGCCGGCGAGTAGCCCGACCACCACGCGAGCCGCGGTGGCGCCGATGGCGATCGGCCCCGAGTGATGGTGGTGGTGATGGTGGTCGCTCACCGGTCCCTACCTGTCCATTGCGTACCTGACCGAAGCGAGCTTAACGGATTTGATTTTCAAGATCTCTGGACGAGGGCCGCGATCCGGCACCGGTGCCGAAAGTGGTTCGGCGCGAGGGGTTTCGAGGAATTCGCAGCTGAGAGGCGGGAGGGGGCGGCGGAGAGCAGGGGGATGTCTCCGCCGCCCAGGGACCCGACGGCCCAGGGGGGTAGGCGGTCGAATCCAAAGCCGAGCGGCCCAGGGGGTAGGCGGCTCGGCCGGGCACCTTGAAGTGCCATGGACTACTGTACACAAACGGCCGATCTTTGCGCTAGCTAAGTCTTCAAAAACCTCGGTTTTTCGAACTCGGAGTTTGTTTAGACCCGCAGTCCCTATCGCCGGATCGTCACTGCCGATAGCTGGCCAGGAAGTTGCCGAACCGCTCGATCGCGACCGCCAGATCGCGCGCCCACGGCAGCGTCACGATCCGCAGATGATCGTGATACGGCCAGTTGAACCCGGTGCCCTGCACCATCAGGATCTTCTCCTGCAGCAACAGATCCAGGACCAGCTTGGAATCGTCGTGGATCTCGTGCACCTCGGGATCCAGGCGCGGGAAGGCATACAGCGCACCCCGGGGCCGCACGCACGACACACCAGGGATCAGGTTCAGCCGCTCCCAGGCCACATCGCGCTGCTCGAGTAGCCTGCCGCCCGGCAGCACCAGATCATCGATGCTCTGATGACCTCCGAGCGCCACCTGAATCGCATGCTGCGCAGGCACATTCGGGCACAATCGCGACGAGGCCAGCAGGTCGATACCCTCGAGGAATCCGGCCGCATGCTCCTTCGGCCCGGTGATCACCAGCCATCCCGAGCGATATCCGGCGACCCGGTAGGCCTTGGACAATCCGTTGAAGGTCAGGCACAGCAGATCAGGTGCGAGCGTCGCCAGCGAGATGTGCTCGGCATCGTCGTAGAGGATCTTGTCGTAGATCTCGTCGGCCAGCAGCAACAGCCGATGCTTGCGCGCCAGGGCCACCAGTTGCGTCAACACCTCGGCCGAATACACCGCGCCGGTCGGATTGTTCGGGTTGATGACCAACAGTGCCTTGGTCCGGTCGGTGATCTTGGACTCGATATCGGCGATATCGGGCTGCCAGTCGTTGGATTCGTCGCAGAGATAATGCACCGGCGTGCCGCCCGCGAGGCTGGTCATGGCCGTCCACAGCGGATAGTCCGGGGCGGGGATGAGCACCTCGTCGCCGTTGTTCAGCAGTGCCTGCATGGTGATGGTGATCAGCTCGGAGACGCCGTTACCCAGATACACGTCGTCGACGTCGAATTCCGGGAAGCCCGGCACCAGTTCGTAGCGAGTGACGATGGCCCGGCGCGCGGACAGGATGCCCTTGGATTCGGAGTAGCCCTGCGCATACGGCAGCGCCGCGATCATGTCCCGCATGATCACGTCCGGCGCCTCGAATCCGAACGGGGCCGGATTGCCGATGTTCAGCTTGAGGATGCGATGGCCCTCGCCCTCCAGCCGCGCCGCATGGGCGTGTACCGGACCTCGGATCTCGTAGACGACGTTCTGGAGCTTGGTGGACTGCTCCAGGACGCGCGGCGGTAGATGAGGTGACTGGCTGGTAGGGCTCACCCGTCCCATGGTGCCACTGGTCGGCAAGCCCTTATCCGGCCCGGCCCCTATGCGGACAGATGTACCGGAATCATCCGCACGGCGGCCGTCACCCCGCAGAACTCCTCGATGCGTTCGTCGAGGTGGCGAGCCTCGACCGCATCCCGGTACGGCGGTGCCGCGATGCGGCGCCGCAGTTTCGTCAGGCGCTCCTCCAACTGTGCGATCCGTTTGTCCTCGGCCAGCTCCAGCACGGGCCGCAGCGCCTCGGTGGCGCCGTCGAGGCTGCCGTTGATGAGATGTGCGGCCGCGTTGTCGACCCGTGCCAGCGATTCGGCACCGTAGGAGCGTTGCTCCTCCGGACCGCTGGCATAGAGATCGATCGCGCGCTGGGTCGCCTCCAGCGCGGGCTCGGCCTGGTCGAGGTGGATATAGGTGGCCCCGGCGTAGTACTGGCTCTTGGGTTCGTTGAAGCCGAATACTCCGCCGACCTCATCGTGCAGCGAATCGGTGGCGCTGCTCTCCCGGGCGGAATCCGCGGCGCTGATGCATCGCTGGGTGTCGCTGACGCTACCCAGCTTCGACCAGATGCGGGCCTCGATGTTGTGCAGCCGTACCCGTGCCGTGGCCGATTCGGCGTACTGCTGTCCGTTCTGGGCCAGCAGCACCCCGCGGCGCGGGCGTTCGGATTTGTACTCGATCAGCGCCTGCATACCGCGTGTCCAGGCCCGTAATCCGTTGTGCCCGCACAGCTCCGCGTAAGCCCAAGAGGACCTTGCCTGTTCGCCGGCGGCGTCGTGATAGCCGAGATCGGTGCTGGCATTGGCCAGCAGGCCCGAAAGGGTACCGGCCAGCAGGTACAAATGGCCTGTGTCCGAGGGTCTTTGGTGACCCTCGAGCAGTCGGTACACCCGCCGCCGGACCCGTAGCATCTCCACCATCATCGGCACCGGCGGCACGTGGACGTAATCGTTTGCGATGCGCGTGACGTCAGCGTCGAGTTGCTCCAGCGTGGACGCACCGACATTGGTGGCCTCGGCCCGGCCGGCGTGCTCGCTTGCTTCGTGGGCAGCCGCCATGATCAGATCCCTCTCCGAAATCGCTGCTAACGCATCACCTCTCATCGCACCGGCGTCTACGAGTGCCAAAAGTTCCGCGTCGCTCGAATACTGGGTGTGCGCGGAGCTTTCACCGCGCACATCGAATTCAGGTGCGGGCCGATCGATAAGGGGATGATCGATCAACGCCGCGAACCGTGCCCGCACAACATCGTCGGACCTGGCAAGAGATGTATCGAGGGCGGCCTGATTCACCGGGCGGGGATGCACCCGGGCGCCACCAGCTTCCCATTTCGAGACCAGGCGCTCGTGCACACCGAGATGTGCGGCGAACTCCCGGATACTCATCCGCTTCGCATCGCGGAGGGCACGGGCTTCTTTCCCTGACCACTGCCGGACCACGATGTCATCCCTTCCGCAACCTACTCCATAATCCAGGGTACGAGCGCATGGTGATCATGGCCACAGCCGAAACCGAGCTGGTATCAGCGACTTTGCAGGTGCGGAGATCAAAGGCAGCGTAAGGGCAGCGCTAGGAGGGCTGCCGGGCGTTTCGGAGCGGGGTCGGCGGGCGCGATCCTGAGAGAGGATCGAGGGAGTTCGCCGTGAACGTGGAGAAACTCAGGACCGTCGAGGATTGGGTAGCGTTCTACCGGCACGAATTCGGGCTGCCGGTCACCGAACGCGGTGGCTTCGTCATGCTGCCGATCACCGGCCGCATCGGCGTCGTACATCTACCCACGATGCGCGCCGAACGTGTTCGAAACTCCCTGTCCGAACAGGGGATGGCCGGTCCCATGCTGGCGCGTCAGATTCGGTGGAGCTTCCTGGTGGTGCCCGACAGTCGACCGGGCACACAGGTTCTCGACGTTTTGAATCGGCTGGATATCGGCATCCCCGCCCTCGGTAGCGCCGTGATGTTGCCGACCGGACTCGGCCGATGGACCCGGGAAGGGTGCCACTGGGTCGTTCCGCCGAGTCGGGACAACAAACTCCCACCCCTATCGGTGGTCATCACGACGGCGCTGGCGGTCGGGGGCGGTAGCGAGGTCTGAGTCCTCGCTCCCCGGGCCCGGGTCCGCCTCCCTTGGCAGTCGACGGGGCGGACCCGGATACGGGGGTCTTGTGTTCATCGGTCCGGGATGTGTTGTCCACGTGAGTATCTGATGAAAACCCCGTTTGACTGTGTATACTCCGGCCGTCGGATATGTCCGAAATGAATTGCGCGGCTGGGCATAACGGACGGATGGAAGGTATGGGATAGCGCGAGGCGGACTGTCACCCCCAACGGGTCGCACAGGCGAACGGGAGCTGCTGTTCGCGGGGTGGGCGTCCTAACTTCGTTTTCCGGCCGGCGCAGCTCCCCGGCGACGGGAAATTCGGCCCTGTGTGGCCGGGAGGTCATGGGATCCGTTGTGGGTCTTGGAATTCAGAGGGGATTAAAGCCGCATGGAGGCGAGTGGATGGGCGGCGTGGTTCGCCACGCTGCTGGACGGTGAAGCACTGACTGTGGTCGGGGCGGGGTTGGGCGGTGAGATCGTGCGCCGGATACAGCTGGGCACGGCCACGGTCAGCGATCTGATCCGAGCGGCGTGGGAATTGGGGCGGGATCCGCGGGAGCTATTCCCGGTGTCGTTCGATGATCTCGATCGTCTTGGCGACGATCTCCTGCGGCGAGATGCCGAGAGCATTGCACAGGGCATGTAGCTGAAGCATGTCCGGCGAGCGCTCACCGCCCTCGAAGCGCTGAATCGTGCTCACCGCCAAGCCCGACGCCGCCGCCAGCTGCGGCCGGGTGAGGCCACGCCGGGCGCGCGCGGCCCGCAGCTCGCTGCCGACCGCGCGATTGATCTCGTCGTCCATGTCCCGCAATTCCATACGGACCATTGTGAAGTCCGAACGGCGTTCTTGCAAACACATTCGGCGTGTTGGCGCAGAGACGCCAGTTCCGCGTGTCGACATGGCCGCCGGTCCGTATGGACTTGCCGAAGGTCCATACGGACCTTAAAGTATTCCGTATGGAACTAGAAGAGAGATGCATCGCCTTCAGGGTCGAAGGTGCCATGAGTGCGGCCGGGGTGGATTTGCCCGAGCTGGCTCGACGCACCGGACTCTCGGAGGCGGCCCTGAGCGAGCGGCTGGCCGCATCCGCGACGCTGCGGCTGACCGAACTCGGGCGTCTCGCCTTGGCACTGGACCGCAGTCCGGCGGATTTGATGGGCTGCGCGGCCGGTGGCGAGTTTCCGGCATGCTGCCGACGGGGTGCGGTCGCATGAATCGTTCATCGAAGCCGTGGACCCCGAACAGCGAAGTGGGGAAGCTTGTGCTGCTCGGGTCCACGGCGAGTGCCGCGGTGGTGGTCCAGTGAGCGATCAGCTCTACATCGATGGCGCCGCCGTGCGTGAACTGGCCGAACTACTGCGCGAGATCCCGGACCTGGCAACGGATCTACTCGATTCGGTGACCCGCCGGGCGCGCCTGGGCACCCGGGAACAACGGTGGCAGCATTCGGACACCCAGCCGCTGCCGTTCAATCCGGTGGCGTCCGAGGCCTCGGATCGGCTACATACCGCGCTCGTGGGCTGGGTCCGGCTGGTCTGCGAACATCGCGGCCTGGATTACGACGGCCCGACCTCCACCGGCGGGCTGGCCCGCTGGCTGGACCGAAATCTGATCGCCCTGGCCATGACTCCGGGCGTCGAGGACGCGCCCGGCGAGATCCGGGCGGTGGTCGAGGCCGCGACCCGGATCGTGTGTCCCCCGGCGACCGTCATCGAACTCGATACCGCCGCGCTCGCGCTCGCCCGCCGCAGCCGATTGAATGCGTCCGGAATCGCCACATTGGCGAAGGAACTGGGCGCGCAGTACCGCGGTCTCACGGTGCGGCGCATCCAGACCCTGCGTGAGGCGGGACGGATCGCCGCCGCACCCGGCCCATGGGCGCCGGACTGGCCCGAACAGTATGCGGTGGGCGAGGTGCTCGACGCGCATCTGATCCACCCGCTACGCCGACGGCGCACTGCCGCCAAGGATTCCGCACCTCCGAAGAAGACGGTCGGAATCGAAATCCGACGCGCAGGTTGATCCGGCCGCGCTCACGTCCCCATTCACCCCCACCAGGCCGACGAGTTCCACGAACTCGCCGGCCTGATCCGTATCCGGAGCAATTCCCATGCCTTACACCCTGACTCAGCTGTTCGATATGGCCGCACATGCCGCGCCGAGAACGCCTCCGGCCGTCGAGGCGGCCCACGAGCTCATGCGCATCCATCGCGAATGCGCGGTCGATTCCTGCGGGCACAAGAGCGCCGCCTTCGATGTTCTGATCGCCGCGGGGCACGTCGTTCCCGACTCCTCCAGACGGTGGTAGCGGTCACCAAAAATGCTGTCTACCAGTCAGTTTCAAGAAATCTTCGACAGGGGGTTTGACAAATCGTTTCGCTTACGTGAAGCTATGTGCAGCGCCACAGTTGTGCCTGCGATTCGAGACTCACTCGAAACGGCATCCCGCACAGCGCATTTTGCGCCAATCCGCTCAGCAAGACCTCCCGAACTGCGCCGCTCGTGCCTGCGAGCTTCTCGCCACCGCACACCGGCGATCGCACGGCAGTCCGCCGTTATCCCGAAAATGGCCTTCTACCTGCGCTGTTCAACACTTACTCGCGTTCTGTCACAGCACATGGTGTTAGGCTACGAGCCGTCGGAGATTGACCCGAAAGGGTGTCGCTCAGGCTCTGATCACGGCGGGCCGGATGGTTCCGGATTCCTCGCGCCGAACCAACCATGACAACAAGCACCACAGACTGCGGCACGCCCCCGATGAAAACCCTTTACCCCCTTGTTTATCGGGCCGGGTAGAGCGCGCCGCAAACTCGCCTCCCTCGTTCCCGTCGCCCCATAGCCAGCGGTCGCAGACGGTGTAGAGCGGTGGAGGCGCCATTGCCCTGCCCCCGGCCCGAGCGGTCGGGGGCAGGGCACACGACTTTCCCGACCCGCCCCGCCCGGCCGCGCCTCCCGCCCTTCTCACCCTCGAAAGCGGTTGCAGGCCACCGGAAGCCGGGGCGCACGGGCGGCCCCACCCGCACCCCGTTCACGCGGGTGGGGCCGCCCCCATAGCTCCTGAAAGGAGGTGAACAGATGCTCGCCCTCGCCCTCGACCTGATCGAGCTGGCCTACCGGGTCGCCCCGGTCGTCCTGCCCGTGATCCTGCGAATCCTCGGCCTGTGACTCGAAGGGAGATCCGATGATCACCGTCCTGACCTGCCGCGGCACCGGAGAACCACTGGGTGGGAGCGCCAATCTGCTCACCGCGGTGACGCAGCGGCTCGATCCGGGCAAGTACGCCCTCGGCGGAGATGTCGACTATCCGGCGAGTATCGGTCCGGTCAATCCGCTCCGAGCGACCGACGGCTGCTCGGAGCGGCAGTCCATCGAGGCCGGGGTCGCGGCATTGGCCGCGGCCATCCGCCGGGTCCCCGACAAGGTCGGGCTGCTCGGCTACAGCCTCGGTGCGCAGGTGGTCACCCGCTTCCTGGAGGCGAAGGCGCGTGGTGCCTTCGACGACTGCGAGCTCGTATGGGCCGCCAATATCGCCAATCCTCTACGGCTAGAAGGCGATTCGATCGATCCCGATCCCATCGGATTCGGCATCAACGGGCAGCGCGGCGCCTGGCCCGATGACATCTTCACCTGGGAGGTGGCCGCCCCCGTGGACGGCATCACCTCCTGTCCCGCCGATTCACCGCTACGCGGTCTGGCCGACGGGATTTCGGCGTTCGGCTTCGCCGAGCTGGGCGGCTGGTCCGCCGACCTCGCGGACCGGCTGCGCCGAAATCGGTGGCAGCCCAATCGAATCGAATGGTGGCGGCATCCGGCCCACGCCTGGGAGCAGTGGTCCCGCGCCGCGACTCTGATGGAGGGATACCTCGTCGGAGGCACTCATACCACCGGATATATCGACAACGGCTACTGCGCCCGCCTCGCCGCAATTATCAACGTTCACGGCTGATCGCCGTGCCCGACCTCGAGGAATCCCTTCGTGACCGTCTTCGGCATCGACATATCCAATAACAACGGCCCCGATATCGATCTGGCACAGGTTGCCCGCGAAGGCTTTTCGTTCGTCTTCGCGAAGGTCACCGAGGGCGATTACTTCGTGGACCGCACCTGGCCGCGTTATCGCGACGCCGCGCGGGCCAACGGCCTGCTGCTGGCGGGCTATCACTATCTGCGCGCCGACTGTGATGTGCAGGCGCAGGCGGATCTGTTCCTCGAACATCTCGGCGACGCACCCTCGATGGTCGACTTCGAGGAGAATTCCGGTGATCTGTCGACCTTTTGGGCTTTCGTCCGGGCGATGAACGCCCGCGGCCGGCAGGTCGATCTGTCCTATATCCCGCGCTGGTACTGGCAGCGGATCGGCAGTCCCGATCTGTCGCAGGTGCCCGGCCTCATCCAATCCAGCTACGTTTCCGGCGTCGGTTACGCCTCCGAGCTCTACCCGGGCGACGACTCGCGGTTCTGGAACGGCTTCGGCGGCAAGACCGTCGACATTCTGCAGTTCACCGACAGCGCCCTGGTGGCCGGCCACCACGTCGACGCCGACGCGTTCCGCGGCAGCCTCGACGATCTGCGCCGCCTGCTCGGGCATCCCACCCCCGCAACCGAAGGAGTTCTCATGGCGCTCGACGAGGCGCAGCAGTCCGACCTCTACCGCAAGGTCACCGAGATCTGGGACCAGCTGCTCGGTCCCGACGGCCAGGGCTGGCCGCAGCTCGGCCAGGACACCGACGGTCGACACCTCACGCTGGTGGACGCCCTGGCGAAACTGTCGGGCGAGATCTGTGCGGGTGGAACAGGATCCGCGGCGTGAGCCCCCGTGAGCTGGTCGCGCGCAATGCGAAGACCGTGGTCTCCGTCATCGGCGGTCTGATCAATGTCGTTGCGGCAGCAGCCCTTCTGTTCCATTACGCCCCCGCCGAGTTGGCCGGTTTCGGCGCCGCAGCACTGACGGTCCTGGAGGTACTGCGCAGCGTCAACGTGTGGATCGTCAAGAACGAACCGCTCATCGAGGCCGCGGTCGACGCGGGCGCCGAACTCGTCACCGCCATCGCACACCCGCACGAGGCCGCCTGATGCCGTTAGCCGAAACCGTCGCCTTAGGTGCGGCCACCTTCGTCGGCGGCTCGGGCGCGACCGCCTTCTTCACCTGGTTACGCGATCGAAAACGCGTTCCGATGGAAAAGCTCCGGCACGAGGTCACCGCCGCCAAGGACGTCAACGATATGGCCTTGGCCACGCTGGCCCGCGTCTCGCAGGAACTACGCGTGGTCACCCAGCGCCTGGACGCCGTCGAAGCGTTGCAGGAGGCCTCGATCCGCGAATTGGACCGGGTCACAGGGCTTTTCCGCGAGGCGTTAGGGGTACTGCGTGGCGTGATAGAGGCCGCACAGCAGGGGCGGATTCCCGAATTGCATATGTCGCGCGAGCTGATGGCCGAGGTCGAACAGGACCACGACATCGCATGACGACAAACCAAGGACGATGAGGAGATCGACGATGACCGACAAGCTTGCCAATGCCAGGGCGTTTCTGGCTCGTGCCGAAACGATCTCTGCCGGAAAGTCCGCGTGGGAGAACTCGCCCGGATCGGGGATGGCGATGGCACTTCGGAGCCTGGTGTTCAACCTGAGGACGACGATCGAGCGCGACGATCGCGGCAGTGGATCCGGAACGCCGACCGACGTCTACGCCAAGAAGTTCGCATCCGAGCTTTATCGCGCGGGTCTGATCGTGCAGCAATACTCCGATGGCGGCTTGACCCCGACCCAGCAGATGCTCTTCGGAGATCCGAGCCAGCCCCAGCCCCAGCCCCAGCCCTTTCCCAACCCGGGCTTCATCGGCGATTTGGTGACGGCGCTGCAGAAGGACGACCCGACCTGGAAGCCGTGAGTCGCTGACCGCACCTCGACACGAAAGGCATGGCGATGGCCGACAAGGCAGTCGTACTGACCGTCCCGAGCGCAGGACAGTTCCTGATCCCGGGATTTCTCCGAATCGACCCGCTCCGACAGATCAATGATCACGGCAAGGTCGAGCTGTATATCCGCTACGACGACCAGAAACTGAACGAGGTCACCCTCGTCACCGTGAAGAATTCGCGAATCCCACCGCCGAACGGCGGGGAGCCGTATGTCGACCTGGGCAAGGTCTACTTCCTGGATGGCACCTGGCTGTACCTGTATTACGTCGTGGCACCCGCTAAATCCATGACGGGCGAGCGCACCACGGCGGTGGTGGGTCAGATCGACCGCACCGACTTCTACCTCCCGGGTTTCATTGCCATCGACAAGGTTCGGCAGATCGATGACGAGGGCAAGGTGGAGCTGTACGCCCGTTACGACGCGGCGAAAGTGACGGAGATCCACCAGGTTTCGGTCACCGCGACCGGTCCGGATCGCGCCGCGACCACGGGCGGCACCAACCTGGGTGTCGCCTACACGCCCTCGGGCTGGACGTATCTGCGCTGCACCGACACCGTGGTGCCCCCGCCCGCCGCCTGACCAATCCCCTCATCTGGAGACGAACCCAAACATCATGTCCGGCAAGGAAATCATCGACTCGGTCAGTTTCGGCGACCACCCGTCCCCCTCGAACTACATGAAAACCGACACCGGCCAGCTGGTCACCCCCGAATTCCTGGCCTTCATCCAGCAGACCCTGACCGGAAAACTGGCCCCCTCGAAGGAATTGGACGCCGCCACCCCCGAGGTGAAGGCCCTCGCCGAGGAACTGTCGGTAATCCACCTCCCCGAATGGCACAGCCGCGATGCCCTGAAAACGGCCGAGCCCACGGTAACCGGCCTCAAACAGGCCACCCGCGTAGCGGAATACCTCTTCAAACGAGGCCTCCGCATGCACCCCGAACTCGAGGAGATCCGCTGGGCCCCCACCCCCGGCGGCCAACCCGGCGCCTTCGACACCGGCCTACACATCACCAAGGACGAGAACGGCCACTGGCCGTCCCCGGACCCGGAATCCTTCTACGACCTGGAAGACATCAAGGTCACCCAGACCGACGACGGGCGGTGGGTCGCGGTGCATCCGCGGGGGTTGTCGTTCGACGCGGCGACGAAGACCGAGGCGTATGCGGGGGTGGTCGATCAGTTGCGTGAGCGTATCGAGCACGCACGACATGAGCAGACGAAAGAGAGCTCGTAATGGTCCAGCGTGAAATCAGCCTGAAGAAGGATGAAACTCTCCTGGTGAAGTGGATGCCGGAGCCTTTCCGGTATGCCCGGCTTGCGCGTGCTGACGCCAAGACGTACGTCTTCGATCTTTATCCAGACCTTGATTTCCAGGGGAAGACATATTCGCAGCTCGAGATCGTTTTCTTCCCGGAGTATTACCAGCCTTACCTGGTGAACGGGGATTCGAAGCGAGAGTGCCGTATCTTCGGTAGGAGCGTTTGGGGTCGGAAGACGGTTAAGCAGCTGCTCATTGAGGAGCTGGCCAATACCTACTACGACCCAGGATACGAGATCGTCGATTGGGGTGGTTTCGCAGTGCCGAACGATAAACCGGCGAATCCTTACTCCTAGAAACCGACCTACTTTCGAGCGAAGCTCTCGGAGTGGCGCCGGAAATGAATGCCCGAAATCTTCGGCGCCCGAACATTCAAGGTTGTGTTGTGTCCGATAGTTATCGAAAGCCGCTCGATCAGAAACCTTCTCCGCCGTCTTTCTGGGCCGATCGTATAGCGCAATTCCAACAGATGACGTCCGGCAGTGCGGCCCAGCGCCAAACTGCAAAACCTGCTGAGGAGAGCCGCGTCTACACCTTCAATGGTATGACACCGGCTAGCGCCAGCAGACGGTTGGAACGCGTTTTTGCTACCAGAGACATGGTGGCCACAGCGCGATCGACCAGCAACGCAATCCCCCATCTGCAACCCGTCGACATTGTCATTCCCCAGAAACCAAAGCCTGATGGCAGCAAACCAGATGACTCGATGCCGCAGATCCAGTCGGACATTCCGCCGGGTTCCCATGTGGAACCAGCCTATCCGGACGAGAGCGGCAATCAAACGCTCCCGCACCGATGGGAGCAGGACTCCGGCAATTCCATGGGTGGTGGCGGCGGTGGAACTTCCGGCGGGAACAATCAGAACGCTCCGGGCGACTCGGGTGGTGGTGGCCAAAATGGAAGCGCGCCACCGCCTACACAACGGGAGACCATAAACCCTCCTGGCCATCACGTCATCTGGGACAACGACCACCCGCACTGGGAAGACGGCCGAGAAGTACATGTCTACCGGGACGAGAACGGCAACGTCACCGGCTACGGCTATCCGGAGCCCGTTCCTGGCACTGTGGACGACGCCCCGGCTGAAAACAAGCCTGCCAGAGACCACAGCGACTCGGGGCAACAGCCAAAGCCGTCGACCTCGGGGAATGGCGGAGGCTCGACCAAGGCGCCGAGCGACGCCGACAACCAGGGCTCGCGGCCGACAACCAACAACACCGCCCCAGATCCCGCCGAGCCTGACGATTCGGAGCAGCAACAAGACACCGCGCCCACTGCCGACGCGTCAGAGAACGAGAACTCAGATCCATCCGACCCGGCCGCGCCGACGGAATCCGAACCTGAGCCTCAACCGAAGGAACAAGACGACCTTCCGCCTGAAACGAATCAGGAAGATCCTCAACCGCAATCCGAAGAACCTGAGGAAGAACACGGGATCGGCCAGCCTGGCTTCTGGGAAGGCATGATCCCGGTATGGGGTTCCGCCCGATCCTCGATCGACGACTTCCAAAACGGACGCTGGGTCATGGGCACCATCAATGCCATTCTGGCAATTACCGATCTGCTCGGCGTTGGCGCGCTTGCCAAGGCCGGCGGCAAGCTTCTGTTCAAGTTGGGCAAGAGTCTCCTCGAGAGTGCAGCTGTCAAAAAGGCGATAGCCGACGCCGCCGCTGCGGCTGCCAAGAAAATCGCGGACAGCGCCAAGGCTGTGATAGATGGTGTCAAGTCGGCTTGGAATAAAGCTGGCGAAATGATCGGCGGGATCTTTGGAGGAGGTAAGAAAAAGGCTGCAGAAGAGGCGGAAAGGGCCAAAAAAGCAGCAGCTGAAGAGGCTGATCGGCGTGCCGCCACCGAGGAGGTCGAGAGGCAAAAGCAAGCTGCAAGGGAGGCAGGGAAAAGAAAGGCCGAAGAGGCGGAAGTCGAAAAGAATAAAGATTCCCCTCCGCCTAAAAAAGAAGAATCATGGAAGGGTGGGGACGACATTCCCGGCCCAGCTAAAGGCAAGGATCTCAAGTACCCGAATCGCCGTCGGCATGATATGAGTCAGATGCGGAAGGGTAGGGCAGATGAAAAGAATACAGTCATTCCGCCAGAGACTGCACAGGCCGTTCGTGAGGATATTGCGAAGATCGCTGAAGGTAAAGCGGAATTCGATGGCAAGACGGGCGCCTATACGGTTAATGGTCGGAGTTACGGCGTCGAAGCCAACGGTCGGGTGTATCCGATGTCCGGCCCGGGGCTTATCGAAATGAGTCGCACCGAATATCGCGCGCTGCAGGACATTATAAACTCCAACGGGGACATGGTACGCTTGGAGAAGATATTCGGCAATGCTCCGCAGTACAGAGACAATCTGGATGCTGTACTAAAGGCATGGGAACTGTATAGAGAGTATTTTAAATGATCTATACCTTAATGGCGGGCAGTGGTGATGTCTCTGATTCTCTGCAGAGAATACTTTCCGAACTGTTTCAAGTAGCTGAATCCGAAGTCGATATTGCGCCACGGGACACCGATTGGGATGTCCGAAATTCCCACGCATCTGTTACATGTGATATCGACAAACTGGAGGGTGATCTCCGGTGGGAGTTCTGGATATACGCCTCCGGTTCGGTTCCTGTGCAGCCTACAGAGGGTGCGGTAGCGATATTTCTGGCGCGGAGCATCAATGTGCCTGTATTCTTTCCTGGAGACTCTGTCATCCCATCTCTCTACGGGGTTGCCACACCGCAAGGGAGGCTTTCTCGTGCCATCTTGGAGGAACCCGAGGAGTCTGACGACATAGTTGTTGCCGAGCTGGAAGTTCCGATGATGGAATTTCCGGGCGCCGTCATACATGAGCTTTCCAGCGCTGCAGGGAACTGGTCGCCCGAAGGATAAGCGTAACAAACTCTTATTCCTTTGAGGCTGCACTTCAAATGTTGACGGCTCTGAAAGAGTACGATCTGGCCGACAATGGGATTGAGGTGCGGGTCATCGTTCCGATGTATGGGAACTCGAATCGTCGACTGTTCGATGGAGAATTCCGCTTGCGATCGGACTTTTCGGAAAACGAGATCGGCTCAATCCTGGATCAGATAGAACCTCGCTCGGAGCCTGGGGAGGTCGGAGGGACCGACGTGTACGCAGAGTGCTTTGCCGACATTCCGTCGGACAATGAGGGCGATACGCGAGGCTGTGTCTTTACATTTGCTACGTACGCCCTCCCTGATGAGCCTCCTTACTTGACCGCCAATCTGATCACATTCACGGACATATAGTTACCGTTCGATTTCTATGGTCGTGCTGAGTCTGATATCTACGCGCGTAACCACCCGCGGCTAGCTGGTGTATTGAAGCGAATCTCCGAAGTGCTCCGTGCCGACACCAGCCCGGATGATGCCACTGGGTTCGCAACGCCCACCTCAACGGGAATCGAAAACAACTTCGACGTAGATGGCGAAGTCCTGGCGGTTCTGTCGTTGAATTGATAAATTGTCGAAATGATTATTCAGATTGACAGTTTATCGCTTCGCGCAATGGGAGAACTCGCCCAGGATGGTTATGTCCGCATGGAATGGGCTGATGGTAGTGCTGCGCTCGTCCGTTACGACTCGTTCCTGCCTGCTGATGAATCCGGTACGGATACGGAAGAGTGGGTCGTAGACGTGATAGAGGTCGTAGATGTGATAGAGATAGCATCGGACCCGGCTGATCGTTTCGTTCCAGCGGGTAATCCAATGATTATTTCTGAGGATGAACCGCCTGCCGTGGTCAGCTCACTCGACGGCAGCAGAAAGTGGTCTTCCGGGGCTCGGTGATACCTGTATCCGAATTTGGAAGATCGGTTTCTGTCCGATATTGAAAAGGAGGTGAAAATGCCTGAAAAGATTGTCTATCCTGATATTGAAAAGACCTTGGCGGACTATCTCTCGACCCAGCTCGCTGCGCTCTCGGATGGGGCGAAGGTCGTCATACGGATGCCGGAGTCACGTCCGTCGCGGGTCGTTCGCGTAATTCGGAACGATCGAAAGCTGCGCAGCGACAAGGAGGACTTCCAAGGGCTCCGAGGGCCGGAGCGGATCATCGACCGGCCCCGCGTGGTTTTCGAATGCTACGACGACGCCGGTGCGGCAGCGGAACTGGCGGGGAAGGTGCGAACCATCCTTGCCACCATCGCTCCCGGCTACATCGGGCCGGTGTGGTGTGACTACATCGAGGATGTCGGTGTCGAGAACGTCACCGACCCGGTGACGGCCGCTCCGCGGTATCTCATCACCGCCGACCTGTACGTGCGAGGCACAGTCCTCGCGTAACTCCCTTGCGGGAGAAGACAACCGAATACATCTCTATCCCAACGGGCCTGCGCAACTATCCCGAAGGGAACAGCAATGGGTAAGCCCTCCAGCAAGTTGATCGGCGCCGGTACCCCGATTTCGGTGACCGGTGGTGTCCTGGTGGCCCCGCTCGGCACTCCGCTGCCGGCCACGGTGAACGACACCGTCAACGATAAGTTCAAGCCACTCGGTTACGTCTCCGAGGATGGCATCGAGTCCAAGGGTGAACGTCGCGTCGAGGCCGTCAAGGACTGGAATGCCGACGTCATCGCCCAGCTGCAGACCGAGCATTCGGTGCGGTACGGCCTGACTCTGTACGCGGTGTGGGATCAGGACGTTCTCTCCGAGGTGTTCGGTCAGGACAATGTTTCCGTGCCGACGAAGGCGACCCCTACGTCCGGCAATCTGATCAGGGTTGTCGAGAACGGCATCGTTCTGCCGTCACGCTCGTGGATCTTCGACATGAAGACCGAAAGCAAGAAGCTGCGGATCGTTCTGCCGAACGCCAAGATCTCCCAGGTGACCGAGAAGAAGTTCGTGTCCAAGGAGCTGGCCGGCTTCAACATCACCATTGAGGCGTTCAAGGACGATACCGGCGTGAAGGCGTACCGCTACCTCGACGACGGTCTCAGCACCACCAGCGCCTGACAAGCTCCCAGCGGCGGCGGGAATTCAACCTATGCGCAGGCCCGCCCGCCACCGCTGGGCCTTTTCCATCCCATATATGCGCATCTTCATCTACATGAAAGGGTCTGCGCCCCAATGACTTCACCGAAGGCTCCCTCGCTCGAATACGAGCCTACTCTGGTAAGGGACGATTTCGTCCGGACAGTGGACGGTGTCGAGATCAGACTGCCGTCGCTTGCCTACCTGAAACCCGGGCTGATTCGCCGGATCCGGCGATTGAACGATACCGACGCGATCTGCACGCTACTGGAATCCACCTTGGATCCGGTCGCGCTCGCCGCGGTCGATGACATGGATCCGGCCGACTTCCAGCAGCTCATGAACGAATGGCGTGTGCATTCGGGAGTGGACCTGGGGGAATCCTGAGCCTCGCTGCTCTGCTCGAAGAGCACAGCGAGGCTATCGAATACGACCTCATCGGCGTCGGCCTGCGGCTGCGCCAATTGGGCACGGAGCAGTTGAACTGGCGTGATCTCAAGGTCGTGGTCACATGCTCGACTCTGGATTCCGCGACGAATCGAGCAAGATACCCCGATGAACACCGGTGGCAGCTGAGCCCAATGTTGCTGGCCGACATGGCGGATTCGCTGCGCTGGCTCATGTGGGCGAAGACGTCCGATGCCAGGTACGGCCGGAATCGTCCCGATCCTATCCCCCGCCCCGGGGTCAATGGCGGGGCGGAGCGCATCGGCACAGTGGCCAGCACGGCGGAGATGAACGACTTCCTCGGCTGGGAGTGACCACGCGTCCAACGGCTCTCGCGTCATGGCATCGGAGGGTTCGACGATCGATGAATGAAAGAGATAGAGCATGGTTTTTCGAAAAGAAATGCTGAGCCCTCCACCGTGGCAGGACTATGAATCGAATTTTGGAGAGCTGATCCAGGGGAGCGGGCTCGGCCGGACCATGTCCGACCTGGGCAGTCTGCTCGATGGGCCTTCCCCCCTCGCCGGAGATCCGGCGATGCGGACATTGTCGGATCTCGTCGGACTGCTGCCCGCCTCCGGTCTTTCCCTCGATCAGGGCGAGCTGTTGAGCCAGCTGAATTCACTGTCGAATGCGTTGAGCGGCGGGATGATTGCGGCGGCCGGTGAGGCCGGTGGACGCATGGGGGCCGCCCTGGGCGCAGCGATCGGCCCCGCCCTCGGTGGCATCGGCGCGGCTACCGGTCCCACCAGTCAGTCAACAGCTTCGGTCCCATCGGGCCGTGCATTCTCGTCGAACCCCGAGAGAAGCCAGGGGTATACCCGCGGCTTCTCCGGTTCACGAGGGTCGGGCGGTAGTCCTTACCTCGCTCCGTCCGTTGGAGCACCTGCCGGTCCCGCCGCCAATCTGCCCGGCGAGCCCGCTCATCCGCTCGCTCCCGGTCGAGGTGATAGGCGGCCGAGGGTCCTGTCGCAGGGAGGCGACTTCTCGCTGCCCAGCTTGGTTGATCCATTCCGGGTGAATCCACTTCTGGCTGTCGGCGACTCACCAGGTCCTGGCTTGCCTTTCGCCCGGATACCCGCACCGCTGGCCATTCAGTCGGGCAACGCTCCTGCTCCGACGCTCGGGTCTTCCTTTCTGGAACTCGGGGCCCAACTGGGCTCGACTCTGCTCGGTGATTCCACTGCGGCGCCTCAGCAAGCCCCCGGCGCCGGGCAAGGTGGTTGGCAAGGTTTCGATCAAAACGGCTTGGCGTCGGCCGGAATTCAGGGCGCCATCTCCGGTGTGATGCAGGGTGGCCTCGTCGGCGGGATCAAGGGTGCGATCAGCGGTACCGCCTCGGCGGCCGGTGGTCAGATCGGCACCGCCATCGGTGCGGCGATCGCGCCGGCGTTGGGCCCGGCCGCACCTTTGGCGCCGATCATCGGCGGAATGTTGGGCTCGACAATCGGTTCGACGGCTGTGGAGGCCGTCATGAAACCGGTTGAACAGGTCGCCAACTATGCCGGTCAGACCGCGAAGGAAGTAATCGGCAGCGGCTTCGGCCTGGTCGATCTGGCCAATGGCCCGGGCGGACATACCGCACGGGGAGATATCTACAACTTCAACGGAATGGACCCGAAGAGCGCCGCGATCGCGGTGGAGCGGGTCCATAGGCGCCGCACAGTGGCGCAGCAACGCGGAGGAGGGCTCGGTCGGTGAGCCGGCAACTACTCGAAACATATGACACCAAGGTCGTCGTATGGGATGTCAATGGCCGTGTGTGGCATATCTCCGGGGCCAACGCCGGGCGCGAGGGGGTGCGGCTGTCCAAACAGTCGGGCTACATGTTCGCTCCCGTGCAACTACTCGTTTCCGAGGGCGCCCGTCAGGACGGCGCGACATTCCTTCGCTCGGTGCGCTCGAAGAAGGCATGGGACTTTGTCGCAGTGATCTCAGGCGGCGCGAAAACCGGTGCGGTGGACCCGATTCCGGACTTCTACGCCGTGCATGATGCATGGTTCCGGGGCTGGTCGACCGATATTCCGGTCACGGTCGGCACCTTCACACGGCATCAAGGTTGGCGGTTTCAGCGGGCACAGCTGGAGGCCGCGCCGGAGCCGATCGGCGATGTAGACCCGGCTCGCAACGCGGTTGTGCTGTACAAGATGTCGGCCGCCGCCATGGACCCCCTCGAACACCACTTCGAGGAGACCTTCGTCTGGACCAATACCGCCGGTCGCGATCAGGGCATCGTTCGTGCTCGCAATGCCGCCGATCAGCCGGCCTGGCCGCGCTACACCATGAATGGTCCGGGGCAGTGGGAGATTCAGGATCCGGTCGGTGGCGCCACTCCTCGGCCGCCGGTGCAGACGCCCCGGTTGGGGCCGGGGGAGACGTTGCGGATCGATACTCATCCGCGGCACCGGACCGCGCGGCTGTACACGGACGATGGTTCGGAACCCAGGAATGTCTGGGGTCAGTTGGCCGGTCGGCGCTGGCTCGCGGCGCTGCCGCCGTGGAGTTCCACCGATCTCACCGTGAAGGTCGATGGTGGTAACGCTCGGTCGAGTGTGATCGTGTCGGTCACGCCGCGATCGTCGAGGCCGTTCTGATGGCCGCGCCGACGTGGGATCCGCATGCCGAATCGCAGCGGATGGACGGGATCGCCCGGGACGAACAGGAGCGACTGCGCAATCCCGAAGTGCTGGTGCGCTTCTGGGACAAGTTCATGCAGGAGGTGGGTGAGGAGCACACTTATCTGTCGCTGGAATTCACCTATCCACGCAATGCCGCGGGCGGGTTGAAGATGATCTGCCCGCGGGACATGGTGCACTTCGATCATCTGTTCAACAACACCGAGGACGGTGCGAACGCCACCATCCCGATTACGGTGAACACCAGGGGTTTTCGCTGGGACGGGTACGTCACCAAGGCGTCCATCGTGCGCGATGAGAACGGTGTGGAGACCGTCGACATCGAGGCGATCCACTGCTGGAATCACATCTCGACCATCTGCTGCTGGGCCTCGCCGTTCGCACCGATCCTCGCGCAGTTCCCGCGCCATATGATCGGTTTCGGTCCGGTGCGGACCCTGGTCACCTCTTATCTCATGGCCAACCTCATGCGCCTGCAGCGGCCGGGCTGGGTGCCGCCGAGCCTGGAGAGCGATCCGCGTTGGGGCGGGATCGGCAATGCGCTGTTCCCGATCGCCGTCGTGCCGGTGAAGGCCGAGACCGATACCAGCCGCTGGAGCGCGGCATCGGCCCGATTCGATATGGCGGACAAGCTTTTCGAGCCCATGCTCGAGGATTCCGGCGTGATGTTGACCGCGCGGTTCTTCATTCCGGGCGAGGATGAACAGCCCGCACCGGAGTGGTTCTACCTCGACCGCCCGACCGTGGTGCTCGATACCGTCGACAAGTCGGGTGTGACGGGTCGAACCGGCACCCTGCTCGACGGAATCACCTCGTGGCTCGAGGAATTCGCCGATGACGGCACCACCCCGGTGCGGTATCCGAACTTCAACTCGACCCACGAATACGAGGCCGTCTACGGGCAGCCCGGCAAGTTCGGCACCTTCAAGAACTTCCCCTGGGTCTGGTACTTCGAGGGCGAATACTCCGGCATCGGGGCATCGGAGGTCGCGCTGCACAAGCCGACCGCCACCGACATCATCGTCGGCGGCCGATCGCCCGGCTGGGTGAATGCCGGTATCGAGGTGGTGATCAAGGGGCTGTTATCGCTGATCGGCCTGGGCTGGCTGTATCGCGGCCAGCTCAACGACGTCTTCCTGGCCTGGAATGTGTATCGGGATATGGATCGGGTGAAGAAAGCCGGTCCCTATGCGTTCCGAGAGCTGTACATCACCGGGAGCGATAAGGCGTTCAATCTCGACGGTCTGGTCGCGGCCCGCCAGGGACTGCACCTGACCCGCGGCTACACCAGTCACAAGGTCACTGTCGAAGATAACGCGCCCTACATCCTCGGCCAGGATTTCGGCCTCGGCGATCAGATCGGATTCGCGATGGATCAGCTGGTCTTCACCGATTACGTGACCGAACTGACCTTCACCGACGACCGCGAGACCGCGGCGAGGTGGCAGATCACCGTGGGCGACGGTTCCGATGAAGAGGATTCGATCGTCAAGGCCTGGCAGCGGCTGGGCCGGGTCGCCCGCGCGGTGAAGGATCTGTCCACCGATGTCGGCGCCGATCTGGATCTGCTCATCTTCTGACCTCTCGCAGGAGGAGTAAAAACCATGGGGGACATCAGTTTTCCCGCTCATATCAGCGTGCGGCGCGAACGGGACACCGACGGTTTGCCCATTCTCGCCACACACGTCGACATCTCGGGCGAGGTGGCCGGGCTCGACCTGCCCACAGGCCCGCTCGGCCCGAAGGGACAGCGCGGTACGCCGCGCACCACATTCCGGAAGATGGGCGAAATCGCCGGTGTCGCAGCACGTCCCACCAGTCTGGGACCCGCCGACCGCGGCAAGTGGTGGCATCGACTCGACGACAACGGCATGGACGTCTGGACCGGAAGCGGTTGGCAGCATTCGACGAATGCCGTCGGGCCGCGGGGTCCGGTGGGTCCCGCTCTCTCGATTACCGATATCGACACGCTCAACGATCCGAATCTGACCACCGGGGCCGTGCAGTTCATCGGCAGCGGTGCGCAGCAATCGCTGAAAGTGACCGTACCCGCGGGCCAAGCGGGGCCGCAGGGGCCGCCGGGAAGTTCCGGAAAGATCAACGAGGCAACGGATTTCGACGCCACCACCGATGGACCGGTCCACGGATCCGTCTTCGCCTACAGTCGCGCGGGCGCCAAGTTCCACGCCACTCCGCCGCCGCTCGGCGCGGGGCCGTGGGGGTGGACCGGACCCGGTGACTTCGGCGCCAAACAGGAAGCGTCGACGTCCCAACTGATCGTGGGGACGTTCACCGTTCCCGCCCTGCCGTACGCCTGGCGACCGGTGGTCCAAGGGCAGCTCTGGGTCTACTCCGTCAACAACAGCAGACAGAGTGCGGTGGCCACGGTCCGACTGTTCCACTCGCAAGGCCCGGTGGTGGGCGCATCGGTGGGTGTCGCAGGCCCCGAATACTTCTACCTATCGATCTTCCAGTCGTACCGCGACGAGCAGTCGACCAAGACGCTGGCGCCGTCGTCGACCTATGCCAAAGTCGCGGCCGGAGAGTCGGCGACGCTGGTCGTGTCGGCCGAACGAGACGGCACCGGTACCGACAACATCGGCGTGAATCCTTCGGACGCGTCGCTCATCGTTTACGCACAGCCCCTCTGAAGGAGGTGACATGTCCACTGTTGGTGAATACTTCGATTCGACGCTGATCCGCGGAATCGACGAAGGGATCGGCACGCCCGGGTTGGTGCAGTCCATGCACGCCACGCCCCGAGATGGCTCGTTGGAACTGCTGACGGGAACGCCGGGGAAGCAGGGGCCCGCCGGGGAACCCTGTCACTCGTTCCGCTGGGAAGGCGATATCGCCGACCAGGCCGCGCTGTCAGCGTTGGCCACCAAGCTCGGCCCAGCCCACGCCGGTAAGGCGTGGCGCGTGAGGTCCACCGATACGCTCGTCTACTGGAACGGCAGCGGTTTCGATACCTTCGCCGATGCGTTCGGTGCGGTCGGACCGGACGGAACCGCGTGCACGATCACGCTCGGCACCGTCACCACCGGCCCCGTCGGCTCGAAGCTACAGGCCATCGTGACCGGAACGCCACCGAACCTGACGTTGAGTCTGACGGTACCGCGTGGTGTGAAGGGCCGCCGAGGCAATCCCGGTGGGCCCGGCCCGATTCGACGTGCGGGCGACTATGCGGACGCCACACACATCGATCGAGCGGTCCCGACGTGGGATGCCGCAACGCAGAAATGGCGTCCGCGACCCGATCCGGGTCTGCGGGGCCCCTGGTCCCTCGTCGGGTCGCAGGCATGGGACGGCGGCAACGGTTTCGCCCCCTCGCAATGGAATGTGTCCGCGAGCCCGATGACGGTGGCACGGTTGTCGATCCCCGCGCAGGACTGCGACTGGCGGCCGGTGATCGCCGGCGGCGTCTTCTTGGCGAACCTGGAGGGCCCGAACAGCTTCAAGACCCGGGTCGACTGCGAGGTCCGGATGGGTTCGGAGAGCGGCCAGATCGTCGCGTTGGGTACGGGGTTTCCGGGCAGCGTCGATATCTTCTGCTGCTTCCAGGAGTACTACGGCACTCGAGTCACACCCGACAGCACCATCGGCGTCGTACCGGCCGGGCAGCCCGCGGTGTTCTACGTCGTGGTGCGTCGCAGTGTGGGCCAGGCCAATTACAACTATGCGCAGACGGACACTCAGCTCCTCTGCTGGGCAAGACCGGTCGGCCTGCCGGTCGCACCGTAGGCCGTCGGGGCTCGAGTACGAAAGACAGCACAGTGACTGATACACCCATCATCCACGAAAACGACGTGATGATCAGCATGCGGGGCGTCGCGGACTCGATCGGACTGCCGCACACGGTAAATCCGGTCGAACTCGTGGACCGCGACATGCTGATCGAACTGCGCCAGGGTCCGGCCGGACCGATCGGACCCGACGGCGCTTCGGCCTGGCCCTGGGATTGGCAGGGCGATATCGCCGATCAGGCCGCGCTGCAGGCACTGCGCCTCGGCGCGGCCGATGTCGGCAAGGCCTGGCGGGTCGTCTCCGACAACGCGATCCACTATTGGACCGGGGTCGGATTCATCCCGTTCGCAGAAGCTTTCGGCCGTCCGGGCGCGACCGGCGCAACGACCCGGTTGGTCGGCGCCGCCACTACTGTCCCGGCCGGTGCTGCCGCCGCGGCCGAGATCACCGGCGATGCGCCACGGCAACAGTTGCGAATCGTCTTCCCGCGCGGTGACATCGGCGATCCTGGCGATCCCGGCCAGGCTGGTCGCATCCAGGACGCCGCCGACGTGCTCATCGACGATCAGCACCGGCTCGCCCAGGATTTCGTCCTCGCATGGGACGCCGCGCGCCAGAAGTTCGTGCCCAGGCCGAGTCCGAAGCTGGGCGGACCGTGGGCGATCGGACAGGGCCAGTTCGCCGGCGGCGCCCATCTGAGCGACGAGAAGAAGTTGCTGGCGACGATCACCATTCCGGCCCAGCCGATGGATTGGCGGCCCGTGGTGGGCGGGTGGATCCAGGTGCGCACCGAAGGCAGTGCGGGGCAATCGAGATGCGACGTCTCGGTCTCTATCGGCAACATCGATGGTGAACGCATCGGTTACGGGCACGGTAGCGCCTCGCCTATCTGGGGAAGTGTCAGCATCTGCGCCGACTACACGAACCCCGTCCAGCCGGGCTCCCGAACCGGTGTGGTGGCCGCGAACCAGACCGCGACGCTCTATGTCGCCGCACGTCGCACGCTCGGCACCGCGCGCTACACCGTCCGCACCGACGACGCCCAACTCATCGTGTACGCGCTGCCGGTCTGACATCCACTGCGGCACAATCGTTTTAGAAAGGCATACTCTCATGGCCGATCTGCTCCCCTTGAAATACGGAAAGGTCGTCGGGCGCTTTCTCGCGAATATCGCCGACGGGCCCCTGGTCGGTGACCTTCCCGAATTCCCCGCTCTGAGCGGCACTCTCACCTTCACCGCCGCCGCGCCGAAGGTGCTGGTGGCCGGCGCACAACCGCCCGTGACCTATGTCCAGCTGCCCACCCACTACGTCTGCGAGCTGGACCAGTTCGGCTACATCACCTGGCGTGGCCAGCGCGGTATTCGCCTCGTCGCACCGAGTAAGGACACCAATCCGGCCAACTGGACCTGGCAGGTGACATTCGATCTGTATTACGAGGGTGAACGAGTTCCCATGGACCCGTTCAGCTTCACCGTCGGTGAGTACGTGCCTGGCCCGGACGCTGCCAATCCGGACGCGGGCTCGACGGGTCTGGTGGATCTGACTCTCGCCGCACCGGTGCCCGCCGCGCCGGGAACGGCCATAGTGCGCGGCGAGCGCGGCGCCGGGCTGCAGATCGACGGCCAGGTCGCGACCTACGACGTACTGCCCGCCTCGCCGAAGGAGGGCGCGCAGTACGTGGTTCAGGCCGATGGCCTGCTCTACGTCTTCCACACCGCGGGCGGCTGGACTCCGAGGGGCCAGGGCATCGTGATCCGCGGCGCGGCGGGAACACCGGGAACGCCAGGATCCTCCGACTGGTCCGGAATCACCAACAAGCCGGCGACCTTCCCGCCCGCGATCGGCGGCACCGCGACCACGGCCGTGGCGGGCAACGACTCCCGGTTGTCCGACGCTCGAATCCCGTTGGCGCATACGCATTCGGTGAGCCAGCTCTCCGACGCCACCGCCACCGGCCGCGCGATCCTCACCGCGGCGGACACCACCACCGTGCGAACGGCCCTGGGCGCCATCGCCGATGGCGATGCCCGTCTCACCGATCCGCGCAAGCCGACGCCCGACGGCCAGGCCTATGACATCGCCTTCAAGTCCCACACCGGAACCCGTGCCGCCGGTACGGGAAACGTGATGCCGGAGGGGCTGCGGATCGAACGCAAGATCGCGGTCAGCTCGGTGACCTATCGCTGCGAGACCGCGGGCGGCGGCAATGTGGTCGTCGAATTGCGGCAGAACGGCAATGCCGTGCCGAATTCGTCGGCGACCATCGTCCCGGCGAATCAGACCGGCGATACGACGATCACACCGGCCACGCCCTGGACGTTCCTGCCCAGCGATCGGCTCACGGTGAACATCACCACCCTCGACAGCTCGGCCGGCAAAGGCTTGCAGGCCAGTCTCAAAGGGGTGACCGCCTGATGTCGTTGACGGTTGTGGCGGGGAATCCGATCGTGCCGTTTCCTCCGGTCGGCATGATCAAGAGCGGTTCGCAGCAGATGACATCGAACTGGCAGCCGGTCACGAACTGGATCGCCGACACCACATTCCCCGATTCGGTCGTGACCGGATCCAACAGTGAGCAGCTGCAGATCCAGGGTGCGAATCCGGTCGCGACGATCCAGGTCAACCTGCCGTTCGCCGGGGGTAAGGCCGGATTACAAGGCATTTCGCAGCAGGCGCGAGTGAATGTCAACGGCACACGGGTGTACATCTGGGATCCGGTGTCGACCGTCTCGGGCACATTCGCGGTCACCACCCCCGCGAATGTCAATCCCGGCGATCGGATCACAGTGGAGGTGATCTGCTCGACCAGTATCGGCGGTGTGGCGTCGAGCGTGGTCGCCAACGGCGATACCTACGTCAAGGTCGCCTAATGCCACTACTGATCGTCGGTGCTCCTCCGGAAGTGCCGCCGGCCCCGACGCTGACCCCGATGGGTATGAACAAGGCGGGCCAGAATCAACAGGTGGATTCGTCGGGCGGGTCGGTGAAACTGACCCAGTGGACACCTCGGGACGGATATCCCGGGACCATCATCAGCCCACAGTCGGAATTGCTGCCCAACGGCTCCGGCTCGGTGGTCGTGCACTGCGGTATTCAGCTCGAGCTCGGCTGGAACGACCTCACGGCGCCCTTGGTCGTCGAACTGATGTACAACGAGTCCCCCTTCGCCAGGGACCAATTCCGAACCGGCCAGGCCGCGCTGGTCTTGAAGGACGCTCCCCTGACCGTCGCGCCCGGTGGCCGGATCTGGGTTCGAATGAGCACCACCGCGACGTTGCGCAAGGCCCAGGTGTTGCCGGGCGCGAATACCTATGTCGCCTACGATCCCGCCTGATCGAAACGCATAGCGGCCCGGACCGGAAAGTTCAGCGCCAGAGCAGGGTTCGGTGGCGTAATCCGCCCGTCAGTTGGCCGACGGTAATGCCCATGAGCAGTCCGCGTTCCTCGCGGACGAGGCAAGGGTTGATCGTGAGTACGGCCAGGGTCAGCAGGAGTAGGGGAAAGCGGATGGCGGGCAGGCCGTTTCCCGGGAATTCGGCGTGT
Organism: Nocardia sp. NPDC051570; assembly: GCF_044454005.1. Classification (NCBI taxonomy): domain Bacteria; kingdom Bacillati; phylum Actinomycetota; class Actinomycetes; order Mycobacteriales; family Nocardiaceae; genus Nocardia; species Nocardia sp. NPDC051570. The sequence goes on along the minus strand of NZ_JBITDI010000012.1, from coordinate 158,810 downwards.
AGCCGGGCCAGGCCGATGCCGCGGGCCCGGCCCTGCCGGTAACCCGCGCGGAACTCGGTGCGGTAGCGGTATGCCACCAATGCGGTGGGGAGATAGCCGACTCGGTAGCCGGACAGGCTTGCCCGCCAGCCGAATTCGACATCCTCGTTGGCCGCGTAGGTGATGTCCAGGCCGCCCAGTGCGCGATAGGCCTCGGTGCGGCAGGCCATGCTGCAGCCGACCAGGGTGGGGGCGACCACACCCTGGGGCTGGAACTGGTCGGGGGCGGGGATCTCGGCGGCCTTGCGCGGGTTGGCCGTGTTCAGGGTCGAGCCTTCGACGGCCGAGCTGACGATGTCGTATCCGTTGTCGAGAAAGGCGATCAGGCTGCTCGCCCAGTCCGGGTACACCCGATCATCGTGATCGCAGAAGAGCAGGATTTCCCCGGTGGCCTGGTCGGCTCCGGCATTGCGGGCGTGCGATGCGCCGCGGGTCGCGGAGGCATCGGCGTAACGGAGATCGAGCCGGGCCCGCAAGGGACTTCGGGCCAGATGGGTGCGCAGGTCGATGGGTGAGCCGTTATCGGCGACGATGACTTCCATCGGACCCGGATAGTCCTGATCGGCCAGTGCGTGCAGCTGCTCGTCGAGATATGCCACGCCTGCCGCAGTGTGCACATGGGCCGGAATGACGACGGATATGGCTGTCGAAGTCACGGTGCATCCTGTTGTTCGAATCGGCAGGGCGACGTCGCGTGAGCGAGGATCCCGCCCCTCGTGCGGGGAGCTTGCCGGAAAGCCCGGATCTTTGCAACTGGAGGTTTCGGCCGCCGCGGTGCGGGAAAACTGATCGGGGTCGGTGAGTCGTCCTTGTGGGTACACCGCACAATCGCGCCCGCAATGCGGCAGGAAGGCATTAGAGATAAGATCGTGATGGCCGCACTCGGCGTTACGAAGAATGGCTTGTGATCTAAATCTCAAATTAGCCCGCTGATTGCTCCCGGCCTGCCTGAAGGCTGGCGTCGATGATGACAATCGACTCGGCGGAGTCGGTTCGGCCGCTTGGTGCGAGCGCATGATCGCAGCTATCGTTTGCGCGCGGGGGTCGGTGCGCTGCCCCTGCGGTCGCGAGGCGGCGAAAAGTGAAGCTTCCGTGGTGGAATACCCGTTACCGAGCCGCTATCGATGTGCGATTCGTTCAGCGGATTCCTTGATAGGAATTCGTTCGGACGGCGTGATAGGAATTCGATGTCGATAGCGCATCGCTGCCGGCCAGCGAGTCCGCATTCGGGTGCGGTGCTCGCGGGAGGATCCAATCGAGGGGATATGTTCCTGCAGCGGCGGCAGTACGCCGAAGCCTGCCAACCCTGCCGCTGGCAGTTCACGGGAACCATCGGCCTCACCTCGGGGGAGGTGGGGTAGTTCTCGACAGTTGATCTCCACACCGACTCCCCTGCAGGAGGACTGCCCTCGCCGCTCATGCGGCGAGGGCAGTTTTTTTTATGTATTCATCTCCCCGAGCGGTCCCTCACCCATGCGCCCGCTCGGCGGCGTCGATCAGATCTGTTGCCAGAGGGCCGGAGTCGACGGTGGAGTCCACCCGTCCTGGGCCGTATGGGGCTGCAGGCAGCGGTACCGGACGCCGTCGTAACTCACGATGTCACCCGTGGCGTATGTCGTGCCCGATTTCCATTGCTGGGCCGGGGGATTGGGGTTGGTCGTAGGCGGCGGGGTCGTCGTGGTGGGTGGCGGTGTCGTGGTCGGTGGCGGTGTCGTGGTCGGTGGCGGCGTGGTGGTGGGTGGGGTTGGGCCGCTGCCTATTTGGAGGTCCACGCAGGAGTAGAAGGCGTTGGGGGTGTCGGCGATGTTCCAGATGCCGATCAGTTTGTGGCGGCCGGTGAGGGAGCCGAAATTCACTGTGTGAGTGACAGTTTGGTCGGGTTGGCGACCGCCGCCGTCGACCGTGGTGACGCGCTGGCCGTCGACCCAGTACTCCCAGTCTGTCGTCGCATGCCGCGCGGTGAAGGTCCAGGTGAAGTCCATCGAGTCGCCGACCGGATAGACCTGCCAGGGCTTGGTATCGTCGTCCAGGTCGGCCCAGCGGGAATCGCCTGCGCTGCAATTGAGTTGGCCCTTCGGGCCCTCCACGCTCTGGGGTTCGTACTTGATCGGGCCGCAGGGTAGTTGGTTCTGCGCGCATTGAGCCTGACGGCTCGCGGGCGAGGAGATGTAGCCGTGTGCGCTCGCCTGACCGGCGGGTAGGACGGCGACGAGTAGCGGCGCCAGACCGGCGGCGCCGAGATACGACAGAATTCTCCGACGAGACATGGGGATGCTCCTTGCCGAGGTAAGGACGGCAGGGGCCGGCATACCGCCCCGATAGGGGTTCCGTTATCCGATCCGGATCGGCTAGAAGTGAAAGAGGACATAACGGTAAGCCCGTCGGCCGGAGTCGGTCAACCTTCCAGAAGGAAGTAGCCACGGCGTGTTTGAGCCACCCCGGTCGGTCGGTTTCTTAATACGATGTCGATCGAAATACGTTCTGCCCCAATCGATTTCGATCTCGTTCCATCATATGGGGCGGTGGTGCGGAAGGGTAGCCTCGCGCTCATCGAGCCGACCGGTCCGATGCTCGGGAATTCCATCCGGAAGCTTCGCAAACTCCTGGCAATAGAACCGGCGGGACCTGCTCGGCGGGCCCGGAAAACGCCGAGGGCGGTGCGGCCAACTTCTGGCAACACCGCCCTCGGGCGTCACTACGAGGTACTCAATCCTTACGGCCCGGCGCCTTGGCTCCGGATTTGAAGCCGAGTCCACCCGGCTTGGCCGCCGGGGGCTTCGGTGCGCCGTTGCCGGTGGCCGGGGCCTCGGTCGCCTCGGTGGCCTCATCCGATGCGGGAGTGGCCGGAGCCTCCTCGCTCACAACGGGTTCGGTGGCGGCCGGTTTCGGCGCGCCCGGCGCCTTCGGGCCCGGACGCTTGAAGCCGGACTTCATCGCCAGCCCCTTCGGGGCGACCGTGGGCTTGGACTCCGTGGCGGTCTCGGCCGAAGCCGTTTCCGCCGCGGTGGTCTCGGGCTGCGCGGCAGGCGTTTCCGTGGCCGGAGCGGCCGCGGCGGGCTTCGCGCCCGGTGCCTTCGCCGGACCCTTCATGGCAAGGCCACCGGGCTTGGCCGCGGGCGTCGCGGGGGTCTCGGTACTCTCGCCGGCCGGAGCGTCGGCCTGGGCTCCGGGGGCCTTGGCGGCGCCCTTCATCGACAGTCCCTTACCGCCCGGTGCCTTCGCGGGGCCCTTCATGGCCAGCCCCTTGCCCGCGGCCGGAGCCGACTTCGGTTCCGCCGCAGGGGTTTCGGCCGCGGGTGCCGTCGGCGCGGGCTTCGGCTCGGGTTCGGCCTCGACCCGCTTCGGCTCCTGGATCACCTTCAGGTTGGCCGACAGTGTCGCGGGTTCGACCCGCTCGATGGCATTGAGCATCAGCTGCGCCACGTCGACGACCTCGACGGCCTGGCCGACCTCGCCGGAATCCTTACGCGCGGTGACGCCGTCGGTGAGCATCACGCGGCAGAACGGGCAGCCGGTGGCGATCAGCGAGGGGGAATTGCCGCCGTCCAGGGTGGCCAGCGCCTCGTCGGTGCGGTCGAGATTGACGCGCTTGCCGAGCTGCTCCTCCATCCACATGCGCGCGCCGCCGGCGCCACAGCACATGGAACGTTCGCCGTGGCGCGGCATTTCGGCCACGGCCGCGCCGGAGGCGGCCATCAGTTCGCGGGGCGCGTTGTAGATCTTGTTGTGGCGGCCCAGATAGCAGGGGTCGTGATAGGTGACCTTCTCCGACACCGGCGACACCGGCACCAGCTGCTTCTGCCGCACCAGGCGGTTCAGCAGCTGCGTGTGGTGCACGACCTCGTAGGTGCCACCCACCTGTGGATACTCGTTGTTCAGCGCGTTGAAGCAGTGCGCACAGGTGACGACGATCTTCTTCTTGGCCTGCTCGACGCCCTCGAATACCGAGTTCAGCAGTTCGATGTTCTGCGTCGCCAACTGCTGGAACAGGAATTCGTTACCCGCGCGCCGGGCCGAATCGCCGGTGCAGGTCTCCTCCTGGCCGAGCACCATGAACTTCACGCCCGCGGTGGCCAGCAGCTCGGCGACCGCCTTGGTGGTCTTCTTGGCGCGGTCCTCGTAGGCGCCCGCACAGCCGACCCAGAACAGGTATTCGTAGCCGTCGAAGGTCTCGGCGTCCTGGCCGAAGACCGGAACCTCGAAGTCCACCTCGGAGATCCAGTTGAGCCGGTCCTTGGCGTTCTGACCCCAGGGGTTGCCCTTGTTCTCCAGATTCTTGAACAGGCCCGCCAGCTCGGAGGGGAACTCCGATTCGATCAGCACCTGGTAGCGGCGCATATCGATGATGTGGTCGACGTGTTCGATATCGACCGGGCACTGCTCCACGCACGCACCACAGGTCGTGCAGCTCCACAGCACCTCGGGATCGATGATGCCGTGCACATCCTCGGGCCCGACCAGCGGACGCTCGGCCTCGGCGCGCGCGGACTCGGCGATCTTCGCCAGCGCGGCCTCGTCCGGCTTGCCCTCGGCATCGACCAGACCGACCTCGTCGCCGCCCATATCTTTGCGGCCGCCCGCGAGCAGATACGGGGCCTTGGTCACGGCGTGGTCGCGCAGCGACATGATCAGCAGCTTGGGCGACAACGGCTTTCCGGTGTTCCACGCCGGGCACTGGCTCTGGCAGCGACCGCATTCGGTGCAGGTGGTGAAGTCCAGCCAGCCCTTCCAGGAGAAGTCCTCGATGCGGCCGGCGCCGAAGGTGTCGTTATCGGGATCGGCGGTCTCCATATCGATCGCCTTGCCCTGGGACATCATCGGCTTGGCCGCGCCCAGTGCGACGCCGCCGTCGTCCTCGCGCTTGAAGTAGATATTGGGGAACGCCGCGAACCGGTGCCATGCGACACCCCAGTTGATATTGCGGCCGACCAGCAGCAGGAACGAGCTGCCCGAGACCATCTTGACGAACGCGAATACCGCGACCATCCCGACGCTGGAGGGCAGCAGCTTGGCGACCTGCATGGTGAAGAAGTCGGTCCACGCGGTCGACTCGCCGTAGGTGGCGATCTTGCCCGCCTTCACCAGGACCATGCCCAGGCCCTCGATGAGCACGATCAGCTCGATCGTGTAGGCCGGGCCGAACTTCGAACCGCTGAAGCGGGACAGGCGTTCCGGCACGCGCGGGTGGTTGAGCTGGCGAATGGCGATCAGCACGACGATGCCGATGACGGTGCCGATGCCGAGCAGCTCGTCCCACAGGTGATAGATGTGCCAGTCACCGAAGAACGGCCAGTGGAATTCGGGATCGAAGGTCTGTCCGTACGCCTCGAAGTACAGGATCATGCCGCCGAGGAAGCCGATCATGACCAGCCAGTGCGCCCAGCCGACCGTGCGGAACTTGTTCATCCGCGTATGCGCCAGGAACTCGACGATCATCGTCTTCAGACGCGGGAAGAATGGCCGCCACCGGTCCGGCGCGGGTTGTCCGATCATGATGGCGCGGGCCATCTTGCCGACGCCGCCGAAGAATGACGCCCAGCCTATGAGGCTGAACGCCACCCCAATCGTGCCCAGCGTCACTGTCAGGGCATTCATGTCGCGACCTTCCTTCGGTTCAACGAGCATTCGGTGGCAGGGCTGGTGCCACCGCGGTTGTTCGTATCCTAACGGGCAGTAAGTTACCCGCCGGTAACTTATCTGTCCATCATATGCGGGCCGATCGGCCCGCCACAGCTTGCGGGGGCTTGACCCACTCCGTATTGTGACCGCGCTCACGCGGTTTCCTGGGGATATGTGTGAGTGCGGTTCGCTATCACCGTAAAACCCGGCAAATGGAGTATTGAACCCAGGACATGCTTAGTTGGGTTGGCGGGAAACGGATCTCGCTTCTCGCCAGCTATTCGACTAGGCTCCAGTCGTCCTGCTTGCTGTGTGTGTCTTTACCCCGCTCGGGGAGGGTTCCCGCAGGTCTCCGACCTGAGGGATGCGTGGGCTCTCGCGGGGCGACGCGCGCGGCGAAACCTGATGATGGATTGGATAACCGAATGAAGTTCCGCAGAGGTACTGCGGTGGGCGCCCTGGTCATCGGCGCTATGACCGTTGGGCTGGGAACTGCCCACGCTGAACCAGCCGCTCCGGCCAAGGGCATCAACTACTCGGTCCTGCTGGTGGATGCGCAGCAGCCCGGAACGCCGAAGTCCGTGGTGACGCGCCTGCAGGGGGGAACGTTCCAGCTGTCCAAGACCGATGTCGCGGTCAAGCCCGGTGAAGAGGCGAAGCAGGTCGATACCGTCGATGTGCGCGATCCCGACGGCAAGACCGTGGTCACGCTGCCGCTGAGCTACAACTTCGCCGGCCAGCAGGTGCAGGTGAAGCCGGAGATCAAGGGCGAGGGCAAGGAGCTCGAGCTCACTCCGGACAAGACCGTGACGCCCGTGGCCGGCCAGCAGGTCGAGGCCCAGCAGGTCACGCGTGACGGCAACCGGATCGCACTCAAGGATGTCGCCTCCCCGATCGAGAATCAGCGGGCGATGAACGACTTCGCCAGCAAGTTCGGAATCGCCACGGCCATCGGTGGTTTCGTCGGCACCGCCATCGGCGCGGTCGTCGGCTGCGCCTTCGGCCTGCCGCTGTTCGGTGTCGGCTGTCTGGCGGGTCTTCCGCTGGGCGCGGGTATCGGCGGCATTCTGGGCACGATCGCCGTGGGCGGTCCCGCACTGATCGCCACCGCCGTCGACCTGGTCAACACCATGACCGCCGCCCCGGGCAGCACGCAGTGGAGCGATGAGGCCATGGCCAAGCAGCAGCAACAGCTGCAGCCGGCTCCGGCTCCGGCCCCGCAGAACTAGTCTGCGCCCGAGCCTTCCGCATCGAACGGCCCGTACTCGCGAGAGTGCGGGCCGTTGTCGTGTCTCAACTGGGCAATGTCGTTGAACCGCTGAACGATACCTCGCCCTGACGCCGGCCCAGCCGCCCGAACGAACGCTCGGATATCTGGAAGGAGCCGTCCTCGCGCACGAGCAGGACTGTGCTGCAACGTGTTCCGTGCACGGTGGCGGCGATGAAGCGGGCCGAGGCGGCGCGCTCCCGCCGACGCGACAGGCCGGTGTCGGGCAGCTGGTCGTCCGGGGCGATGGTGCGATCGGCCAGCACGCCGAAGTAGGCCGAGGTGTCGGCGGGGTCGGTGCGGATCACCTCGCGCAGCGCGGTCAGGCCGTCGCGTACCTTGGGCCAGGCCGGGGAGCCGGTATCGGTGCGAATGGCGATATCGCCGTGGATATCTCCCGAACCCAGCAGTGCGCCGTTGGACACCCCGTGCAGTCCGGGCAGGAGTTCGGTGGGGGTGAGTGTGCTGCGATTGCTGTGCCACCACAGCGATTCCAGATCCGAGACGACCAGGTTGTAGCCGTTGTAGTCGTCAGGGGCCGCGGCGAGCGTACGCACGAACTTCTCCGGGCCCTCGGCGCCGCGCAGTGAGTCCAGCAGCAGTGCGCCGCGGGATCGGGCGTCCGCGCGATTCTCGGCCGGATTGCGCACATTGGTCACCGTCGCGAACCGATGGGCGGCGGGCAGCCATCCCAGCCAGGTGCCGGGTGTGCGCGTCGCGTTGCCCAGATCCCGTCCGGCCAGCAATCCGGGTGTCTCGTCCCACCATCGCATGGGCTCGGTCGACCGGGTATAGAACTCGTCTCGATTGGCCGCCACGATCAGTCGATACTCCGGATGCGCGCGCCACCCGATCAACACCAGACACATGCCACCAGAATGCCCGGTGATTAGCCCGCCGGGAACAGCAGAGGCAGGAAAAGGGCCGACAGCGCGTGGCTGTCGGCCCTTTTCGCAGGAGCGCGGGTGTCAGTTGGTGCGGACCCGCAGCCCGGGGTTGTCGGAGAGGACGACGTTGACCGGCTGCGCGAACAGCTGGGGGGCGTCGCCGGTGATCATGCCGATCACCTCGGGGATGATGCAGTGCGGGTAGTCGGCGACCGAGGAGGCGCTGGAGATGCCCAGGGCCAGGGTGCCGGTGACGATCGGGCCGCCACTGTCGCCGGGCAGGGCGCAGATGTTGGCCGAGAACGACTGGGTCAGTTCGCGATCGCCGACCTGCACGGTCTGATCGACGGCGTTGACCACGCCGCAGCTGAAGCCGGTGCGCGCGCCCGACTTGCAGACCGGGGCGCCGACCACCGGATCGGCCACGCCGGTGATGGCGATGGGCGCCTGGCCCTGAACGCGAACCAGGTTGTTACCGAAGCGATCCCGGCTACCGTCGTTGATCGACACGATCGAATAGTCCTGGCTGCCCAGCACCGACTTCTGGAACGTGCCCAGCTGGTTGCCGAGGTGGTTGCCCGGCAGCAGCTCGAACATGCCCGGGGCGTTCGGGGTGCCCGCGGCCGGGATGTTCGGATCGCAGTGTCCCGCGGTGATGTTCACCGGGTTGTTGGCGCGGTCCAGGCCGTTGAAGCCGGAGGAGCAGATCAGCTGCATGCGGCCGGCCACCGACGCGTAACCGTCGCCGGCGGCCACCGCGCCGTTGCCCTGGCCCGCGATCGGCTGGGCGGCGTCGTCGGCCTGCTCCGGACCCACCGGCGCGGCGGGCATCACGATGACCCGGGCGGGATCGACGAAGCCGGGCATCTGCAGGCCGGCCTTGTCGACGCGCACGGCGATGCTGTTGTTCATGGTGTCGATCGCGACGCCGCGCACCGACTTGGCCACCGATTCCGGCTGACCCGAAAGCCATTGCTGGAAGGCGTTCTTCTCGCCGCGCAGCACGGTCTCGCTCTTGGCGACGTCCTTGACCTGGAAGCCGGCGTCCTGCGCGGCCTTGCGGGCCTCGTCCAGTCCCTGACCCTGGGTCAGCGCGATCACGGCATTGCCGGCGCCGTCCAGCCAGGAGCCCGCATAGGCCTGCGGATACTGCCGCTGGGCGCTGGTCGCGAAGGCGGCCACCTTCTGTGCGACATCGGCGCGGTGCAGGTACTCCTCGGGGGAGATCTTCAGGTCGCGCTGTACCGCCGCGATCAGTTCGGCCGGCAGATTCGGCGCCGGTGCGGGAGCCGGATCCGCGGACGCCGACCCCGCCACAGGGCCGAGGACCAGCATGGCAGCGGAGGCGACGACCGCCGCTGTGCGGAGACGGTTCCGCGGGCTCGATCCCGCGGCGGACAAACGGATGCGTGGCAGGAGCATGAGGCGACTATATGGGGTTCGCATGGTTATGCCTACTCGTCGCGGACTTGTCACCAGAATTCATCTCGTGTTCGGGTTCATCCCGCGTTCGAGCGGGTTCGCACGGTGATCCCCGAACCGAGGCCGCCGTCGGAATTGGCGTCGATATCGTCGAGGATCGCGCGGACCGGAATGCCCAGCGAGGCGGTGCCGCCGTATTGCGCCAGGCCGACATTGGCCTCCCCGCAGTCGGGTGCGTCGGCCGCATTGGAGCCGCTGGTGATGCCCAGGGCGAGCGTGCCGGACACGATGGCGCCGCCGCTGTCACCGCCGAGGGTGCAGGCCGAACTCGCGAAGCCGCGCACCGTCTTCGACTCGCCGTCGGCGGTGTAGAGCTGGGTCTCGACCCGGTCGGCGACCACGAAACCGCAAGTGAACGTGGAGGATTGGCCCGACTTGCAGACCGGTGCGCCCACGATCGGATCGGCGACGCCGGTGACGGTCAGCGTGGTGCCGTTGGCGCCGCGCACCGACGGCTGGTCCATACCCGCCTTCACCGCGCGGTCGTTGAGTTTGATCACCGAGTAATCCAGGCCGCTGCGTCCGCCCAGCTGGGCGCGCACGAACGAGCCGACATGCGGGCTGGCCTTGATGTCGTGCACGTTGGGCACCCAGACATCGGCCTGCTCGTTACCCTTGCCGATATTCGGATCGCAGTGTCCCGCACTGATATTCAGCGCGTTACCGGCGGAATCGACGCTGTTGAAGCCGAAGGAGCACACGTCGACGGATTTGAGCGCCTCATCCTCGAGCGAGGTCGGCGCGCTGATATAGGTGTCGCCGCCCATCGGACGGCGCTCCACCGGGCCGCCGCCATTCGGGGACAGCACCACCTTGATGTTCGCGATCAGCGTGGGCAGATTCAGCACATGTCCGGCGGGGGTATTGGCGACGCTGACCACCAGCTGGCTGTTGAGGAAGTCGACGGCGACCGAATTGATTGCCGAGGACAGGTCGCGCGGCAGCCCGCCGATCCATTGGGCCAGCTGATCCAGCGAGGTCTCCAGACTGTTCGCCGAAATCGGCGCCAGCCGCGTCTGATAACCATCGGTGGCGGCGATACGGGCGGCGTCGAGGGATGTGACGGCCATGATCGGCTTACCGTCGGGACCCAGCCAGGCGCCGGCGAATTCGTCGGGGCGCTCGGCGCGGAACTGCCGGGCATAATCGCGCAGCTGCTGCGCCTGGGCGGCGCGATCGAGGTATTCCGTGGGCGTCATCTTCAGATCGCGCGAGATCGCCTGCGCCAGCTCGGGCGGCAGTTGATCGGCGGTCGGCTGAGTCGGGACGGGGGACGCCTGCGCGGGGGCGGCGAACAGGGGGCCGAGCAGAACGGTCGAAGCGAATGCGACGGCGGCGGCTTTGACCGTGGCGCGACGCGCCGGCATCTTGCGCATGAAGTCCCTTCGTCAGGCACCGATGTGCCGGGTAGATCCGACGGGCGGTAAAACCGTTGTGCGGCAACAGCCCTCGTCGAGAGTCTCTGCCTGGTGTTTCCGATGGGGTATCCGGCAACACCGGTCAGCGCTTCACTTTAGGGCACAAACGGTCAAAGTTCGCTACGAAATGATCACGGATTCGGCGACACCTCCATCCCGGGTATCGAGGGCAGTCCCGGGATGGGGTCCCACGGATTCGGGATCGTCGGCGAGGTGCGGCGCGGGGTGGTCCGCGTCGGCCGTGGGGTGGTCGTGCTGGGGCGGGTGGTCGTCGGCGGGGGGTCGATCGTGGTCGTGGGAGGCGGCGGAGGTGGTGGCGGGGTGGTCGTCGGCTCCGTGGTCTCCGGGGGCCGCACCGGAGCCGGCTCGGGGATGGTCGTGGTCGGCGGCGCGGGCGGGGTCGTGACGGGCAGCGGCGGGGTCGTCGTGACCAGCTGGGAATGCGCGTCGGGCAGCGGCGGCACGGGGGTGGTGGTGTGGCCGCGGAACAATAGGGCGACGCCCAGGCCGCCGAGCATCAGGCCGACCATCGCGGCCGCGGCGATCAACACCGGCATGCGGCGGACCTTGCGCTTCGTCGGCGCCGATGCGGCGGGAGTCTGCTCGGTGGCCAGGGATTCGGTCGGCTGGGCCACCGGGAACGCCGCGGAATAGGCCTGCATCGCGGTATCCGAATTCGGGAGCGCGGGCAGGATATCCGTGACGATCAGCGCGTTCTCGGCATGAGTGGGATCCGGCGGCGTCGATCCGGCGGGCGTGGCCAGCACGGCCGCCAGGGCCGCGCGGGCGGCGTCGTACGAATAGCCGTAGCCGCTGCCGTTGTCCGAACCCGGCAGATCGGACTCGCTGACCAGCACGACCGCGCGCAGGCCCAGATAGTCCAGCGCCTCGCGCAGTGCGTACACCTGCTGCTCGGGCCAGTCCGGGGGATGGGTCGCATAGAACTCGGCGGCGCCCTCGAGATATTCGGCGGCGAGATTGATCAGACAGAACAGCGCCGTGGCCACCAGATCCTCGGCGCGATAGGCCTCGCCGTCGTCGACCGAGATGCCCGCCGGATCACCGACCGCGGCGAAGAATCCCGTGATCGAGTGGGAATGGCTCGGCGGCTGATCGCCGCCGAGGGTCGCGTCGCCCTCGTCGGACATGTGCAGCACCGACTCGCGCACGATGGAGAGAGGTTCGGGGGCGTCTTCGATCCCGCCGGTGAGAATCGTCGCGATGCACTCGTCGTCGGCGATCCGTAGGCCCACCCCTGTGGCCATCGTTATTACCTCGCTTCGCGTCTCGTGCGCCCCCGCCGACATCGTCCCGCGCCCGACCTCACACGAGCAGCGAACCGTGTCCCATGGCGCGGAGCATCGACAATAGCTCCGACCTGGAACCGGCTCCGATGCGACGCCGGATCCGCGCGACATGATGCTCCACTGTCTTCGCCGAGATGTACAGCCGAGCGCCGATTTCCCGGTACGTCAGTCCCAGGAGTACCAATTCGGCCACCTCGCGCTCGCGGTCGCTGAGCAGGGCGTCGGGCGTCGGGGTGGACTGTTCGGGCCGCTGCCGCGGCGCCGGATCGGCCATCGGGACGATCCGCTGCTGCGGCCGGGCCTCGGTGCGTATCGAACGGGCCAGCTTGAGCAGTGCGGTCGCGGCCGTCGAATCGCCGGCCGCGAGGGCGGCCTCGCTGGCGAGGCGGGCCGCATCCCAGATCAACCCGATCTCGGCGAGCCGGCGCACCGCCGCGGTCACCTCGTCCTGGGCGACCTCGCCGCGCAGCACCAGCACCCAGGTGCGACCGGCGTCGGCGAGTACCGCGGCGTGGGCGTCCCCGGCGAGGGCGGCGGCCTTCAGCCGCTGGGCGGGCGGCAGCAGTTCGTCGGGGCGTTCGTGCGCGATCGCGGCCTGGATGGCGTACCAGTGGAAGGCGTTCGCCCAGGCCGGGGGATTGTCCAAGCGGCGCAACAACTCTCGGGCCGCGTCGACGAGCGCGCTCACCCGGCCCTCGTCGCGTAGCCGGATTCCGGCCAGCCACAGTTCGCCGATCGGCAACAGCGTCAACAGATCCGCGTCGACGTCGTCGAACAGCGGATGCGCGGCCTCCCAGGCCACGGCGAGGGCGGTGTGATCGCCGCCGCGGCGGGCCAGGCCGATCGCGACGCCGTGCGCCAGCAGACGGTCTCGTTCGGACAGGGCGGGCAGATCGAGGGCGGCGATGATCGTCGCGGCGGCCTGTTCGTCGCCGCCGAGCATCGCGGTCCAGGCGGTCAGCACCGCCAGCTGTGGATCACGATCGGAGCGGCCGCGCAGGGCGTCGGCGGCGCGGCGGGGCTCACCCATGCTCAGGCACAACAGGGTGGCGATCGAGACCGCGGTGCAGGGCAGGAAGGGTCCGGTGGCCGGGCTCGCGTCGGCGCGGGCGGCCTGGATCAGGGCCGAGGCCGCCGAAACGGCCGTGGCGCGGGCGGATTCGCCCGCGGCGTGCGTGGTCACGGTGTGGGCCAGGGCGGTGGCGATCAGTCCGGCGCGGGCGGTGGCCTCGGTGGGCGGCCAGTGCGCGGCCGAGGCCGAGAGTGTGGCGGCGGCCTCGACCGCACCGGCCAGATACTGCACGGTCGCGCCGATCGCCCAATCCGGACCGACGCGCGCGGCGCCCAGCCATGAATACAGCTGGGCGGCACGGTCGGCCAGGCCGCGCCGGGTCCACACACCGGCGCAGATGCGGACGGCCGCGGCCAATTCCGCGGCGGGCGCGGCGGGACAGGAGAGTACGGGTTCGGCCAGGCGTAGTGCGGTGTCGCCGTCGCCGGCGCGGGCGGCGGCCTCGGCCCAGTGCACCGCGACCGCCTGTCGATCGGCGCCCGCGGCCGCGGCGGCGGCGTAGTAGCGAACAGCCTCCTCGCCCGCCTTTTCGGCGGTGGCGCAGAGGAATTCGGCCAGCCGGGGATCGCGTACCCCGGATTCGGCCAGGAGCAGGGCGGTGTGATCGCCCAGCAGACCGGCGTCCAGCCGGGCCTGCAGCAGTCGGCGCTGCACGGTCAGGAATCGGCGGTCGCCGACGAGCGTCCGCAGCGGTGCGACCGCGGGGGCCAGCAGGAGATCCGCGTCGGTGATCAGGGCGCCCGCTCGGGCGCGGTCGATGAGGCCCAGTGCGGTGTCGTGGTCGACGTCGAGGATCTCGCCGAGTTCGCCCGGATCGAGTCCCGCGCCGGTGGTGGCGACCACGAAGATATCGAGCAGCCGCGGGTCGGTGCCGTCGAGCAGCGTGCGCGCCCAGGTGGTGACGGCCTCGTCGACCGCGGTGATGCCCGCATCCAATCGCGTGGCGCATGCGGCGGTCAGGGCCGCCACCACGCCGCCGGGGATGCCCGCGGTCTGGCGGTGGATGTGCTGGGCCACCGGCCGCGGGACCATCATGCCCAATTCCCGTGCGAAGGGTGCGATCTCGGCCACACCCAGGGCACGCAGATCGAGCACGCGGCCGCGGCGGGATACGGCGTCGGCCAGGGTGCGCAGGTCGGCATCGTGCGGGCTCGGGCGGGCCGCGGTGACGATCGTGCAGCAGCCGGATTCCACGGCGGCGATGAGCTTGCCGAGTTCGGTCCGGTCGAGGGTGTGGGCGTCGTCGATGATCAGGGCGGGGGCGTCGTCTCGGGCCGCGGCGAGATCGTCGCAGGAGGCGATAGCGCGGCCGCGCAGGCGATTTCGGATACCGGCCAGGAGGGTGGACTTGCCGGTGCCGGAGCGGCCGCGGATCAGATAGATCCGGGGTTCGCGGTTCGGGGAGTCCAGCTCTCGGAGTATATCTCGCGCGCCCGGGAGTGAATCCAGCGCGATTACGTTGTCGGCGAACATGTTTCGGTCTCAGCCGCCGGTATGTCCGAGTACCTGGCCCGGCGCCTGCAGCACCGTGCCGAGGGTGTTGCCCGCCTGGTCCAAGCCGTTGTTCACGGTGTTACCGAGCGTGCCGCCGGGCACGGTGGGCGGCGGTGGCGGCTGGATGACCGGTGGTTGGATCGTCGGTACCTCGGGCACCGGGATCGGTTGTGGGATGGGGATGTTGACTGGTGGCGGCGCGGCGACCGGATTGTCGGCGGGCGGGGCGGGCTGGCCACCGGTCGCATCGCGGGGCGCGGGGGAACCGGCGGGCGCCTTTCCGGCGGCCGGTGTCATGGCACCCGTGGCCCGATTGCCCTGTGCGGCATCGTTGTTCGCGACCGGCGCGGCGACGGAACCTGCCTCGGCGGCCGGTGCGGCCGCGGGGCTGCTGCTCGATGTGCCGGACGAATTCGAGGTCGGCGTCGACTGCACGGCCGTGCCCAGTGCGAGGGTGCCGGTCGCGAGCGCGGCGACCGCCACCGCCGCGCCGGCGATGAAGGCCGGTCGCCGCCACTTGCCGGGGCGTTCGGGTTGTGAGGATCGCGGGAGCGGCGGCAGGACGGGGGCCCGGTCTGGTTCCGGAATCGGTTGCGGCAGTGCTGGAATGGATTCGGTGGGTGCGGTCACCGACAGCTCGGCGGCCAGGAGCGCGGCGCCGCCCGCGGCGGTGTGCGCGGGATCGCCGGCCGAGAGGACGGTCGTGCCGAATTCGGTCGAGACCAGTTCGGTCAGCAGTGGAATCGCGCTGCCGCCGCCGGTCAGCAGGATTCGATCGATGGTGCCGATGCCCGCGCGGCGCGCGGCCTGATGGATCAGCTCGAGTGAGGCCCGCAGCGGCGCGCGGAACAGGTCCTCGAGCTCGCCGCGAACTAGGCGGACGTCGCGGACGCTACCGGACAGTCGGACCGGAACCACCGTCGCGGTAATTCCGGAAAGGTCTTCTTTCGCCTTCGCACAGCGGAGTCGAAGTGCGGTCAATTCCCTTTCGATCATCGGGTCGAAGGGGTCGAAATCGTTGTCCCCCGCAACGTTTGCCAGCACGTAACGCATTGTCAACAAATCGAATTCGGCGCCGCCGATCTCGGTGGAACGCAGCGGTTCGCCGCGCAGTCCGCCGTGGGGGCCGGTGTCGACGACCGAGACGGTCACACCCGTTGTCCCCAGGTCGTAGACGACCACGGGGGCGGCATCGGTGGCGGGGTGGGTTGCCTCGAGCCGGCGCACGGCCGCGACCGGTTCGGGGATGAGTGTGATGTCGCTCAGCTCGGCCCGATCCAGGGCGGTGCGCTGCGCGGCCACGGTGTGGCGCGACCACCACGCCGGATATCCGAGCACGGTCGCCGCCGGTGCGGCGCCGTCGACGAGACGACCGACCAGTTCGGCCACCAGATCGGCGGCGGCGATCGAGCCGCCGTCGTCGGTGCGGATATCGACCGGATCGCCGACCCGGGACAGGAAGTTCTCCGCTCCCGGCGCACTCGGCCGGACCGAGGTGGTGGCGCCGCGCAGGTCGCCGCTGCCCGACGAGGTCGTCACCACGACCGTATTCGACGACCCGACCGTGATGCCGAGCGCTAGGCCCTGAGTCATGCGAGATCCCCTGTCGGTTGCGCGGGTGAGGTCGTCGTGACCTAATGGGCCTGTCGGTTGCTGGGGGTTCCTCGTTACTCGGATCGAGATGAATATGGGGAAATTCCCCTAATGCCCCGCTTGCCCCCAACGCGCTCGGCTTCGCGAACAGGGGAGTTCACCCCGTTTCACGAAACGGTTCGCCTTCCTAACGTGAATGGCAATTCGACTACCGCGGACCGGGACATGGTCCGCCGAACCAGGAGACGATCCGCGATGAGTCCTAATGCCATTCTCGAGTTCATCCTCAACCTGCTCAGCGACCAGGAGGCCGCGGCGAGCTACTGCGCCAATCCGGCCCACGCATTGAGCGCCGTGGGTCTGGAGGCGGTGACGCCGGAGGATATTGCCGCCGTGGCGCCGATGGTCGCCGAGTCCGCCCTGGTCAGCGGCGGCGCCCAGCTGGCGGCGATCGTGGCCGCCGGTGCCGGGGCCGCGGCGAGCGTCGGCCTGGGCGCCGTCGCGAACGTCGCGACCGCGGCGAATCTGAGCGCGGGCGCGCAGGCCGGGTCCGGCCTGGATATCGGCCTGTCCGGTTCGACGGCCGCCGATCTGGGCGCGGACCTGTCGGCCGGTCTGCAGACCGCCGCCACCCTCGGCGCGGGCCTGTCGACGGGCCTGAGCGCGGCCGCCGCGGCCGGCACCGGAGCCGTCGCCGGAGTGGAGGCGGGCCTCGCCACCGGAATCGGCGCACTGGCCGGAACCGCTGCGAGCCTCGGCGAAACCGTCTCCGCCGCCGCGAACCTCTCGACCGGCATCGGTGCGGCCCTGACCACCACCCTCAGCGGCGTGACCGACACGGCCGCCCACCTCGGCACGGACCTCTCGGCCGGCCTCAACACCGACCTGAACGGCGCCGCCCATCTGGGCTCCGATCTCGGCGCGTCGCTGGGTGGTTCGGTCAGCAGTGGTCTGGAGGCCGGACTGCAGGGTGCGACCGGCGTGGCCGGGGGTCTGGGTGCCGCGCTCGGTGGTGTGGCGAGTGTCGGTTCGGATCTGGGTGCGTCGTTGGGCGGTTCGGTGAGCACTGGTTTGGAGGCCGGACTGCAGGGTGTGACCAGCGTGGCCGGGGGCCTGGGTACGGCCCTTGGTGGTGTGGCGAGTGTCGGTTCGGATCTGGGTGCGTCGCTGGGTGGTTCGGCGAGTAGTGGCTTGGAGGCCGGGTTGCAGGGTGCGACCAGTGCGGCCGGGAGTCTGGGTGCGGCGCTCGGTGGCGCTACGAGTATCGGTTCGGATCTGGGTGGTTCGGTCAACAGCGGTCTCGAGGCCGGGTTGAGTGGGGCTGCCGGTGGGGCCGGGAGTCTGGGTGCGGCGCTCGGTGGCGCCGCGAGTGCCGGTTCGGATCTGGGTGCGTCGCTGGGTGGTTCGGTGAACAGCGGTCTCGAGGCCGGGTTGAGTGGGGCTGCCGGTGCGGGCGGGGGTCTGGGTGCGGCGTTCGGTGGCGCCGCGAGTGCAGGTTCGGATCTCGGTGCGTCCCTGAGTAATTCGGCGCATGTCGGTACCGATCTCGGTGGCTCACTGGGGGGCGGACTTTCGTCGGGGATCACCGGGGCTCTCGATGGTGCGGGGCAGGCCGGGACCGGGTTGGAGACCGGGCTTTCCGCGGGTGTGGGTAATGCTGTGGATGGTGGGTTGCATGCCGGTGGCGATCTGTCCTCCGGTGTCAGCGGTGCGCTCGGGGGTGCGGCGCAGGCCGGGAGCGGGTTGGAGACCGGTCTTTCCGCGGGTGTCGGTGGTGCGGTCGACAGCGGTCTGCATACCGGTGCGGATCTGAGCACCGGGCTGGGGACATCGGTTGCCGGTGGTGTCGACGGTGCGGCGCAGGGGGCCTCGAGCCTCGGTGGCGAGCTGGGGTCCTCGGTGACGGGGGCCGCGAATACCTGGTCCAGCGTGGATGTTTCGCATGCGTTCGGCGGCGGGGTGGGTACCTCGTTCGGTGCGGGCGGGCTCGGCGGATCCGTCGGTGGATCGACGCAGGGCGGGATCGACAGCACGCTGGATACGGGCGGTCACGGCTCGCTCGGCGGCGGATTGGATACGGCGGGCCACGGATCGACGAGCCTGTTCGGCGATACCGGCGGCTCGGTCACCGGGGCCGCGGACACCCATGTCGGCGGCGATATCACCGGCGGACTGCTGCACTGATCGGAAC
The DNA here is from genome assembly GCF_044454005.1 of Nocardia sp. NPDC051570. NCBI lineage: Bacteria > Bacillati > Actinomycetota > Actinomycetes > Mycobacteriales > Nocardiaceae > Nocardia > Nocardia sp. NPDC051570. Next base: position 140,441 of record NZ_JBITDI010000012.1, on the reverse strand, counting down.
GGATCGATAGCGCGAGTGAGAACGGGTATGGGAGCCGTGGTGGCCGAAACCGCAACCAACGCACCGGCATTGCCATTACTGACGGTGCTCGCGGAGACCATCACCGCCGCACGGACCGCGCGCCGCGGCGACCTGGTCGGCCGGCTGGAGCAGCTGGCCGACCGGGTGCGCGATCCGCGGCGTCGAATCGTGGTGGCCGGGTTGGGCAATCAGGGCAAGAGCCAATTCGTCAACGCCCTGTTGAATCTCGAGGTCTGCCCGGTCGGCGACGACGCGACCACCACCGTCCCCGTCCTGCTCCGCCACGGTCCGCAACCGCGGGCCGAACTCGTGATCGCCGGACCGACCGGGACCGAGGCCGACGGCCGGCGAATTGCGGTGCCGCTCACCGAGATAGCCGCGGTGACACCGCATTCTCCGCACGGTCACGTCCTGCGCCTGGAACTGCAGGCGCCCAACCCCCTGCTCGCCGACGGGATCGTACTCGTCGACACGCCGCCCCTGGGCGGCCACGGAAACCCCGGCGCCACAGCCGTTCTCGCCCTGGCGCCCACCGCCGATGCCGTACTCGTGCTGTCGGACGCCTCCACCGAACTCACCGAACCCGAGGTCGACCTCCTGCGCCAGGTGCGGCAGCTGTGCCCGGCGGTCGCACTGCTGCTCAGCAAGATCGACCTGTATCCGCATTGGCGTCAGGTCCTGGAGGCCGATCGGAATCATCTGCTGCGCCACAACCTTCAGCTTCCGATCATCCCGGTCTCCGCGCTGCTGCGCGCCCACGCCATGCGGCTGCGGGACGAACAACTCGGCCGCGAGTCCGGTTTCGGCGCCCTGTTCGATTTCCTGCGTGAACAGGTCGTCGCCCGCGACCAGGTCGAGACGCGTCGCGCCGTGGCCCTCGACATCTCCTCCGCCGCGGAGCATGTGGCCCTGGCACTGGGTAGTGAGCTGGTCGCCCTGCGTGATCCGGAACGCGGTGCCGCCGCGATCCGCGAATTGCGCACGGCCAAGGCCCAAGCCGAGGATCTGCACCGCCGCACCGCCGCCTGGCAGCAGACCCTCGGCGACGGCATCACCGATCTGGCCGGCGATATCGACCATGATCTGCGAGATCGCCTGCGCGCCATCGGCCGGACCGCCGAGGACTGGATCGACGAGAACGATCCCGCCCGGCTCTGGGAGCAGATGGCCGACTGGCTCACCGCGACCGTCGATACCGCCGTCGGCGACAACCTGCTGTGGACGCATGCCCGCGGACTGCATCTCGGCGAGCGGGTGGCCGCGCATTTCGTCGAATTCGGCACGGTCGACCTGCCGAATGTCCGCTCGGGACCGGATCCGGCGGGCTCGCGCGTCGATGCGGTGACCCTCACGGATCTGGAGCCGGATCTGGGGCTCGGACATAAACTGCTGGTCGGCATGCGCGGCTCCTACGGCGGCATGGTGATGGTCGGCCTGGCCAGCACCGTCGCGGGTCTGGCGCTGATCAATCCCGTCTCGCTCGGTGCGGGAGTCCTGTTGGGCGGCAAGGCCTTCCGCGACGACAAGCGTGAACGGCTGGTCCGGCGGCGCGCCGAGGCGAAGGCGGCGGTCCGACGCTATCTCGACGATGTCAGCTTCGAGGCAGGGAAGGAATCGCGCGATCGGCTGCACCGGGTGCATCGGATGCTGCGCGACCATTTCACCGGTATCGCCGATCGCAGCCTGCGCTCGATCAACGATTCGCTGCAGGCTGCCCAGGACGCGGCCGGGGTGGAGGTGGCCCGCCGCAACGAACGCTGCGCCGAGCTGGAGCGACAGCTGCGGATCGTGGCCGAACTGCGCCGCCGCGCCGAGGTGATGCTGCCGCAGTAGTGCCGAGGAAGGCTCCCAGCCTGCTCCGGTACGGTGACCGCGTGAGTTTCGAGGTCGCCGGTGTGGCCCAGGGCATCGCGCCCGAGGCCCGTCGATTGGTCGCGGCCGCGCGCCCGGCGTTCGCCCCGCGTTCCCGCCCGGCCGCGCTGCTCGACGACTGCGCCCGGCGGCTCGATCAGCCGCTGCGGGTCGCGCTGGCGGGTCAGGTGAAGGCGGGTAAGTCGACGCTGCTCAATGCCCTGGTGGGCCAGGACATCGCGCCCACCGACGCGACCGAGTGCACGCGCATGGTGACCTGGTATCGCCGGGGCTCCGCGCCGCGCGTCACCGCCCGCGCCGCCGACGGGTCACAGGCGAATGTGGTGGTGCGGCGGCAGCCGGGCGCCGACGGGCTGCCCGGCGCGCACGGATTGACCTTCGATCTGTCGGCCCTGCGCTGGGACGGCGGTGCGCCCCGCGAGGTCGACCATCTCGAGGTCGAATGGCCCGCCGCCGCGCTGGACCGCACCACGATCATCGACACCCCGGGCACCTCGTCGCTGTCGCGCGAGGTGTCGATGCGGACCGCGCGGCTGCTGATCCCGGACGATTCCGGGACGGCCGCGCCGCCGCCGGGCGCGGACGCAATCGTCTATCTGCTGCGCCGCCTGGACGCCGCCGATGTGGGTTTCCTGGAGCGGGTCGGCGCGACCACGGGGCATTCGGGTCCCCTCGGGGTGATCGGTGTCGTCTCGCGGGCCGACGAGATCGGCGCGGGGCGCATCGATGCCCTGCGTTCCGCGCGCGATGTCGCGGCCCGCTTCGCCGGGGAGCTCGAGCGAACGGGCCTGTGCCAGTCGGTGATTCCGGTGGCGGGCCTGCTCGCCTTCGCCGCCGCCACGCTGCGACAGCGCGAATACGACGCGTTCGAGGCGTTGGCCGCCGCGCCGACGGAGGAGCTGACCGCGGCGCTGTTGTCAGCGGACCGCTTCGCGCGCCCGGATCTGCCGCTACCGGTGGCCCCGGAGCTGCGCGCACATCTGGCGGCCCGCTTCGGACTGTTCGGAATTCGCACTGCCGTCACGCTGATTCGGCTCGGAGTCCGCGATTCCGCCTCGCTGGCAACGGAATTGACCCAGCGCAGCGGCCTCGACGAGTTGCGTTCGGTACTCGATATCCAATTCGCCCAGCGCGCCGATCAATTGCAGGCCCATTCGGCGCTGACGGCGCTGGATCGCATCCTGTCCGCCCATCCGGGCACCTCCGCCGATCGGCTGCTGCCCCGGGTGCGCACGCTGCTCGCGGACGTGCACGGCTTCGCCGAACTGCGGCTGCTGGGACGGCTGCGGACCGACGAACTTCCGCTGCCCGCGGACGATCTCACCGAGCTCAATCGCCTCATCGGCGGTTCGGGCGTCGCCGCTCATCTGCGCCTGGGCCTCGCGGCCGATGCCGATCCCGCGACGCTGCGCGCGGAAGCCCTTGCCGCCGTGCGCAAATGGCGTGCTCGGGCCCGGCATCCGCTGGCCGATCAGTTCACCGCCAATGCCTGCCTCACCGCCGCCCGCAGCGCGGAGGGCCTGATCTGAGGGGACTCAGACGGAGGCCACCGAACTCGCCGGGTCGATGAGGATCTTGGCATGATGTTCCGGATTACCCAGGGCGGCAAAGGCATTGTCGACACCGTCCAGGCCGACCGTGCCGGTGAGCAGCGGGGCCGGATCGGCTTTACCGTCGGCGATCATATGCAAGGTGTCGCGGAATTCGCCCGGGTCGTAGCCGAGGACGAAGCGCAGATCGATCTCCTTGTTGATGGCCGTCGCGGGATGGATGGTGTCGGCCTGCATGCACACCCCGACCACCACCACGCGCGAGCGCGGGGGCGCGGCGGCGAGGATGTGATCGATGATGCCCGGCACGCCGACGCATTCGAATACGACCGCACCCGACGGTCCCGCATCCAGCGTATGCGCCAGTCGAAAGCCGTACCACCACGGCAGATTCGGGATCCGGCGCAGCCGTTCCATGGCATCGAAGCCGAGGTTGAGCACATCGGTGACCCCGGTGATGCGGCCCTTGTGCGGCGCGACGGTCCAGGGTTCGGTCACGCCCGGATCGACCACGACATCGGCGCCGCAGCGGGTGGCGAGTTCCCGGCGATGCTGTGAGAGATCGCTGGCGACGACGGTTTTCACGCCCGCGGCCTTCAACATCGTGATCACCGCCAGGCCGATCGGCCCGCAGCCGATGACGTAGGCCCGCTGTTTCGTGTTGACCCGGCCGCGGCGCACGGCATGCCAGGCCACCGCCATCGGCTCGGTGAGCGCGGCATGTTCGGACGACAGTCCGTTGGGCACCGGGAAGGTCATCGACTCCTGCACCACGACCTGTTCGGCATAGCCGCCGGGCGCGGCCTGCGACAATCCGGTCAGATGCGGTTCGCGGCCGTGCCGCAGGATCGGCAGCGCCACCACCCGCGTGCCCCGCTTCCAGCGCCGGCGGCAGTCCGGGCCGTATTCGGCTATCTCCCCGACGAATTCATGGCCGAGCACGACGCGCTGATCGGACCGCATGAACTGGTCGTAGCCGGTCGCGCGCGCCAGATCGGCCAATGCGTCGCAGTGAACCCGGGCATGCAGATCCGAACCGCATATGCCGCAACGGATGACATTGATCAGAATCTGCCCGACTCCCGGTGTGGGCGCCGCGATATCGGCGACCTCCAGCTTGCCTTCGGAACAGACCACAGCCTTCATATCCGCACGGTACCGCGCGACGGTGGTGGCGGAGGTCACTTCGATGCGCTGTCGCGGGCTGGGCGGGCATCGCGCAGCAGTCACCGAAGTGGTTCAGCTGCTGCGGGATTCGCCGTATCGGCTGGTGTCGCGACTGGCCGGGCGGCCCGCCGATGCCGAGGACCTCCCCTGCTCGGCGTGTGCGGTCCAGAACACCCGGACCTGATCCGGGAACAAAGTTTCCCGGATCGGGAATCAAAGGCGCATGCCGTCCGTTGAGCTGATCGATGTGAGATTGAGTGCGCTAGGCTCAAGTCTGCGGTTGACTCGGATAGGGTCGACGGGCAGGATTGAGCGGACTGCGCTCAGTGTTGCTGGTAATGGACGTCAACTAGGAGGAACCCACAATGGCTCGTGCGGTCGGTATCGACCTCGGGACCACGAACTCGGTGATCGCCGTTCTCGAAGGCGGCGAGCCGGTCGTCGTCGCCAACTCGGAAGGATCGCGCACCACCCCGTCGATCGTCGCGTTCGCGAAGAACGGTGAGGTGCTTGTCGGTCAGCCCGCCAAGAATCAGGCCGTCACCAACGTCGACCGCACCATCAGGTCCGTCAAGCGCCACATGGGCGAGGACTGGTCGGTCGAGCTCGACGGCAAGAAGTACACCCCGCAGGAGATCTCCGCGCGCACGCTGATGAAGCTGAAGCGCGACGCCGAGGCCTACCTGGGTGAAGAGATCACCGACGCGGTCATCACCGTCCCCGCCTACTTCGAGGACGCGCAGCGCCAGGCCACCAAGGAGGCCGGCCAGATCGCGGGCCTGAACGTGCTCCGCATCGTCAACGAGCCCACCGCGGCCGCGCTGGCGTACGGCCTGGACAAGGGCGATAAGGAACAGACCATCCTGGTCTTCGACCTCGGTGGCGGCACCTTCGACGTCTCGCTGTTGGAGATCGGCGAGGGCGTCGTCGAGGTCCGCGCCACCTCCGGTGACAACCACCTCGGTGGTGACGACTGGGACGAGCGCATCGTGAAGTGGCTCGTCGACAAGTTCAAGGGCAGCTCGGGTATCGACCTGACCAAGGACAAGATGGCCATGCAGCGTCTGCGCGAGGCCGCCGAGAAGGCCAAGATCGAGCTGTCGTCCTCGCAGTCGACCTCGATCAACCTGCCCTACATCACCGTCGACGCGGATAAGAACCCGCTGTTCCTCGACGAGCAGCTGACCCGTGCCGAATTCCAGAAGATCACCTCGGATCTGCTGGACCGCACCCGCAAGCCGTTCCAGTCGGTCATCAAGGATGCCGGCATCTCGGTCGGCGATATCGATCACGTTGTGCTCGTTGGTGGTTCGACCCGTATGCCCGCCGTCTCCGACCTCGTCAAGGAGCTGACCGGCGGCAAGGAGCCCAACAAGGGCGTGAACCCGGACGAGGTCGTCGCCGTCGGCGCCGCCCTGCAGGCCGGTGTGCTCAAGGGTGAGGTCAAGGACGTCCTGCTGCTCGATGTGACCCCGCTGTCGCTGGGCATCGAGACCAAGGGCGGGGTGATGACCAAGCTGATCGAGCGCAACACCACCATCCCGACCAAGCGGTCGGAGACCTTCACCACCGCGGACGACAACCAGCCCTCGGTGCAGATCCAGGTCTTCCAGGGTGAGCGCGAGATCGCCTCGCACAACAAGCTGCTCGGCTCCTTCGAGCTGACCGGTATCCCGCCGGCCCCGCGCGGCGTGCCGCAGATCGAGGTCACCTTCGACATCGACGCCAACGGCATCGTCCACGTGACCGCCAAGGACAAGGGCACCGGCAAGGAGAACACGATCAAGATCCAGGACGGCTCCGGCCTGTCCAAGGAGGAGATCGACCGGATGGTCAAGGACGCCGAGGCGCACGCCGCCGAGGATAAGCAGCGTCGCGAGGAGGCCGAGACCCGCAACCAGGCCGAATCGCTCGTGCACCAGACCGAGAAGTTCATCAAGGAGAACGAGGACAAGGTCCCGGCCGATATCAAGGGCAAGGTCGAGGCGGCCATCGCCGAGGCCACCGAGGCTCTGAAGGGCACCGACCTCGCGGTCATCAAGACCGCGGTGGAGAAGTTGGCCACCGAGTCGCAGGCCCTGGGCCAGGCGATCTACGAGCAGTCCGGTGGGGATGCGGCCGCCTCGGGCAACGGCGCGGCCCCGCACCAGGATTCCGATGACACCGTCGTCGACGCCGAGGTCGTGGAAGAGCCGGAGAAGAAGTGACGAACAAGAGCCCAGATCAGGAGCCCGTCACCATCGTGGACAACCGGAAGATGGATCCAACTGTGTCTGAAGGTCGCTCCGCAGGCTCCGCTCCTGGGAGCGAGGTTCGTGAGGCCGCGGCGGATGCCGCCGCGGCCGCGGCCGATTCCGTGGGAGCGAACCAGGATTCGTCTTCCGCCGTCTCGGAGAACGGCTCGGACACCCTGGCGGATGTGATCAGTGGCGAGCTCGCCGAGCGCACCGCCGATCTGCAGCGGCTGACCGCCGAATACGCCAACTATCGCCGTCGCGTCGAGCGCGACCGCAAGGCCGCCGTCGAGACGGCCAAGGCCGCGGTGGTCACCGATCTGCTCGCCGTGCTCGACGATCTCGACCGGGCCCGCGCGCACGGCGATCTCGACTCCGGACCGCTGAAGTCGGTGGCGGATAAGCTCGCCGACGCGCTGCGCAAGCAGGGTCTCGAGGAGTTCGGCCTGGAGGGCGAGCCCTTCGACCCGACCCTGCACGAGGCCGTGCAGCACGAGGGCGACGGACATGATCCGGTGATCGGTGTGGTGATGCGCAAGGGTTACCGCTTCGGTGACCGTGTGTTGCGGCACGCGCTGGTCGGCGTCACCGATGCGGTGGCGGATCCGGCGGGCGCGCCGGATGCGACGAACGCTGGCACGGATGCCGGCGCAGGCGAGCAGTAAGCAGAGAGGAGGAGATGCCCGGTGAATCGGGAGTGGCTGGAAAAGGACTTCTACAAGGAGCTGGGTGTCTCCTCCAGCGCCACGCCGGACGAGGTCAAGAAGGCCTACCGCAAAATGGCCCGTGATCTGCACCCGGATAAGAATCCGGGAGATACCAAGGCCGAGGAGCGGTTCAAGGCCGTCAGCGAGGCGCATGCCGTGCTGTCGGATCCGGAGAAGCGCAAGGAGTACGACGAGGCGCGGCGGCTGTTCGCCAGCGGCGGTTTCGGCCGCGGCGGATTCTCGCCGGGCGGCGGGTACACCGGACAGGGCGGTTTCAGCGAGTTCAATCTGGGCGATATCTTCGGCGGCGGCGCGGCCACCGCCGACGGTGGTCTGGGTGATCTGCTGGGCGGCCTGTTCAATCGCGGTGGCGGCGCGGGCACCCGGGCATCGTCGCGGCCGCGGCGCGGCAGCGATGTGGAGACCGAGACGACCCTCGGCTTCCGCGAGGCCGCCCAGGGCGTGACCGTCCCGCTGCGGATGACCAGCCCGTCGCCGTGTACGACCTGTCACGGCAGCGGCGCCAAGCCGGGCACCAGCCCGCGAGTCTGCCCGCATTGCAACGGAACCGGCGTGATCAGCCGCAACCAGGGTGCGTTCGGATTCAGCGAGCCGTGCGAGGACTGTCGCGGCACCGGGTCGATCATCGACGATCCGTGCTCGGACTGCCGGGGCACCGGCATCCAGAACCGCACGCGCACGATCACCGTGCGCATCCCGCCCGGGGTGCGTGACGGCCAGCGAATTCGGCTGGCGAGTCAGGGCGAGGCGGGCCTGCGCGGCGCCCCGGCGGGCGACCTGTTCGTGACCGTCCATGTCAGCCAGGACAAGGTCTTCGGCCGCAACGGCGAGGACCTGACCTTGGTGCTGCCCGTCAGCTATGCCGAATTGGTGCTGGGCACAACGGTTTCGGTGCCGACACTGGACGGCCGGGTCGGGGTGAAGGTGCCGCCCGGCACCGCCGACGGCCGGACCCTGCGGGTGCGGGGGCGCGGTGTGCCCAAGCGCGGCGGTGGCGCCGGTGACCTGCTGGTGACGGTGAAGGTCGCGGTTCCGCAGAAGCTGGACGACAATGCCTCCGAGGCGCTACGCCACTATGCGGAGGCGGAGAAGGAAGGCGGGTTCGACCCGCGTGCCGGATGGGCAGGTGCGTGATGAACGGTGACCGGACGACCGGTGCCGAGTACTTCATGATCTCGGTGGCGGCTCAACTGGCCGGTATGCACGCGCAGACGCTGCGCACCTACGACCGACTGGGTCTGGTTACGCCGCAACGCACCTCGGGCGGCGGTCGGCGCTATTCGACCCGCGATGTGGAGCTGCTGCGCGAGGTGCAGCGGCTGTCCCAGGACGAGGGCGTCAACCTGGCCGGCATCAAACGGATCATCGAACTCACCAATCAGGTCGAGGAGCTGCAACAGCGGGTCCGCGACCTGACGTCCGAGGTCGAACGCCTCCGGTCCCATTATCTGCCCGAACTCTCACCGCCCCAGCGCAGTACGGCCCTGGTGGTCTGGCAGCCGCGCAACAAGCGCCGGTAGTTCTACACGGAAACAATTGGAAGACAGCGCCTCTGGGGACAGGGGCGCTGTTTTCATTGCCCTTCCGGGCGATCCCGGCTGCGCCGGGAACTGAGGGAGGGCAATGCCGGGAACTGAGGGAGGGCAATGCCGGGAACTAGGGGAGGGCAATCCGGGAACTGGGGGAGGGCAATCCGGGAACTGGAGAGGGCGATTGTTGCGTGCGATGTGCTGCGCTTTCATCTGTGCCGAACACTCTGTGACACTGGGACGTTCGTCCCGAAAGGGCCGATCGGGTCGCGCAAAAGTTGCCGAAAGGTCGGTTTCGTCTCGAACCGGAGGTCCGCGAGAAAGCGAGATCGGTTGCCGCACAGTCGCCGCAAATCCGAGGTTTTCAAATGGAACCATGCAAAACCATTGAGCCGCATGGCGGAACACCCGGCGTGTCCTGGGTAATCGGTTGGTTTCTGGTCGAATTCGCCCGCAGGTGGCCTGTTTTAGGGGAATTACAGACGTGTTGTTCAAAGGACGCGTTCCACTGCTGGCAAACCTCGCCTACACTCGTTTGACATCGGCTGCTGTCGAGTGTCTCGCAGCATCTCACTCGCGGCCCTGCCTGCGTTCCCGTGCGAAATGGGGTTGTGAGACATATGGATTCGCGGACCGTCGCATTGATGAGAACGACGTTCAAGGCGGTTGCTGCGGAGGAAGGGGGACCGGAGAAGCTAGCCCGCTCGTTCTACGCTCTCCTGTTCACCGACTATCCACAGGTGCGGGATTTCTTCCCCGCAGCCCTGGACGCCCAGCGTGATCGGCTGGTCAAGGCGATCGGCTACACGATCGACCGGCTCGAGGAGCCCGATAAGCTCCTACCCTTCCTCGCTCAACTCGGGCGCGACCACCGCAAATACGGTGTGAAGCCGGAACACTATGCGGCCGTTGGCTCCTCGCTGCGCACCGCGCTGCGCGCTTATGCCGGGACCGAGCTGTGGACCGACGAGGTGGAGCGGGCCTGGCAGGAGGGCATCGGCGTCATCGCCGACACCATGATGAAGGCCGCCGCGCAGGAGGACACGCCCCCGTACTGGACCGGCACCGTGATCGAACAGCGCGAGGTGCTGCGCAATCTGTCCGTGGTGCGGCTGCGGCTGGATCAGCCCATGCAGTACGCGGCCGGGCAGTACATGAGCGTGCAGATCCCGGCCCGGCCGCGCATGTGGCGCTATCTGTCCCCGGCGATTCCGGCGAATCCCCACTGCGAGGTGGAGTTTCATATCCGCGGCGTCTCCGGCGGCTGGGTCAGTCCGGCCATGATCGGGCATACCCGCGTCGGCGATCAGTGGCTGCTCGGTTCGCCGCTGGGTGGGCTGGGCGTGCCGCGCAATACTCGGCGCAAGATGTTGATGATCGGCTGCGGTACCGGAATCGCCCCGCTGCGAGCACAACTCATGGCGATGACCCAGCGGCGTTCGAATCCGAAGGTGCGGCTGTTCGTCGGCGGCCATCATCCCTGCGACCTCTACGATCTGCAGGCGCTGAGCGATCTGGCCGCCGCCAACAAGTGGCTTACCGTCACCCCCGTCACCGAGAGCGACGAAAACCCTTGGTGGCATGACGAATCCGAGCATACTGCCGCGGAACTCCCCGGCCTGGCGCCCCGGCGCACCGGTCAGATCGGCAAGGTGATCGCCGCCGAGGGGCCGTGGAAGGACCATGACGTGCAGATCGTCGGCTCGCCCTCGATGGTGCAGACCACCAAGTTCCGGTTGATGGCGGCGGGGACTCCGACGAAGAACATTCGGCACGATCCTCTGTTCTGATCCCGGCGAAGGACGAGCCTCAAACCCCTTCGTAGCGAATGGCTTCGGCGGGGGTGCCGGTGAGGATGAGGCGGTCGACCGTGGCTCGGGTCATGGCGGGGGAGCCGCAGACCAGGACCTGATGGTTGAGCAGGGGACCCATATCGCCGATGACATCGGCCAGGGTGCCCTCGAGCATCTCGTCGACCTCGAAACCGATATCCACGCGGCAGTTCTCGTGCCATTCGTCGATCCAGTTCGGATCGTCGCCGGATTCGACCACCGGAACGACTGTCAGCCAAGGCATTTCGCCCGCCAGCAGATACAGCATGTCGGAGGCGTAGAGATCGCGGGGAGAGCGGCCGCCGATGAACAGGTGGGTGCGCGGGGGCTCGGGGCGGCGGGCCAGGTCCAGCAGCAGCGCCCGCAGCGGCGCCAAACCCGTTCCGCCCGCGATCAGCACGACATCGGTGGTCCAATCGTCGACCGACATCCAGCCGGCCGGATCGGTGATCAACCACTGGTCGCCGGGACGGGTATCGGCCACGATCGAGCCGCTGCACCAGCCGCCGGGCACCGTGCGCACATGGAATTCCAGCTTGCCGTCCAGCGAGGGCGGCAGGGCCGGGGACAGCCGGCGGCGCAGTCCGGGATGTTGCGGCACTTGCACTTCCACCGACTGGCCCGCCTCGAACGGCACGAACTCCCCGATCAGCCGGATCACCGCGATGTCGTGGCGCAGCCGATGATGGCCGACCACCGTCGAGGACCACTGCTGAGCGTGGAGCCGGAGCTCACCGGTCTCCCCGGGGCCGATCGTCACTGCCTCTGCCTCCCTATACCGGATCCGTCATGATGATGTGCTCCGGCGTTCCCACCGCCAGCAGCGCGCGTTTGGTGTCGGCGATCATGCGCGCCGAACCCGCGATCTGGATCTGCCGGTCGGCCCAGGCGCCGAAGCTGGCCACCACCGCGCCCAGATTACCGATCAACCGCCGATGCATGCCGAACGGCGGGTCGGCGGGCGGATACGGATGCCACCACGGGTTGGATTCGTTCTCGCACACCGGAACCACGGTCAGCCACGGATTGCTCAGCGACAGCTGCCACATGTTCTCCACATCGTAGAGATCGCACGGGTAGCGGCCGCCGATGAAGAAGTGCACCCGCGGATTCATCCCGCGCCGGCCCATCTCGATCAACTGGGCGCGCAGCGGGGCGACGCCGGTGCCCGCGCCGATCAGCAGCACATCGCGGCGGCTGTCGCGGTCCACATGCAGGCCGCCCATCGGTCCCGCGATCGACCAGCGGTCGCCGACCTGGGTCTCGTTCACGATCGCCGGACTCACCCAGCCCGTGCGCACCTTGCGGACGTGAAATTCGATCTCCCCGTAGGGATTCGTGGGAATCGCGGGGGACAGGTACCGCCACATCTTGGGCCGCTGCGGGACCGACACCGATACGTACTGCCCGGCCTGATAGGGGATCGGGCTGTCCGACTGCAACCGCACGATCGCCAGATCGTCCAGGACACGGCGGTGCCCGACGACCGTGGCCTCCCAATACGGTTGCGATTTGTCCGAATTCGCGCCGATGGCCATCGAGGCGGTGATCAGGATGCCGATATCGCGCCACCCCTCCTCCAGCTCGCGACTCCACCCGCTCGCACCGTGATAGGTCCGGAACGCGGCGAGCAGCGCCCGCCCCGCGATGTCGTAATGGGCCGCCTCGACCCCGTACTTGCGATGATCGCGAGCCAGTTGCTCCAGGAACCGCTGCGCCCTGTCCCAGTCCTCGAGATGGTCGAGCACGAATTGGATGGCCGTGACCACCTTCTTCGGCATCATGTCCATGGCGGGCGGGAAGAGTTCACGCAGGTGGGGATTCTCGGCGAACATATGACCGAAGAACGCGCTGATCAACCGTTCGGGCCCGTTGGGCGCCTCGAGTATCGACCGGAAGTTGGCGCGGACCAGCGCTGCCGAACGCGCATCCACGACGTCGAGCTTCCTTTCTGCATGTACCTGCCCGGGGACCGCACGCCGATCGGCGGTCCTTCGCGGTCAAGTATCCCCGATAAAACCGTGGTCGCACGGTTATGGAGGGATTGCTTAAGTCACGTCGGCCTCAGATGACGAGTACCGCCTTACCGCCGCGGTCCTCGACGTCGAACTTCGCGTCGAGCATCTGGGGTAACTCGACGAGCGGACGGGCGATATCGACGGGCACCACCATCTCACCCTCGACCACTCGCTGCAACACTCGTCGCAGCTCCGCCGCGTCCCCGGTCGGCTCGACGTTGCCGCCGCGTAACCCACGGGCCCGCAATGCCTCGGCGTCGGCGGCGCCGACCGTGCTGAATACCTTGCCGCCGGTCCGGACGATGCGGCTCAGATGCGTCAGCGTCGCGGGTGTGGAGACCGGATCGAACAGCACGTCCACACCCTCGGGATGATGCTGGCGAATCTGATCCACCACGGGCGCCTCGACGTAGTCGACGACCCGCGTCGCGCCGAGCCGGATCATCCGATCGGTGTCCTCGGGCCGGGCCACGGCGATGACCCGCGCGCCGGCCGCGGCGGCCAGTTGCATGGTGAACGTTCCGACATCGCCTGCGGCGCAATTGATCAGAACCCACTGGCCCGCGGCGAGTCCGGCCGCGTCGACCAGCCGTTGCGCGGTGAGCCCGGCCGTGGGCAGCGCCGCGGCCTGGACGGTGCCGATGCTCTCGGGGATGCGCGCGATCGTGCCGTCCGCGGGCGCGGTGGTGTATTCGGCGAAGGTGCCGTGTCCGACCCGCGGTGCGAGGAAGGTGCCGACCACGCGGTCGCCGACGGCGAAGGAGGTCACATCCGCGCCGATCGCCGAGACCGTTCCGGCGCCGTCGATGCCCGGAATCATCGGGAAGTCGTGTGGAAGTCTGTCGGCGAGCAGGCCGTCGATGAGCATCCGGTCGTAGGCGGTGAGCCCGGCGGCGGCGAGACGGATCAACATATGCCCCGAGTGGGCGTCGGGGGTCGGCATCTCGGCCTGTTCCGGGATGCCGCCGAACTCGCGTACCACCATCGCGCGCATCGTCGCTCCGATCCTTTCCGGACGGAAACTCACTGGTCAGAGTGGTTGAGGATTTCTCAGATGATCTGGCACATCGTATGCGGCGAGGACCGGATCGTTACGTAAGCGAGGGTTGTCGGTTTGTTTCGGCGCGTAGGGTTCGGCCGGGGGCGGGTGTGGGCATTGCGGAGAACGCGGAAGTTCATCAGACTTGAGCGGAACAGACTCAACTCCTACGACGTTGGATGTGTCGTAAGCGACCAGCAGGAAGGTGACAGTGGACTCGTTCAATCCCACCACCAAGACCCAGGCGGCCCTGACCGCCGCACTGCAGGCGGCCTCGGCCGCGGGCAATCCGGAGATTCGTCCGGGTCATCTGTTGGTGGCGTTGCTGGATCAGACCGACGGCATCGCCGCCCCCCTGTTGAAGGCCGTCGGTGTCGACCCGGCAACGGTTCGGCGCGAGGCCCAGGACATCGTCGATCGGCTGCCGCGGGCATCCGGCGCGACCACCACCCCGCAGCTCGGCCGCGAGGCGCTGGCTGCCATCACCGCGGCACAGCGGCTGGCCACCGAACTCGGCGACGAATACGTCTCGACCGAACATCTGATGGTCGGTCTGGCCGAGGGGGATTCCGATATCTCCCAGCTGCTGCTGAAGTACGGTGCGACCACCGACGCGCTGCGCGAGGCGTTCACGGCCGTGCGCGGCAACGCGCGGGTCACCTCGCCCGATCCCGAGGGCAGCTATCAGGCCCTGGAGAAGTATTCGACCGATCTCACCGCACTGGCGCGCGAGGGCAAACTCGATCCGGTCATCGGCCGCGACACCGAGATTCGCCGCGTCGTGCAGGTGCTCAGCCGCCGCACCAAGAACAATCCGGTGCTGATCGGTGAGCCCGGTGTCGGCAAGACCGCGATCGTGGAGGGCCTGGCCCAGCGCATCATCGCCGGCGATGTGCCGGAGTCGTTGCGCGGTAAGCGGCTGATCTCGCTCGATCTGGGCGCGATGGTCGCGGGCGCGAAGTATCGCGGCGAATTCGAGGAGCGGCTCAAGGCCGTGCTGGAGGACATCAAATCCAGTGCGGGACAGATCGTCACGTTCATCGATGAGCTGCACACCATCGTCGGCGCGGGCGCGACCGGCGAGTCGGCCATGGACGCGGGCAACATGATCAAGCCCATGCTGGCCCGCGGCGAATTGCGGCTGGTCGGCGCGACCACGCTCGACGAATACCGTCAGCACATCGAGAAGGACGCGGCCCTCGAGCGCCGCTTCCAGCAGGTGCTCGTCGGCGAGCCTTCGGTGGAGGACACCATCGGCATCCTGCGCGGGCTCAAGGAGCGTTACGAGGTGCACCACGGCGTGCGCATCACCGACTCCGCGCTGGTGGCCGCGGCCACGCTGTCGGACCGCTACATCACCTCGCGATTCCTGCCGGACAAGGCGATCGACCTGGTCGACGAGTCGGCCTCGCGGCTGCGCATGGAACTCGACTCGCGCCCGGTGGAGATCGACGAGATCGAGCGCGCGGTGCGTCGTCTCGAGATCGAGGAGATGGCGCTGGCCAAGGAGACCGATGAGGCCTCCAAACAGCGGCTGGAGAAGTTGCGTTCCGAACTCGCCGACGACCGCGAGAAGCTCAACCAGCTGATGACCCGCTGGCAGAACGAGAAGCAGGCCATCGACTCCGTGCGCGTCATCAAGGAACAGCTCGAATCGCTCAAGGGCGAATCCGAGCGCGCCGAACGCGACGGCGATCTGGGTAAGGCCGCCGAACTGCGCTACGGCCGAATCCCGCAGCTGGAGAAGGAATACGCCGAGGCCGAGCGCAAGGCCGGGGCCGCTCCCGACGGGCAGGTCATGCTCAAGGAGGAGGTCGGCCCGGACGATATCGCCGAGGTGGTGTCGGCCTGGACCGGAATTCCGGTGGGCCGCATGCTCGAAGGTGAGACCCAGAAGCTGCTGCGCATGGAGGAGGAGCTGGGTAAGCGGGTCGTCGGGCAGTCCGATGCCGTCACCGCGGTCTCCGATGCCGTGCGCCGCGCGCGGGCCGGTGTCGCCGATCCGAACCGGCCGACGGGTTCGTTCATGTTCGTCGGTCCGACCGGTGTCGGTAAGACCGAGCTGGCGAAGGCCTTGGCGGACTTCCTGTTCGACGATGAGCGGGCCATGATCCGCATCGATATGAGCGAGTACTCCGAGAAGCATTCGGTGGCCCGCCTGGTCGGTGCGCCGCCCGGTTACGTCGGCTACGACCAGGGCGGTCAGCTGACCGAGGCGGTGCGGCGTCGGCCGTACACGGTGGTGCTGTTCGACGAGATCGAGAAGGCCCATCCGGATGTGTTCGACATCCTGCTGCAGGTGCTCGACGAGGGACGGCTGACCGACGGCCAGGGCCGCACGGTCGACTTCCGCAATACGATCCTCATCCTCACCTCGAATCTGGGTGCGGGCGGCGAGCGTGACCATGTGATGAATGCGGTGCGCGCGGCGTTCAAGCCGGAATTCCTGAACCGGCTCGACGATGTGGTGATGTTCGAGCCGCTGAACGAGGAGCAGCTCGAGGATATCGTCGACATTCAGCTGGCCCAGCTGCAGAAGCGGCTGGCACAGCGGCGGTTGCGGTTGGATGTGAGCGATTCGGCGCGGTTCTGGCTGGCCGTGCGGGGTTACGACCCGGTCTACGGCGCGCGTCCGCTGCGGCGGCTGATCCAGCAGGCCATCGGCGATTCGCTGGCCAAGGAACTGCTGGCCGGTGAGGTGGCCGACGGGGATCTGGTGAAGGTCAACGTCTCCCCGGATGGCGACGGGTTGATCGTCGGCCGGTAAGTCCCGGCGAAGAGCGCGCCGGGACCGGGTGGGGGTGCGCGCCGGGAGCAGGCGAGGTGTGCCCGGGGGCATAAAGGCCCCGGGGCGCCTCCGCAAAGGCGGCCCGTATTCAACATCTGCACCTACCCTGGTTCGCATGACGAATCCGAGCGACCCGTGGGCGCAGCGACCGGATTCGCCCGACGCGCCGACCGAGCAGGTCGGCGTGCCGGGCCGCCCGGGAGATGCGCATGTGCACACGTCGGAGTACTCGGACGCGTACGCGTACGGTGTCGCGCCGACCGAGTCCTATCAGTACTTCGGTCAGTCACCCGGGCCCAATGCCACGCGCGAGCTGCCGCCGTACGACACGCAGTGGGGCGCCTACGAGAGTGGTTACGGCGCGCCCGGAGGGTATGAACAGCAATGGAATTCGCCCGGGGGCGGTGGGCCGGTCGGTCCGGGCGGTCCGTACGGGCCGACGGGGCTGCCTGTGGAGCCGCCCCGGCGCCGTCGCACGGGGCTGTGGATCGGCCTGACGCTGGGCATCTTCGCGCTGGTCGTACTGGGTGGCATCGCCGTGGGTCTGGTGCTGGCCGGTAACGATTCGACCTCCTCGTCGTCGGCCTCGGGCACCACCACCCGCGTTCCGACGACTCGGGTTCCGATCATCCCGCCGCGCGGCCCGGGTGGCTCGCAGCCGACCGTTCCGCCGCTGCCCGGCCTCGGCGATATCGATAATCTCGGTGCCACGATGGGCACGATCAGGTCCAACGACGGCTCGACGCTGGTCATCGACTCGCTGCTCGGCGCGAGTGTCACCGTGCACACCGATTCGAAAACCCAAGTGATCACCTCGACTTCGGCGAAGGTCGCCGACCTGCATCCCGGCGATATGGTCGTGGTCCAGGGCGATAAGTCGCCCGACGGTTCCATCCTCGCCAAGATCATCATCAGCACCGCCTTGACCGGGCCCCGCTAGTTCCGGCTCGAACACGGGGTGCCGCGAGGCCCCCTGCTGTCACCACGCAATCTAGACTCGTCGGTGATGGCGATGACGGCGATGTGGTTCGGGCTGGCGGCGATCGCACTGGTTGGTGCGATCGTGCTGCTGTATTTCGATCGGCTCCAGCGGCAGCGGACCGGTCATGTGCGTCAGGTGTGGGCGAAATCGCAGGGCTACACCTATGTCTCGGTCGAGCCGTCGCTGGCCTCGACCTGGCGGCGGGGCGCGATGGCCAAACTCGGCTATCTGTCCGCGGTCGACGTGGTCTCGGGTAACCGCCGCGGCGAGAAGTTCGTGCTGTTCGATCTCGAGGATGCCGCGACACTGGTCGCGGTGCGCCGCCAGATCGGCTCCGATATCGATATCGACCTACGCCTGAAGACCGCCTCGCCGCCCAAGGACGCCGATCTGGAACTGCTCGGCGCGATCGGTGATCGGGTCGTCTTCGCCACCAATCCCGATATCGCCCGCCACGCCGTCGATCAGCGCATGGTCGCATTCATCGAAACCCTGCCGGAGACGGTGCAGCAGCTGTGGAGCGAGGGCAATTGGACCCTGGGCATGCTCCCCGTGGGCACCTCCTCGAAGGATTGGGAGGCCGCAGTCGATGTGGTGCTGCGGCTGTCGGGTCTGCTGCATGTGCTCCCGCCGGTGGCCGGTGATCAGGGCCGCGTCGAGGCCGAGGGCCACGATCCGGGCCGCCCGCGCACCCGCGCCGCCGCGGCGGCCGAGGAGGACGAGGCCCCGGCCCATGCGGTCGGTGCCGCCCGCGTGCTGCCCCCGCGGTCGGAGGAGCCCGAACCCGACTACGACGACACCAACTATCGCTACGAATACCGCGACGAGGACGCCGAGGACTACACCCCGCTGGTCAAAGACATTGCGGGCGAGTCCGATTCGGAGCCGCCGCGCCGCCCCGCTCTGGCCGTCGTACCCGATCCCCGCAGCCGCGTCCGGCGCAACTGGCCGCCGGCCGAGGAGCTGCCGGATGAGCGGGACGATTCGGCCGCAGGCGAATTCGAGGACACCTTCGTCGAGGATGAGGTGCCCGATCGACCCGGCGGCCCGTTCCATCCCGGATTCCGCCCGTATCAGGGCCCCACACCCCGGTGACCCACCCCGCCGCGCGTCTGCCCGGCACCGCCCGTCCCGTCGCCCTCGTCACCGGTCCCACCTCCGGCATCGGGCAGGCCTATGCCCGCAGGCTCGCCGCCCTGGGTTATGACCTCGTCCTGGTGGCCCGCGACGAACAGCGACTGACCGCGCTGGCCGCCGACGTCGAACTGCACCTCGGCACCCGCGCTCAGGTGCTGCGCGCCGACCTCATCGATGCCGCCGACCGTGATCGGGTCACCGCACGCCTGACCGAGGGCGTCGACTTCCTGGTCAACAACGCCGGAATCGGATCGGCCGGACAGTTCCGCTCGGCCGAACCCGCCGCGCTGCGCGCCCAACTGGATCTGAATGTGACCGCCGTGATGGAACTCACGCGCGCCGCGCTGCCCCCGATGGTCACGGCCGCGCGGGGCACGATCGTGAATGTGGCCAGCGCCACGGGCCTGGTCCCGGGACGCGCCGCGACGTATTCGGCGTCCAAGGCCTACGTCATATTCTTGACCGAGGGCCTGGCCGGGGAACTGGCCGGGACCGGGGTTCGGGTGCAGGCACTGTGCCCCGGATTCGTGCACACCGAATTCCACCGGCGTGCCGGTATCGAGGTCTCGTCGCTGCCGAAACCGTTGTGGCTCGGCGTCGATCGGGTCGTGGCCGGTTCACTGCGCGACCTGGAGAAGAACCGGGTGATCAGCGTGCCCGGTATGCAGTACAAAGCGCTGACGGCGGTCGCCGGACTGCTCCCGCGGTCCGTCCAGGGCCGCCTCAACCGAGGCATGTTCAACGCATCCGGAAGGATATAAACATGATCGAGTCGACCGCTGACCGAGATAGATTGGCCGAGCTCGTCCGCGAGCTCGCCGTCGTGCACGGCAAGGTCATCCTGTCGTCGGGCAAGGAGGCCGACTACTACGTGGACCTGCGCCGGGCCACCCTGCAGCATCAGGCCGCCCCGCTGATCGGCAAGCTGCTGCGAGAGCTGGTGTCGGACTGGGAGTTCGACGCCGTGGGCGGGCTGACCATGGGCGCCGACCCGGTGGCGCTGGCCGTACTGCATGCGCCGGGGCGTCCGCTGGACGCGTTCGTGGTGCGTAAGGCCGCCAAGACCCACGGCATGCAGCGCCAGATCGAGGGCCCCGAGGTATCCGGCAAACGCGTACTGGTGGTGGAGGATACGACCACGACCGGCAATTCGCCCCTGACCGCCGTGCGCGCGCTCCGCAACGCGGGGGCAACCGTGGTCGGCGTGGCGACCGTGGTGGATCGCGAGACCGGCGCCGATCAGGTGATCGCCGCGGAGGGTCTGGAATACCGGTCGATCCTCAGCCTGAAGGATCTGGCGCTGGGCTGAACCCGCCTCAGCTGAGCCGACAGCGTCTGTGGCGGGCGTGAGAAACCCATCATGTGCTGGGCCGATTTCCCATGCTGGGTTAGCCTGGACGCTGTTGGTCCGTCAGTGGTGAAGGGTCGTGTGAGACACCGTGGTGAGCATTGCAAAACGCAGGGGTCACGAGAACGTGGCGATGCTCGGCATCGGCGCCTACCGCCCCGAGCGCATCGTCAGCAATGCCGATGTCTGCCAGGTGCTGGATTCGACGCCGGAGTGGATCTTCGAGCGCACCGGCATCCGCAACCGGCGCTGGATCAGCGGCGATGAGACACTGCGCTCGATCGCGGCGGCCGCGGGCGAGCGGGCCCTGGCCAACAGCGGTATCGATCGATCCAAGGTCGGCACCCTGATCCTGGCCACCTCCAGCTGGTTGATGCTGACCCCGCACGGCGCCCCCTCGGTAGCCTACGACCTGGGCATCAACGGCATTCCCGCCTTCGACTTGACCTCCGGCTGCGGCGGATTCGGCTACGCCCTCGGCGTGGCAGCGGATCTGATCCGCGCGGGATCCGCGGAGTATGTGCTGGTGATCGGCGCGGAGACGATGACCGTCGGCCTCGACCCGACCGACCGCGGCACCGCGATGATCTTCGGTGACGGCGCGGGCGCGGTCGTGGTCGGGCCGAGCGAGGAGAACGGCATCTCCCCGACGGTGTGGGGTAGCGACGGCGAGAACGCCGGGGCGATCTCACAGGATGTCGACTTCCTCGAGTTCATGAACAAGGCGCAGGCCATGCAGGGCACCGATCCGGCCGTCGATCCGGTCGGCCGGATGTCGCTGCGGATGGAGGGGCAACGGGTGTTCCGCTGGGCGGCGGTCACGCTGCCGCGGGCCCTGTCGACCGCGCTCGATATGTCCGGAGTGGCCAAGGAGGACATCGAGATCTTCATCCCGCATCAGGCCAATGCCCGGATCAACGAGTTGATGAAGAAGAATCTCGGCCTCGCCGACGATATTCCGATGGCCAACGATATCGAGAACACGGGTAACACCTCGGCCGCCTCGATCCCGCTGGCGATGGAGGAGATGTTGGTGACCGGCAAGGCCAAGGGCGGGCAGCTGGCGCTCGCGCTCGGCTTCGGCGCCGGGCTCAGCTATGCCGGTCAGGTGGTCACGCTGCCGCCCGCTCCTGCCGAGCCGAGTTTCTAAAAGCCCGATGCCTCGTCCCTTCCGCGCGGCCTATGTCGGCGCCGCGGCGGTCACGGTCTACGGCGCGGTGAGCGGTCGCGAACGGCTGCAATGGATCTCGAAGCCGCTGTTGATGCCGCTGCTGGCGGCCGATATGTGCCACAGTGGCCGCGCGCTCGCGCCGACCGATCGCGCGCTGCTGCTCGGCGCGCTGGCCGCCGCGACGGTCGGGGATATGCTGCTCATCGATCCCGATGACGATCGCCGGTTGACCGCGGGCGCTTCGGCTTTCGCGGTGATGCAGTCCGGGTATTCGGCGCTGTGGTTGCGGCGTGGGGCCCGGCCGCGGTCGGCGGTGCTCGTGCCGCGGGTGTCGGCCTGGCTCGCCGTCGCGGCCTTGCTGCGGGCCCAGGCGCCGAATCTGGTCGTGCCGCTGTCGTTCTATGGTGTGACGCTCGGGACCGCGGCCGTGCTCGCCTCCGATCCGGAACTGGCGCCCGGTGCGAGAACCGTTGCGGGAACCGCTGTTCCGTCTCGCGATCCGCGCAGCCGCCTCGGTGTGGGCGCGCTGTTGTTCACCCTCTCGGACGCGCTGATCGTGCTGCGTCGGCTGTTCGCTCGCGGCGCCCGTTCGCGGCGCGTCACCGAGGGCGTCATTCTGTCGACATACGCTGCGGCCCAATACTTTCTGACCGATCCGCGCGTCCACGCGAATCGGGGGACCTAGAGGCACAGCATGATCCGGTCCCGGTCCGCCGGATCGACGCGGATCGAAATGGTCTCGCCCACAACCATTCTCGGCTGATCGATCGGCGCCACATCGAAGACGATGGTGCCGCGGTAGGGTTCCGAGCCGGGGACGGTCAGTTGCAGATCCAGTTCGGTCAATTCGGTGTGGTGGTCGGTCGGCTCGAGCGGATGCACCGCCTCGATCCTGGCCCAGCCCTCCAGGCCGTGGCGCAGCAACCGGCGATCGGCGCGCGAGGGGCGCTGGGCCAGCACCATCCCGAATCCGACGCAGGAGCCGAACATCCCCACCAGCGCCACCAGCTGATACGGCAGCGAGCCGGGCGGCGTGTGGCGCACGATCCACCCCAGCCAGAGCCCGAGAAGGATCAGGTACCCGGCGGTCACGCCGAGTACGGTGCGAAGAATGCGCGTGTGGTCCATGACCGCCTCCGCCGCCGCTTCCGGAATTCCAGGATAGGGCGTGGGGGCGGGATATGGTTACGACTTGAGCCGCAGTACCGCGAGCACTCTGCGGTGATGCGTATCCGAGGGCGGCAGTTCCAGTTTCATGAAGATGTTGCCGATATGCTTCTCCACCGCGCGTTCGGTGACGGTCATGCCCCGGGCGATCGCGCCGTTGGACAGCCCCTGGGCCATGAGCTCGAGCACCTCGCGTTCGCGCGGGGTCAGCCGGGTCAGTGAATCCTGCTGTCGTGCCGCGCCCATCAGCTGGCTCACCACCTCCGGATCCAGCGCCGTGCCGCCGGTCGCGACCCGGTGCAGGGCGTCGACGAACTCCCGGACGTCGGCCACTCGATCCTTGAGCAGATAGCCGACCCCGCTCGCGCCGCCCGCGAGAAGTTCGGTGGCATACCGGGTTTCGACCCACTGCGAGAACACCAGCACCCCGGTGTCGGGGAACTTCCGGCGCAGTTCGATCGCGGCCAGCAGGCCCTCGTCGGTGAACGACGGCGGCATCCGCACGTCGACCACCGCCACATCCGGTCGATGTTCGGCGATGACCTCACTCAAACGTGTTGCGTCCCCGACCATCTCGACCACCTGATGTCCTCGATCGGTGAGCAGTCCGGCCAGGCCGTCGCGCAGGATCGCGCTGTCCTCGGCGATCACGATGCGCAGGGCAGGATTCGGTGCGTTCATTGTGGTCCCGCAATCGGCAGTGTCATGGTGATGAAGGTCGGACCGCCCACCGGACTGTCCACGAGCAGGCCGCCGTCGACCGCCCGAGCCCGCGCGGCCAAACCCGAAAGGCCGCCCGCCGCAACGGCTTCCCCGTGCGGCACGGCCGGTTGCAGCACGCCGCCGCGGCCGTTGTCGCGCACGCCGACCGTCATGGCGCCCGCACCGGCGGGCAGCACCGTGACCCATGCCCGGTCGGCTCCGGAGTGTTTGACGACATTGGTGAGCAGTTCGGCGACGGAGAAGTAGGCGATGGCCTCGATCGCGGGCGTCGGGCGCTGCGGCAGATACACCCGCAGCTCGACCGGCACGGCGCAGCGCGCGGCGAGCGTCTCGAGCGCCGGTTCCAGGCCGAGTTCCAGTGCGGGCGGATGGATTCCGCGCACGAGTTCGCGCAGTTCGGTGAGGGCCTCCTTGGAGCTGGCCCGGGCGTCGGCGATCAGCGCGGTGGCGTCGGTGCCGTCGGCGATGCGTTCCTCGGCGCGGCCCAGGGTCATGGCGATCGTCACCAGCCGGGCCTGGGTGCCGTCGTGCAGATCGCGCTCGAGTCGGCGCAGGGTGAGGGCGGAATCCTCGACGGCGACCCGGCGGCTCTCCTGCAGTTCGGCCATGCGGCGATCGTTGCCGGTCGGGCTGAGCAGTGCCAGCGCCAGTTGCCGATGCGCCCAGCACACGCCGCGAATCACCCAGGGCAGCACGAACCAGCAGGCCAGCAGTCCGATCGCCGAGAAGCCCAGCGCCTTCGGCCACGTGTCGATGTAGTAGTCGCCGAACTGGGCGAGCGAATAATGTATCTGCCCTTGGGGATCCACGTTCGTCGGATGGAACAGCGCCCACGGGATCACCGAGAGGGCGACGAATCCGGTGATCGCGATGCCGATGAGAACGAAGTAGCCGCCGAACAGTCCGAGCGCGACCTCGCAGACCAGGAACGCCAGCGCCCGCCAGGCGGTGAGGTCGGTGAACGCGCCGCGCAGCCAGGCGACGAGGCCGGGCTTCGGCGCGAACGGCGGCGGCGCCGGAATCGGGGCGTCCAGCAGGAATCGGGCCAGACCTCGATAGAGGATGCCCCAGATCCGTCCGGACAGCAGCACACCCGCCAGCACCGGCAGTCCGAACAGGAATATCGACGCGAGGCTCGCACCGCCGTATCCGAGGACCACATAACCCATGGCCACGAAACCGAGCGGCGCGGCGAGCACCAGGAAGATGAACTCCTTCCAGGTCCGCGCGCGCAGCGGGGCGAGCAATACGGCGCGCGTCACCCGCCCCGCGGTCGACCCCTCGGCCGGTGTCGGCGCGACGATCGGCTCGGTATACGTCTCGGTCATAGCTTCCATGCTGGTCTGGGCGGGGGCCGCGATCGAGTGAGCAGCCCACCGAATCGGTGGTAGAGGTAGCCACACCCCGGGCACGAGCCTAGCCCGCCGCTACGATGACGCCCGTGAGTCATCCCCAGCCCCGGCCGTCATGAGCACAGCCGTGCCCGAGGATCACCAGCTGCCCGGCCCCACCGAATGGGGTGAACATCCGCACGGAGTAGGGCCGTGGCTCGACGAGTTCGGCGCGCCGCCGCCGGAGGATCCGCGGCTGGATCCGGAACTGGTCGCGCACGGCGATCGGCGCAATGTGGTCGACGCCTACCGGTATTGGCGGCGCGACGCGATCGTCGAGGATATCGATCGCCGCCGCCACACCTTCCACGTCGCCATCGAGAACTTCGGACACGACGCCAATATCGGCACGGTCGTGCGCACGGCCAACGCGTTCGCCGCGGCCGCGGTCCACATCGTCGGCCGCCGCCGCTGGAATCGCCGGGGCGCCATGGTCACCGACCGCTATCAGCACATCGTGCACCATGCGGAGGTCGCCGATCTGCTCGAATTCGCCGAACGCGAGGATCTGCTGGTGGTCGCGGTCGACAACGTGCCCGGCTCGATCCCGCTGGAGACCGCCCGGCTGCCCCGCAACTGTCTGCTGCTGTTCGGGCAGGAGGGTCCGGGCGTCACCGACGATGCGAAACGGGCCGCGGTCATGACCGTGTCGATCGCCCAGTTCGGCTCGACGCGCAGCATCAACGCGGGCGTGGCGGCCGGAATCGCGATGCATGCCTGGATACGGCAACATGCGGATCTGACCACGGCCTGGTAGCGGTCAGTCCCTGCGCAGCGCGGCCCCGGTCAGCGAATCCTCCTGCCGGGCAAGGTCTTCCGGTGTGCCCTCGTACACGATGGCGCCACCCCGGCGGCCCGCCCCGGGGCCGAGATCGATCACATGATCCGCGGCGCGGATGACGTCGAGGTTGTGCTCGATGACGACCAGGGTGTTGCCCTGATCGATGAGCCGGTCCAGAACGCCGAGCAGTGTGTCGATATCGGACAGGTGCAGGCCCGTGGTGGGCTCGTCCAGGACGTAGAGGTCGTGCCGCTCGGGGCGGGCCAGTTCCTTGGCGATCTTCAGGCGTTGACATTCGCCGCCGGACAGCGTGGTCAGCGATTGGCCCAGGCGCAGATATCCGAGGCCGACCTCCTCGAGGTGCCGCAGGCCGCGGGCGATGGCCGGATCGGACAGGCGGCGCACGGCATCGGCCACGGTGAGATCGTCGACGTCGGCGATGCTCAGGCCGTCGACGGTGTAGGCGAGCACCTCGGGGATGAAGCGGCGGCCGCCACACGTCTCGCACACCGTCTCCTGACCGTCCATGAAGGCGAGGTCGGTGAAGATAACGCCGAGGCCCTTGCAGACCGGGCAGGCGCCCGCCGAGTTGGCGCTGAACAGCTGCGCGCTGACATGGTTGGTGCGCGCGAACAGCTTTCGAATGGCCGGGGCGATGCCGGAGTAGGTGAGCGGGGTGGAGCGCCGATTGGTGGTGACCGGGCGCTGATCGACGATCGTCGCCGGATGCTGCGCCACCAGCTCGGCGGCCAGGCTCGACTTGCCCGAGCCGGCGACGCCGGTCAGCACGGTCAGCACGCCGGTCGGGATGTCGACGCTCACATCGCGCAGATTGTTGCGGGTGGCGTTCTCGATGCGCACCTTTCCGGTGGGGACGCGGTGTGCCGAGCGCGGGGTGCGGCGGGAGCGCAGCGCATGTCCGGTCGGGGTGTCGGCCGCCTCGAGACCGGCGAATTCGCCCTCGAAGATCACCCGCCCGCCCGCCGCTCCGGCGCCCGGGCCGACCTCCACGATATGGTCGGCCACCCGCATCACATCCGGATCGTGTTCGACCACGAGTACGGTATTGCCCTTGTCCCGCAGGGATTTCAGCAGTCCGGTCGTGGCACGTACATCGTGTGGATGCAGGCCGACGGTCGGCTCGTCGAAGATGTAGAGCATCTCGATCAGGCTGCTGCCCAGGTGCCGCACGGTCTTGATCCGCTGCGATTCGCCGCCGGACAGGGTGGTGGTCGGGCGGGCCAGCGACAGGTAGCCCAGTCCGATCGCGGTCATCGCGGCGAGCTTGTCGTGCAGCGCCGACACCACCGGGGCGACCTCCGGATTGCGGACGCCCAGAACGAGTTCGGCCAGCTCCTCGACCTCCATGCGGGTCATCTCGCCGATCGTGCGGTCCAGCACCCGTGCCGCGCGGGCCGCCGGTTCGAGCCGGTCGCCGTGGCAGTCCGGGCAGGGCTGGGAATGGGTGAAGCGGTCCAGGACGGCCTGTTTGCGGTCGGACAGATTGTCGGAGGTATGCAGGAAGATGCGCTCGAACAGTTCGACGATGCTCTCGTAGTCCTTGGGCAGGCCGAGGTGCTCGGCCGCCGCACCGCCGAACAGCAGCGCCTCGCGGTCGGCCCGGTCCCATTGCCGCAGCGGCTTGTCGCCGTCGAACTGCGCATAGCCGAGATAGCGCCGCAGCCAGTACTTCCCCTCGCTGAAGCCGGGCATGAGGATCGCGCCCTCGGCCAGCGAGAGGTTCTCATCGACCAGCTTGCTCACATCCGGGGTCAGGGTTTCGCCGAGGCCGGTGCAGGTCGGGCACATGCCCGCGGGATCGTTGAACGAGAAGTGGGTCGATTCGCCGATATGCGGTTCGCTGATCCGCGAGAACAGCAGCCGCAGATAGGTGTACGCATCGGTGATGGTCCCCAGGGTCGATCGGGCATTGCCGCCCAGGCGCTTCTGATCGATCACCACCACGGGCGACAGGCCCTCGATCAGATCCACGTCGGGGCGCTCCCAGCGCGGTAGCCGATTCCGGATGAACGGCGGATAGTTCTCGTTGACCTGATATCCGGCCTCGGCGGCGATCGTATCGAAGACCAGCGACGACTTCCCCGAGCCCGACACCCCAGCGAAGACCACCAACTGCCGGCGCGGCACGTCGATATCGACGTCGCGCAGGTTATTCGTTCGTGCTCCTCGGATGCGGATGTCCTGCCTCGCCATCGGATTCATACCTTCCACGCTAAGCGGAGATGCGGTCGGATTCTGACCGCATCTCGGGGAGAATGGCTATATGTCGGATGCCACCCGCCGCATGCTCGAACTCCTGGCTCATCTGCAGACCGGGCGGCGGTTCGGCGGCACCGAGCTGGCGGAACGGCTGGGCACCAGCCCGCGGACCGTGCGCCGCGATATCGAACGCCTGCGGGACTACGGCTATCCGGTCAGCACCCAGCCCGGCCCGGGCGGCTTCTATCGGCTGTCCGCGGGGCCCACGCTGCCGCCCATGGTCTTCGACGACGATGAGGCGATCGCGACGGTCGTCGCGCTGGGCATGCTCGCCGCCACCGAGACCTCGGGCATCGGCGGGGCGGCCGACCGCGCCTTCGGCAAGATCGATCAGCTGCTGCCGAAACGCCTGCGCGCCAGGGCGATCGCGCTGCGCACCACCCTGGAGACCGAGGCGCCGTCGGCACCGCCGATCGATGCCGAGGTGCTGGCCCGGCTCGCGGCCGCCGCGGCGCGCCACGAATACGTGAGCTTCGCCTACACCTCGCGCGGCGGCGAGACCGCCCGCCGGCGCGTCGAGCCGTACCGTCAGGTTTACCGCCATCTGCGCTGGTACCTGCTGGCCTTCGATCGCGATCGCGATGATTGGCGCACCTTCCGGATCGATCGGATCGGCGAACTGTCGATCTCCGGAACGACTTTCGTGCCGCGCCCGCTGCCCGCGGAATCCGCCGCGGCCTATCTGCACTCCGAGCAGACCGCCCCGAGGCATCGGGCGGTCGTCGTGGTGGACGCCCCGGCCGAGGCCGTGGTCGACGCCCTGAAGTTCCAGGAATGCGTCGTCGAACCGCTCGACCCGGGCCGCTGTTCGGTCACCACCTGGGTGGATTCCTTCGAGTGGCTGATACTCAACCTGCTGTTCCTCGACGCCGACTTCGTCATCGAGCGGCCCGTCGCCTTCCGTGAGCGCGCCCGCATCCTCGCCGCCCGTCTGCGGCATGCGGCCCCGGATCGCGGTCCCGACACATCCGGATAACAAACCGAGCGCGAACCGGCATACGGACTGGCACCATTGACCCATGATTTCGCGGAGTCATCACGCCGCCGAACCCACCGCCGAGGTGTGGGGTCAGCGGGCCGATCTGGCCGAATCCGCGATCGTGTCCCGGCATCTGCGCCGCCTCTGGGCGACGCCCGGCACCGAACTCGGCGTGGTGGGCTGGCCCGCGACCCGGCGCGAACGCGGCTTCGCCTCCTGGCATTACTGGTGGCAGGCCCATCTGATCGAATGCGCGATCGACGCCGCCACCCGCGCCCCCACGCCGGCGCGTAAGCGCCGCATCGCCGCGCTGGCGCGGTCGCATCGGTTGCGCAACATCACCGGTTGGACCAACAACTACTACGACGATATGGCCTGGCTCGCGCTGTCACTGGAACGGGCCGAGCGCACCCAGGGCATCACCGAGGTGCGCGGCGGACTCATCGCGCTGGAGCGGGAACTGGTCACCGGCTGGAATGCGCAGATCGGTGCGCTGCCGTGGCGTAAGGCCTCCGACTACTACAACGCGCCCGCCAACGGCCCGGCCGCGATCGCGCTGGCCCGCTTCGGACATCACGATCGCGCCGCCGACCTCGCCGACTGGCTGGACAAGACGCTGCGCGATCCGGAATCCGGCCTGATCCTCGACGGCATCCATCTGCCCGGGGGCGAGATCGAGCGGCCGGTGTTCAGCTACTGCCAGGGCGTGGTGCTGGGCCTGGAGACCGAATTGGCCGTGCATACCGGCGATTTCGGACATATCGAACGGGTGCGGCGACTGTTGCACGCGGTCGAGGACCGCATGACCGAACGCGGCATCGTCACCGGCGGCGGGGGCGGGGACGGTGGCCTGTTCAACGGCATCCTGGTCCGCTATCTTGCGCTGGTCGCGCTGATGCTGCCGGGTGCGGAGGCCGATCAGGTCACGGCCAGGCGGCATGCCGCGGGCATCGTCAAGGCCTCTGCCACCGCCGCCTGGGACCATCGTCTCCAGGTCGAGGGCGAACCGCTGTTCGGCCACGACTGGGCCCGGCCCGCCCGCCTGCCCACCGGCAGATCGGGCGCGGGGTCCTTCACCGCGGGTGGTTCGGTGACCGCCTCCCGCACACCCGAACGCGATATGTCCGTTCAGCTCTCGGGATGGATGTTGATGGAGGCCGCCCATCTGGTGACGGCCGCCGGATTCTGAGGCGCTACCGCCGCGGTTCCGGCGGCGCCTACCTCGGGGGCCCGGCACGCCTACCTATGGGGTTCCAGCACGCCTACCTATGGGGTTCCGGCACGCTCTCGGCCGGAACCGCTGGAATCGGCTGGGTGATGTCCAGGTCGAAATCCTCTGCGGGACGGGCCATTTCGATGCGGTACTGGCGAATGCCCAGTACGGTCCCCGCGATCAAGCCGACCACCAGTGTGCCGATCACCGAGGGCAGCAACCAGGACACCCGATCGAGGAAGCCCCCGGCGTAGAAGCCGATCAACAGCAGCACCGGCGCCCAGATCACCGCGCCGATCGAACTGGCCAGGGTGTACCGGCGGTGATCCATCCGGGCGGCGCCCGCGACCAGCGGGCACAGCGTGCGCACCCACGGAATCCAGCGGGCCACCAGCACGGCCAGGAAGCCGTGCCGCTGCAGCAGCGCGGTCACCCGATTCAGGTTGCGGGTGTTGATATATCGCCCGTTCTTGCGGGCCACCAGGGTGTGGCCGGTGCGATGCCCGACCACGTATCCGACCTGGTTACCCGCGATCGCGGCGATCATGGTGGCGACCGCGAGCCCCCAGACCTGCGCATGGCCGGTCTCATGGGAGGCAAGCACGATGCCTGCGGTGAGCAACATCGAATCGCCGGGTAGGAACAGGCCGATGATCAGTGCGCACTCGAGGAACACGAAGACGAGAACGACGGTCCAAACGAGTGCCGGCCCAGCGGACTGCAGCGAATCGAGTCCGCCCAGTGCGAGGGGTAGCGGCATGGTGAGCAAGGTGTCAGCGCGTGGGTTCGTTCGTCGGGACGGGAGTTTCGTCGATGTCCAGGACCGGTTCGTGATTGCGGAGCTTCTTCGCGATCGAGATGATGCCGGGCAGGATCGACAGGAAGACGATGAACAGGAAGATCGCCTCGATGTGGTCGCGGACGACGCCGACATTGCCGAGGAAGTAGCCGAGCACCGTCACGCCGCCGCCCCACAGGACACCGCCGACGATGTCGAACATCAGGAACTTGCGGTAATCCATCTTCGACACGCCCGCCAGCACCGGCATGAAGGTGCGCACGATCGGGACGAACCGGCCCAGGACGATGGTCTTCGGCCCGTACTTCTCGAAGAACGCGTGCGTCTCGGTGACATAGCGCTGCTTGAAGAAGCGCCCGTCCTGTTTGTGGAACAGCGCGGGACCGATGGCCCTGCCGATCCAGTAGGCGCATTGATCACCCGCGACGGCGGTGAGGGCGACGGCCGGGACCAGTACGCCGATCGAGGCCGGATGCGGGGTCTGCGCGGCGAGCATGCCGCCGGTGAACAGCAGCGAATCGCCCGGCAGGATCGGGAACAGCAGCCCAGTCTCGATGAAGACGATGCCCAGAATGGCCGGAAGCACGGCGTTCGACAGTGAAGTCTGGGTAAGCAGATACACCGGGTCCATCAGATGTTTGATGGAGAAGCCGTCTGCGAGAACGTCGGATATGGCCAGCATGGTCACGGCCACCACAGTACCGGTGACCCGGCTATCGCACCCAACGTCACGACAACCTCACAGCTTCTCCAGGGGGTATGACAAGGGCGGCTTTCGTCTGTATGGCCCCGGAAATTAGGGTATGACCTGACAGAACTGTCCACAGCCGCACACACGGAGGTCACCACTGTGCCCATCGCGACTCCGGAGGTCTACGCCGAGATGCTCGGTCGGGCCAAAGAGAACTCCTTCGCCTTCCCCGCGATCAACTGCACGTCCTCGGAGACGATCAATGCGGCGATCCGCGGATTCGCCGAGGCCGGTAGTGACGGCATCATCCAGTTCTCCACCGGCGGAGCCGAATTCGGCTCCGGCCAGGGTGTGAAGGATATGGTCGTGGGCGCGGTCGCCCTGGCGGAATTCGCGCATGTGGTGGCCGCCCGCTACGACGTCACCATCGCGCTGCACACCGACCACTGCCCCAAGGACAAGCTGGACACCTTCGTGCGTCCGCTGCTTGCCATCTCGCAGGAGCGGGTCAAGGCGGGGCGCAATCCGCTGTTCCAGTCGCATATGTGGGACGGTTCGGCCGTGCCGATCGACGAGAACCTGGAGATCGCCAAGGAACTGCTGAAGCAGACCTCCTCGGCGAACATCATTCTCGAGGTCGAGATCGGCGTCGTCGGCGGCGAGGAGGACGGCGTCGAGAACGCCATCAACGAGAAGCTCTACACCTCCGCCGAGGATTTCGAGAAGACCATCGACGCGCTCGGCTCGGGGGAGAACGGCAAGTATCTGCTCGCCGCGACCTTCGGCAATGTGCACGGTGTGTACAAGCCGGGCAATGTGAAGCTGCGTCCGGAGGTGCTGGCCGAGGGCCAGCGCGTGGCCGCCGCCAAACTCGGCCTGGGCGAGGGCGCGCAGCCGTTCGACTTCGTCTTCCACGGCGGTTCGGGCTCGCTGAAGTCCGAGATCGAGGATTCGCTGCGCTACGGCGTGGTGAAGATGAACGTCGACACCGACACCCAGTACGCCTTCACCCGGCCGATCGCCGCGCATATGTTCGCCAACTACGACGGCGTGCTGAAGATCGACGGCGAGGTCGGCAACAAGAAGTTCTACGACCCGCGCAGCTATCTGAAGAAGGCCGAGGCCGGGATGTCCGCGCGCGTGCTCGAGGCGTGCAACGACCTGAAGTCCTCCGGCAAGTCCGTCAGCGCCAAGTAGGCGACGAGGCGAGAGTGCGGCCGGTGCGAGCACCGGCCGCACTCTCGTGTCCTACCTCCGCGCGATTCCCCAGGGCGGCTTGACGATCGGCCGCATGATCGATAACGATCCGATCCTGGACGATCCGAAGGTCAGCCGCGTGCCGCGCTTCGAGGCCGAGGGCTAGTTCTCCCAGGGGGCGCAGGCCACGCCCGTCCCGTTCGGATCCAGCTGTAAGGAGTAGCCGGGTTGCCCGGCGTACAGCGGGGCCTTGCCCGCCGCGATGACATCCGTGCAGTTGGTGTAATACGTCTCGGCCGTGTCCTTTTCGTGGTGCCGAGTGTGCTGCCAGTCGCCCTGGCTATCGGTGGTCCAATTCGAGCCGCCCGCGCTGGGCGTGCTGTCGTCGGCGACGGCCAGCGGTGCGGAAACGATACCCGCGATGAGCAGTCCGGCGGCCAGAATGGGCGCGGCGGTTCGGCGATTGATCGAGAATTTCACGGCGACAACCCCGTTCGAGAATGGTTCATCTCACTGGAGGAATGGTTCAACTCACTGTAGAAGGCTCAGCTGTGAACTGAAGATGGTGTTGCTGTGAGCACTCACAGGTTTCGTCGGCGTGGAATGTCGCTGGTTGTCGGGTTCATCCCGGTATGGTCGGGGCGCGAATGACAAGCGCCACGCGCGGTGGATCGATGTCGAAGGGTTGGGTATGGCCATGCGGCTGTTGGCCGCCGTCGGGGCGGTCGTTGTCGGAGCCGGGGCGCTGGTGGGTGCGCAGCATCCGACCGCCGCCGCCGAAAAGGGTTCCGTCGCAACGCTCGCGGGCATCGGTCCCTGTGCGACCGATCCCGCGCCCGTCCATCTGCCGCTGGTGCCCAAGACGCTCGAGGTGCCGGTGCCCTATCCGGTGTTCACCGTCGATTCCGGGCCGCCCCCGACCATGGCGCCGGTGCGCGTCCCGATGGAGCTACCGGCGAATCCGTGCACCAATCCGTGCCCCGATCTCACCGATACACCGGAACCGCCGCCCAGTCTGCTCACTCGGATGGGGATGCCCGAGATACTGCTGAATCCCAAGCCGTTCTTCTTCGCCCTGCCCGCCGGGCCCTCGCCCGAACCCATCTCACCGCCGCCGGTCCGCGTGGATCCGCCGACAGAAACGGCCGCCCGGGTGGCCGCGCGGCCCGCGCCGCGGGCGCATGAGATCCGCGAGGTCGCCAAGGTCACCGGCGCGGATTCGGTCAATCGGACCGATAAGCGGTGGCAGGTGCACGGCACCGATCTCGGCATCATGTGGGAGAGCGCGCCCGGCGAGATCGCCATGGCCTTCGGCGATACCGTGGGCGCCGGCTTCCATCCGCCGGGCGGTATGGGCGGGGACTGGCGCAGTAATCTGCTGGCGTTCAGCAGTAATCACGATCTGACCAACGGGATCGTCTTCGACCGGATGGTGACCGACGACCGGTGTCACGCCGCCGAGGTGCTGCCCAGTCGCAAGATGGACAACGTCGAGATCACGACCATCCCGACCTCCGGTTTCGCGCTCGGCGACCGACAGTTTCTGAGCTATATGTCGATTCGCACCTGGAACAGCATGCCGGGCACGTTCTATACCAACTACGGCGGCATCGCCTATTCCGACGATCACGGCCAGACCTGGACCAAGGATCCGTACGCGCGCTGGGACAACATCTTCGGCGTCTCCAACTTCCAGGTGGGCGCGATGGTTCCGCAGGGCGATTACGTATACATGTTCGGCACGCCCAATACCCGGCTGGGATCGGTCGGCCTGGCCCGGGTGCCCAGGGACGGGGTGCTCAATCCCTCGGCCTACCAGTACTGGCACGACGGTTCCTGGACCCCGGTCGGCGGCGCGGCCTCGGCCAGCCCGATCGTCGACGGTCCCGCGGGTGAGCTGTCGGTGCGCTACGACGCCGCCCGCCACGTCTGGCAGATGAGCTATCTCGACACCGCGAAGGCGGCCATCGTTGTGCGCGAGTCGGATTCGCCGCAGGGTGCCTGGTCCGAATCGACGCAGCTGGTCTCGGCCACGCAGTATCCGGAGTTGTACGGCGGTTTCATCCACCCGTGGTCGACCGGCTCGGATCTCTACTTCACGATCAGCACCTGGACCGACTACAACGTCTATCTGATGCACGCCCGCCTGGACGATTAGCTCAGTCGCACCTGCGCGATGGCCCGGCCGAACAGCTTCTTACCGACCGAGGTGCCGCCCAGCAGGACGGTCGCGGTGCGGCGCTCGGGATCGAGAGCCTTGATCCGGCCGGTGAATTCGATCTCCGCCGGGGTCGTCGTCTCGACCGGGACGAAACCGGAGAAGCGCACGCTGTAGGTCTCGATGGCGGTCGGATCGCCCAGCCAGGTGGACAGGTAGTCCGCACCCAGGCCCATGGTCAGCATGCCGTGCGCGACGACCGTCGGCAGGCCGGCGAGTTCGGCCGCATGATCGCTGAAGTGGATCGGATTCGCATCGCCCGAGACGCCCGCGTAGTTCACCAGATCCCCGCGGGTCACCTGGCGGGTCGCGATCGGCAGCTGATCGCCCACCGACAGGCTGTCGAAGGTGGGGATCGTATGCACCTCCCAATCGCGGCGGGATTCGGCCAGTTCCGGTGCGGCGGTGGCCTGCCCGGTGCCGATCGGGATCAGCACCTCCCGATTGCGGCTGGCGTCGGGGCGATGCATGACCAGACCCTCGACCAGGCGCACGATCTCGGGATCGATCTCCTCGCCCAGCCGCGCGACGATCGTCGTCGCCGCGACCTGCACCACCACCTCGTTCTCGTCGACGACAGTGGTCTTGACGGTGACGAAGTCGTTGCCGCGCAGATGCCGGATCGACGCGATCTCCGCCTCGGTGCGCAGCCGGGCCCCGGCCTGGATCGGGCGGTGGATCTCGAAGACCTGATCGGTCTGCAGCACCTGCGACAGGTCGTAATCGGTGAGGACGTTGTCCAGCAGCGCCTGTGTGGTGAGGCCGCCGATCACCGACGTGAAGGTCGGGGGCGCGATGATCCCGTCGCAGCCGAGCTTGCCGGCGTCCGCCTCGTAGCGGTGCGCGGGGTGATTGTTCTGAACCGCCCGCGCGAATTCGCGGACCTTCTCTCGTCCGACCTCGTAGTGGTCACGGACCCGGTAATGCCGGCCGGCGACTTCCGTGGATGCCGGCGCATCGGGTGCCAGCTCCGGCATATCCCTTGCTCCCTCAACTCTTACTGCGTAAATCTCTCTGTGCGGGCCAGCTTCTATAGTTCCGAACGGAAGATTTTGCCCGCGAGTCCGGGACATGCTACCGACGGTGCCGGACCGATGACCAGCCGTCTGTGATGTTCATCGCGTGCGGGGCCGGGAGCGTGACACCGCCGCGATGAATGTCACATCAGCTAGCGGCGTCCAGAGGGATGCATACCTTCCATCCGTCGGGGCTGTGCTGCAGGGCGAAGGTGCGCAGGGTCGCGCGGGTCGGATCGGCGTCGGTGTACACGCTGGCCTGGGCGGTCGCCTTGTTATCGGTGACAGTGACCGTGTCGAAGGAGGCGATCTTCGGGATCTTCTTCTGATCCACCGCGAGCTTGTGCACGCCGGCGTACTGATCCGGGGCGATGTTCTGATAGAAGTCGTGCAGCGCACCGCAGGTGATATCGCGCAGCTTCGGCAGGCTGCCGTCGGCCAGCGCGTCGGTGTAGGCGCCGATGGCATTGCGGACCTGCGCCTGCGGTGAATTGTCCTTGGCGCTCTTCAGTCCGAACACCGTGGCGATCACCGCGATGATCACCACGATGACGCCGCCCGCCGCGATCAGCCAGCGTTTGTTGCCGCGTCCGCCCGTGGCGGGGGCCTGTTGCTGCGGCGGCATGGGCGGTACCCGGGTGGGCTGCGCCATGGGTCGCGGCGTGACCGTGCGCGGGGGCGGCGGGGTGCGCGAGATCTGCTGATCCGGGATCGTGAGTTTCACATCGGCGGGCGATGCCGCCGCGCCCGGCCGCGGCGGCGCCTGCATGGGGCCGATCGGGCCCTGCGGGCCGACGTTGTTCCTCGGTCCCGCCACCGGCCGCGGCGTACCACGCGGCTTGGACAGCGGACCCGCACCGGGTGCCACCCGATCGGTGCCCTGCTGCCCGGGCCCCCCGGTGCCGCGCCCGCCCGGCTGCTGGATCGGCAGGATGGTTGTGGCGGCATCGGACGGATTGGTAATCATCGGAAGCGCAACGGTTTTCGCGTCGTCGCCGGGCTGGGGGGTGGCGGCGGGCTTTGCCTGCTGTGTCGAATCGCCCTGTGCCGCAGCCTTATCCGGGGTGTCCTGTGGACGCGCCTGCTTGGTCTGGTCGGCATCGGCCACGGGAGCAGCGATCTTCTCGGGCTTGTCCTGCGGCGCCGCAGCGGATTCGGTGGACTTGTCCGCCTTGGCGGCACCGAACTGCACCGTCGGAGCCGCCGCATCATCCGGCCCCTTCCGCTCGGCCGACTCCTTCGCCGGATCCGCCCCCGTGCGGCCCGCACCGGCCGGGCGGAATGCCGCGAGCGCACCCTTACCGAGCCGCCCGGCACCCGGCTTCGCCGAGTCGTCCGGCTTGGGATCGGCAGCTCCCGCCGCCGATCCGCCGCCGGAGCCGGCATCACCCTTGGCCGTCGCGGGTGCGCCACGGGTCGGGAGCGGCGGATTGGATTTCGCGGCCCCTGCCTGATCCGTGGTGCCGCCGGCGCTCTTACCGGTCGTGGATCCGCCGGTGCCGCGGGTCGGCAGCGGCGGGTTCGGCTGGCCGGTCGACGGTTCGGTGGGTTTGGCCGCGCCGGAGCCGGTGTCGCTCTTGGCGGTTGCCGGGGTGCCGCGAGTCGGGAGCGGCGGGTTGGGTTGTGCGGGGCGTGCCTTGTCCGTGGAGCCGGTGTCGCTCTTGGCGGTTGCCGGGGCGCCACGGGTCGGCAGCGGTGGGTTCGGTTGGCCGGGGCGGGGCTGCCCGGCTGCGGGTTCGGTGGGTTTGGTTGTGCTCGAGCCGGTGTCGGCCTTGGCCGTTGCGGGTGCGCCGCGAGTCGGGAGCGGTGGGTTGTCGCTCTTACCGGTCGTGGATCCGCCGGTGCCGCGGGTCGGGAGCGGGGGATTGGGTTGTGCGGGGCGTGGTCGATTCGCGGCGGGTGTGGCCGGATCGCTCGTACCGGGGGTTTTGTCTGATTTGCCGGATGCGGTCGGATTCGACTGGTCCGCGGTCGGATTGGCCGGGGCCGCCGGGCCCCGGGGTGGGAGTTCGACCGGGCCGCCGGGCGTGCTCGCTTGGCCCGGACGCGGTGCGTCGGCCGGTGCGGGCCGATCCTTCGACGGATCGGCCTGGGCCGCCGGGGGATTGCCGGGGCCGCGCGGCGGGAGTCTGATGGGGCCGCCGGGGGCCTTGGCCGATCCCGGGCGGCCGGTGCCGGGCGGCGTGCCGCCCGGACGGATCTGGCCGAAGGCCGGGGGAACGCGCCCGGCGGCCGGATTCGGCGGGGCGGCGGAGGGCTGCTGACCGCTCGGTCTCGGCGGTTGATTGCCCCGCGCCTGGTTCGGTTGTCCGCCCGGGGGACTCGCGGGGCGATCGCCCTGATTCTGCGGGGCGCCCGGCGGCGTGCCCGTCGGGCCGCGGCGGGCGGCGGGGCGCGGCGGTGCGGGCGAGGGGGCGACGGGAGGGTGAGTGCCTGGCGTGGATGCGGCGGGACGGGCGGGCGGGGTCTGTGCGGCGGACGAACCGGGGGCGGGATCGCGCGTGATGCGTTCGGTCGCGCCCTGATCACCGGCGATGTGTTGTGTCTTATCGCCGTCGGGAGTGCCGTCCGAGGGCGCCGGAGGTGTGGCGGGGCGTTGTTCGGCGCCGGCGGAAGACGGTTGCCGGTCGGGCTTCTGGTCTTTCGGGTCGGACACGCGCTACCCCTCGCTCAACGTCAACAAGTGCACTCAGGAGGTCAGCCTAACGAGCATTCCTGACAGCGGTGCACAATGAGCCCATGACCTCCTTCGGTGATCTGCTCGGACCGCAGCCGGTATTGCTTCCCGAAAACTCCGACGCAGAAGAGGCCCTGCTCGACAACCAGGATCCCGTGCAGGTGGCCGCGGCACATCCCACAGCCTCCATCGCCTGGGCTCAGCTTGCCGAGGATGCGCTGGCCCGTGCCGAGGCGGCCGGCGCCGATCCCGAGGGCGCCATCGCCTACGACACCATCGCCGCCTACGCCTTCGCCCGCACCGGCTACCACCGGGGCCTGGACCTGCTCCGCCGCAACGGCTGGAAGGGCTTCGGCCCGGTGCCGTGGAGCCATGAGCCCAACCGCGGCTTCCTGCGCGCGGTCGGCGCACTGGCCCGCGCGGCCCAGGCCGTCGGCGAGAACGACGAATACGCCCGCTGCCTCGATCTGCTCGAAGACTGCGATCCGCGCGCCGCGGCCGAACTCGGCCTCGACTGACCCGCACCCGAATTGGCACTCGAGACATCGATCACGGTCGAAGCATTTCGCGAAAGCGGTAGACAACGCCTGCACAACGGCGTGCAGCGGCTGCGCCGGTCCGCCCTGCCGATCGTGCAGTGTGCGATCGGCGCGGCCTTGGCCTGGTTCGTCGCGCATCGGCTCATCGGCCATCCACAACCGTTCTTCGCGCCGATGGCCGCGATCATCTCGATCGGTGTCTCGTTCGGCGCGCGGCTGCGCCGCTCGGTGGAGCTGGTGGCCGGCGTCGCGGTCGGCATCGGCATCGGCGATCTGTTCATCTCCCGCGTCGGCGCGGGCGCCTGGCAGATCGCGCTGGTGGTCGCCGTCGCGATGGCGACCGCGGTATTCCTCGACGGCGGCGCGGTCATCCCCATGCAGTCGGCCAGTTCGGCGGTGCTGGTCGCCACGCTCATGCCCCCGCACAGCGGTGGCGGCACCAATCGCATGATCGATGCGCTCGTCGGCGGTCTCGTCGGAATCCTGGTGGTGGCCGTCATCCCGCTGCATCCCGTGCGCCGGGCGCGCCAGCAGGCCGCCGATATCCTCGCGGTGGTGGGTACGGCGCTGACCGACTGCGCCGACGGACTGCTCGAACAGGATCCCGAAAAGATCCGTCTCGCACTGGAATCCGTGCGCGGCACCCAGGAACAGATCGATGGCCTGCGCAGCGCGCTCGAGGGCGGGCGCGAGGTCAGCCGCATCTCCCCGCTGTATTGGAATTCGCGCCCCCGATTGGAGTCGATCCGGGCCGCGGCCGATCCGCTCGACAACGCCGTGCGCAACACCCGGGTGCTGCTGCGCCGCGCGCTCACCCTCGTCCGGGACGACGAGATTCTCGATCCCCGCATGATCGAGGAGGTCGAGGAGCTCGGTCAGGCCGTCGATATGGTGCGCCGCTATATGCTGGCCGATCCGGACGAACAGCCCGACGCCGCCGAGGCAACCCGGGTGCTGCGCCGCGTCGCGAAGGGCGCCACCAAGGACCTGGTAGCAGGCGCGGGGCTGTCGGCGCATGTCGTCTTCGCGCAATTGCGTTCGATCGTCGTGGATCTGATGCAGGTGTGCGGTGTCAAGCGGCTGTCCGCCATCGCGCTGCTGCCGCCGACCGTGGAGCATCCGTACGTCACCCCCGAGGACTGACGAGTAGCTGCGGGAAAGTAGTTCGGGTAGCGGACTACTCGTGTTCGTGATCCCCCGCGACCGTAGGTTTTGTCATGACCGCGCCGACGAGGGGTGGTGTGGTCGAAACTTCGCGAGGGCGATGGAGCGCCGTACGGCCGCCGGTGGTGTGGACGGCCGATACCGGGTCCGGCGTTCACGCCCGAGCGGAGCGGGGTCGCTCGACCCGTGCAAGAGGGTCGGGCGGCCCTCCTTCGGGGGGCCGTCGGCGGATAAGGGGCCGCCGACGGTTCGGTGCCTACCGGGACCAGAAGCTGACCAGATAGAAGCCGATGTCATGCCATACCGACGGCACGCCGGACAGCTCGAACAGCAGGTTCACCAGCCAGTAGAAGGCGTTCCGCGCGGGCTCGAGGCCCCAGAGCACGGCGAACAGCAACAGCACGCCGAACGGCTTGACCTGATCCAGCGACCGTCGCGTCTGATAGCTCAGCGACGGTTCCAGAATTCCGTATCCGTCGGTGCCCGGAATCGGCAGCAGATTCAGCACGGTCGCGGTCACCTGCAGAAATGCCAGGAAGCTCAACCCGAACCAGAACGCCGCGTGGCTGTTCGGCGATCCGAACAGCCGCACGATCACCAGCAACACCACCGCGCAGACCGCGTTGATCGCGGGCCCTGCCGCGCTGACCAGGCGCTGGATCCGCGGCGAGAACATATGGGTGTGCACATAGACCGCGCCGCCCGGCAGCGCGAATCCGCCGAGTGCGATGAAGACGATCGGCAGGGCGATCGACAGCAGCGGATGGCTGTACTTCAACGGATTCAGCGTCAGATAGCCGCGCAGCTCGACCTCGCGATCGCCGGCCCGCCACGCGGTGTAGGCATGTCCGAATTCGTGCAGGCATACCGAGACGATCCACCCGGCGACGACCATCACGAATACGCCGAGGCGGGCCCATGTCGACGACCAGTCCTCGGCAGTCCAGGCCAGCACCCCGCCGCCCACGGTGAGCGCGACGATCAACAGGAATACCGGACTGGGACGCACCGCACCGGTCGTGCGCCGCGCGCCGAAGGAACGGTTCATCGCACGAGTATCCAGGGCTCGTCGTGCCGATAGAAACTCGACCGCGGCACCGTCCGGTCGTTGGCGATACCGTCGCGCGTCACCACCGCGCCGGGCGAGCCCACCTGCACCGCGCGCCCGGAGACCCAGCGCCGCCTGCGCAATCCGCGTTGCACCGCCGCGCGTATGCCGGGTTCGTCGAGGGTCGGCGAAACATGCAGCGCCGTAACCTTTCCCGTGAAGAGCCGGATATCGTCGACGTATCCCTCGCCCTCCAGCTTCGCCCCGTCGCGACCGGTGATCGTGGCGCGGCCGACCAGCACCTTGCCCGTATCGTCGCGAATCAGCGGTGTGGGAGTGGGCTTTCCGTCGAGCGCGCGCTTGGCCGCGGCCGATCCGGTACCGGTCTGATAGGCCCGCGAACCGTAGGTGCGATCGACCGGCACATAGCCGATCTCGACGTGTAGCCGTTCGGTGCGCAGCAGATGGGTCAGGACCGCGGCGAGACCGGCATCCTCGCCCAGCACGATCAATCGCGGCAGGCTGTCGGCGGCCAGCACCGGCAGCAGCTCATCGATGGCCGTGGTGTCGGGGATGGCCGCGGTCTGCGTGGTCGGTAGTGATGCGAGCGCGATCGGCACCGGAGCACCGTTGCAGCGGAGAACATGGGTACTCAACCGCCGTACACCCTCCTCGGACCTGACAACTCCATCGTCCTCGCTGCACCGGGTGGGCCGGGCCGGTCCACCTCCGGCTGCCACCTTAGCCCGCATTCCCCCTGCCTCGCTTCGCTCGGCCGGGGCCAGGGTGTTGGAGTTCTGCCGGGCCATCTCGGTGCCCGCCGGGCGCTGCGAGGTTGGGCGAGGCGGAGGCGGAACCTTGGTTCACCTATCCACTAGACTGTGCTCCCGGCCACCGCCTCGGAAACGGCAGGTAGCTGCAGCACGACGGTGTTGCGCGTCGATTCGTAGGAGACTCCACATGCCGGCAATCGTCCTGATCGGCGCCCAATGGGGCGACGAGGGTAAGGGCAAAGCCACCGATCTGCTGGGCGGTCGAGTCCAGTGGGTCGTGCGATACCAGGGGGGCAACAATGCCGGACATACCGTGGTGCTGCCCAACGGCGACAACTTCGCGCTGCATCTGATCCCCTCCGGCATCCTCACCCCGGCCGTGACCAATGTCATCGGCAACGGTGTGGTGGTGGATCCGGGTGTGCTGCTCGATGAGCTGGCCGGGCTCGAGGAGCGCGGCGTGGATACCTCGCGGCTGCTGCTGTCGGCCGACGCGCATCTGATCATGCCGTACCACGTGGCCATCGATAAGGTCACCGAACGCTTCCTGGGCAACAAGAAGATCGGCACCACCGGCCGCGGTATCGGCCCCTGCTATCAGGACAAGGTCGCGCGCGTGGGCGTGCGCGTCGCGGATCTGCTGGACGAGAAGATCCTCACCCAGAAGGTCGAGGCCGCACTGGAATTCAAGAACCAGGTGCTGGTGAAGATCTACAACCGCCGCGCACTGGATCCGCAGCAGGTCGTCGACGAGGTGCTCACCAAGGCCGAGGGTTTCGCCCACCGCATCAGCGATACTCGCCTGCTGCTCAACCAGGCCCTCGAGCGCGGCGAGACCGTGTTGCTGGAGGGTTCGCAGGGCACGCTGCTCGACGTCGACCACGGCACGTATCCCTATGTGACGTCGTCGAACCCGACCTCGGGCGGCGCGGCCGTCGGATCCGGCATCGGGCCCAACAAGATCGGCACCGTCCTGGGCATCCTCAAGGCCTACACCACGCGCGTCGGCTCGGGCCCGTTCCCGAGCGAGTTGTTCGATCAGTCCGGCGAATACCTCGCCAAGACCGGCGGCGAGGTCGGCGTCACCACCGGCCGCGCCCGCCGCACCGGCTGGTTCGATGCCGTGATCGCCCGCTACGCCACTCGCGTCAACGGCATCACCGACTACTTCCTCACCAAGCTGGACGTGCTCTCCAGCCTGGACCGGGTGCCGATCTGCGTCGCCTACGAGATCGACGGCGAACGCGTCGAGCAGATGCCCACTACCCAGACCGAATTCCACCACGCCAAGCCGATTTACGAGGAAATGCCCGGCTGGTGG
Source organism: Nocardia sp. NPDC051570 (assembly GCF_044454005.1). Lineage (NCBI taxonomy): Bacteria > Bacillati > Actinomycetota > Actinomycetes > Mycobacteriales > Nocardiaceae > Nocardia > Nocardia sp. NPDC051570. Next base: position 97,048 of record NZ_JBITDI010000012.1, on the reverse strand, counting down.
GAGGACATCTCCGGCGCCCGCACCTTCGAGGACCTGCCCGCCAACGCCCAGGCCTACGTCCGCCGCCTCGAGGAACTCTCCGGCGCCCGCGTCTCCTGCATCGGCGTAGGCCCCGGCCGAGACGAAACCATCGTCCGCCACGACATCCTGAGCTAAGCTCCCCCAGCCGCACCCTTTCCCGCCCTCCGCACCCCCTCTGGGCGCCTGAAAGAGGTGCGAAGCGCTAGAAGGGGTGCGAAGGTTCGTCCACGGCGGGCCCCCGGTGGCACCCCACAGCCGCACTCTTTCTGACGCTTCGCACCCCTTGCGGGCACCTGGAGCGGGTGCGAAGTGCGAGAAAGGGTGCGGCTGTGGGGGTTAGTAGCAGGTCAGTGGGGCCAGTGGGTCGGCGGCGTGGGGGGTCAGGGCGGCGTAGGCGGCGGCGATCGACTTCACGGCCAGGCGTAGGTCGGATTCCTCGTGGGTGAAGGGGAGGCGCAGGAAGCGTTCGAAGGCGCCCTGGACGCCGAAGCGGGGGCCCGCCGCGAGGAGGATGCCGTGGTTGGGGGCGGTGGCGGCCAGGGCCGTGGAGACGGGGGCGGGTAGCTGGACCCACAGGGACATGCCGCCCGCGCCCTCGACGGCCCGCCAGTCGGGCAGCTCCTCGGCCATCGCGTCGAGCAGAGCGGCTCGGCGCGAACGCAATTGGTCGCGGCGGCGAGCCAGGATGGTGTCGGCGTGCTCGAGCAGGTAGCCGGTGGCCAGCTGATCCATCACCGGCGTGCCCAGATCCATGCTGGAGCGGCTGCCGAGCAGCTTGGTGATCAGCGTCTGGTTGGTCCGGACCCAGCCGACGCGCAGGCCGCCCCAGAACGACTTGGATGCCGAACCGATCGACACGATCTCCGAGCCGCGCCCGAAAGCCGCTGCCGGAGGCGGGTTTTCGCCGTCGAGCTGCTGATCGACCATGGACTCGTCGACGATCACCGTCATCCGGGTCTCGCGGGCGATGGCGGCCAGTTCGGCGCGGCCCTCGGCATCCATCTGCAGGCCGGTCGGATTGTTGAAATCGGGCACGAGATAGGCCGTACTGGCGGCGGTTTGCCTTGCGGCGCTGCGGATTCCGTCGAGATCCCAGCCCGCCTCGGGGTGTTCGGGGCGCAGCGGCACCGGCACCGGGCGCGCGCCCACGTCTCGAATCGCCTCGATCGCATTGGGATAGGTCGGATGGTCGATCAGCACTCGCTCGGCCGGTGCGGTCAGCACGTTGAGCAGCAGCCGCAGGCCGTGCTGGGCGCCGAGGGTGATCAGGATCTGGTCCGGATCGGTGGGCAGGCCGCGCTCGGTGTAGCGGCGCGCGACCGCCTCGCGCAGTGTCAGCACGCCGACCGGATCCATGCCGTGCGTGCCGAGATAGATCGGAAGTCCTTGCAGCGCCGAGGAATATGCGTCGGTCATCTCCGGCGGCGCGGACATGGCGGCATAGGTCAGGTCGATCGTCGGCAGCTCGCCCGGCGACATCATCGCGAGAATGCTTCGGGTGGGCTTGTTTCCGTCATGCTTCACACTGGCCGGGAGCGCCACCGTGCTGCGTGAACCCTGCCGGCTCAGCAGATATCCGTGTTCGCGCAGCAGGGTGTAGGCGGAGGTGACCGTGGTGCGGCTGACGCCGAGGACGGCGGACAGATCGCGCTCGCTGGGCAGGGCCACGCCCAGCGGGGCGCGGCCGTCGTGGATCAGCAGCCGAATGCCTTCTGCCAGAGCCAGATACGCCGGACGGGCCGAGCGGCGGGCCGCACCCTCGTCGCCGTCGTCGTGGCGCCAGCGGCCCAGATCCCGGGTCAGGGTGGCCGCGCTGATCACACGTATTGCCATGCAGGCCAGTATTGCCCTGCTGGATATGGATTTCAAGTCCAGGCGACGAGACCATGGCCGCATGCTCGCATTGCTGATCGTCGGGGTGTACATCACCGTGACCGCGGCGACCCTCCGTGACTATCTGCCGGCGGCCGGGGAGCGCAGGGTCTTTCGCCGCGCGAGCCTGGCCGTGCGTCATTCGCTCACCGATTGGGGCGCTGCCCACGAGCCGATGGGGCCAGTGGCCGAAACTGGACCTCTCGGGGAGAAATCGACGTTAAGTTAAGGCCAGTGGTGAGCCAGTGGATATGTAATCCAGGTCCAGATGGCCGCAGGATGGAACCATGCTCACCTTCTTCGCCGCCCTGGTCGTAGTCGTGATCTTCGCCATCGTCGTCTATCGATTCGTACCGAAGCGCGACGAGCGGGCCGCGGAACTCCTGGAGCGATACCGTTCGCATGCGCCGATGGCGGACTGGTCGATGTCGTATTACGAAGAGCAGCGGCAGCTTTCGGAGTTGGCGGCCATTCGCGCGCGTCGTGACGCCGAGATCTGCCGGGCTCCGGCGGCGGCGCGCCGGTTCCGGGGCTTCGGGCGTTGCGCGGTCCAGTTCTGAAACTGGACTGGCACTCTCGAAGATGTCGGTCCCATGGTGCAGACTGGCCGTATGCCCGAACCGGACCGGCCGGCAGTCTCGGCCGCGCTCTTCGACACCACGATCGGCGTCTGCGCCCTCGCCTGGACCGATACCGGTGTGGCGCGGTTCCTCCTGCCCGAGGCCACGACCGAGACGACGCGAGCCGTCGTGCTGCGTCGCAATCGCGGGCGCGAGGTGCACGAGGCCGAGCCCACCGGTGTGATCGCCGAGGCCATCGAGGACATCCGCGCCCACCTCGCCGGAACGCTCGACGATCTGCGCTGGATCCCGTTGGACCACAAGGGCATTCCGGAATTCGACCGCGCCGTCTATCAGGTGACCCGCGCCATCGACCCCGGCCGCACCCTCAGCTACGGTCAGGTGGCCGCCCGCATCGGCCACCCCCACGCCGCCCAAGCGGTAGGCCAAACCCTGGGCCGCAACCCGATCCCCCTCATCGTCCCCTGCCACCGAGTCCTGGCCTCCGACCACGCCCTGCACGGCTTCTCGGCCCCCGGTGGCCTGGTCACCAAACAACGACTGCTGGAAATCGAGCGCACCCCAGGCTTCGGCGAACCAACCTTGTTCTGATCCTCGCCCTGGGGGCGAGGTACAAGAGGAGGCGGCTGCCCAGGGAAGAGCGGGGCGGTCCGAAGAGGAGGAAAGAGGGCGCCCCTGGGGGCGAGAGGGTGGCCCGGCAGGCGCGAATGGTCCGCTCGGGGAGGAGCGAGATGTGCTAGTCCCGGGGCTGGGTTGTGCTGGGGTTCTTAGGGTTTCGGGGGCGGCGGGGTGGGGTTGATGGCGTTTTGGAGGCCCTGGACCACCGCGTCGGGGACGCCGTCGGGGACGGGTGCCTCGAAGTCGCCGATGTGGACGCTGCGGGGTGGCGGGGGTGGGGGTGTTTCGGTTTTGTCGGGGGTGGTGGGACGGGGGCGAGGGGCCGGGGCGGGGGTGGGGGATTGGGGTGCGGCGGCGCGTAATTCGGTCGGTTCATCCGAATCCGGTGGCGTGGGGGTGGTTACGCCGGGTTGGACGGGGCCCGGTTCGGCGTGGGCCAGGCCGACGCAGCCGACGGCGATCGCGAAGGGCAGCGCGGCCAGGGCGACGCGAATTCCAGCCATGACGTTTCGACTTCGACGCCTCACGTCGAGATCACCACCCTCCCCGGGGATCCTGCAGAACCAACGGGCGACCGTGCGTCGCACGAGTGCATCGTAGTTGGCGATCAGTCCCCGAGCCATCCCCGCGAATCCGGGCGGCACCCGAGGCCGCCGCCCGGACTGTGTCTCCTCGGACTCTCGGTGCCGCGCGGCAGCCGGTAGGGCGGCAGCGAGAACCGCTACCGCGCAGCGGCTTTCATGGTCGCCCCGCGACCGACCATCGTGATGTCCGTCGGACCACCGCGGCGTCGATCACGCCGCCCGCGACGGCAGCCGGAATCCCGACCACTGCCGCGCCGATGGCGGCGCCCGCGGCCGCGCCGACGGCCGCACCGATCAGGGCTCCGCCCGCCCCGCTCGGGACCGACGCATTCACGGGGGCGCCCACGACCGCGCCGATGATGCCACCGGTGATCGCACCGACGCCGGTGCCGATGATCGCGCCGGGCACGGCTGCGATCGCGGCGGCCGGGATGCCGACGGCGGCCGCGCCGAGCGCCGCGCCGCCCACGGCGCCCGCGACGGTCAGGCCCGCGATCTTGTCGGAGCGAGTGGCGTTGATACCCACGGAGTTCAGGCCGGTGGCGATCGCCGCCTCGGTCGCGGCGGCGGCGAGATTCACCGGGCCGAGCACGGTATCGGGCACCTCGTCGGATACGGCGGTGGTGAACGCGCCGACGCGCAGGGTGCGCGGCGGGGGAGCGATCGGTGCGACGGGGGCGACCGGGGTGGGGGCGTGCAGATCCTGCCAGTTGATCGCCGGCGCGGGCGCGGGTGTCGGGACCGACCGGAAGTTCTGCGGCGCAACGTATTCGGGTGCGGGTGGCGCGGGGGCGACCGGAGTGGTCACGCCGGGCTGCACCGGACCCGGATTCCGCGGGATCGCGGTGACGCCGGGCTGCGCCGGACCCGACGGCGTCGGCGCGACATGTTCACGTCCCGGCGGCGGCGCGGTCGCATCGAGAACGTCCGGCACGGTCGTGCCGGGCCGGATGTTCTCGATGGTCGGCGCCCCGCCGCGCACCGCGACCGGCCCCTCGGGCCCGTTCGAGCACGCCACGGCCAGGGCCAGCGGGATCGCGCCGACGACGAGGGCGCGCCGCGGCGCGCCGGAATTCATTACTCGATGCCGACGGGCCACGCCGAATACACCACCTGGAACTTCGATTGGCGAAAGCAGATCCCCCACGAACGGAAAGATCCCCCGGCGATCCGGCTCGGACCGCCCGGCCAGGATGGTAACCAATCGGTAACTATCTAAGGCAAATCGATGTGAGCGGGCTCACCGAAGATCGATGAACTGCGTCATCGATATCAGCCGCGCTGTTTGCCGCTCGGTGGCTCTCCGCGCATAAGCTCGGCCAGCGCCTCCCGGTCGGTGACATCGAGCTTGATGCAGGCCCGGTACAGATGTCCCTCGACGGTCCGCACCGACACCGTGAGCCGGTCGGCGATCTGCCGATTGCTCAGCCCGGCCGCGACCAGATTCGCGATCTCGCGTTCGCGTGCGGTCAGCGGCAGCGGCTGCGCGGACTGCCGCAGGGCGGGTGTGCTCGCCCCGCCGCACGCCGCGGCCAGCCGATTCGCGGTCGCGGCCGATTCGAGTAACCGGCGGCGATCACCCGAGCGTTCATGCGCAGAGGCGGCCTGCGCCGCGGCGTCCGCGGCCGACAGCAGCGCCCCGAGCTCCTCGAATTGCGCTGCGGCGGTATCCAATCCGGGCCCGTCGTTGGAGGCGACCGCCACCGCGTGCCGGGCCTGGATCTGCACCAGCCGCCCATCGATGCGGGCCGCGAGATCGGCCAGCCGCCCCGCGACCGTGTGATCGCCGAAACGGGCCGCGGTGTGCAGGGCCACCGCCTCGATGGCGTGCTGATGGGCCCGCGCGGCGGAGTCGGCGGCCGCGATGGCCAGGCGCACCGCCGGGGTGACCGTCCCCTCCGCACCGGCCTGCCACGCCCGTGCGATCTGCAGCTGCGACTCGTACACCGCACTGTGCCTGCCGCCGCGCGCGGCGGCCTCGGCAATCGATTCGGCCGCCTCGGGCGCGCGGCCCAGGGCCGAATACGCTTCGGCGAGACGGATTCTCGCCGGGAACATCCATGCGGCCGCACCCTCGGCGTGCAGCGCGGCCAGCGCCTGTTCCAGATTCTCGATGCCGTCGGGGAAGTGTCCCTGCGCCACGTCCACGGTGCCCTGCAGAATGCGCGAAAAGCCCCACGCCAGATACTGTCCGGGCGCGGAGTAGCCGAAATACGTGGTGGCGCAATGCCGGGCGGCGTCCAGATCGCCGGTGAGGGTCAGTGCCAGCACCTCGGCATGGGTGGACATGAACCGATTGAGCCCGTCGATATGGGATTCGACGCCATGCCCGCGGTCGGCGTACTGCGCCGCCGCCGCCCCGCGCCCCATCAGTGCCAGCGCCAATCCGCCGCCGAACGAGGCCCACCACACCGCCCATGGTGGCGCGTCCGCGGTCGACATCACCTGTTCGGCGTCGACGAACGCGTCCTCCAAACGGTTTTCGTTCACCGCGGCCGCGGAGGCCAAGCCCTGCAACGTCGATGCGATCTTCGGATGGGTGACCTTGCCGCGGACCAGCGACAGCACCTCCTCGGCGCGATCGGCATCGCCCATGGCCCACAACAGATTCGCCACCCGCGTACTGCCCCACCGCGCCAGCTGCACCTCGTTGAGCTGATCCGGATCGAAGCTGGCCAGCGTGCGCTCGGCCTCGATCCGATGGCCCTGCCACAGCAGCGCGCGGGCCAGCAGATCGGCCGCCTCGACCCCGCCGCTGCGCTCCACCGCCGCCCGCGCGAAGCGCTCGCCCAGCGGGATGTTCGCCAGCCCGATGGCATCCTCGGACGCCGCCACGAACAGCTCCAGATCCGCGGATTTATCGCTGTCCAAGGCCAATTCGGCCAGCCGGATGCGATCGGAGGCGGATTTGATCGGCCGCTCCTTGAGTGAGGAGTACAGCCGCCCGCGCAGCCGCCGCGCCGATGCGATGCCCAGGCGGCGGCGGATGACCTCGCCGAACAGCGGATGGTTGTAGCGCACCAGCAGCTGATGGGAGTTCTCGACGATCCGGATGACGCCGCGGGATTCGGCCGTCTCGACCGCCTCCTCACCCGCCAGCTCGGCCAGCACGTCCAGATCGATCGGCTCACAGAAGGTCAGCAGTTCCAGCACCCGCAGCACGGTCTCCGGCAGCTGTTCGACCCGATCCTCCAGCAGCGCAGCCAGTTCCGAGGTGACCGCGGCCCGCCCACGCAGCTGCCACACCCCGTTGACCTGCCGCAGCGTGCCCGCCTCCAGCGCGCCCTCGACCAGATGCCGCAGGAATAACGCATTGCCGCCGGAGGATTCCCACATCAGATTGGCGGTGAAGCCCTCGAGCTGCCCGCCGAGCATGGATTCGACGAGTTCGACGCTCTGGCGCTGAGTGAACGGGCGCAGGTCGATTCGAAGGAGATGCCCGTCCTTCCACAGCGAGGTCACCGCGTCGGGCACCTGCACCCCGCTGCGCACGGTGCAGACGATGCGTGCGGCCTTGTCGGTGGCCAGCTGCAGCAGCAGGGTGGCCGACAGCTGGTCCAGCAGATGCGCGTCGTCGACACCGATGATGGTCTCCCCATCGGCCAGCAGGGCCTCGCGCGCGGCCGCCATGAAGGTCACCGGATCGTGCGCGGTGTACACCCCGACCATATGCGCGAAGACGCCCAGCGGAATGCTGCGCGCCGATTCGGTGCCCGCGACCCAGCGGACATTCCCGCCCACCGCCGTGGTGGCCTGCCGGGCCAGCGTCGTCTTGCCGACCCCCGCATCGCCGGTCAGGACCGCCCCGACGAATTCGGTGCCGGTGAGGGCCGCGCGGATCGAGTCCAGCTCATGTCCGCGCTCGATCATCGGCCAATTCCGAGCCATGTGAATCACTCTAATGCTCTAGTCGATCGTGAGCGCGGCGAACGAACTACGAAGGGTGCCAAGCAGATACAGCGAAGATGCACATGTGCTATGACACGAAACGATAACATCGCCCATGCCCTCCCCTCCCGAACGATGACGGCCGGTCTGACCGTCATCGTCAGGGAGAGGAGGTGAATGGGGAATGTGTGGAAAACACAGGAAAGTTGAGCCGGCGAACCGTGCAGCCTGGTTGACGCCAATCGCTGCAGCGGCCGCCGCGCTCATCTACATCTTGGTCCGAATGAAGCGGGCCAGGTAACCCATTCGGGCGGAGCGTCGTTAGGAGCGGCGCTCTGCCCTCTTCACCCGTCACCGAAGTGACAGGCCCAGTCTACGACAGACGACATCCAGCACGGCGTAGTTGACTCAATCCGTCCAGACCCGCTCGATCGGTGTCGCCTCCGACGGCGGCGGCGTCGGAATCCCGCCCGGCGTGCGCGAGAACCGTGGTGCGGGCGCGTGCTGGACCACGCCGTCGATCTCGATCAGGCCGGTTCGGGCCACGATATGGGCATTGCTCTCGGCCTCGGTCAGGGTCAGAACGGGTGTGCAGCAGGCGTCGGTACCGTCGAAGACCGCGGTCCACTCCTCGCGCGTCCTGGTCTTGAACCGCTCGGCGAACAGCTTGCGCAGTTGGTCCTGAGCGCTCGGATCGATCTGATACGGCAGACCCTCCGGATCGATCTGGAGACCCCGCAGCAGTTCGGCGTAGAACTGTGGCTCGATGGCGCCGACCGCCATGTACTTCCCATCGGCGGTCTCATAGGTGTCGTAGAAGGCCATGCCCGTATCGAGCAGGTTCGTGCCGCGCTCGTCGGACCACAGGCCCACACCCTTCATGCCCCAGATCATGTGCGACAGCGCCAGCGCGCCATCGATCATGGCGGCATCGATGACCTGGCCCTTGCCGGAGTTCTGCCGTTCCACGAGCGCGGCGAGGATGCCGAACACCAGGAACATCGAGCCGCCGCCGAAGTCGCCGACCATGTTCAGCGGCGGCACCGGGCGCTCGCCCTTGTGGCCGATCGCGTTGAGCACACCGGTCAGCGAGATGTAGTTGATGTCGTGGCCCGCGCGATCGGCGAGCGGGCCGTCCTGGCCCCAGCCGGTCATCCGCCCGTACACCAGGCGCGGATTGCGCCGCAGCGCCACGTCCGGGCCCAGGCCCATGCGCTCGGTGACGCCGGGGCGGAAGCCCTCGATCAGCACATCGGCCTTGTCGACGAGGCCGAGCACCCGCTCGATCTCGGCCGGATCCTTCAGATTCGCCTCGACGATGGTGCGGCCCCGCCACTGTGGGCGCTCCATGAATCCGGGCAGCAGGCCGGGTCGCTGCACCCGCACCACATCCGCGCCCAGGTCCGCCAGCAGCAGTGCCGCATGCGGGCCGGGTCCGATGCCGGCCAGCTCGACGATCCGAATGCCCGCGAGCGGGCCCTGTTTCGCGGCGGTGGATGGAGTGCTCACGCCCTACCTCGGTTCATCGTCCGGTTGTTGTCCATACGACAATAAGGGCAGAACGCATCCTCGGCTATGCCTCATCGCCCGGCCGAACCCGATCCGGGCGGCACCCCGGTCCCGCTGTCCCGATGCGCGGCCGGAGCCGCCGTGCCGAGCAACCGCGCCCGATCGGACGGCCGATCGCGATCTACGCACTCCTGGTACGGATCCCGAACACCGTGCAGCTGTTGACAATCCCAGATCCGGCCCGCGGCCTCGACGGTGATGACGATGCCGTAGTTCCAGCGCGACACCTCGCGGCCGTAGGCGTCGGTCACCTGGAGGGCGGTGTCGCAGAAGATGTCGATAGCGCGGACCTCGAGGCCGTTGAAACCGGGGCCGCAGGTGATGCCGTCGTCGTAGCCCGGATCCGGGGTGATCGTGGGCGGCGGCGGCGTAGTCGTGGTGGTCGACGGCACGATCGTCGGCGGTGTGGGGATGATCGTCGTCGGTGTTGTCGGCGGTGGGGTCGTGGTCGGTGGAGCTGTGGTCGGAACCGTGGTGGGCTCCACCGTGGTCGTCGGCGCGGTGGTGGTCGGCGGCGATGGCGCGGTGGTGGTCGACGGCCCGGCGGCATTCGCATATGCGAAGGCGGTGCAGGCGACGGCCGCGATGCCGAGGGTAAGACAGCCCACGAGTCGCATGGGGATCTCCGATCTGACGAAACATCCTGTCGCACGGCGGAGTTCGACGACAGACCCCCGATGCCAGGTTCCGTCGGCAGGTTCAGGGTACCGACGGGCGCGCTGTGTTCCTGCCCATAGTTCCTGGGTCTGCCGCCCGGGTCCCCCACTGGGTACCGACTGTGCGGTACTTCTATGGGGTAGGTATTCATCGAGGTCAGGGAGGTTCGTTGTACACCAGATTGGTCGGCGCGATGCTATCGGCGCTCGGACTGGTTTTCGTTGTGACCGGATGTGGATCGCATTCGCCGGGCGACGATCGGATCGGGGTGCGGGCCATGGTCATCACGATGTTCGATCCGGAGGTCGAGCCGTGGGTGAAGCAGCGGCAGTGGACGCAGGAGATCTCGGTGCCCGGCGTGCGAACCCCGGTGCGCTGCAACGATGCCGGTCTGTGCGTGATGGTGACTGATATGGGCAAGGTCAACGCCTCGCTGTCCACCACCGCCGTATTGGCCAGTCCGCGACTGAATTTCGACAAGGCGTACTTCATCACCGCGGGTATCGCGGGCACGCCGCCGGAGGTGGGCACCCTCGGATTCGCCGCCTGGGCTCGCTGGGTGGTCGACTTCGATCTCGGGCATCATGTGCTGCCCCAGGATGATCCGAGCGTGCCGAACAACGGCTATCTGAGCATGCCGAAGGCCGGTACCGAGGCCTACGAGCTGGATCAGCATCTGGTCGATGCGGTGTATCGCAACACCAAGGGCGTGGCGCTGGCCGACAGCCCCGCCGCCGCGGCGGCCCGCGCGGCGTTCCCGGGTCAGGCCGATCGCAAACCCGATGTGCAACAGTGTGATACGGCCACCGGCGACAACTTCTGGTCGGGCGCGGCGTCCTCGGCCCAGGCCGCGGCCATCGTGGGTATGCAGACCGGCGGGCGGGCCCGCTACTGCACCTCCCAGATGGAGGACAACGCCACCGCGGGCGCCCTGGCCCGCGCGGGCAAGCTCAATCGCTACGTATGTCTGCGCACCGCAAGCAACTTCGACCGCCCCCGCCCGGGCCAATCGGTCACCGACCTACTGACCGCGATCGATACCGGCGCGGAGAATCCGGGCTTCGGGCTGGCCGTCGAGAACGCCTATCGGGTCGCCTCGGCCGCCGCCGACTATCTGATGGCTCACCCGAACCTGGACTGAGCTACTCGATCACGGGCAGCGGAATCGTATCTCCCGGAGGGGATTTGGGGAGATACGAGCGGTGCAGCCGGAGGGTGGGGACCTCGCCGGTGGGGATGGGGAGGGTGGGCAGCGGATCCTCGTGGATCGGGCGCACCTTCACCGGCAGGCGGTAGAACGCGCGGGCGTTGTCCTCCAGGACCCGGTACATATCGGTGCCGACCATATCGGCGATGAGTTCGATATCGGAGTCCTGGAAGGGCCGCCCCGCGCGGGTACCGGGCAGATCGGAGCCGAACATCAGGGCCTCCGGATTGACCGCGTGGATGCGCCGCAGCGCCGCGGGCAGATCCATCGACACCCGGCCGAATCCGGATGCCTTCACCCGGGCGCCGCGATCGACGAGATCGAGCAGATAGGGCAGGCATTCATCGGACATGCCCATATGGTCGATCGATAGCGACGGCAGCTTCGAGATCACCGGCTCCAGCGAGCCCAGCATGGATCCGTCGATATAGAGCTCCACATGCCAGCCGACCAGCGCGTGGGCCCGCAGGGCCTGCATGGTCAGCGCCACGATATCCCCGGCGGCCCGCTTGAGATTGAAGCGCAGCGCCCGCACGCCCGCGCGGTCCAGCGCCACGATCTGCTCGTCGGTGGCGTCGGGATGCAGATCGATCACCCCGACCCAGCCGGGCCCGAGCTCGGCCAGCGCCGCGATCATGAAGCTGGAATCCGTGCCCTGGAACGACCCGCTGACCACGGCCCCGCCGTCGACATCGAAGCGCGACATGCGCTTTCGATAGTCGGCGACGGTATACGACTCGGGTAGGTAGCCCTCGTTCTCGATCAGCGGGAAGCGCGGATCGATGAGGTGGACATGGGCATCGAACACGTGATTCAGCATGCCTCAGAACGGCCGCGCGGTCACACCTTGTTCGGTTCGCTCGCGCGCAGCATGTCTTCGCGCTCGACGACCTTGACCCGCTCGCGGCCCTGCGGCTCGCCGAGGGAGCGCTCGTGGGCGTCGAGGCGGTACCAGCCGGCCCAGGTGGTGAACGGAATCCCCTTGTCCTCCAGCCACTTCGTCACCGCCTCGGGATCGGGCTGTTCGGCCGGGGCGAAGGTCGGGGCGTCGTCGAGCAGGCAGGCGATGGTCTCGTTGGCGTCGCCCTTGGTGTGGCCGATCAGGCCGACCGGGCCACGCTTGATCCAGCCGGTGACATAGGTCGCGGGCAGATAGCGGCCCGTACCGTCGGCGCCGTCGTCGGCCAGGACGCGACCGGCCTCGTTGGGCACGGTCCCGGCCTGCTCGTCGAAGGGCAGCTGCGGGATGTTCTGCGACAGATAGCCCACCGCGCGGTAGATCGCCTGCACATCCCAGTCGGTGAACGTGCCGATCGGCTTGCAGTTGCCGGTGCCGTCGAGCTGGGTGCGCTCGGTGCGCAGGCCCACGACCGAGCCGTCCTCGCCGCCCAGCACCTCGGCGGGGGATTCGAAGAAGTGCAGGAACAGCTTGTGCGGCCGGTCGCCCACATCGCGAATCGCCCACTGCTCCAACGTATTGCAGACCATGTCGACCTGCTTGGAATGCCGGCGCGCGGCCTCCGAGCCCTCGTCGTAATCGATATCCTGCGGATCGACGATGACCTCGATATTCGGCGAATGGTCCAGCTCGCGCAGCTCCAGCGGGGTGAACTTGGCCTGCGCCGGGCCGCGGCGGCCGAAGATGTGCACCTCGAGCGCCTTGTTGGCGCGCAGGCCCTCGTACACGTTCGGCGGGATCTCCGTCGGCAGCAGCTCGTCACCGGTCTTGGCCAGTACCCGCGCCACGTCGAGGGCGACGTTGCCGACGCCGAGCACGGCGACCTTCTCCGCTTCCAGGGGCCAGTCGCGTGGCACGTCGGGATGTCCGTCGTACCAGGACACGAAGTCCGCGGCGCCGTAGGAGCCGTCCCGGTCGATGCCCGGAATGCTCAGCGCGCGATCGGCATTGGCGCCGGTGGAGAAGATCACCGCATCGTAGAAGCGGCGCAGTTCCACCAGCGTGATGTCGGAGCCGTAGTCGATATTGCCCAGCAGGCGCACCTGCGGCTTGTCGAGCACCTTGTGCAGCGCGGTGATGATGCCCTTGATGCGCGGATGATCCGGCGCGACGCCGTAGCGGATCAGACCGAACGGGGCGGGCATCCGCTCGAACAGGTCGATGCTCACCTGCGCCTCGGACTTCATCAACGCGTCCGCGGCATAGATTCCGGCCGGTCCGGCGCCCACGATCGCGATGCGCAGTGGGCGGGTCGCTGCACTGTGTTCGGTCATTCTTACGCGCACCTCTGGTCGAGAATCTGTCGTCATGTCTTAGCCGTCGTTCTTAGCTTAGGCTAAGTTGACGTCGGGACCGGGGTCTGCACCCGGTTGTCGTCATCCCGTGATGCTGCGTCGTTGCTGCGCCCGGGAGCCGATCCCACCGGCCGAAGCCGGGTTCCAGCGATTCTATCGGTGGCGGCTATGGCCGGTATTCCCGGACTCGGCCGGGAATACCGAGTGTGATTCGGACCACTATCAATGACCAGCGATGATGTCTGCATGACCGATGCCGACGAACCCACTGAGATCGACCAGCGCGAGGCCCCGCGGTCCGCGGTGCCGTTCATCGCGGCCGCTGTGGTGGCGTTGCTGTTGATCGGCGGCGTGGTGCTGCTCGGCGTGCTGCGCCCGGCTGAGAACAATGTCACAGATTCCGATCGTGTGGCCGTCGCCATCCGCAATTTCGCTACGGCCCAAGCGGATTCGGATGCCAAGCGCCGCGCGACCACCGTCTGCCCCGGCTTCGACGCCGCCAAGTCCCCGCTGGGTCCCGACGCCCTCGGCAAACAGGTCGAGATCGCCAACGTCCGCGACACCACCGTCGAGGGCGCCCGCGCCCGGGCCACGGTGACCAGCAGGATCGACGGCCGCGAGCAGACCGCCACCTGGAATCTGAGCAGGCCGAACGACCAATGGCTTGTTTGCTCCCCGTAGGGCCCCGGCGTGCTTGTTCTCCTCAGGACCCCGGCGTGCCTGTTTCCCTAGGACCCTGGCGTGCTTGTTTCCCCTAGGACCCTGGCGTGCTTGTTTCCCCTAGGACCCCGGCGTGCTTGTTTCCCCTAGGACCCCGGCGTGTTCTTCGCCGGGGTTTGACATAAAGCCCGGTGACCAGGCACTCTCACTTTCAGGTCATGAGTACCAGCGTCAAGCCCCGGCTCGCTGGTCGGCAACCCTCCTCCGCGGTGGGGTGCTCCGGGTGACGACCTGGCCACGCGCCGATACCGGCGCGGCAAGTGCGGATTCGCGAGGAGGTTCATCGAATGAACGAGAAATACCGCAGCTGCTGTGAGGGACGGTCATGAGCTACGCGGGCGATATCACTCCCCAGCAGGCCTGGGAACTGTTGCGCGACAATTCGAATGCGGTCCTGATCGATGTGCGCACCGAGGCCGAATGGCGCTTCGTCGGCGTGCCGGATACCGCCGGAATCGACCGGCCCACCGCGCTGATCGAATGGGTCGACAGCAGCGGATCGCCGAATCCGCAGTTCACCGACCAGCTGAGGCAGGTCCTCGCCGACCGCGCCGCCGACAGTGATGCCCCGGTGATCTTCCTGTGCCGCTCCGGCCAGCGCTCGATCGGCGCCGCGAAGACCGCGACCGCCGCCGGATACGAACCCTCCTACAACGTGCTCGAGGGCTTCGAGGGTCCGCTCGACGCCGACGGACATCGTGGCGGCGCCGGCTGGCGCGCCCTCGGACTGCCGTGGCGGCAGTCGTGATCACCGGCGGCGCATTCGACAAACCACTGCCCGAGGGCGTCGGCCCGGCGACGATCGGCGTGCGCGGCGGCCTGCGGCGCTCGGGTTTCGAGGAGACGGCCGAGGCGCTGTATCTGTCCTCCGGCTTCGTCTACGAGAGCGCCGAGGCGGCCGAGGCCGCGTTCACCGGCGAGATCGAGCATTTCGTCTATTCGCGCTACGGCAATCCGACGGTCGCGATGTTCGAGGAGCGGATGCGCCTGATCGAGGGCGCCGAGGCCTGTTTCGCGACCGCCAGCGGTATGGCGGCCGTATTCGTCGCTCTCGGAGCGCTTCTCGGCAACGGTGATCGACTCGTGGCCGCGCGCAGCCTGTTCGGCTCCTGCTTCGTGGTGTGCAACGAGATCCTGCCGCGCTGGGGCGTGGAGACCGTCTTCGTCGACGGCGAGGATCTCGACCAGTGGGAGCGGGCGCTGTCGCAGCCCACCAAGGCGGTGTTCTTCGAGACCCCGTCCAATCCGATGCAGACGCTGGTGGATGTGCGCCGGGTGTCCGAGCTCGCGCACGCCGCGGGCGCGAAGGTGGTGCTGGACAACGTCTTCGCCACCCCGCTGCTGCAGCGCAGTCTGGATCTCGGCGCGGATGTCGTGGTGTATTCGGGCACCAAGCACATCGATGGCCAGGGCCGGGTGCTCGGCGGGGCGATCCTGGGCGCGCAGGACTACATCGACGGTCCGGTGAAAACACTGATGCGCCATACCGGTCCGGCCTTGAGCCCGTTCAATGCGTGGACGTTGCTCAAGGGCCTGGAGACCATGCCGCTGCGGGTCCGTCATTCGGTGCAGGCCGCGCACAAGGTCGCCGAATTCCTCGAGCAGCATCCGGCCGTCGCGTGGGTCAAATACCCGTTCCTGCAGTCGCATCCGCAGTACGCGCTGGCCCGGGAGCAGATGTCGGGCGGCGGGACGGTCGTCACCTTCGAGCTGGCGGCCGGGCTCGAGGGAGATGGTGCGGCCAAGAAGCGCGCCTTCGAGGTCCTCAACCGCCTGCGCATCATCGACATCTCCAACAATCTCGGCGATGCCAAGACCCTGATCACCCACCCCGCGACCACCACGCACCGGGCCATGGGCCCGGAAGGCCGTGCGGCCGTGGGGATCACCGATGGCGTGGTCCGGATCTCGATCGGTCTGGAAGACGTCGAGGATCTGCTGAACGACCTCGATCAAGCGCTGGTCTGATCGCGCGCCTCCCGCCGATGAGTTTCCGCGGGAGGCAACGTCTACTTCTGTGACTCGACAGAAGGGATGTCCCCGTGCGTATCCTGGCTCGCCTGTGTATGACAGCCGACGGCTATGTGACGACTCCGGACGGCTGGCCGCCGCAGATCATCGATCCGACGCACGGTCCGGGCAGTCACGGCGTCGCGGAATTCCTGCGCACCTGCGAGGCCGCGCTGATGGGCCGCACCACCTTCGAACCCGCACTCGCCGCCGACCGCTGGCCCTGGCCGGATCTGCGGGTCTTCGTGCTCGGCTCGCGGCGGCCCGAGGGAACGCCGGAACATGTGACCGTCGACGACGATCCCGTGCGGTTGCTGGAGCGGATCCGCGCGGCCGATCGCGGCGGCGATGTTCATCTGATCGGCGGACCCCGCACCATCGAGACCTATCGCGCCCTGGGCGTTCTCGACAGGCTCGAGCTCGTAATCCTGCCGTATCTGGTCGGAAGCGGTATGCGCCTGACCGATTCGTTCGATCCCGCCACCGATCTGGAATTCGAGAGCTCGCGTCCGCTGCCCGGCGGATCAGTCGAAATCGTGTACCGAGTGCCCTCGAAGCATTGACAGTATGCTGTCAAAATGACAGCATACTGTCATGCTGAAAACGGTACATATGGCGGTCTACGACACCTTCTCCGATTGGGAGGTCGGATACGCCACGGCGAATATCAACCGGCCGCTGTGGCAGCGCGAGCCGGGGAGCTGGCGGGTGCGGACAGTGGGTCCGAGCGCCGCGCCGGTCACTTCGGCCGGGGGCATGCGGGTGCTGCCGGATCTGACGCTCGACGAGTTGTCGCCCGCGGACAGCGCGATGCTGATCCTGCCGGGCGCCGATACGTGGGCCGAGGAGCACATGGCGGTGTTCGCCGGGAAGGCGCGTGAATTCCTCGCGGCGGGCGTGCCGGTGGCGGCCATCTGCGGCGCCACCTTCGGTCTGGCGCTCGCGGGACTGCTGGACGAGCGCCGGCACACCAGTAACGACGCGGGATATCTTGGGATGAGCGGTTATTCGGGCGGCGCGCATTTCGTCCCGGAGCCCGCGGTGACCGACGGCGATCTGATCACCGCGACCGGAATCCGGCCGGTCGAATTCGCTCGCGCCGTCCTTGCGCGACTGGGCGTGTACGAGCCGCGGATTCTCGACGCCTGGTCCGCGCTCTACGGCGAGAACGATCCCCAGGGCTTCTACACACTCGCCGCCTACGAGCAGCAGCGGACCGCGGCGCAGTGACCCGCGCGGAGCAGGAGCTGTTCAGCACCGCGGCGATCACCTCGTTCAAACTCAACGGCCAATTCCTCGCTGTCGGAGAGGAATTGGCCCGTCCGGCCGGTATCACGGTGGCCTGGTGGCAGGTGCTCGGCGCGGTGGCGCGCGAGCCACTGCCGGTCGCCGGAATCGCCCGCGAGATGGGCATCACCCGCCAGAGCGTGCAGCGGATCGCGGATCTGGTGGTGGACAAGGGTTTGGCCGAATATCGACCGAATCCGGCCCATCACCGCGCCAAACTCGTCGCCATCACCGAATCCGGCCGCGCGGCCGTACGTCGCATCGGTCCTCAGCATGCGCGAATGGCGGATCGTCTGATTTCCGAACTCGGCATCGACGCGCTGACCGAGATCGTGGCGGGCCTGACGAAACTGTCGGCCGCCCTCGACGCCATGGCCGAAAAGCCCTGAGGTCGGGCCCGCCGTCAGACCGAGAATGGATTACTGGTCCGCCCTACCAGATCCGCCACCGAATCCAGTACGAGCGTGGGCCGATAGGGATAGTTCTCCACCGACGCACGGGTGGAAATGCCCGAGGTGACCAGAATCGTCCGCAGCCCGGCCTCGAGTCCGGAGATGACATCGGTATCCATGCGATCGCCGATCATCACCGTCGACTGTGAATGCGCACCGATACGGCGCAGTGCCGAACGCATCATCAGCGGATTCGGCTTGCCCACGTAATACGGGTCCTTCCCGGTGGCCCGGGTGATCAGCGCCGCCACCGAACCCGTTGCGGGAAGCAGACCTTCGCGCGAGGGCCCGGTCGCATCCGGATTGGTCGCGATGAAGTTCGCGCCGCGGTCGACCAGCCGGATCGCGGTGGTGATCGCCTCGAAGGAGTAGGTGCGGGTCTCGCCGAGCACCACATAGTCCGGATCGCTGTCGGTGAGCACGTACCCGATCTCGTGCAATGCGGTGGTGAGTCCGGACTCGCCGACCACATACGCCGTCCCACCCGGCTTCTGCTCGTTGAGGAAGGTCGCCGTCGCCAGCGCCGAGGTCCAGATCGACTCCGGCGGGATATCCAGGCCGGTGTGGTGCAGCCGAGCCTGCAGATCGCGCGGGGTGCGGATCGAGTTGTTGGTGAGCACCAGGAACGGGATGTCGTTGGACTGGAGTTCGGCCAGGAACTTGTCCGCACCCGGCACCAGATGGTCCTCGTGAACGAGCACCCCGTCCATATCGGTGAGGTAGGACAGGATGGGCTCTCCGTCTGCGGTCACAGAGCCAATTGTGGGCTATCGACCTGTCCGATGGGGACTCCCGGGGTACATGCGACGATTCCCACATCGGCCTATGGTCGAGAAGGCGGATCGTAGCGACGGCGAACAGGAGTGGCGCAGTGAGTGATCTCAAGCTCGGGTACAAGGCGTCTGCGGAACAATTCGGACCTCGGGAGCTCGTGGAGCTCGCGGTCAGCGTCGAGGAACACGGGCTCGACAGCGCTACGGTCAGCGATCATTTCCAGCCCTGGCGGCATAAGGGCGGGCACGCCCCGTTCTCCCTGGCCTGGATGACCGCGGTCGGCGAGCGCACCCGGCGGATCCAATTGGGGACCTCGGTGCTGACCCCCACCTTCCGCTACAACCCGGCCGTCATCGCGCAGGCCTTCGCGACCATGGGATTGCTCTATCCCGGGCGGATCATGCTCGGGGTGGGCACCGGCGAGGCGCTGAACGAGATCGCGACCGGATTCCAGGGCGAGTGGCCGGAATTCAAGGAGCGCTACGCCCGGCTGCGCGAGGCCGTGGATCTGATGCGGCAGCTGTGGACCGGCGATCGGACCGACTTCGACGGGCAGTACTACCGCACCGTCGGTGCCTCCATCTACGACGTGCCCAAGGGCGGCATCCCGATCTACATCGCCGCGGGCGGGCCGCTGGTGGCCAAGTACGCCGGCCGCGCGGGTGACGGCTTCATCTGCACCTCGGGCAAGGGGATGGACCTCTACACCGAGAAGCTCATGCCCGCGGTGCGGGAGGGTGCGGACAAGGCCGGACGAGCGGTCGAGGATATCGACCGGATGATCGAGATCAAGATCTCCTACGACACCGATCCCGAACTGGCACTGGAGAATACGCGTTTCTGGGCGCCGCTGTCGCTGACGCCCGAGCAGAAGCATTCCATCACCGACCCGATCGAGATGGAGGCCGCCGCCGACGCGCTGCCGATCGAGCAGATCGCCAAGCGCTGGATCGTCGCCAGCGATCCGGACGAGGCCGTGGCGCAGATCAAGCCGTATGTGGACGCGGGCCTGAACCACCTGGTCTTCCACGCCCCGGGCCATGATCAGCGCCGTTTCCTGGAGCTGTTCGAGCGCGATCTGGCTCCGCGCCTGCGGGCGCTCTGATGCGGACGGGCCGCCGCTCGAGGTGGGCGGCGGCCCGGATCGGAGCACGATTTCAGTTGAGGCCGTTCAGTTCCGACATGGAACGCACATCGCGCGTGCCGCAGCCCGATACCGGGGTATCGGTATCCAGGCGCCCGGACAACCAGCCGATGGCGGCGGGTCGACCGGCGTCACCGATCGAGGTGTGGTCGGCGGTGAGGTCGCGCACGTAGGTCACCGGAGTGCCTGCGGCGCAGTACTTGTCGACCAACGCGTCGGTCGACTCCACCGAGATGATCTCGTCGTGGACGTCCTGATAGAGGAAGACCGGCGCGGTGGGTGCGTGCGCGCCCAGCATGATTCGGTCCAGTACCGCCGAAACCGGTGGCAGCGTGAGGAATTGATCCAGAGGTAGGTCCAGATAGCGCTGCCAGTCGGTGAACATGAAGCGGAAGTTGTTGGCGATCACGCATTCCGAGCGCACCGTATCCAGCGCGGCAAGGCCCTCGGGCGACATATGGGCGCGCACCGCATCGTCGAAATCCGGATAGGCGGCGGCGAGCGAGGCGAACAGATCGCCGCCGAGGCCCGCCGTGACGGTGCCGTTGCTCTTGCGGATCGAATCGCTGGGCACGGGCACCGGGGTGCCGATCGATGCCCCGCGCAGATTCAGCTCCGGGGCGTAGCGCGGCTGTGTCTCGGCCGCCCATCCCGTCGCCAGGCCGCCGCCGGAATTGCCGTACAGCCCGACCGGAGTCTGCTCGGTCAGCCCCAGCGGTGCGAAGTGTTCGGCGGCGCGAATACCGTCGAGAATCATGTAGCCGGGTTCGTCGGCGACGGCGAAATGTGCACGACGGCCCTCGAAATCGGCGATCGAGACCGCCCAGCCGCGGTCCAGCAGCTGCGCGATATCGGGCCGCTGCATCGTCGCCGCGTTGGTGGGCAGATCGGGCAATCGCAGCTGATACGACGTCGCGCACTCGGGCGCGGAGCTGTTCTCATAGGCCTGGAAGGCGGCCAGTGGCCGGTTCGCCCGCTCGCCCTCGGGCAGCAGCACCGTGGTCGCGGTGATATCCGCCCCGCCGTCGAGATCGGTGGTCCGATACAGCAGTTGCCAGGCAGTGGCTGGAACCGAGATGCCCAGCTGGACCGGTCGCGATCGCAGGACCGTGCCCGGCGCGGTGGCCGTGAAATCGGCGGGCGGATCGTAGAACGGATCCGACTGCGGTGGCGCCGGCAACAGGTCGGCATGCGCGGGCGCGGCCAGTCCGATGCAGGTCAGGGCCGTGACGATCACACCGGCGACGGTCCCGGCACGGCGAGAACGCCGACGTGCGAATGTGGGCAAAGCGCTCTCCCGTTCCGGTAAACAGTTCCGGATGGAAATACTAATCGACGCAAGCGTTACCCTAGCTGCCCTGTTGCCGACGCAACATCTCAGGCCCGAGTGAGCGCGAAGATGCGCAGATCCCGGGTCGTGCGGCCGCGATAGGCGGCATAGGCCGGGGTCGTCTCGACGAAACGGGCGAAGACGTCCTCCTGCTGCGCCGGATCCTCGATCAGCCGGGCCCGCACCGCGATCCGCTCGCCCGCGATGGCCACCCGGCCCTCGGGGCGAGCCAGCAGATTCGCCGTCCAGGCCGGATGCTGGGCCTGCCCGAAGTTGCTGCCGATCACATACAGCACGTCGCCGTCGTGGACGAACAGCAACGGGCTGGTGCGAGGCTCGCCGGATTTGCGGCCGGTGGTGGTGAGCAGGATGACCGGCACGCCGATCGGGCCGAGGACGGTGTATCGGCCCGCGGTGCGCTCGAGCAGCTTCCGGTCCAGTGGGGTGAGCTTGCGGATGACGAACGAGCCGGGCTTGGTCGCCGCGAACCGGCTGGCCAGGCGCGAGAACAGGGTCGCGCGCGAACCCCACGGGCGATACGGGAACGGTGCTGTCATGGCGAGTATCTTAGGGGGCCGCCGCCGACATCTCCGGCCTGCGGGAATGGCTTTGGCGGACTGGAGAATTCACATCGCGGCCCGCACCTCGGCGGCGAATTCGAGATATCCGGGCCAATTCTGATCGCACGGCGCGAGCAGCACTCGCTCGACCCCGGCCGCGGTGTATTCGGCCAGCTGATCGGCGGTCTCGCGCACCGCGCCCGCGGGCGGGACGACGATGGTGATCGACGGTGTCGGGCGGCCGAATTCCGCGGCGAGCGCGGCCAATTCGGCGCGTGCCTGCCGCACCTGCTCGGGGGTCTGGCCGATGCCGAGCCAGCCGTCGGCGAATTCCGCGGCGCGCCGCCGCGCCCGCGGCCCATCGCCCGCCACCAGGATCGGCGGCACCGTCGCACCCGGTGACAGCGTCGCCACGGTCCCATCGGACAGGGTCGCCGCGCGGCCCGCGATCAGATCGGGCAGCACCCGCAGGCTCGCGTCGGTGCGCCGGCCCCGGTCGGCGAACGACTGCTCGGCCGCGCGCCAGCCGAGATCGCCGTGCGCCGGATTCCCGGTGCCGACACCCAGCAGCAGCCGATCGCCCGAGACGTACTGCAGCGAACTCACCGCCTTCGCCGCCCACGCGGGCGGACGCAGCCCGAGTAGCAACACGCCGTAGCCGAGGCCGATGCGCTCGGTGACGGCCGCCGCGACCGCCAGCGCGACCGTGCTGTCCAGAATCGGGGCGCTGGCGATCAGATGATCGGGGGCCCACACCGAATCGAGGCCGCCCTGTTCGGCGAGCCGGGCGGCGGCCCGCACATCACCCAGGAACGGCCGGGCCGGATCCGGGGTCGAGGTGGGTAGTAAGGCGCCGATCCGCAGTGTCATGTCGATCGATCCCGTCCGCGACCCGAAACGCGTGGGCCGCTGTGCTTTTGGTCCTTGACTGGAAACGACGTTACGGCGCGGCGATGAGCGATCCAATGCCTGGATGACGCGGAATCATGTCCGAAACGCTCGTCATGGGCACGAGGCGAACTTCACGTGTGATTTCCGGAAAGTTGCCGCGCGGACGGGCGATGCGGACCTCGACCGTTATTAAGCTCGTGCTCATGGCCGAACCCGCTCCGTCCACCGTGTACATCGCCTCCCTCGAGGGGGACACCGGGAAGTCCACGGTGGCGCTCGGCATGTTGCATCTGCTGTCGGCGACCACGCCGCGGGTCGGGGTGTTCCGGCCGATCACCCGCTCGACCAAGGGCGCCGACTACATCCTCGAGCTCCTGCTCGAGCACTGCACCGCCGATATCGACTACGACCAGGCCGTCGGGGTCACCTATGAGCAGCTGCACGCCGATCCGGACGCCGCGATCGGCGAGATCGTGGCGCGCTTCCACGAGGTGGCCAAGGTCTGTGACGCGGTCGTCATCGTGGGCAGCGATTACACCGATGTCGCCAGCCCCAGCGAGCTGCGCTCCAATGCCCGCATCGCGGTGAATCTGGGTGCGCCGGTGCTGCTGGTGCTGCGCGGCTCGGGCCGTTCGGCGGATGAGATCGTGCAGGTCGCCGAGCTGTGCGCGAACGAACTGGCGGCCGAGCACGCCCGGGCGATGGCGATCGTGGTCAACCGCTGCGATCCCGACGCGCTCGACGAGGTGGCCAAGGCGATGCGGAAGGTCGACGCACCCTCCTGGACGCTGCCGGAGGTGCCGCTGCTGACAGCGCCGACGATGACCGAGCTGTGTGAGGCCATCCACGGCCAGATGTACTCCGGCGATCCGGAGCTCATGCAGCGCGAGGCGCTGTCGGTGATGGTCGGCGGCATGACCGCCGAACATATCCTGGAGCGGCTGACCGACGGCGTGGCCGTCATCGCGCCCGGCGATCGCTCCGACGCCCTGCTGGCGCTGGTGAATGCCCATGAGGCCGAGGGCTTTCCGTCGCTGTCGGGCATCATCATGAACGGCGGCATGCTGCCCGATCCGGCCATCGCGCGGCTGATCGAGGGTCTGAAGCCGAAGCTGCCGATCCTGACCACCCAGCTGGGCACCTTCGATACCGCCAATGCCGCGGCCCGCACCCGCGGCCGGGTGTCGCTGTCGAGCATCCGCAAGGTCGACACCGCGCTGGCGCTGATGGAACAGCGGGTGGACGGGCGAAAGCTGGTGGAGCTCATCGAGGTTCCGGTGCAGTCGGTGGTGACGCCGCAGATGTTCGAATATCAGCTGGTCGAGCGGGCCCGCGCGGATCGGCGGCGCATCGTGCTGCCGGAGGGCGACGACGACCGGATCCTGCGCGCGGCCGGGCGGGTGCTGCAGCGCAAGATCGCCGATCTGACCATCCTCGGCGACGAGGCCACGGTGCGCGGGCGGGCCGCCGAACTCGGCCTGGACATCGATGCCGCCCAGGTGCTGGATCCACAGACCTCCGAGCTGCGCGACCGGTTCGCCGAGATCTATGCGAAGCTGCGCGCGCACAAGGGGATGACCGTGGAGCGGGCGCGCGAATTCATCGGCGACATCTCGTATTTCGGCACGATGATGGTCCACGAGGGGATCGCCGACGGCATGGTGTCCGGCGCCGCGCACACCACCGCGCACACCATTCGCCCCGCGCTGGAGATCATCAAGACCGAGCCCGGGGTCTCCACGGTGTCGAGCGTATTCCTGATGTGTCTGGCCGATCGGGTGCTGGCCTACGGCGACTGCGCGGTGGTGCCGGATCCGACCTCCGAACAGCTGGCCGATATCGCGATCTCCGCCGCGCGCACCGCATCCCAGTTCGGGATCGAGCCGCGGGTGGCGATGCTGTCGTATTCCACGGGCGAGTCCGGCAGCGGCGCCGATGTCGACAAGGTCCGCACCGCAACCAAATTCGTGCAGGAGCGCGAGCCGGAGTTGCCGGTGGAGGGGCCGATCCAGTACGACGCGGCGATCGAGCCGTCGGTGGCCAGCTCCAAGCTGCCCAACTCCCAGGTGGCCGGGCGCGCGACGGTGTTCATCTTCCCGGACCTCAACACCGGCAACAACACCTACAAGGCGGTGCAGCGCAGCGCGGGCGCGGTGGCGATCGGGCCGGTGCTGCAGGGATTGCGCAAGCCGGTCAACGATCTGTCGCGGGGCGCGCTGGTCGCCGATATCGTCAACACCGTGGCCATCACCGCCATCCAGGCGCAGGCATAAGGGAGGGCAGTCATGCGGGTCCTGGTGATCAACTCCGGTTCGTCGTCGATCAAATATCAACTGCTGGATCCCATTTCGGGCACGGTGGCGGCCTCGGGGCAGGTGTCGCGGATCGGTGAGCCGGTCTCCGACGGTACGGCCACGGTCGAATATCACGGCGGCGGACGCACCCTCGAACACGACGGCCCGATCGCCGATCACGCGGCGGGGCTGCGCGTCGTGTTCGAGCTGTTCACGCGCGGCGGGCACGATCTGACCGGCGAGGGTCTGGCCGCGGTCGGGCATCGGGTGGTGCACGGCGGCGAGGTGTTCTATCGCCCGACCCTCATCACCGAGGAGGTGGTGAGCGCCATCGACGAGCTGTCTTCGCTTGCGCCGCTGCACAATCCGCCGAATGTGATCGGTATCCGCTCGCTGCGCGAGCTGCTACCCGACGTGCCGCAGGTGGCGGTGTTCGATACGGCGTTCTTCCACGGCCTGCCCGCTGCGGCCAAGACCTACGCCATCGATGCGAAACTGGCCGCGGAGCACGGCATTCGGCGCTATGGATTCCACGGGACCTCGCACGAATACGTCTCGGGCCGGGTCGCCGAGCTGCTGCGGCGCGACCCCGCCGGGCTGAATCAGATTGTGCTGCACCTGGGTAACGGGGCCTCGGCCTCGGCGATCCGCGGCGGCCGGGCGATCGATACCAGTATGGGGCTCACGCCGCTGGAGGGGCTGGTGATGGGGACCCGGTCCGGGGATCTGGATCCCGGGATCATCCCGCATCTGGCCCGCACCGCCGGTCTGGACATCGACGGGATCGATGAACTGCTGAACAGGAATTCCGGGATCAAGGGTCTGTCCGGGGTCAACGACTTCCGGGCGCTGTTCGATCTCATCGACTCCGGGGACGCGGCCGCGCGGCTGGCCTACGACGTCTACGTGCATCGGCTGCGCCGCTATATCGGCGCCTATCTGGTCGAACTCGGCCGGGTGGACGCGATCACCTTCACCGCGGGCGTCGGGGAGAACAACGCGCAGGTGCGTGCCGATGCGCTGGCCGGGCTCAGCCGCTTCGGCATCACCGTCGATCCGGTTCGCAATACCGCGAAAGACCGTGCGGCCCGGCATATTTCGCCGCCGGATGCGGAGGTGGCGGTGCTGGTGGTGCCCACCAACGAGGAGCTGGCCATCGCGCGGGCGGCGGCCCGGCTGGTCGCCTGAGCCGCCTCAGAACCAGGTCTTGGCTCGGATGGCGTTGGCCAGGTCGACCAGGGCGTAGCGGTGGGTGCGGCCGGGTGCCGAGCGGGCCAGCGTGCGCAGGGCGGACTCGGCGCCGTGGCGCAGATCGCGCTCGGTGAAGGGTTCGCCGAACAGCGTGGCATCGGGGAGTTTCGGGCGGCGGCCCGCCTGCAGCCAGGCCAGGGCCGCGCCGAGCACCAGCACGCGCATCTGTGGAGCGCGATGTTCACCGGGCGGCAGCGTCTGGACGCGAGCGGCGGCGATATGCAGTGTGGACTCCTCGAGATCGGCGACCGGCACCGCGGTGAGCAGCAGCAGGACGGCGGTCATCCGCGCCTCGGTGTGATGGCGGGAGGGGGCGGGCACCTCGTCCAGGGCGCGTACCGCCTCGGTGACGCGCCCGGCCGCGGCGAGCTGCCGGGCCAGGCCGAAGGCCGCGCTCACCACGCCGCGATCGGTGCGCCACACGGTGGCGTAGAACTTCTCGGCATAGGCTCGCCACTGCTCCGGATCGGGCGAATCCCAGTGCTGCAGCACCAGTTCGGCGGTCGCGGCCAGCGCCAGCTTGGGCGCGATCTCGCCGGGCAGCGCCCGCAGCACGCCGTCGAAATGGGCGAAGGCCTGTTCGAAATCCTGATCCAGCAGCGAGGCCAGTCCGAGATACCAGTCCACCCGCCAATCGCTTTCGTCGATACGCGCCAGCAGTTCGCGGGCGGCGGCGGGCTGATCCAGATCGAGGTAGATGCGGATCTCGGCGAAAGCGGCCTCCACGGCGAAGGTTTCGGGCACCCCGCCCGGCTCCGCCGAGGCGCGCCCACGGGCGATGCGCACCGCGTCGAGCGCGTGATCGGGTTCGGGATGCGCCGTTCCCGCCAGCAGCGCCGCCGACGGATCGGCCGCATCGATGAGCGGAACCGGAAGCGCCGCGGCCACATCGCGGGCGCTGAGGTTCTGGCTGCGGGCGTGGCCGTCGGCGTAGGCGTCGGTCTGCGCGACCAGCTCCTCGGTGCCGAAGCTGGTGCGGGTCGGGCTGAATGTCGTGGACAGCTGCGGATGTTCGGCCCCGGATTCGGTGGCCAGGATCTCGCGCAGCACCCCGGCCAGCTGGGTGGCCATCACGCGCGCGGACGGGAAGCGCTGATCGGGATCGGGATCGGTCGCGCGCAGCAGCAGCCGATGGAAGAACTCGTGCCGCTCTAGCACGGGTTCGGTTGCGGGGTCCGGGATTCCGTCGAGATAGCGGCCCTTGTCCATCGGCAGGTTCAGCGTCAGCACCGCCAGCGTGCGGCCCACCGAGTAGATATCCGAGGCGATCGTCGGCCCGGTGCGCGCGATCTCGGGGGCCTGAAAACCCCTGGTGCCGTAGAGATTTCCGTAGGATTCGAAGACGGTCACCGCGCCCAGATCGATCAGTTTCACCTGATCCTCTGTCACCATGACGTTATCGGGCTTGAGATCGTTGTAGGCCAGTTCCTGCCCGTGCAGATACTCCAGCGCCGGCAGCGCCTCGAAGATATAGGCGATGGCCTCGGGCACCGGCATCCGCTCGGGCCTGGTGTAGGTGTCGAGCATGCCGCGCAGGGATCGGCCGCCCACGTATTCCATGACGATGTAGCCGATCGGCATGCCCTCGGGGCTGGGATGTTCGACGAAGTTGTGGATCTTCACGATGCTCGGATGCGCGAGTTCGGCCAGGTACTGCCGCTCGGCCACCGCCACCGCCTGCGCCTCGGCGTCGCCGCCGTGCAGCAGGCCCTTCAACACCACCCAGCGGTCGCTGACATTGCGATCGATGGCCAGATAGATCCAGCCCAGCCCGCCGTGCGCGATGCAGCCCTGGATCTCGTACTGTCCGGCGACCATATCGCCCGGCTGCAGAAAGGGCCGGAAATCATAAGGGGCGCCGCAGATCTCGCAGGTGCCCACGGTCGTGGCCGGATGTGCCGCGGTGGCTCGGCCCACGGGTTTGCCGCAGCGCCAACAGTATCGGCGATTCTCCGCGACCGCCGGATCGTCCAGCACCGCCGAACGCGGATCCACCGGCGGCACAGCGGGAATCGGCACCAGTCCGGCCCCGAGCCGCCGGGTCGGTCGGGTGCGCGCCGTGCGCCCGCTGCGTCCCGACGGCTGGGTCGACAGCTGAGTCTGGGCGGCCTGCGTCGATTCGTCTCCGGCGGTCATGGGATCAATCCCGATAGGTGGGTCGGGGTGGGCCCGAGGAGGGCCCCAGGACCGACAGCAGCCAGTGCCGGTACATCGTGTCCCAGGTGCCGTCGGAGCGGATGCGTTCCAGTGTCCCGTTGACGAAGCGGACCATATCGTTGTTGCCCTTGGGGATGCCGACGCCGTACGGCTCGTCGCTGAGGTTGTCGCCGACCATCTCGGTATAGGGATCCTGTTTGGCCAGCCCGGCCAGCAGCGCGTCATCGGTGCTGATCGCGTCGACCTGCCGCTGCTGCAGCACCACCAGGCAGTCGGCCCAGGCCGGCACGGTCAGGATGGAGGCCGCGGGCTGTTTGCGGCGAATCAGAGTCAGCGAGGTGGTCCCGGCCGCCACGCACACTCGCTTGCCCGCGAGATCGGCCAGGCCGGTGATACCGGAGTTCTTCACCGCCAGAACCCGTTGGTGCGACATGAAATACGTGGTGGAGAAGTCGACGCGCTGGCGGCGGTCGCAGGTGATCGTCATGGTCTTCACCACCACGTCGACGGTGTGTTCCTGCAGTGCGCGTTCACGTTCGGCCGAGCTCAGCATCCGGTACTCCACCCGCTCCGGATCGCCGAACAGGTCGCGCGCGATCTCCTTGGCGACATCGACGTCGAAACCGGCCAGCGTGCCGCTGATCGGATCGCGGAAGCTGAACAGGTTGCTGCCCGGATCGAGACCGACCAGCAGGCGCCCGCGCGCCCGGATGGCATCGATCGTGGGGCCCTGGGTGATTCCGTCCGGGCGCAGTCCGGCCACGGCGTTGGCGCACTGTGGATCGGTCTCCGGCGGGAGCGGCGTATTCGTCTGTGCCGGAGTCGCCTTCGCCGGCAGCGGCGGCTCGGTGTAGCTGGCCGAATGACCCGCCCGGGGCGGGGGCGGCTCGCCCGTACAGGCCGCGGCCAGCAGTGCGGTCGCGGCCAGGACGACGGTCAGGGCTCGGCGCGCGCTCATCGGTACTCCCGCAGTCGTGGCCACAGGCCCGCCAGCACGAGCGCGGCGGCCAGCAGCGCGAGGATCAGTGCGCCCGGGGCCAGCACGTCGAGCGTGCGGGCGGCATCGGAGATATTGCCGCGCAAGGTGTTACGGGTCTTGCCGATACCGGTGCCCAGGGCGCTGTCGAGCGCGTCGACCGAGGCCGCGGCCTCGGCGGCGCCGGGACCGATGGCGACCGCGCTGGCGCCCAGGAAATCGCCGCGGCCCAGTGCGTCGTTCATGCGCTGATGCGCCTCGCGCCAGCGATCCAGTGCCGTCCGCGCGGTACCGACGTCATCGAAACCCGGTGCGTGCCTGGGGTATCGGGTGAGCAGCGCGGTCAGCTGCGCGATGGTGGCGTCATAGGTGTGGTCGTAGTCGCCGCTGGCGTCGCGGCGGACCAGCTTCAGGGTTTCGGCCGTGCGGGCCTGCTGGACCAGGATCCGGCTCTCGGTCAGATCGGCGGTCGGCACGCTGCCGTCGTCGCGGCCGTGCATGGTCGATACCGCCGACAGCGAGCCGGCGATCACGGTCCATCCGAGCAGCACCACCAGGATCGCCGAGGCCAGCAGCAGACCGGGATTGAACATCCGATGCCAGCGCCGGGCCAGATACAGCTGCGCGATCACCAGTCCGGCCAGGGCGACGATCGGCAGGATGATGGCCGCCCACGGCGGCCGCACGTGATGGCGCTGGGTGGCCACGATCGCGGTCGAACGCCGCTCCTGCAGTTCGCGGGCGGTCGGCAACATCCCGGTCTGCATCAGATTCGACGCCTCGCTGAGATAGGCCGCGCCCACCGGATGTCCCTCACGATTGTTGGCGCGGGCGGTCTCCACGATCCCGGTGTAGACGGGCAGCCCCGCGGCGATGCCGGTGCGCAGCCGGCCGTCCGGATCGGTCGTGCCGGTGCTGCTGGATTGGGTCACCAACTCGGCCGCAGCCTCACCGATCGCCTGGGCGTAGCGGTCGCGCACCGGTTTGGGCTCGAGCCCGCCGGAGATGAACGCGGTGCCTGCGGCGGCATCGGCCACCGACAGCGAGGTGTAGAGGCGCTGGGCCGAATTGGCATCCGGCTCGGCCTGATCCAGCAGATAGTCCAGGGCATGCTGACGGCTGCTGACCGCGGCGGCGGTCACCCCGCCCGCGATCACGCACAGGCCGAGTAGCAGCAATCCGACGGCAATCAGGCGGGCGGGCGAGGAACGCGCGAATGCGCGCAGGTCGGTGGCGTCGAGCTGCCGTCGCACGGCGGCGGCCGCGGCCCGTGGCGACAGTTCGTCCAGCCGGGGTTGCCCGGTCCGAGCCATATCCACCTCCAAACGATCATCGGCCTGCGCCGTGCGGACTGAGCTTATTGTGGTCGTACCGGCGCCACTTCGGGTGTCACCCGCGCGAAGACACCGCTTCCCGGGGGCACGGGCGGCGTCGGCGGCGCTGGTGTGAATGGGACGAGGGCGAGCATGCGTGGTGACGGAGACGGCTTTGTGAAGAATCCGGACGGGACGCGGAACTGGGGTCGGTTCGGTGCCGCCGGATTGTTGCTGCGGGCACCGCGAGCCGGGGGCGGCGCGGTGGTGCTGCTGCAGCACCGAGCGCCGTGGAGCCATCAGGGCGGCACCTGGGCGCTGCCCGGGGGCGCTCGCGACAGCCATGAGTCCACCGTCCACGCCGCGGTGCGCGAGACCGAGGAGGAGGCGGGGATCACCGGTGCGGCCGTGCGCGTGCGCGGCAGCCGGGTCACCGCGACCATGCCCAGCGGCTGGACCTATACGACGGTCGTCGCGGATGTCGCCGAGCCGTTGCCGACCACCCCGAACATCGAAAGCGCCGAATTGGCCTGGGTTCCCGAGGACGAGGTCGAGGACCGCCCCCTGCACCCCGGTTTCGCCGCGGCCTGGCCGTCCCTGCGCGCGCAGCCCGCACGAATCACCCTGGAGGACATGGTCGATCCCGCCGCGGTGGCCGCCGCCCTGCCACGCACGGTCGACCTCGGTGAGCACGGCTTCGTCTGGCTGCAAGCAACCGGCCGGGACGGTCGCACGGCACGAATCGCCGAGCCGGCCGAAGCGCCGGCCGACCCGGCCGACAACATCTTGCTGCTCACCCTCGACCAGGTGCTGTCCTGAGCCAGAGGCTGGATTATCCCGCCGCGCTCTCGAGCAGCCGCTGCTTCAGCGACCGCGCCGCCGCCTGCGGGTCACGGGCCTCGGTAATGGCTCGCACCACGACCACTCGGTCGGCCCCGGCCGCGAAAATCTCGTCCAGACGCTGTTCGTCGACGCCGCCGATGGCGAACCACGGCCTGGTCGGATGGGATTCGGCGGTCGAGCGGACCAGGTCGACCCCGGCGGCCGCGCGGCCGGGCTTGGTCGGGGTGGTCCAGACCGGGCCGGTGCAGAAGTAGTCGATATGGTCGTCGACGGCCGCGAGTCCGGCCTGGGCGCGGTTATGGGTGGAGCGGCCGATCACCACATCCGGGCCGACGATCGCGCGGGCGTACCCGGGCGGCAGATCGTTCTGACCCAGATGCAGCACATCAGCCCCGGCCGCCAGCGCGATATCGGCGCGATCGTTGACCGCGACCAGGGCGCCGTGCCGACGGGCCGCGGCCTTCAAGTCCGCGAGCGCGCCGAGTTCGGCCTCGGCCTTGAGCGGGCCGAATCGAGCCTCGCCCGGCGAACCCTTATCGCGCAGCTGGATGATGTCGACCCCGCCGGCGAGCGCCTCCTCGGCGAAGAAGGCCAGGTCGCCCTTGTCGCGCCGGGCGTCGGTGCACAGGTAGAGCCGTGCGGTGGCCAGGCGCTCGCGTGGCGCTACGGATCGGTTGGGGTGGGACGGTTGCACGCCCTCGACCGTAGCCGCGCTACCGTGGGTGGCGAAACAGGTGAGCATCCCCGCTGCGAAGGCGGCCGCGCGGGGAGGATCCCGGGTAACGGGACCGAGCGAGGTGGAAGGTAATGCGGACGCTGGCCGTCGTGGGTGGGGGCGTGATCGGATTGTCGGTGGCATGGCGTGCCGCCGAATCCGGCTGGGAGGTCACACTCTTCGACCCGGAGGTGGGTTCGGGAGCCTCGTGGGTGGCGGGCGGCATGCTCGCCCCGCTGTCGGAGGGGTGGCCCGGTGAGGACGACGCACTCGAATTCGGTGCCGCATCCTTGGCGCGCTGGCCGGAATTCGGCGCGCGGCTGTTCGCGGCGACCGGGATCTCCGTCTTCGTCGCCGAGCAGACCCTGACCGTCGCCCTCGACGCCGCCGATGCCGCCGATCTCCGCACGATCGCCGGATTCGTCGGCGCACACGGCCATGACCTGCGATTGCTGGATCGGGCGGAAGTGCGTGCGGCCGAACCGAATCTGGCCCGCACCGTCCGAGCCGCGCTGTTCTCGCCGACCGAATCGGCCGTGGACAACCGGCTGGTATTCGAGGCCCTGCGTCGGTGCTGTGCACAGTCCGGTGTCCGCATGCGCCCGGAAGTCGTCACCTCCCTCGACGACCTCGCCCACGATCGGATCGTGCTGGCCGCGGGCGCCGCCTCGGCCCGGCTGTGGTCGAGCCTGCCGGTGCGCCCGGTGAAGGGCGAGATCCTGCGCCTGCGCCACCGGCCGGGTGCTCCGCCGCCGCCGCGCCATGTGGTCCGCGCGCGTGCGCACGGCCGCCAGCTCTATCTGGTTCCGCGCGGTGACGGAATCGTCGTCGGCGCAACGCAATACGAGGCGGGCTTCGATACCACCGTCACCGTCGCGGGCGTGCGCGATCTGATCGCCGACGCGGAATCGATCCTGCCCGCCCTCGGCGAATACGAACTGGCCGAGGCGAGCGCGGGCTCACGGCCCGGCAGCCCGGACAATCTGCCGCTGATCGGCCGGCTCGACGATCGCGTGCTCGCCGCCACCGGCCACGGCCGCAACGGCATCCTCGGCGTACCGCTCACCGTCGACGCGGTCGCGGCGCTGCTCGACGGCGATGTGCTCGCCGACGCGAAAGCGGCCGACCCACAACGTTTTCTATCAGGAGGTAAGCGATGACGGCGATACCCGTCGGAGTCACCGTGAACGGTCAGGACCACGAGTTCGCCGACGCGCCGTCGGTGCGAGAGGTGTTGCAGCGCTTGGGCCTGCCCTGCCAGGGCGTGGCCGTGGCCGTGGACGGCGCGGTCTTCCCCAAATCGCGCTGGGACCAGCCGGTCGAACGAGGTTGGGAGATCGAGGTTTTGACGGCGGTGCAGGGTGGCTGACGGGATGGAGCCGCTGCAGATCGCCGATCGCACGTTCGATTCGCGGCTGATCATGGGCACCGGGGGCGCGGACAATCTGGCCGTGCTGGAGGAGGCGCTCGTCGCCTCGGGCACCGAACTCACCACGGTCGCCATGCGTCGCGTCGACGCGGCCGGGGGCACCGGCGTCCTGGATCTGCTGAAGCGACTCGATATCGCCCCGCTGCCCAATACCGCCGGCTGCCGCACGGCCGCCGAGGCCGTGCTCACCGCGCGCCTGGCCCGCGAGGCGCTCGGTACCGAGTGGGTGAAGCTGGAGGTCGTCGCCGACGAGCGCACCCTACTGCCCGATGCCATCGAATTGGTCAGTGCCGCGGAGCAATTGGTCGACGACGGCTTCACCGTCCTGCCCTACACCACCGACGATCCGGTGCTGGCCAAGCGGCTCGAGGATGCCGGCTGCGCGGCCGTCATGCCGCTCGGCTCGCCCATCGGCACCGGCCTGGGCATCGGTAATCCGCACAACATCGAGATGATCGTCGCCGCCGCGCACGTTCCGGTCATCCTCGACGCGGGCATCGGCACCGCCAGCGACGCCGCCCTGGCCATGGAACTCGGCTGTGCCGCAGTCCTGCTCGCCACGGCCGTCACCCGCGCCCGTCGCCCCGCGGTCATGGCCGCCGCGATGGCCGCCGCGGTCGAGTCGGGCTATCTCGCCCGTCAGGCCGGGCGCATCCCCAGGCGGTTCTGGGCGCAGGCCTCCTCGCCGGATCGGTAAGGGGAGTGGATATCCGGTCAACCTCGGGCAACCGGGTCCGCGCCCGCGCCGTCCGGCGAGCGTCCCCTGCTCAGGAGACGTCGGGGGATCGGCTCGGGGTTCATGTACTCCTCGAGGATGAGGCGAAACGCGACCTCTGAGCGATAGTGCGCGGGCCGATCTTCGGGAAGACTGAGCGCCATGATCGAAGTACGCGGCCTGACCAAACGGTTCGGCGCAACCGTCGCGGTCGACGACCTGTCGTTCGCGGTCAAGCCCGGTCAGGTGACCGGATTCCTCGGACCCAACGGCGCCGGCAAGTCGACCACGATGCGCATGATCCTCGGATTGGATCAGCCCAGCTCGGGCGAGGCGTTGATCGGTGGCGTGTCCTATCGGCAGCTCGACCATCCGCTGCGGGTGGTCGGCGCGCTGCTGGATGCCAAATGGGTGCATCCCAACCGCTCGGCCCGCGCCCATCTGCGCTGGCTCGCGGCCTCCAACGATCTGCCCGCCTCGCGCGTCGACGAGGTGCTGCGGCTGGTCGGCCTGAGCGAGGTCGCCGACAAGAAGGCGGGCGGCTTCTCACTCGGCATGTCGCAGCGTCTCGGCCTGGCCGGTGCGTTGCTCGGCGATCCGCCGGTGCTGCTGTTCGACGAGCCGGTCAACGGCCTGGATCCGGAGGGCATCCTGTGGATCCGCCGGTTCATGCAGCGACTGGCCACCGAGGGACGGACGGTGCTCGTCTCGAGCCATCTGCTCTCGGAAATGGCCCAGACCGCCGATCATCTGGTCGTCATCGGCCGCGGCAAGCTGATCGCCGACACCAGCACCAAGGACTTCATCGAGCGCGCCTCGGAGGCGTCCGTGCGCGTACGCAGCCCGCAGCTGGATCAGCTGCGCAGCCTGCTCACCTCCAACGGGATGACCGTGCGCGAGGATGAGGGGCCGGCATTGGTCGTGGTCGGCGAGACCAGCGACGCGGTCGGCAAGCTGGCGGGCGCGAACACCATCACGCTGTACGAGCTTGCGCCGCAACGGGCCTCGCTCGAGGAGGCGTTCATGCGGATGACCGGCGGTTCGGTGCAGTATCACGGTGAAGGATTCGAACAGGTGATGGGAGGTGCGCTCTGATGAGCGTGTTGGCGGCAGAGCGCATCAAGCTCACCTCGACCAGGTCCCCGCTGTGGTGCACCGCGATGACCGCGGTATTCGCCCTCGGCATCGCGACGTTGTTCGGCCTGCTGATCAACGTCAGCGTCAACGAGTACAACAAGCAGCTCGCCAGCGGCCACCAGATGACAGCGCCGTATCCGGACAACGGAATCGCGGCCCTGGGAATCACCGGTGCCTCCCAAGGCATTCCGGGCTTCGGCTACATCATGATCATGATCCTGGCCGCGCTCGCGATCACCAGCGAGTACCGGTTCGGGACCATCAAGGCCACCTTCATGGCGGTGCCCAACCGCACCACGGTGCTGCTCACCAAGGCGGGCATGATCGCCGTATCGGCCGCGGTGTTGTCGGCGGTGCTGACCTTCCTGAGCTTCTTCATCTTGAAGGCCATCGTGTCCACCCAGGGCGGGCAGAAGTTGAGCCTGACCGACGGCGATCTGCATATCTTCTATGCCGTGCCGATCTTCGTGGCGCTGGTGGTATTCCTGGCGGTCGGCGTCGGGGCACTGATCCGGCAATCGGCCGGCGCACTGACGCTGCTGATCATCTGGCCGGTGCTGATCGAACCCATCGTCGGGGCCTTCGGCAAGGTCGGCCGCAATATCCAGGTGCTGCTGCCCTTCCAGAACGCGGGCCGGTTCCTCGGCACCGCGAGCGGTGAAGACACGCTGCCCTGGCACTGGGGTCCGTGGGGTGGTTTGCTGTACTTCCTGGTCTTCGTCGCGATCGTGTTCGGTGCCGCGGTCTTCGTGGTGAACAAGCGCGACGCCTGAATCCAACCTGCCCGAGCTCGGGGCGACTTCCCTCGCCGCCCCGGGAATGGGAAAGCGACCCTGTCGGGGGGTCGCTGCACCCGGGTCACGTCGGTCACTGCCCGTCCGGCGTGGCAGCACCGGCCCGATGCGAAATCTCGCATCGGGCCGGTGTCGTCTCTGCCGGGGAAACGTTGAGTTAATTACAGGGAACGCCCCTTCCATATGGAAACTTCCGGTGGCAGCATCGACAGCAGCAAACAACGCGCTATCTATCGGCGGACCCAGAGACGTGTTCGCTCCGCTCGATGGAAGAGGTGGCTCGTGACGATCATCGGTAACCCCCGCGCCGAAGAGGTGCTGAGCTACGCTCGGGACGTGAGTGAAAGACCCACCGGGGACGGCGAACACGCGCGTCGCGCGGCCGGTGCGGATGGTTCCCCGTCCGATGCCGGCCGGCGTGACGGCGAGCGCGTCGAACCGGAGCCTGAGCTCGTAATCCCGCTGACCCCGGTCGATGAGGTCATTCCCGATCGGCGCACCGGCGTCCGGCTGCGTCCGGGACAGCTGTCCGCGCTGATGTCCGGGACCAATTCGCGCCCGGACCTCATCGGCGCGATCCGCAAGGCGCGTCAGAATCTGCCCGGCGATCCGGCCTTCGGCGATCCGCTGTCGCTGTCGGGCCCGGGCGGACCGCGGGCCGTGGCCCGCGCGGCCGATAAGCTGGTCGGCGATTCGCCCAGCGCCGCCAAGGAGATCGGCCTGGGTGCGCTGCAGGTCTGGCAGGCCATGCTCGAACGGGTCGGCCGCGGTAAGGGCGCCCAGCAGATGACCGTGATGTTCACCGATCTGGTGGCCTTCTCCAGCTGGTCGCTGTCGGCCGGTGACGAGGCGACCCTGGAACTGTTGCGCCGGGTGGCCAAGGCCATCGAGCCCCCGATCGTCGAGCGCGGCGGTCAGGTGGTCAAGCGCATGGGTGACGGTGTGATGGCCGTATTCCCCTCACCCGACCGCGCGGTCATCGCGGCGGTGGCCGCCAAGGAGAATCTGACCGGCGTCGAGGTACAGGGCTATCGCCCGCAGATGCGCCTGGGCCTGCATACCGGCAGTCCGCGCGAACTCGGCGGCGACTGGCTCGGCGTCGATGTGACGATCGCGGCCCGCGTCATGGAGGCGGGCGGCAACGGCAACATGATGCTCTCCGAGCCCACCCTGCAGGCGCTGCGGCCGGAGACGTTGGGGGAGTTGGGCATTGCGGCCCGCCCGTACCGCCGCAGCTTCTTCGCCGCCCCGCTCAGCGGCGTTCCCGAGGATCTACGGATCTACCGCCTCGACGGCGAGTAGAGCCGCCTTTGTCTCCCACCCGGTCCGTCCAGCGGGCCGGGCGGGATGGGTTACTTCCACCAGGCGACGGCGCCCACGACCGCGAGCACCGCGGCCACACCCAGCGCCACGGCGACGACGCGGTTGTTCTTCCAGGTGCTGTAGGCGCCGCCGATGAGGAATCCGGCCAGGGCCAACAGGAAGACGACGATCACGGAATGCGACACGGCCCCATCATGCCCTCCGGGCGTTCCGGCGGGTCGTCCGGCCTCGCAGGGCCCTGTTGAGCTGCGAAGACGCAGATTAACAAGCACGCAGGCTTGCTTTTTTCTGGACCCGATGTGACCCTGTAACCGACGCGGCGAGGGTGCCGCGCGGACGTTCAGGAGGGGTCGCTCATGGCCAGTCTGGCGGCCGATCCCGAGGTCATCCGGATCGGCAACTGCTCCGGCTTCTACGGCGATCGGGCGAGCGCGATGCGGGAGATGCTTTCCGACGGGCAGCTCGACGTGCTCACCGGGGATTACCTCGCGGAGCTCACCATGTTGATCCTCGGCCGGGATCGGATGAAGGATCCGAATCTCGGCTATGCCAAGACCTTCGTGCGCCAGCTGGAGCAATGCCTGGGCCTGGCCCTGGAGCGGGGCGTGCGCATCGTCGCCAATGCGGGTGGGCTCAATCCGGCGGGGCTGGCCCAGCGTCTGCGCGAGGTCGCCGAGACGCTCGGTCTCCCGGTGCGGATTGCCCACGTCGAGGGCGACGATCTGCTGTCCCGGGCCGCCGAACTGGGTCTGGGATCCCCGCTCACCGCCAATGCGTATCTGGGCGCGTGGGGCATCGCGGAATGTCTCGCCGCCGGGGCCGATGTGGTGGTGACCGGCCGGGTCACCGACGCCTCGCTGGTGGTCGGCCCGGCCGCCGCCCATTTCGGCTGGGGCCGAGGCGATTTCGATGCGCTGGCCGGGGCTGTGGTCGCCGGTCATATCATCGAATGCGGCACCCAGGCCACCGGCGGCAACTTCGCGTTCTTCACCGAGATCGAGAATCCGGACCGTCCGGGATTTCCGATCGCCGAGGTGCGCCGCGACGGCAGCAGCGTCATCACCAAACATGCGAGCACCGGCGGCACGGTCACCGTGGATACGGTCGCGGCGCAGCTGATGTACGAGATCCAGGGCGCGCGCTATGCGGGCCCGGACGTCACGACCCGGCTGGACAGCATCCGACTCACCCTGCAGGGGCCGGATCGCGTTCTCGTCAGCGGTGTTTCGGGCGAGGCCCCGCCGCCGTCGCTCAAGGTCTCACTGAACACCCTGGGCGGATTCCGCAACGAGATGGCCTTCGTACTCACCGGCCTGGATATCGACGCCAAGGCCCAACTGACGCAACGGCAATTGGAGCACTGGCTACCCGTGCGCCCGGCCGAACTGGACTGGACGCTCTCGCGCCTGGATCGCCCCGATGCCGAGACCGAGGAGCAGGCCAGCGCGGTGCTGCGCTGCGTGGTGCGCGATCCCGATCCGAACAAGGTCGGGCGCGTCTTCTCCAATGTGGTGGTCGAACTCGCCCTGGCGAGCTATCCGGGCTTCACGCTCACCTCGCCGCCCGGAAACGGTTCGCCCTACGGCGTTTTCACGCCCGGTTACGTCGATGCCGCCGCGGTCACCCAGACGGCCGTCCTGCCCGACGGATCCCGCATCGATCTCGAATCCGCTTCGCGGACGCGGGAACTGGCCGAGGTAGCCGAGCCGGAACTGCCGCATGCGCTGCCGCATACCGAAACTCGCCGCGTCCCGCTGGGCACGATCGCGCTGGCCCGCAGCGGCGATAAGGGCGGCAACGCCAATATCGGCGTCTGGGTGCGTACCGACGAGCAGTGGCGCTGGCTGGCGCATGCGCTGACCGTCGACGAATTGCGCCTACTGCTACCGGAAACCGCGAAACTGACCATCACCCGGCACGTCCTGCCGAATCTGCGGGCGCTCAACTTCATCGTCGAGGGTCTGCTCGGACAGGGCGTCGCCTATCAGGCCCGATTCGATCCACAGGCCAAGGGGCTCGGCGAATGGCTGCGCTCCCGGCATATCGATATCCCCGTGGAGCTGCTATGACGTATGTGAACCCCTGGGAGACGCCCGAGCGGCGCGAATTGCGCGCCACCGTGCGCGGTTTCGCCGACCGCGAGGTGCTCCCGCATCTGGACGACTGGGAGCGCGGCGGCGAGATCCCGCGCGAGCTGCACAAGAAAGCGGGGGCGCTGGGCCTGCTGGGGATCCAATTCCCCGAAGCCGTCGGTGGTTCCGGCGGCGACGGCATCGATGCGGCCGTCGTCTGCGAGGAGATGCATTACGCGGGCTGTTCGGGTGGGCTGTTCGCCTCGCTGTTCACCTGTGGGATCGCGGTGCCGCATATCATTGCCGCCGGCAATGCTGACCATATCGAGCGCTGGGTGCGGCCGACGCTGGCGGGCGAGAAGATCGGCTCGCTGGCCATCACCGAGCCCGGCGGTGGCTCGGATGTCGGCCATCTGCGCACCAGCGCGGTCCGTGACGGCGACGACTACGTCGTCAACGGCGCCAAGACCTTCATCACCTCGGGTGTGCGCGCCGATTACGTCGTGACGGCGGTGCGCACGGGAGGCCAGGGCGCGGCCGGTGTTTCGCTGCTGGTGGTGGAGAAGGGCACGCCGGGATTCACGGTCAGCCGCAAGCTGGAGAAGATGGGCTGGCTGGCCTCGGACACCGCCGAACTCTCCTATGTCGATGTGCGCGTACCGATCTCGAATCTGGTGGGTCCGGAGAACTCCGGATTCGCCCAGATCGCACAGGCATTCGTGAGCGAACGCGTCGGCCTGGCCGCACAGGCGTACGGACATGCGCAGCGCTGCCTGGACCTGACGCTGCGCTGGTGCCGGGACCGCGAGACCTTCGGCCGCCCGCTGATCAGCCGCCAGGCCGTGCAGAACACCCTGTCGGAGATGGCGCGGCGCATTGATGTGGCCCGGGTGTACACCCATCATGTCGTCGAGCGCGCCTCGCACGGCGAGACCGATCTCATCGCCGAGGTGTGCTTCGCCAAGAACACCGCGGTCGAGACCGCGGAATGGGTGGCGCACCAGGCGGTTCAGCTGTTCGGCGGCCTCGGCTACATGCGCGAGTCGGAGGTCGAGCGGCACTACCGGGATGTGCGCATCCTCGGCATAGGCGGCGGCACCAACGAGATCCTGACCAGCCTCGCGGCCAAGCGATTGGGGTTCCAGTCTTGAGCATCCTGCGCACCTCCGTGGATCCGGCCTCGGCGGACTATCGGGCCGCCGCCGACGCCATGACCGCCAAACTCGCCGAGGTCGAGGCCGAATACGCCAAGAACATCGCGGGCGGCGGCCCGGACAAGATGGCCCGGCATCGCAAGCGCGGCAAGCTGACCGCGCGCGAACGCATCGAACTGCTCATCGACGAGGATTCGCCGTTCCTGGAACTGGCCCCACTGGCCGCCTGGGGCAGCGAATTCCATGTGGGCGCGAGCGTGATCGCGGGCATCGGCATCGTCGAGGGCGTCGAATGCATGATCGTCGCGCCGGATCCGACGGTCCGCGGCGGCACGTCCAACCCGTGGACGTTGCGGAAGAACCTGCGCATGAACGATATCGCGCGGGAGAACCGGCTGCCGGTCATCGGCCTGGTGGAGTCGGGCGGTGCGGATCTGCCGACGCAGAAGGAGGTCTTCGTGCCCGGCGGTCGCATGTTCCGGGATCTGACCAGGCTCTCGGCGGCCGGAATACCCACCATCGCACTGGTTTTCGGAAACTCGACCGCGGGCGGCGCGTACATCCCCGGCATGTCCGACTACACCGTCATGATCAAGGAACGCTCCAAGGTGTTCCTCGGCGGCCCACCGCTGGTGAAGATGGCCACCGGCGAGGAGTCCGACGACGAATCCCTGGGCGGGGCCGAAATGCATTCTCGCATCTCGGGTCTGGCCGACTACCTGGCCGTGGACGAGCCCGACGCCATTCGGCTGGGTCGCTCGATCGTCAGGCGCCTGAACTGGACGAAGCGGGGGCCGGCACCGCGCCCGCCGACCGAGGTGATCGAGCCGCGCTACGACCAGGAGGAGCTGCTCGGCATCGTCCCGACCGATCTGAAGATCCCGTTCGATCCGCGCGAGGTGATCGCCCGGGTGGTGGACGGCTCCGATTTCGACGAGTTCAAGCCGCTGTACGGCTCGAGCCTGGTCACGGGATGGGCCGAGTTGCACGGCTATCCGGTCGGCATCCTCGCCAATGCCCGTGGCGTGCTGTTCTCCGAGGAGGCGCAGAAAGCGGCGCAATTCATCCAGCTGGCCAACCAGTCGAATACGCCACTGCTGTTCCTGCACAACACGACGGGCTACATGGTCGGCAAGGAGTACGAGCAGAAGGGCATCATCAAACACGGCGCGATGATGATCAACGCGGTCTCCAATTCGACGGTGCCGCATATCTCGGTGCTCATGGGCGCCTCCTATGGTGCCGGGCATTACGGCATGTGCGGGCGCGCCTACGATCCGCGCTTCGTCTTCGCCTGGCCCAGTGCGAAATCCGCGGTGATGGGCGGCGCGCAGCTGGCCGGGGTGATCTCGATCGTGGGCCGGGCGGCCGCGGAGGCCAAGGGGCAACCGTTCGACGAACAGGCCGACGCCGGGATGCGCGCCATGATCGAGGCGCAGATCGAGGCGGAGTCCTTACCGATGTTCATGTCGGGCCGCCTCTACGACGACGGTGTGATCGACCCTCGCGATACCCGTACGGTATTGGGAATGGCGTTGTCGGCCATCCACAATGCCCCGATCAAGGGCGCCGAGGGCTTCGGCGTCTTCCGGATGTGAGGGCGCCATGACGACCATTTCGACGGTGCTGGTCGCCAATCGCGGCGAGATCGCCCGGCGCGTCTTCGCCACCTGTCGGCGGATGGGGCTGGGCACGGTCGCGGTGTATTCCGACGCCGATGCCGAATCGCCGCATGTCGGCGAGGCCGATGCGGCCATTCGGCTACCGGGCAATACACCCGGCGAGACGTATCTGCGCGGCGATCTGCTCATCGAGGCCGCACTGGCCGCCGGAGCCGACGCGATCCATCCGGGCTACGGATTCCTCTCCGAGAACGCCGATTTCGCGCGCGCGGTGCTCGCGGCCGGACTGGTGTGGATCGGCCCGCCGGTCACCGCGATCGAGCAGATGGGTTCCAAGGTCGAATCCAAGAAGATGATGGACGCGGCCGGGGTGCCGGTGCTGGCGGAGCTGAATCCCGCCGAGGTCACCGCGGCCATGCTGCCGGTGCTGATCAAGGCGTCGGCCGGTGGCGGCGGCCGCGGTATGCGGGTGGTGCGCGCACTCGACGAGCTGCCCGCGCAGCTGGCAGCCGCACGGCGCGAGGCGGAATCGGCCTTCGGCGATCCGACGGTGTTCTGCGAACGCTATCTCGAGACCGGCCGCCACATCGAGGTGCAGGTGATGGCCGATACCCACGGCACGGTGTGGGCGGTCGGCGAGCGCGAATGTTCGATTCAGCGGCGGCATCAGAAGGTTGTGGAAGAGGCCCCCTCGCCGCTGGTGGAGAAGATCGACGGCATGCGCGGGTCAGG
This sequence comes from Nocardia sp. NPDC051570, assembly GCF_044454005.1. NCBI lineage: Bacteria > Bacillati > Actinomycetota > Actinomycetes > Mycobacteriales > Nocardiaceae > Nocardia > Nocardia sp. NPDC051570. The sequence goes on along the minus strand of NZ_JBITDI010000012.1, from coordinate 54,103 downwards.
CCCGGAGGAGGCACCGGAGCGTAACCACGCAGGGCCCCCGCGCATGCCCGATGGGCGCGGCATGCGGGATCGGCTGTTCGAGGCCGCGCGGCTGGCGGCCGAGGCCATCGGATACGAGGGTGCGGGCACCGTCGAATTCCTCGCCGATGACAAGGGCGAATTCTTCTTCCTCGAGATGAATACGCGCCTGCAGGTGGAGCATCCGGTCACCGAGAACACCACCGGCCTGGATCTGGTTCGGCTGCAACTGCAGATCGCACAGGGTCGGCCACTGCCCGCGAATCAGCCCGCGCCGCACGGACATTCGATCGAAGTGCGGCTCTACGCCGAGGATCCCGCGCACGACTGGCAGCCGCAGAGCGGCACCGTGCACCGGATCGACATCGGCTCCGGCACAGCCGAATTCGCGGTCCTCGAACGGCCGGGTGTCCGGCTGGACTCCGGAGTGGTGAACGGCTCGATCGTGGGCGTCCACTACGACCCGATGCTGGCCAAGGTCATCTCCTACGGCGACACCCGCGACGAGGCCGCCCGGCTGCTGGCGACGGCGTTGCGGCGGGCCCGGATTCACGGCCTGGTGACCAATCGGGATCTGCTGGTGCGGGTGCTCGAACATCCTGCATTCCTGGCGGGCGATACCGATACCGCCTTCTTCGACCGGCACGGCCTGGATACCCTCGCCGCGCCGCTGGCCTCCGAATCCGATGAGCGGCTGTCGATCGTGGCCGCCGCACTGGCCGATGCCGCGCACAACCGGTCGCGGGCGCGAGTGGGCCGCGGACTGCCCACCGGCTGGCGCAATCTGCCCTCGCAGCCGCAGACGAAGACCTATGAGAGCCGCAGCACCGGCAGACATGAGATCCGCTATTCGATCACCCGCGCCGGACTCGCCGAAGACTCCGCGCCCGGACTCGAATTGGTCGAGGCCACACCGGTTTCGGTGACCCTGCTGGTGCCCGGCGAGCGTGGCGCGGTGCGCCGCCGCTTCGATATCGCCCGCTACGGGGATCCCGGAAAAGCGCCGGGAACCGAATGGATTCACATCGACTCACCGCTCGGCCCCGTCACGGTGCGCCGCCTGCCGCGCTTCGAGGATCCGTCCGAACAGATCGCCGAGGGCTCGCTGCTCGCGCCCATGCCGGGCGCGGTCATCCGCCTCGGGGCCGAGGTGGGCGCCCGGGTCGCCAAGGGTCAGCCGATCCTGTGGCTCGAGGCGATGAAGATGGAGCACACCATCGCCGCCCCCGCGGACGGCGTGCTCACCGAGCTGAATGTGACCGCGGGACAACAGGTCGACGTCGGTGCGGTACTGGCCGTCGTACAAGCCGACGAGAACACCCAGGAGTGAGGGTCATGAGTTTCATCGAGACCGACGAACAGAAACAGTTGCGGGCCGCCGTCGCCAAGCTCGCCGCCAAGTACAACCTCCGCGACTACGCCGGACCCAAGGCCCGGCGCAATGAGCCGCTCACCGAATTATGGGAGGAGGCAGGCAAACTCGGCTTCCTGGGTGTGAACCTCCCCGAGGAGTACGGCGGCGGTGGCGCGGGCATCTACGAGCTGGCGCTGGTGCAGGAGGAGCTGTCCGCACAGGGCTGTGGACTGCTGTTGATGGTCGTGTCCCCGGCCATCTGCGGCACCATCATCAGCAAGTACGGCACCGAGGAGCAGAAGCGCCACTGGCTGACCCGCCTCGCCGACGGCTCGTCCAGGATGGTGTTCGGCATCACCGAACCCGATGCGGGCTCCAACTCCCACCGCATCACCACCACCGCCCGTCGCGACGGCGGCGACTGGATCCTCAACGGCCGCAAGATCTTCATCTCCGGTGTCGACCAGGCCGAGGCCGTGCTGATCGTCTCGCGCACCGAGGACGCCAAGACCGGCAAGCTGAAGCCCGCGCTGTTCATCGTGCCGACCGATGCGCCCGGATTCGTGAAGACGCGCCAGGAGATGGACATCATCGAGCCGGACAGCCAGTTCACGCTGTTCCTCGACGATGTGCGGCTGCCCGCCGAGGCGCTGGTGGGCCAGGAGGACGCGGCGTTGGCGCAGCTGTTCGCGGGCCTGAATCCCGAGCGCATCATGGGCGCGGCCATGGCCGTCGGCATGGGCCGCTACGCGATCGACCGGGCCGTCGAATACGCGCGTCAGCGACAGGTGTGGAAGACGCCGATCGGTGCGCACCAAGGTATTTCGCATCCGCTGGCGCAGGTGAAGATCGAGCTGGAACTGGCCAAGCTGATGATGCAGAAGGCCGCGGTGCTCTACGACTCCGGCGACGACTTCGGCGCCGCGGAGGCCGCGAATATGGCGAAATACGCTGCGGCAGAGGCCAGTATCAAGGCGCTCGATCAGTCGATCCAGACCCACGGCGGCTCGGGTCTGACCAGCGATGTGGGCCTGGCGGGCATGCTCGCCGCCGCGCGCATCGGCCGCGTCGCACCGGTCAGCCGGGAGATGGTGCTGAACTTCGTGTCCCAGCACTCCCTCGGTCTGCCCAAGTCGTACTGAGGAGGCCCGATGAGTGACACACCCGCCGTGACCTACGCGGCCCGGGACGGCTTCGCCGTCCTGACGCTGGATTCGCCGCATAATCGAAACGCGTTGTCCGCCAGTCTGGTTCAGGACCTGTTGGCGGGTCTGCGGCGCGCCGGTGCGGATGAGCAGGTGCGCGGGGTGGTGCTCACCCATACCGGTAACACCTTCTGTGCGGGTGCGGATCTCAAGGAGGCGCTGGATGCCGATCCGGCGGCCGCCGCCGATATCCGCACCCAATGGATGGTGTCGCTGCTGCGCACCATCCTCGAATTGCCGAAACCCGTGGTGGCTCAGGTGAACGGCAACGTCCGCGCGGGCGGGATGGGGATTCTGGCGGCCTGTGATCTCGCGGTCGCCGGGCCGGATTCCAGCTTCGCGCTCACCGAGGCGCGCATCGGATTGGCACCGTTCATCATCTCGCTCACGCTGCTGCCGCGGATGAGCGCGCGCTCGGCGGCGCGCTACTTCCAGACCGGGGAGACCTTCGACGCCGCCGAGGCCGAGCGCACGGGGCTGATCACCGTATCGGCCGAGGATCCGGCCGCCGAGGTGTCGCGGCTGGCCGGGCAGCTGCGGCTGGGTTCGCCGCAGGGCCTGGCCGAGAGCAAGCGGCTCGTCAATGCCGCACTGCTCGCGCAATTCGATCGAGCCGCCGACGACCTGGCGAAACGGTCGGGGAGTTTCTTCGGCACGCCGCAGGTGATCGAGGGGATGACGGCCTTCTTCCAGCGTCGCCCGCCGAGCTGGGCACAATAGGCCCTCATGGCTACCCCGCACGAACCCAAGCAGGACCGCAGCCGGGCCACCCGGCAGCGGCTGCTCGAGGCGACCATCGACTGCCTGTCCGAGATGGGCTGGGCGGCCGCCACCGTGGCCGTGGTGGCCGAGCGGGCCGGGGTGTCGCGCGGGGCGGCACAGCATCACTTCCCGACCCGGGAGGATTTGATCACCGCCGCGCTCGAGTACATGTTCGATACCCGCATGTCGCAGGCCAAGGCCGAGGCGATGACGACGAGTGCGGTCGCCGAGGGGGCCGGGCGCACCGAGGCCGTCGTCTCCGGGCTGGTCGAGTCCTATACGAGTCCGCTGTTCAAGGCGGCCCTGCAGGTGTGGACGCATGCCGCCGCCGATCCGGTGCTGCGTGAGCGCATCGTCCCGCTGGAGGCCCGCTTCGGTCGCATCTCGCATCGCATGGCCGTGGCGGCGCTCGGGGTCGACGATTCCGATCCGGTCGCCCACCACCTGGTCCAGGCCACCCTCGACCTGGCCCGCGGCCTCGGCCTGGCCGATGTGCTGACCGATGATTCCGCCCGCCGCAAGGAGATCGTGCAGCAGTGGTCGGCAACCCTGCACGCCGCGCTCGGCGGCGGCCGCTGACCGGATACCGGAAGTGAGCTGGATTACCGGATTTGGTCGGGCGAGACCGGGCGGTTAAGCTTGCGGAGCTTTGTTCCTGGTCCCGTCGTCTAGAGGCCTAGGACGCCGCCCTCTCAAGGCGGTAGCGCGGGTTCGAATCCCGTCGGGACTACTTTCATCTCTCTTCGACCCGCCCTCTCGGGCGGGACTCACCAGCCGAAAACCTCGGCGATATCGATGGATTCATCATCCCAGCGATCCTCGATGGCCCGCCGCTGCGCCTCCGGCAGATCTTCCGACCAGCCCATGCGTCGCCAAAAGGCCTCTCGGTGTTCATTACTGAGCGGATGAGGCGTGCTCATGATTCAGCCTAGGTCCGCCGCTTCCCGGCCGGGCCCGCTTCGGCGGAATCGGGCCCGGCCGCGAGAACGATTGCCGTTCAGCGATGTTGGGTCAGGTCGTACACCGTGACGCCGTCGATCTCCCGCGCGGTGAACCCGGCCGCCACCCAGGCCGAGATCCGTGCCGAATCGGAGTCGCTGTCCCGCCCGCCCGGCCCGTGCTCCCGGCCCGCGATGAAGTAGTGGATCCGCCCATCGGCGACATACTGCTGAAACCGCTCGAGCGTCGGCGCCGGATCATGCCCGATGAACCCACCGACCGGCATCACCGGCAACTGCGTCGCCAGCTGATAGGGCGCCGCACTCATGGATCCCACGGTCGCCGCCACCCAGGTATACCCACCCGGATTCTCCTCGAGCAGCCGCACCACTTGATCATTCGCCCGCCCACCCATCATGAACCCGCCGGACGCTTGCTGCCCGTTCGCGCCGGTCCGCCCACTCGAGCTGGGCTGCCCGCCGGGGCCTGGTTGTCCGCCCTGGCCCCAGGGCGTCCCCGGTCCGAAGTGCATGGCCACCTTCGGTCCTGCCATCGGCATCGGACCGGCGTGGGGTATCGCAAGGGTTTCCACGGTGTAGGCCAAGGGTCCGGCCGATCCCACGGCCACGGCCGCCAGCGCGATCACTCCGGCCGCTCGGCGGGGTGCGGGCAGCAATAGCGCGATCGTTGCCGCGATGCCGCCGATCAGCACCACCCAGCGCAGCCAGGGGAGGAAGGACGCGGTGCGGGACAGCAGTATCCAGGCCGTGGCCACCGTCAGCCCGAGTGTCAGTGCGGCGGTGGCGCGGACCCACAGTCGTTCTCGGTTGCGCCACAACAGGATTGCGCCCGCGCCGAGCAGTGCCGCGATCGCGGGGGACAGGGCGACGGTGTAGTACTGGTGGAAGATCCCCTTCATGAAGCTGAACACCAGGCCGGTGATCAGCAGCCATCCGCCCCACAGCAGGAATCCGGCGCGCTGTCTGTCGCTGCGGATCGCCCTGCCGCACAGGATGATTCCGACCACGCACAGCACCAGCGCGGCCGGAAGCAGCCATGCGATCTGACCGCCCTGACTCGGCTGGAACAGTCGTGTGATCCCCGCACCCTCGGAGAACCAACTCCCGGCCCCGTGCCCGGGATGCCCACTGGGCCCACCCGGACCGCCGCCGTTGAATTCCGCGCCGTTGAGCCGCCCCAACCCGTTGTAGCCCAGCGTCAGCTCGAGAATCGAATTATGCGGTGAGCCACCGAAGTACGGGCGCGAGCCGGTAGGCCACAGCTCCGCGATCAGCACCCACCAGCCCGCACCGATCAGCATGCCCGCCCCGGCGGCCAGCAGCTGCGCCAGCCGCTTGCCGAGCCGGGGCGGTCCGGCGATCAGGTAGGTCAGCGCCAGTGCCGGAACCACCAGCATCACCTGCAGCTGCTTGGCCAGGAAGCCCAGGCCGACGAACAGTCCGCACAGCACCAGCCAGCGGGTGCGGCCGTCCTCGACGGCCCGCGTCATCGCCCACGCGGCGGCCACCATCATCAGCACCAGCAGCGCATCGGGATTGTCGAACCGGAACATCAGGGCCGCAACGGGTGTCAGCGCCAGCGTCAGACCGGCGAGCAGCCCGGCCGCCCCGCCGAAGGTCCGGCGCACCGCGGCCCACACCAGGGCCACCGCGCCGACGCCCATCAGCACCTGGGGAATCAGCAGGCTCCAACTGCTCAGCCCGAACAGTCGAATCGACAGCGCCATCGGCCACAGTGAGGCGGGCGTCTTGTCGACGGTGATCGTATTACCGCCGTCGGAGGAGCCGAACAGGAATGCCTTCCACGACACCGAACCCGCCTGCGCCGCAGCGGCATAGAAGGTATTAGCCCAGCCGTTGGCGCTGAGGTTGCACAGATAGGCGACCGCGGCCCCGGCCAGCAGCAGCGCCAGCGCGACATACTCCCAGCGCACGCCGCCCGAACGCGACGGCGGCCCGTCCACCTGAGTGGACGGGCCGACGATAGCTGTGGTCATAGCGTGGGATCCGAATCCGCCTCCGGCAGAACCACTTCGGTGAGCCGGGCGCCCGAGCCGGTGACAGCGTTGCGGAATACCCAGCGCAGGCCGACGAATCGGGTGAGTGTGGTGATCAGATTCGCGGTCACCAGCGCGAACAGCTCCCAATGGATCGCGGCATCCGGTGCCCAGTGATGCAGTACGAACAGCGCCCCGCTGGTGAGCACCCAGGCGAATCCGAAGATCAACAGACCCTGGACGTGTTGCGATACCGCCCGGGTCGAGCCGCGCACGCCGAAGGTGAACGCGCGGTTGGCCGCCGTATTGGCGATCGCGGTGAGCAGCAGCGCGATGAAGTTGGCCGGTTGTGCGCCGATCACGCCCTGCAGCAGCACATACAGCAGCATGTAGGCCAGCGTGGACAGCACGCCGATGATGGCGAACCGAACCAGTTGACCGACCATGCCCAGCGGCACACCATCCACCAGCGGCTCCCGTCCGACGGCCGCGCGTAGTTCGTTGATCGGCAACGAACCCGTGGTCAGCCCCTTACCGACCCGCCACACGCCCAGCAGATCCTTGCGCGCGGTGTCGACGATATCGACGCGGCTGTCCGGATCGTCGATCCAGTCCACCGGCACCTCGTGGATGCGCAGTCCGGCGCGTTCGGCGATGACCAGCAGTTCGGTATCGAAGAACCACTCACCGTCCTGCACCAGCGGCAGGATGCTGCGCGCGACCTCGGTGCGCATGGCCTTGAAACCGCATTGGGCATCGGAGAATCGGGCCTGCAGCGAGGCCTTGAGGATCAGGTTGTAGCAGCGGGAGATGAATTCGCGCTTGGGTCCGCGCACCACCCGCGAGGACTTCGCCAGCCGGGTGCCGATCGCCAGATCCGAATGCCCGCTCACCAGCGGCGCCACCAGCGGCAGCAGCGCATTCAGATCCGTGGACAGGTCGACGTCCATATACGCGACGACCTGGGCGTCGGAGGCCTCCCAGACCGCGCGCAGCGCCCGCCCTCGCCCCTTGCGATCGAGGTGCACCACGCGCACCCCGGCGAGCTCGTCGGCCAGCTCACGACCCACCTGCAGGGTGGTGTCTGTGGAGGCGTTATCGGCGATGGTGATTCGCGCCGAGAATGGGAAGCCTTCGCGGAGGAAGGCGTGCAGCCGGCGCACACACCCGGCAAGATCACGCTCCTCGTTGTAAACCGGAATAACGACATCCAGTACGGGGGCGCGCACCGTGTCGGGGGTGGGGGTCGCCTGAACGGCCGTCACTGTCTCGGACATGCACTCTAACCTCGGTGATCAGCCTTTGGCACCGCTGCGCTCCGGCTGGGAGGTTCCTGGGAGGGCCACAGTAAACCTTCCATCCGGAACTTTGGTGTGCCGAGGCTAGCAACCGTTTGGCGATCGTGCTATCCCTGCGACCGGATCTGTTACCGACTCAACTCGGGGGTTCGAGGTTCAACTCGGCTCGCCGAGGTCGAGGACGACCAGCGGTATCGGGCGATCGGTCTCGGCCTGGAATTCGGCCAGCATCGGGTTCGCGACCAGCACCGATTCGGCGAGTTCGCGATACTCCTCGCCCTCGAGCACGCGGCCGCGGCCCGCATGGGTCTTACCGTCCAGCTCCACGGTGATCTCGGGATTCGCCTTGATGTTGTGCCACCAGGCGGGGTACTTACCCTCGACGAACGAGCTGAGATACAGCACCTCGCCGTGGTAGCCCGCGCCCAGCGGGACGGTGTGCGCGCGGCCGCTGCGGGCGCCCGTGGTCGTGAGCAGCAGCAGGGTGGAGTCCTGGTAGGCGCCGCCCACCTTGCCGCCGTTGGCGCGGAACTCGGCGACCACGGTGTTGTTCCACTCGCCGATGGTCTCCTCGGTGAGCTGGTTCCACGGCGCGTCCGGATCGTGGTAGGAGGTGATCTCGGGCCGGTTGTCCTGTGCCTCAGTCGATTCGGTCATAACGGCAGTATGCCCGCGGGCACCGACAGATTCGTCAGGCCCGCAGCCGCCACAGCGGCGATACCGGTCCGTGCCCCGCGCCGAGATCGTAGGAGGCCTTCAGGCAGCGGGTGGTCCACTCCTTGGCGAAGGCGATCGCCTCGGGGACCTCGTAGCCGTGGGCCAATGCGCAGGCCGTCGCCGCGGCGAGGGTGTCGCCGCCGCCGTGATCGTTGCCCGTGGGGATGCGCGGCGCCGACAGTTCGTGGAATCGGTTGCCGTCGTAGAGGATATCGGTGCTGAAGTCCGAGGAGCGCAGATGTCCGCCCTTGACGATCGCCCAGCGCGGGCCGAGCGCGAGCAGTGCCTCGGCGGCCTTGCGGGCGGCGCGGTCGTCGGTGACGTCGATGCCGGTGAGTAACCGCACCTCGTCCAGATTCGGGGTGACCACCGTCGCGAGCGGAATCAGCGTGTGCCGCAGGGCATCCAGAGCCGAGGCATGCAGCAGCGGATCGCCGTGCATGGAGGCCGCGACCGGATCGACCACGAGCGGGATCGCGGCGTCGCGGCCGATGCCGACCTCGCCGCAGACCTGTGCGACCGCCTCGATGATGGCCGTCGAGGCGAGCATTCCGGTCTTGACCGCGCCGATTCCGATGTCGCCCACCACGACTCGCACCTGATCGGCCACCGTCTGCGGCGGGATCTCGTGAAATCCGCTGACGCCCAGGGAATTCTGCACGGTCACCGCGGCCACGGCGACGCAGGCGTGCACACCGAGCAGCGCCATCGTGCGAGTATCGGCCTGGATCCCCGCGCCGCCGCCGGAATCGGTTCCGGCGATGGTGAGGACGCGAACCGGGGTCTGCCCGTCGGAGGGCAGCGGCAAGAGTTTCACGAGATGAAGCCTACAATCCTGTCATGGAACGGCGCCTGCGCGCGCGGATCACCCACCCACGACCTCGGCCTGATCCCGGCGACCCGCGCCGTCCCCGGTCCGACCCGCACGGCCGCATGCTGACGCTGCCGAATTCGCTCAGCGCCGGCGGCCGCAGGGGCGATGAGCCCACCGGATCTCTCGTTGCCCCGGGCGGAGTCCGGGGCAAGGCGGTACCCCGGGCTCCGCCCAGAGGCAACGAGAGCGGCCTGGGCAACGAGAGTGCTTGTCGCGCTGAGCCTTACGACACGACCGGCAGGTACACCTGCCCGCCCGCCTCGGTGAATTCGGCCGACTTCTCCGCCATGCCCGCCTCGATGGCCTGCACATCGGTGAGGCCCTGCTGGGCGGCGTACTCGCGGACGTCCGCGGAGATGCGCATGGAGCAGAACTTCGGACCGCACATGGAGCAGAAGTGGGCGGTCTTGGCCGGTTCGGCGGGCAGGGTCTCGTCGTGGAACTCCCGGGCGGTATCCGGATCCAGCGACAGCGCGAACTGGTCGAGCCAGCGGAATTCGAAGCGCGCCTTGGACAATGCGTCGTCCCGCTCCTGCGCGCGCGGATGCGCCTTGGACAGATCGGCGGCGTGTGCGGCGATCTTGTAGGTGATCACGCCGGTCTTCACATCGTCGCGGTTGGGCAGGCCCAGATGCTCCTTCGGTGTCACATAGCACAGCATGGCCGTGCCCGCCTGGGCGATGATCGCCGCGCCGATCGCGGAGGTGATGTGGTCGTAGGCCGGGGCGATATCGGTGGCGAGCGGGCCCAGGGTGTAGAAGGGCGCCTCCTCGCACAGCTCCTCCTCGAGCCGCACGTTCTCCACGATCTTGTGCATCGGCACATGGCCGGGGCCCTCGATCATCACCTGCACGCTATGGGATTTCGCGATCTTCGTCAGCTCACCCAGGGTGCGCAGCTCGGCGAACTGCGCCTCGTCGTTGGCATCGGCGATCGAGCCCGGACGCAGGCCGTCACCGAGGGAGAAGGTGATGTCGTAGCGCGCCAGGATCTCGCACAGCTCGGCGAAGTGGGTGTACAGGAACGATTCCTGATGATGCGCCAAACACCAAGCGGCCATGATGGATCCGCCGCGCGAGACGATGCCGGTGACCCGCTTGGCGGTCAGCGGCACATAGCGCAGCAGCACGCCCGCGTGCACGGTCATATAGTCCACGCCCTGCTCGGCCTGCTCGATCACGGTGTCGCGGTAGATCTCCCAGGTGAGCTGGGTGGGATCGCCGTTGACCTTCTCGAGTGCCTGATAGATCGGCACGGTGCCGACCGGTACGGGCGAGTTGCGCAGGATCCACTCGCGGGTCTCGTGGATGTTCTTGCCGGTGGACAGGTCCATGATGGTGTCGGCGCCCCAGCGGGTGGCCCACACCATCTTCTCCACCTCCTCGGCGATCGAGGAGCTGACGGCCGAATTGCCGATATTGGCGTTGATCTTCACCGCGAACTTCTTGCCGATGATCATCGGCTCGCATTCGGGATGGTTGTGGTTGGCGGGGATCACCGCGCGTCCGGCGGCGACCTCCTCGCGCACCAGCTCCGGCGAAACACCTTCGCGCGCAGCGATATAACGCATCTCCGCGGTGACGATCCCCTGCCGCGCCCAGGCGAGCTGGGTGCGCGGGGACGCCACATCGGGCTTGGTCCACTCGTCGCGTAGCTTCGGCAGACCGCCCTCGAGATCGAGGGTCGCCTCGGAATCGGTGTACGGGCCCGAGGTGTCGTAGACATCGAAATGCTCACCGTTGGTCAGATTGATCCGTCGGACCGGAACGCGCAGGGTCGTGCCGTCGGCATCGATCCGCTCGTAGTGTTTGACACTGCCCTGGATGGGGCCGGTGGTGACGGTGTCGACCGTGGTCGAGGCGTGCGTCGATGACATTCGTGAATCCTCCCTACGCCGGCATTACCCGGTCAGGTTCGTGCGGTCGACGGCCCTGATCCGCCCGAATGGGCTAGCCGTCCTCTCAGCCCGCTGGTGCGAGCCCCCGTTGGCGATGTGCTGTTGTACCCGGCCGAGATTACCCGCGGTGTGACCGGGACGACAGGGGAGGCCTCAGTTCTCCTTCGGTCCGATCGGCCAGCCGAGGGCGCCGGCGAACGCGTTGAGATTGATGATCGTCTGCTCGACGAAGGCATCCGGATTGGCGAACATCGACGCGACATCGTCGGTGCGGCAACCCTTCTGGTCGGGTGCGTTCGGCGCGAGCCGGCCCTTGATCCAGTTGAACGCGTCACCCATGCCCAGCGTCGTGAGCGTCAGATGCTCGCTGAGGTGGTCGCGGGTGTAGATCACCGAGGAGCCGCCGTCGCACCACTGCTTCACCATCCGGTCGTTTGACCAGACGGGCACGGCCTCGTCGAATACGCCCTGATAGACGTAGGCCGGCGCGGTCGGCGGATTGCTGCCGAGCACGAGGGTGTCGAAGACCTCCTTGATATCCGGCAACGCCAGATACTGATCGATCGGGATGGTCATCAGCCGCTGATAGTCGATGAGCATATCGGTGACGGCGTTACGGGACAGGCACTGATGGTTCGTGCGGTCCATCACCGCGCGGCCCTCGGGCGTCAGATACTTCTCGGTGGTCTCGGCGAACTTGGGGTAGGCGTTCATCAGCGATCCGAGGCCGATGGCGATCAGACTGGAGAACATCGAGCCGTTCACATGCAGCAGCGACTGCACATCGGAGGTCGGCGCGCCCAGTGCGACACCCTTGATATTCAGCTCGGGCGCGTAGCCCGGCTGCATCTCCGCCGCCCAGCCGCTGCCCATGCCGCCGCCCGAATAGCCCCACAGCGCGACCGGGGTATTCGTCCCGTCCAGGCCCAGCGGCTCGAACCGCTCGGCTGCGCGGATGCTGTCGAGGACCATGTAGCCGGGCTCCTCGGCCACGGCCAGATGTCCGTGCGGGCCCTCGAAATCGGGGATGTTGATCGCATAGCCCTGGCTGATCGAGGCGGCCAGCCCCAGGTATTCGCTATCGGAGTGGATGCCCTCGAGGCCGGCCAGGCCGGTGCCCTGCTGCAGGACGTAGGACGGCGCGCACTGGGGCGCGACGCTGTCGTAGTAGAACTGCTGCGAGACCAGCGGCCGGTGATTACGGGGATCGGCGCCCATGGGCATGGCCACCGTGGTGACCGAGACCGTCGGCTGGTCGTTCAGATCGGTTGTGCGATACAGCAGCTGCCAGGACTGGATATGCACCGGCAGGATGGTCGTCACGGCCAGCTGTACCGGACGCGACCGCAGGATCGCGCCGGGTTCGGCGGATTCGAAGCCGTCCGGCGGTTGATAGAACGGATCCGATTGCGGTGCAATCGGATCCGCCGTGGCGGGGGTGGGGGAGACATTGCCGAGCAGCAGGGCGGTCGCAATGGTCACGGCGGCCGTCAGGGCCACCACCGCCCAGCGTCGCCCGCGTCGATCCTCATTGATCACAGACACGTGCTGTCCTTCGCTCATCAGGTGTGACACGAATTACAGCATGTCGACCAGTTGCCAACAAGGCCCCTTTTCGCCGGACCTCCTACTATCGTCGGAGTATGACCCGCAGCAACTCCGCCGCGCGGCCCGCGCCGGTCCCGGCGCGGCGCCGGATCCGCGGCCTCGATGCCGAGGAGCGCAGCGCCCAGCGCCGTCTGCAGCTACTCGATGCCGCCACCGAACTGTTTGCTCGGCAGGGCTTTTCGGGTACCTCGATCGAACAGATCTGCCAGCAGGCCTATGTCGGCACGAAGGGTTTCTACGACCACTTCGACAGCAAGGAGGCCTGCTACATCGCGCTGCTGGAGCTGATCACGGCACAGATCCGGCAACGGGTACTAGGGGTGGCGGCGGAATCGGCGGAGCTGGAGTGGCAGCAGCGCGCGCCGGGGCTGATCGCGGCCTTCGTCCACGCCATCGCCGACGATCCCCGGCTGGCGAAGGTGAGCTTCGGCGAGGCGGGCGGCATCTCACCCGTGGTGGAGAAGCAGCGTCGCGGCAACCGCCGCTGGGCGGCGGGCTTCCTGGACGCGCAGTGGGCGGGTGAACCCGATGCCGACGCCGGTGCGCAGCGTCGGCGAATCGCCCTGGCGCTGGCCACGATCGGCGGGTTGTTCGAATTGGTCGCCGACTGGCTGCATCATCACGACGACGGCGGATCGCCGGACGCGGCGGAGACGCTGACCGAGGATCTCACCCATTTCTTCGCCACCGTGGGCGCGGGCCGGCAGGCGAGACAGTAGGACGCGCCGCCGACGATCCGGCGGCGCGCCCCGAAAGGTTCAGCGCGCGGGCAGGATTCGGCCGCCGACCTCGCCCAATCCGATCCGCCGGCCGTCCGCGCCGGGAGCGGTCGCGGTGATGACCACCTCGTCGCCGTCCTCGAGGAACGTCCGCTTCTCGCCGTTCACCGCGACGGATTCGCTTCCACCCCAGGACAATTCCATGAACGAGCCGCGCTGATCACGCTCCGGACCGGAGATGGTACCGGAGGCGTAGAGATCGCCCGGCCGGGTGGACGCCCCGTTGACGGTCAGATGGGCGAGCATCTGCGCCGGGGACCAGTACATCCGCCGATAGGGCGGCGTCGCCACCAGCTCACCGTTCCAGCGCACGGCCAGATCCAGGTCCAGGCCCCAGGATTCGCGTTCGCGCAGATACGGCAGCGGTTCGGGATCCTGGCCGGGCAGCGGCACCCGGGCCTCCCGCAGCGCCGCGAGCGGGGTCACCCAGGCCGCCATCGATGTCGCGAACGACTTGCCGAGGAACGGGCCCAGCGGCTGATACTCCCAGCCCTGGATATCGCGGGCGGACCAGTCGTTGACCAGCGCGACGCCGAAGACGTGTTCGGCGAACTCCTCGGTCGGGATCCGCTCACCCAGTTCGGAGCCGACGCCGATCACGAAGCCGAGTTCGGCCTCGATGTCCAGCCGCTTCGTGGGGCCGAAGTCCGGTGTGCCCGAAGGGGTTCGGCGCTGACCGGTGGGGCGGGCGATCTCGGTGCCGGAGACCACGACCGTGCCGGAGCGGCCGTGATAGCCGACGGGCAGATGCCGCCAGTTCGGCAGCAGCGGTTCGCCATCCGGGCGGAGCAGGCGGCCCAGGTTGGTGGCGTGGTCGATGCTGGCATAGAAGTCGACGTAGTCGCCGATCGTCACGGGCAGCTTCAGCCGCACCGAATCCACGGAATGCACCGCAGCGGCGGTGATCTCGCCGGTGACGCCATCGCGCACACGGTCGCGGACCTCGCGCCAGCGGCCGGGTCCCTGTGCCAGGAAGGCGTTCAGCGTCGGCTGTGCGAAGGTCGAATCATCCAGCAGCACAGCGAGATCCACCACGGAATCGCCGATACGCACGCCGGCCCGGAAGTCGCCGGCGGCCGGTGCGAAGACGCCGTAGGGCAGATTCTCGGGGCCGAACAGGGAATCGTCCGCGATCTCGATGCGGAGCAGGTCGGTCATCGGTTCTCCTTGTCGGTATCGGGCCCACGGCCCGACCAGGTCCACGCGTAGTTCGGATCCTCGCAGGCCAGCGCGCCCTCGCCGAGGCTCAGCGGCCGGAAGGTGTCGACCATGACCGCCAGCTCGTCGAAGAACTCCGCCCCGATGCTGCGCTCGTAGGCGCCCGGCTGGGGACCGTGCGCATAGCCGCCCGGATGTACCGAGACCGAACCCTGCGTGATGCCGGATCCCCTGCGCGCCTCGTAGTTTCCGCCGCAGTAGAACATGATCTCGTCGGAGTCGACGTTGGAGTGGTAGTAGGGCACCGGGATCGACAGCGGGTGGTAGTCCACCTTGCGCGGCACGAAGTTGCAGATCACGAAGTTGGCGCCCTCGAAGGCCTGATGGGCCGGCGGCGGCTGATGTACGCGGCCGGTGATCGGCTCGAAGTTCTCGATATTGAAGGTGTAGGGGTACAGGCAGCCGTCCCAGCCGACCACATCGAAGGGATGGGTGGCATACACCAGGCGGGTGCCGAGGATCTCGCGTCCGGGGCGGTGCTTGACCAGCACCTCGACCTCGGTGCCCTCCTCGGTGCGCAATTCGGTGGGGCCGTGCAGATCTCGCTCGCAGTAGGGCGAATGCTCCAGGAACTGGCCGTATTTGGACAGATAGCGCTTCGGTGGGGCGATATGACCGGTCCCCTCGATCACGTAGGCGCGCAGCGGCGCCCCGTCGGCCGGACGCCAGCGATGGGTGGTCGCGCGCGGCAGCAGGACCTGATCGCCCTGGCGGACCGGCAGCGTGCCGAAGACCGTGTCGACCGTGCCCGAACCGGATTCGATGTAGATCAGCTCATCGCCGATCGCGTTGCGGTACAGCGGCGAAGGCCGCTGTGCCACAACGTAGGAGATGCGCACGTCGTCGTTGCCCAGGATGAGGCGGCGGCCGGTCACCACATCCGTGCGGGCCGCGGTGTCGCCGGGGAACAGTTCGGGTAGCCGCAGATGCCGGTGGCGCAGTGGATGATTCGGCACCGTCTCCTGATTGGGCGGCTGCCAGGGCGTGGAATCCACGATTGCCGGTGGTAATGCCCGGTGGTACAGGAGCGAGGAATCGCTGGAGAAGCCCTCCTCGCCCATCAGCTCTTCGTAGTAGAGCCGCCCCTGCTCGTCGCGATGTTGTGTGTGCCGTTTCGGGGGCACCGACCCGAGTTGCCGATAGAACGCCATGCCCGCTCTCCCGCCAGGTTGCTGGTCGGATAGATAGTTTTCCTCATCCTAGCTATCCGGATTGCCCTGTCGGGGGCGCTTTCGCCATATGGGTCGCTCGGCGACTCCGGGTCAGGCGCTGCGCAGCGCGCGATAGACCGCGGCGCCGACGAACGCACCCAGATCCTCTGGGTTCCAATCACCTTCGCCCGACAGCAGGGTGCGCACCGCACCCTCACCGGCCGAGACCCACAGCTCGACCAGGGCCGGGAGCTTGCGGTCGGCATCCTCGGTGCCCCAGGCCCGCAGGGTGGGGTGCAGGCGGCGGGTGCAACGCTCGACGGCGAAGCTGCGGCTGCGGCCGAAGGAATGGCTCACGGCCGGATCGGGGTTGCCGTACAACAACTTCCAGGTGTCGGGGCGGGCGGCGACGGTCTCCAGCAGTGCCCGGAAGCCCTCGACGAACACCTCCTCGTCGGCCTCGACCCGGCGGCGCGGCAGCGCGTCCATGATGCCGTCGACCAGATAGCGCTCCTCGCGGCGGATGAGCTCGTCGATGAGTTCGACGCGATCGGCGTAGCAGGCATAGACGACCGGGCGGGTGACGTTCATGCGGTCGGCGACGGCGGCGATGGTGACGGCCGCGATGCCGTCCTCGACCGCGATCCGCAATGCGGTGTCGAGCACCTGCGGGCGGCGGCGCTCGGGGCCGAGATGCTGGGCGCGCTGACGCGGTCGCACGGCTGCTCTCGGACCCATGATCACCAAGATATCAGCGGGCCGCCGGGGTCGCCGGACGGCATACAGCAAACTCCTGGCTGTCGGCGGCCCGCGCGAGGCCGCTCGGCGTTTGTCCTGATGCGCCTGTTTTGTACAAGGTACGAAGAATTCTCCTGGCGTTTCGGAGCCTACGGTTGCGTAACCGAACGCGTGTACGGCAACCTCCAGATGACAACATCAACCTCAGCTGAGGAGGCCGTCGGTGTCGCACTACAAGGCGAACCTTCGTGATATCGAGTTCAACTTGTTCGAGGTGCTGGGGATCGGGGCACAGCTGGACGCCGGCGCCTACGGCGACCTGGATACCGAGACCGCCCGGGGCATTCTGACGGAGGTGCTGCGCCTGGCCGAGGGGCCGGTGGCCGATTCGTTCGTCGATGCCGACCGCAATCCCATCCAGTTCGACGCCGTCAACCATGAGGTGATCGTTCCCGACCTGCTGAGCAAGACGGTCGCGGCGGTCAACGAGGCGGGCTGGTCCGGACTGGGCATGCCCGAGGCGATGGGCGGCGTGAACGCGCCGTCGCCGCTGACCTGGGCGACGCAGGAGATGCTGGTGGCCGCCAACAATGCGGCCGCATTCTTCAACATGGGTCCGCTCATGCATCACGTGCTGTACAGCGAGGGCACCGAGGAGCAGCAGCGCTGGGCCCAGCACGCATGGGAAAACCGTTGGGGCGGAACGATGGTGCTCACCGAGCCGGATGCCGGCTCCGATGTGGGCATGGGCCGCACCAAGGCGATCCAGCAGCCCGACGGCGCCTGGCATATCGAGGGCGTCAAGCGGTTCATCTCCGGCGGTGACGTGGGCGCCACGGCCGACAACATCTTCCATCTCACCCTGGCGCGGCCGGAGGGCGCGGGCCCGGGCACCAAGGGCCTGTCGCTGTTCATGGTGCCGAAGTACCTGTTCGATCGGGAGACAATGGAACTCGGCGAACGTAACGGCGTGCTGCTGACCAACCTCGAGCACAAGATGGGCATCAAATCCTCGCCCACGGCCGAATTGACCTACGGCGGCGCCACACCCGCCATCGGTTACCTCGTCGGCGAGGTGCACAACGGCATCGCCCAGATGTTCAAGGTGATCGAGAACGCCCGCATGATGGTGGGCGTGCTGTCGGCGGGCACGCTGTCCAGCGGTTATCTGAATGCGCTGGAGTACGCCAAGACTCGCGTACAGGGTGCGGATCTGACGCAGATGACCGATAAGGCCGCGCCGCGCGTGACCATCACCCACCATCCGGACATCCGGCGCAGCCTGACCCTGCAGAAGGCGTATTCGGAGGGTCTGCGGGCGCTGTACCTCTACTGCTCGGCCTATCAGAGCCCCGATATCGCCGAGGCCAACTTCGGCGCGGACGCGGAACTGGCCGCGCGCGTGAACGATCTGCTGCTGCCGATCGTCAAGGGCGTCGGCTCGGAGCGGGCGTACGAGACGCTGACCGAGACCCTGCAGACCTTCGGCGGTTCGGGTTATCTGCAGGACTACCCGATCGAGCAGTACATCCGCGATGTGAAGATCGACTCGCTGTACGAGGGCACCACGGCCATCCAGGCGCAGGACTTCTTCTTCCGCAAGATCATTCGCGATAAGGGTGCGGCGCTCGGACATGTGGCCGGGCTGGTGCAGAAGTTCATCGACGCCGACGAGGGACAGCTCAAGACCGAGCGGGCGCTGCTGGCGACCGCGCTGGCCGATGTGCAGGCGATGGCCGCCACGCTGACCGGCTATCTCGTCGCCTCGCAGCAGACTCCCGAGGAGCTCTACAAGGTCGGTCTCGGCTCGGTCCGATTCCTGCACGCCGCGGGCGATCTCGTCATCGGCTGGCGGCTGCTGGAGCAGGCCAAGATCGCGCTCACGGCGCTCGAGGGTCAGCCGGGTGAGAAGGATCGGCTGTTCTACACCGGCAAGGTCGCGGTGGCCTCGTGGTTCGCCAAGAACCAGCTGCCGCTGCTGACCGGCGTGCGGTCGGTGCTCGAGAACCTCGATGGCGACATCATGCGGTTGGACGAGGCGGCCCTATAACCCCCTCCTCCTGAGGCCTGGGTCCGGCTTCTGGCGCGCCCCTTCTGGTTCCGGCGTGCTCTTGGCCGGAACCGGGGGAAGATCGGCGGAATAGGGGTACAACTACCGCATGGTCTTCCCGGTGGACTTCGGCTGGCTGCAGGCGTTGATCGTGGTGCTGTTCGTGATCGGCGTGGTGCTGGTCGTGACGGCGCTGATCAAGGCCCGCAGGGTGGGGTGGCGCGCGCTGGTCGGGCGCGCCACCGGGGCCGTATCGGTACTGCTGGTGGCGGTGGTGATCCTGTGGGTCACCACACTGCTGCAGACCTTCCTCGGGTTGACCGGGGAGGTGAGGGCCGCGCATCTGGTCGCCAAAACCGTTGCCAACAGCCCACATACGCTCGATATCGACCTGACGCTGTTCGGCGACGGTGACCATGCCGAACAGCATCAGACCTATCAGGTCGAGGGCGATATGTGGGTGCTGCAGGCCGATATCGTCGAGCTGGAGCCGTGGGTGAACGCGTTGGGCTTCCACTCCGGCTACAAGGTGACCCGGCTGTACGGTCAGCGGCTCGACGGCGTCGCGGTGAAGCAGAACCAGATCTTCCTCAACGGCAGCGACCAGGACTTCTTCGAGGATATGCGCACCGAGAGCTGGTACACCAAACCATTCGTCCGCTCCGCCTACGGCAATGCGGTGATCGCCGTCCCCGGAAACTACGACGTGTACATCTCCCGCGACGCAATCAAGACCCGCCCGGCCTAGTCGCCGAATTCGGCGATCACCGGCACATGATCGCTGGCGCCCTTATCCTTTCACTCCTCGCCGTCGATGCCGACGCGGTGTTCCCGTCGCGGCTCGGGCGACCTTGTGTCGAGACGAGCCAGTCGGGGTGTAAGGAATGTAAGGTTCGTCGTGGGGGATAGATGGCGTCGACAGGAGGCATCATGGCCTATCCGGTTCACCGGCATTTGACCATCGCCGATTACGCGGCGTTGGATGAGGACGACCGCGCACGCTGGGAGTTGGTGGAGGGAAATCTCGTGATGTCGCCGTCGCTGTCGCCGCGCCACGCTCGGGTGTCCAAGCGGCTGCTGATCCAGCTCGATCCACAGATCCCGGCAGGCTACGAGTTGCTCGACGACATCGATGTGGACCTGCAGTTGGCGCCGGTGGACGACCCGGGTTCGGCGCGTCGCCCGGATCTGTTCGTGGTCGATTCGGCGGAGTTCGACCGGGTCGATAAGGTCGGTGGCATTTTGCGAGCTTCCTCGGTGTTGTTGGCGATCGAGATCGTCTCCAAAGGCTCGCGCCGCACCGATTACGTGACCAAGCGGGGCGAATACGCAGACGCCGGGATCCCGCACTACTGGATCGTCGACCTCAACGAGCCGGTCAGCCTGCTCGCCTGTCATTTGGCAGGGGAAATGGGTTATGTCGACAATGGTGAGCACACCGGAGTCTTCATCACCAACGCGCCGTTCGATATGCGGCTGGATCTCGACGCGCTCGTACGCTGAGCCGTCACTCGTCCTGATCACCCAGATCCACGACGACCGGGGCGTGGTCGCTCGCACCCTTGCCTTTGCGTTCTTCGCGGTCGACGCTGGCATCGGTCACGCGGGCGGCCAATGCTGGTGAGGCAAGGATGAAGTCGATCCGCATGCCTTCTTTTCTCGGAAATCTGAGCTGCGTGTAGTCCCAATAGGTGTAGACGCCCGGCCCGGGTGCGAACGGGCGCAGCACATCCGAGTATCCGGTGGACACGATGGCTTCGAAGGCATCGCGTTCCGGCTGGGACACATGCGTCTTATCCGCGAAGAACTCCGTCGACCATACGTCGTCGTCGGTCGGGGCGATATTCCAGTCGCCGCACAGCGCGATCGGTGCCTGTGGCCGCTCCGCGAGCCAGCGGGTGCCCGAATCCTTCAGCGCCGCAAGCCATTCCAGCTTGTAGGTGTAGTGCGGATCGTGCAATGCGCGGCCGTTGGGGACGTAGAGGCTCCACACCCGCACCCCGCCGCAGGTCGCGCCGATGGCTCGCGCCTCCACGATCGGCGCGGCCAGCAGTGAGGTCTCGGCGTCCTTGTCGAAGCCGGGCTGATTCGGAAAGGCGATCTCGACCTCGTCGAGGCCGATGCGGGAGGCGATCGCCACGCCGTTCCACTGGCTCAGCCCGATATGCGCGACCTCGTAGCCCGCCTCCTCGAACCGCTCCATGGGGAACTGATCGTCGCGGCATTTGGTCTCCTGCATGGCGAGCACGTCGATATCGGAGCGGTCGAGCCAGCCGAGCACCCGATCCAGCCGCGATCGAATCGAATTCACGTTCCAGGTAGCCAAACGCACAGGAGTAAGCCCTCTTTCGTTGCCCGGTGCTATGCCGGGGCGGCGTAGCGGTAGCGGTGATGCTCCACGAAGCCCATCTCGCCATACAGTGCCAGGGCCGCGGCATTGTCCGCCTCGACCTGCGCATAGGCGTGGGTCGCATCGTGCCGGTGACCCCAGCGGATCAGTTCGGCGCAGATCAGGGTGCCCAGCCCGTGGCGGCGGTGGGGGGCCGCGACGGCGATGCAGCTCAGCCCGATCCAGCGCCGCCCGCCCGGCGCGGTGGTGAGCGCGCCGCGGCCGATGGCCAGCGGATCGGGCAAACCCAGTGTGGCGAAGCCCAATTCGCCCTCGCGCACGGCCCGCAGCACCGCGGTATCCGGATTCGGCGGCGGCACGGCGACCGTATCCTCGCCGCGGAAGCGATGGAGTTCCACCCAGTTCTCGTTCGGCGCGGGCTCCACGCGAACCATCGAAGGGCCCTGGGGGAGAACGAAGTTCTCGATATCGATGCCGAGCACCACGGTCTCGCTCCAGGCCCGCCAGCCCGGCGGCACCGGTCCCAGCCGGTCGGGCAGCCGCAGCCGCGGGGGCAGGTCGCGCTGGGCGTACCACTCGCCGATGCGGTGCAGGGTGTCCACGTGCAGGCGGGCCGGTTCACCCGATTCGCCCACGGGCACGGCGGAATTGGCGCGGTTGGTGTAGCCGTTTCCGGCCGCCAGCAGCCAGCCGTCCAGCCACGCGCGCTCCAGGCCGGGCCAGCCGTCGCATGCCGCGGCCTCCAGGGCGCGGATCTCGCCGGTGCGAATCGGCCTGGGGCCCAACGCCTTCACCGCGGCGACATCCGCCGCGGCCACCGCGACGGTCCGGCCGTCGGCCGTGCGCACCGTCAACGGATCATGGGAGATCAGTTCCCCGATCACATCGGTGAACTCGTGCGACTGCCCGGCGGGCAGGCGGTAGCGCACCACCACGCGACGGCCGAGGGGAATCTCGGTGGCCACTCAGTCCTCGTCGTCGTGTCCGAACGGGTCCGGACCCTCGCCCGGCACCCAGCTCAGATCCGGCTTGCCCCAGCCGTTTCGCTTGATCGCCTTCTTCGCCGCGCGCGCGTTGCGGCCGATCAGCACGTCGACGTACAGGAAGCCGTCGAGGTGGCCCACCTCGTGCTGCAGCATGCGGGCGAAGAACTCCGTGCCCTCGATCTCGATCGCCTTGCCGTGCTCATCGGTGCCGGTGACGCGGGCCCAGTCGGCGCGGCCGGTGGGGAACTGCTCGCCGGGCACCGACAGGCAGCCCTCCTCGTCATCGTCCGGATCGGGCATGGTTTCGGGGATCTCGGAGGTCTCGAGGATCGGGTTGACCACCGCGCCGCGGCGACGCCTGACCGAGCCGTCGGCCTCGGTGTCCGGGCAGTCGTAGACGAACAGCCGCAGTGGCACACCGACCTGATTGGCCGCCAGACCCACCCCGCGCGCCGCGTCGAGCGTGTCGAACATATCGCTGATCAGCTCGGCGAGCTCCTCCGGCGACTGGGTGACCTGTTCGGTCGGATTGTGCAGGACCGGATCACCGACGATGCGGATCGGGAGAATCGCCATGGTCACACACTGTACTGGGGCCCGATTCACCCCCGACGCGGAGCTGGCGCCGCCACCGCCGACACGCCGTAGTACGCATCTGGGAACGCGGGCATCCGTGGTTGAATGAGCGGCGACGTATAAGCACCTCAGTGTTGAACAAGACGTCTGGCGAGGGAGCGATATGGACAGCGCAGCGGCCCGGAATCTATCCGCAAGCGGGGACAGCTCTACCGCGGGCGAGGACACCGGGATCGCGGTACCTGCAGACGATCAGGCCGCCGGCGGACTCACCCGGCGCGAGCTCGATGTTCTCGACTTCGAGCGCAAGTGGTGGAAGTACGCGGGCGCCAAGGAAGAAGCCATTCGCGAACTGTTCGGTATGTCCGCCACCCGCTACTACCAGGTGCTCAATGCCATCGTCGACAAGCCCGAGGCCCTGGCCGCCGACCCGATGCTGGTGAAGCGCCTGCGGCGCCTGCGCGCCAGCAGACAGAAGGCGCGGGCGGCCCGCCGCCTCGGCTTCCACGTGTGACTAGGCTCGACCAGGTGAGCAATCCGAATCCGCCCTCCGGTGGACCTCCGCTACGAGCGCTCGCGATGGTATTGATCGCGCTGGCCATCGTGTTCGCCGGTCTCGGCGCGATGTCATTGTCGAAGTCCGGCTCGGAGAGTTCGGGTTCCACCCCGCAGGGCCAGGCGTCCCCGAGCGCCGCGCCGAAGCCGAGCGTCTCCGCCGCGGCCCCGATCACCAGTTCGCCCGCGGCGGCCACCACCACCCCGGACGCCCCGACGACCACTCCATCCCCGACCACGACCACCGCCGCGGCGCCGACAACCGCTGCGGCCGTGGACAAGTCGATCCCGGTGCGGGTGCTCAACAACGGCACGATCGCCGGCCTGGCCGCGCGGACCGGTAACGAGTTGTCCGCCGCCGGTTGGAATGTCACCGAGACGGCCAACTATCCCAACGGCGCGATTCCGAAAACGACCGTCTACTACGGGAATTCGCCACAAGAGCAGGCCGCGGCCCGTGCGGTCGCCGCCGAACTAGGGGTGTCCGCGGAGCCCCGATTCGCCGGAATAGCCGACGCACCTCCCGGAATCATCGTCATCGTCACAGGTAACTGAGCCCCACCGCCGATCTGCATAACGGCTCTGGCATCATCTTGTCCGGTAACGAATCTGTCCACCGTGCATTACTCGTAAACTCGGTACTCGTAAAGGAGTTCCCCGATGGCCACGTCCACAATTCGTCGCCCCTCTTGGCGGACTGTGACTCCGGTGCTGGCGCTCGCGGTCTTCGGGCTCGCGGGCTGTACCAACAGCCAGGAGTCGAGTGATGTCAAGGGAACCAACCCGCCGGTGTGGACGGGTTCGGCGGCTCCCGGTGTCGCCGCCACCGGTGAGCACGGCACCCCCTCGACGGCTGCGACCCCGGGTGATTCGGTGTCGGTTCAGCTCAAGGATCCCTCCGGCGCTCAGGTCGGCACCGCGACGATCGTGAAGTCGGGCAACCACCTCGAGCTGACCGTCGACGTGCGCGGCCTCAAGCCGGGCTTCCACGGCCTGCACTTCCATTCGATCGGCAAGTGCGAGGCCAATTCGGTCGCCCCGGCCGGCGGCCCGGCCGGTGACTTCCTTTCCGCCGGTGGACATCTGCAGGTCGGCGATCAGACCTCGCATCCGGCCAGCGGCGACCTGACCTCGCTCGAAGTGCGCCAGGACGGCACGGCCCACCTGGTCACCACCACAGACTCCGTCACCCTGGACGACATCAAGGGCAAGGCCCTGATGGTGCACGCGGGTGCGGATGACTTCGGCAACATTCCGAATCGATACACGCAGGCCAACGGCACCGCCGGGCCGGACGCCGAGACCATGGCGACCGGTGACGCGGGTGGCCGGATCGCCTGTGGTGTGGTCGGGTAAGGCGTAGGTATGCCATGGGCGAGCGAGGCATTCGTAAGGTCACTTGGAACAGCTCGCCCCGCCCGACACTGGGTGTGGAATGGGAGATAGCGCTCGTCGACAAGCAGACGCGCAATCTCTCCAATACCGCCGCCGCGGTCTTCGACGCCGTCGGTGATCTGCGGGCGCACGACGGCACCCGGCAGGTCACCAAGGAGCTGCTGCGCAATACCGTCGAGATCGTCAGTGGTGTGCACCACACCGCGGGCGAGGTGGTCGACGAGATGCGCGGAGCGATGGACGCGGTGCGGTGCGCGGCCGACCGGGTCGGGGTGGATCTGTTCTGCGCCGGCACCCATCCCTTCGCGCAGTGGTCGACCCAATTGCTCACGCGCACAGCGCATTACGATGAGCTGATCGATCGCACCCAGTGGTGGGGGCGGCAGATGCTGATCTGGGGCGTGCATGTGCACGTGGGGATCTCCCACCCGGAGAAGGTCTTTCCGATCCTCAACACGCTGCTGCTGTCGTATCCGCACCTGCTGGCGCTGTCGGCGTCCTCGCCGATGTGGGCCGGAACCGACACCGGCTACGCCAGCAATCGCGCGCTGATGTTCCAGCAGCTGCCGACCGCCGGGCTGCCGTTCCAGTTCGAGAACTGGTCGCAGTTCGAGGCTTTCGTGCACGACCAGATGAAGACCGGGGTCTTCGAACAGCTCGGCGGCATGCACTGGGATATCCGTCCCGCGCCCAAGTGGGGCACCATCGAGGTCCGGGTGTGCGACGGAATCCCTTCCTGGACAGAGCTTTCCGCAATGGTATCGCTCATCCACTGCCTGATCGTGGATCTGGACCGCCGGGTCGAGGCGGGCGAGACCCTGCCCACCATCCCGCCCTGGCATGTGCAGGAGAACAAGTGGCGCGCGGCCCGCTACGGTCTGGACGCGATCATCATCACCGACGCCGACAGCAATGAGCGCCTGGTCACCGACGATCTCGACGATCTGCTGAACCGGCTCGAGCCCACCGCCAAACTGCTCGGCTGCGAGAACGAACTCTCGCTGGTCGCCGATATCCCCAAGCGCGGCGCGTCCTATCAACGCCAGCGCCGCGTGGCCGCGGCCTCGCAGGGTGATCTGGTCGCCGTGGTCGACGCGCTCGTCAAGGAACTCGAGACCTGATCCCACCGGGGGTTCTCGAGTTTTCGTTGCCGCGCGGTAGCCACTAGTTCAGCTGCTCAGGCGGGTGGCGTTCATCACGTGTTTACTATGGTCGACGTGCTTCTCGATGATCCGCGCTCAGGTTTGGACGGTGATGACCGTCGGTGGTCGCGGATCTCGTCGCGGCGGGTCGCGCTGGGCGCGGCCGTGGCCGCGGTGCCGGTGCTGTTGATCGTTCTGCAGATCGTGGCCGCGCACAACGGGTTCGAGGGGCCGCTGCACAGCCTGTGGAACGATTTCGCAGGGACGCCGAAGTCGGTCTCGGTGCCGTGGGCCGGATTGGCCCTGGCATTGGTGGGCGTCTCGTGGCGGCGGCGGTTCGTCACGCTGGGGGCCGCGCTCGCCATCGATGCCGTTTTCGCGGTGGTGCGGGTGCTGCACGGCGGACCGATGACGATCGGCAACGGCGCGGTGATCGCGCTGACCGGGCTGGCGCTGGTGGCCTGGCTGGGCTGGGAGGGTGCCGATAAGCGCAATGCCCTGCACGCGGCCGCGCTGGGCGCGCTGCTGATCCTCGCGACCAAGGTCGGTGACGTCTGGCTGCATATCACCGTGATGGCCGGGCCGAATGTGCTCGACCGGTATGTGCTGCTGGCCGATCATGCCCTCGGCGAGCCGTCGTGGGTGATGGGCCAGGTCGTCGAGGCGCTCGGGCCGGTCGGATATGGCGTGCTGCACTGGGTCTACATCGAACTGCCGGTGGCGGCGATGGTCGTGGCGGCCTGGCAGCTGCGGCGCGTCGTGTCGTCGGGGGTGTGGCCGAGCCATTATCTGGTCCGGACCTTCCTGGTGCTCGGCCTCGTGGGTCCCGTGGTGTACGTCCTGTTTCCGGTGGTCGGGCCGATGTTCGCCTTCGCCGCCGACGGGCACGGCCTGCAGATCGGCAACTACTGGCCCCATACCGTGCCACCGCTCGACGCCGCCCCGGCGACGCTGCCCTTCGACACCGTGACCCCGCGCAACTGCATGCCGTCCATGCATACCGCCTGGGCCACAACCGTTTTCCTGCATTCCCGCCGCGCGCCCGACGGCTCGCCCGCCCCCCGCTGGCTGCGCTGGGCAGGCGCCTTCTGGCTGCTGGCCACCCTGACCGCCACGCTGGGCTTCGGCTACCACTACGGCGCGGACCTGCTGGCGGGTGCGGTGCTGTGCCTCACGATCGAATCGGTCCTCCGCGCCCCCGAACGCGGCTGGGACCGCGCCCGCATCCAACTGATCGCCGCGGGGGCGACCCTGCTCGCGACGCTGCTGCTGTCCTATCGCTTCCTGGCGGTGTGGATGTCGCAGCATCCCTTCCCCGCGGGCGTCATCCTGCTGGGCCTGTTCGGTGCTTATGTGTACGCCTTCTACGCAACCTGGTTCGCGCGGAATCGGACTGCGGAATTCACACCGTCGGCTCCTGTGCACGTGAGCTGACGGAGCCGGGTCCGGTATCCGGCGTGATGCCGGTCAATCCACGTCGTCGCCCAATTCGTTGATCAGCAGCAGGCCGTCGCGGTGGCGCTGTTCGCGGTAGGCGGTGCGGCCGATGAGGTGGGCGATGGCGGGGGCGGTGAGCAGGGTGAACAGGCCCACCAATGGCAGCAGCCAGACGTTGGGGTGGCCGCGTAGCTGGATGGCGGCGCCGATGAGGATCAGGACGAGCCCGACCACCTGGGGCTTGGTCGCGGCGTGCATGCGCGAGAGGGTGTCGGGGAAGCGCACGATCGCGATGGCGGCGGTCAGGGCCAGCGCCGCGCCGAAGACGATCGAGATATAGGAGATCCATTGCAGGACGGTGTTCATCGGTCGTCCCGGACGCGGAAGCGGGATACGGCCGCCGAGCCGAGGAAGCCGACCAGGGCCAGCGCGACGACGCCGGGCAGCACCATGGTGTCGTCGCTGTAGGCGGCCCAGACCGTCAGCCCGGCCGCGGCGATGGCGACCAGCGAGTCGATGCCGACCACCCGGTCCAGCGTATCGGGCCCGGCCAGTACGCGATAGCCGGTCAGCACGGCCGCGATGGTCAGCAGCACCGCGGCGACGATTGCGACAACCGTCATCATCCCTCCTCGGAAACTGTTGTGGGGCCGGAGGTTTCGTGCCACTCGCCGGGCCGCTCGAACGATCGGATCAGCAGCTGCTCGAGCCGTCGCGTGGTGCGGTAGAACTTGTCGACCGCGGCCTCGCTGCCCACGTCGAGCACATGCACCCAGACGGTATGGGACTGCCGATCCAGCTCGAGCACCATCGTGCCCGGGATCAGATTCAGCAGATCCGCGCACAGCACCAGCACCAGATCCGAGCGGATCTCCAACCGCACCCGCAGCACGCCCGATACCGGCGCTCCGGCCGGGCGCACCGCGAACCAGGCGATCTGCAGACTGGACTCGAGCGCGTAATACCCACTGACAGCGGTCAATTCGAGTAGCGACAGCGGATGCACCCGGCCGTGGATCGGCACCCGCGGCAGTGGCAGCGCCAGCATGACCAGCGCGCCGATCGCCAGACCCGCCAGGACGTTCGCGACGGTCACCTCGCCCCACAGCGCGGTGTACACGATCGCCAGCCACAGCAGCACCCCGATGCGGACCAGCCCCTCGCGAGTCATCGCGTCCCTCCCGACTGCCACGAATCCCGCGGTCCCAGCACGGTTTCCAGATACGTCGAGCGGTTCTGCAGATCCGCCGCCGCCCGCGCGGCGATGCCGAGGATCGGCCCGGCGAAGACGGTCATCGCCAGGCCGACCGCGATCAGGGCGACGGTCGGGGCCAGCATCAGCCGGGGCATCCGCCCCACATCGGCCCGATCGTCGAACAGCACATCGGTGGACTCGTCGATCAGCGCCGACGGCGCCGCGTCCGACAGATCGCCCTCGGGCGCCTGCGCGCGCGGCCGCCAGAACGCCTTACTCCACACCCGCGCCATGGCGTACAGCGTGAGCAGGCTGGTCAGCACCGAACCCGCCACCAGAATCCAGGCCAGCACGCTGCCGTCGGCCACCCCGGCCTCCAGCAGCGTCACCTTGCCGATGAATCCCGAGAGCGGCGGAATCCCACCGAGATTCAGCGCCGGAATGCCGAACAGCAGCGCCAGCGCCGGACTGGCCGCCAGCAGCCCGCCGAGCCTGCTCAGCGACGCCGATCCCGCCTGCCGCTCGATCAGGCCGACCACCAGGAACAGCGTGGTCTGCACCAGAATGTGATGTGCCACATAGAAAACCGTGCCCTCGAGCCCGGCCGCGGTATTCAGGCCCACCCCGAACATCAGATAGCCGATATGGCTGATCAGGGTGAACGACAGCAACCGCTTGATATCGCTCTGCGCGATCGCGCCCAGGATGCCGATCAGCATGGTCAACAGCCCGCAGATCATCAGGATCCGATCGAACCGCCCGGACGGGAACAGCAGTGTATGCATCCGAATGATCGCGTACACACCGACCTTGGTGAGCAGGCCCGCGAAGACGGCCGTGACGGGTGCGGGCGCGGTCGGATACGAATCGGGCAACCAGTTCGACAGCGGGAACACCGCCGCCTTGATCCCGAACGCCACCAGCAGCACCGCGTAGATGCCGCTGCGGGTGCCGATGGGCACCTCCGCCATGCGCGCGGCCATATGCGCCAGATTCAGGGTGCCGGTCGCCGCATAGGCCAGCGCGATGCCGGTGAGGAAGATCAGCGACGACACCATCGAGACCATCACATAGGACACCCCGGCCCGCACCCGGTCGGCGCTCGCGCCGAGGGTCAGCAGCACGAACGACGCCGCCAGCAGGACCTCGAATCCGACGAACAGGTTGAACAGATCGCCCGCCAGGAACGCGATCGAAACCCCCGCGCTCAGAATGAGATACGTGGGCTGGAAGATCGAGGTGGGCTGGCGTTCGGCGCCGTCGCTGATACCCTGACCGACCGCGAATACGAGCACCGCCAGCAGCACGATCGACGACACCAGCAGCATCGCCGCGGACAGCCGATCCACCACCAGCGTGATCCCGATCGGGGTCTCCCAGCCGCCGACCTGCACCGCGGCCATGCCGTACCGGTCGGCCAGATACAGCAGCAGCCCGGCGACGATCACCACCGCGGTGAGCGCGGCCACCGAAATGCCCTGCTGCACACGCGGTCTGCGCCCGGCGATGAGGGTCGCCGCCGCGGTGAGCAGCGGAAT
This sequence comes from Nocardia sp. NPDC051570, assembly GCF_044454005.1. Lineage (NCBI taxonomy): Bacteria > Bacillati > Actinomycetota > Actinomycetes > Mycobacteriales > Nocardiaceae > Nocardia > Nocardia sp. NPDC051570. The sequence goes on along the minus strand of NZ_JBITDI010000012.1, from coordinate 24,304 downwards.
CAGCACCGGCAGCGGGGTCAGGGTGGGCAGTAGGGTCATTTCTCGGGATCCTCGCCCTCGCGTCGCGAGGCGACCTTCACGTCCTCCGGATCGTTCTCGACCCGTTCGCTCAGGGTCAGCATGTAGGCCCGATAGGCCAGGGCGAGGACGAAGGCCGCCAGGCCCATGGTGATCACGATCGAGGTCAGCACCATCGCCTGGGCGAGCGGGTCGGCGGTCTCGTGGTGCACCCGATCGGCCTCCCCGAGGATCGGCGGCCGCCCGTCGCGCCCGCCGAGGGTGATGATCAGCAGATTGATCGCGTTGCCGAACAGCATCAGCCCCAGCAGCATCTTCGATACGGCGCGTTCCAGCACCAGATAGACCCCGCAGGCCACCAGGACGGCGATGAGGATCAGCAGCGTGATGTTCGCACTCATCGTGTCTCCCCTACCTTCTCGCGGGGCGACGGGAGGCCCTCGATGTCGAGCCGGGCGCCGAGGCTGCGCAGGACGTCGAGCACCAGGCCGACCACGATCAGGTAGACGCCGAGGTCGAAAAGCATCGCGGTGACCAGCTTCACATGTCCGAGCACCGGCAGCGTCACCTCGACGATCGCCGAGGACAGCGGCGGCGCGCCCAGCAGCAGCGATCCGGTGGCCGTCCCGGCCGACAGCATGAGCCCGGCGCCGAGCACATGTCCGGCATCGACCGGAAGCGCCTCGGCCAGCTCATAACGTCCGCCTGCGAGATACCGCAGTACCAGCGCCAATCCGGCGGTCAGGCCGCCGGCGAAGCCGCCGCCGGGTGCGTTGTGCCCGGAGAAGAAGAAGTAGATCGACAGCACCATGATGGTCGGGAACAGCAGTCGCGTGGTCATCGCCAGCACCATCGATCGATCCCGCGGCGCGACCAGTTGTGCGGCCGGAAGCCAATAGGCGCGATCGGGATCGGGGATGTAGCCGGGTGCGTCGGCGACCCGCTGCAGCGTGCCGAACCGGCGACTGCGGAAGACCAGCGACGCCACTCCGGTCGCGGCGACCACCAGCACCGAGATCTCGCCCAGGGTGTCCCAGGCGCGGATGTCGACCAGCAGGACGTTCACCGCGTTCTTGCCGCCGCCGAGTTCATAAGCGGCCCGGGGGATTCGGTGCCAGATCGGTTCGGTGCCGCGCGCGGCGACCGCGCAGGCGGCCAGCACCGCGACCGTCGCGCCGACCAGGCTCGCCAGCAGCGCGCGCCGGAACTTGAACGCCGCGGTGCGATTCGGTTCGATCTCGGCCGGGAACTTGCGCAGCACCAGCACGAAGATCACCAGGGTGAGCGTCTCCACCAGGAACTGGGTCAGCGCCAGATCGGGCGCGCCGTGCAGGGCGAAGATCACGCCGCAGCCGTATCCGGTGACCCCGACCAGGAGCACCCCGGCCAGGCGGTTGCGCATCACGGTGGCGCCCACCGCCATCGCGATCATGATCGCTCCGATGATCGCCTGCAGCGGCGAATCCCACAGGCGCAGGCGCACTTCCGCGCGGGCGCCGGTCACCAGCATCGCGATGGGCAGCACGATCAGCGTGATCAGGATGAGCGCCTGATTCAGCGGCAGCGATCCGCGCTGGGTCGCGGCGGTCATGCGCAGCGACAGCTGATCCATCGCGCGCAGCGTGGCGTCGTAGACGCGATCGGCGTTGCCCAGGCGCGGATTCGCGGATTCGCCGATGCGGTCGCGGATTTCGAACAGCACGATGCCGCAGGCGATCACCACCATGGTCAGCGTCAGCGGCAGTCCCCAGCCGTGCCACAGCGCCAGATGGGACAGGTCGTGTCCCGGAACGGTTTCCGCATAGGGATGCAGCAGGCGATCCAGGAGCGGCGCGCCGAGTCCGGCGATCAAGCTCGCGATCGCCAGCAGCGCCGGTGGCGCCACGAACAGCGGATCGGGCCGATGCCAGGGCGCCTCGGGTTCGGGCGCGCCCACCCGCACGTGCTTGGAACCGAATGCGCCCCACAGGAATCGGATGCTGTATCCGACGGTCAGCATGGATCCGACGACCACGCCCGCGGCGAGGACCAGCCGCGCCGGAGCGGCCAGATTGTCGCTGTCCAGCACCGCGCCCAGGGCGCTCTCCTTGCCGACGAATCCGATCAGGGGTGGGATCCCGGCCATACTCGCCGCCGCCACGGTCGCGATCGCGCACAGGACGGGCGCGCGCCGGCCGATTCCGGACAGCCGCCGCAGATCCCGGGTGCCCGCGCAGTGGTCGACGATCCCGACGACCATGAACAGGCAGGCCTTGAACAGCGCGTGCGCGACCATCAGCGCCACCCCGGCCAGCGCCGCGTCCGGCGTCCCGAGACCGAGCAGAACCATGAGAAAGCCCAGCTGACTGACGGTTCCGAAGGCCAGCACCAGCTTCAGGTCGTACACCTGCAGTGCGCGCAGACCGGCTAGCAGCATCGACAGCAGGCCGAGGGTGAGCACGATCGGATGCCAGGGCGCGGCGACCGCGAAGGCCGGGGACAGTCGCGCCACCAGATACACACCGGCCTTCACCATCGCCGCCGCGTGCAGATACGCGCTGACCGGAGTGGGCGCGGCCATGGCGCCCGGCAGCCAGAAATGCAGCGGCACGATCGCCGATTTACTCAACGCGCCCACCAGGATCAGCACGATCGCGATGCCGATCGACCAGTCGTGCGGATCGGCCCGCGTCAGAACCTCCGACAGCAGATAGCTGCCGCCGCGCCGGCCGAGCACGATGATGCCGACCAGCATCGCCAGCCCGCCCGCACCGGTGACCAGCAGCGCCTGCAGGGCCGCGCGGCGACCAGTGATCTGTTCGGCGTGATGGCCGACCAGCAGGAAGGACAGGACGGTCGTGGCCTCCCAGAAGGTGAACATCAGGATCATGTTGTCGCTGACCACGAGTCCGAACATGGCCCCGGCGAAGCCGACCAGATATCCGGCGAAGATGCCGAGGCGCTGCCGATCGTCATCGTCGAAGTAGCGGGCGCAGTAGGCCAGGATCAGGGCGCCGATGCCGAGTACGAGCGCCGACAGGATCGAGGCCAGGGAATCGAAGCGCAGGTCCACGTCCATATGGATGCCGGGCGCCCAGGCGCTGCGCACCTGGCGGCCGCTGTTCCAGTTGGCGATCACCCAGCCGAGGCCGGCCAGCGGCGCCAGGGCCAGCACGAAGAACGCCCGCCTGCCCAGCGACCGCACACATGGCGGCGCGAGCAGTGCGGCGGCGGCATGCGCGAGCAGGATTGCGAGCAAACGTCACTCCGTCGGTCGGCGGCGGGGTGGTGCGGTGTCGATCCTACTTGCCGCGCGCGTCATTCGATCACGGCGAGCCTATGGCCTAGGCCATGTTCGGCGGCATCGGCTATATGTGCGCAATCACCGCTCGGTGGTGGTGCGGCGCCGGCGGAACGCGGGTGCGCGCCAGCGGCGCAGTGCGATCAGTCCGAGCACGCAGCCGATCGTGATCACGAGCGCGGTCCAATACGGCGTGGCCGAATTCGGCGTCGGCGCCGGGGAGAAATGCCAGTGCCCGTCCTCGACGGTGATCGAGCCCCGCCCGCTCTGCCGCGCCTGATCTCGTAGCGAGGAGACCACCGACGGCACGAAGACGATCGCCATGCCCAGCACCCGGGTCGGGTTGTAGCGCGGTGCGGCGCTGCTGAAGCAGTATCCGGCGAGTGCGGCCAGCGCCAGACTGAAGACCGTCGACCGTAGGGTCGAATCGGCGCTCGACGAGGTCACAGCGCCGAGCAGGGCCAGCGCGCCGAGCGCGAACAACGCGGCGAACGGGGCCGGGCGCCGAAAGCCCAACAGGATTCCGGCCCCGATGACCACGACCAGGGGCACCGCGGTCCAGATCGGTACGCGGGACGGGATGATGGACGCGCCCACCGCGGACAGCGCCATGGCCAACAGGACGAGGGTTCCGTCGCGGCGCGGCAACAGCATCGCGGAGATCAGCCCGGCCGCCACGGTCATCGCCACGGCCATACCCACCTCGACGACGTTGTCGGCATGGCGCGCCAGCCATTCGGAGCCGAACAGGGTCACCCCGACATACAGCGTGCCGGCGAGGATCGGCGCCATCGGCAGTTCGACCGAGCGGCGCTCGATCCCGGTGCGACGACGGTTGACGAAGGTTCCCACGGCGATCGCGATCAGGGTCACGATGAGCAGCCACAGCGGCGGTGAGGACGCCACATTCGGGAGGTAGATCGTTGTGCCCGAATCGGTCGTCCTGGTCCCGCCGCGCGGTGCGTGGATCGCCACGCCCAGCACGATGCTGCTCAGCGCCCCGAGCGTCCAACCGAATACCTGGGCCCGCCCGTGCATGACCGCGGCCGCCAGGCCGCCCAGCAGGATTCCGGCCGCGATGGCGTCCACGAAGTTCAGGGTGGACAGCGAGGCCGCCGGGCCCGAATTCCGCCCCGCGATGTGGTTGACGCACATGATCGCGACGCCGCACAGCGCCGAACCCCAGGCCGCCAGCGCATGATTGACCGTGGTGGCGAATACGGCCACGATCAGGGCGATGATCGCGCCCGCGGCAATGGAACGCGGCAGGCTGAGGGTCAGCAGATCCAGTTGCAGCGCGGAGATCTCCGAGGCCCAGGCGAAGTTGATCGGCAGCATGAGTGACATCCCCGCAACCAATGTGCCGAGGAATGCCGTGCCTGTCTCGAATGCTCCGCGACCGCTTCGCACCAGGCCAAACTACCTGTGAAAACGATCATGTCCACCCTCGGCGTGCCGGTTACTGGAGATTCGCCCGATTCTCGGCATAGCGGCGCAGCGATTCCACCTGATCGGCATCCAGTGACGGTCGCACCGCGGCGCGGGCCGCGGCCACGTCCCGGCCGGTGATATCGGCGGTGTCGACGTCGCGGCGCATGGCGGCCAGCGCGGCCTCGCGCAGCAGGGCCGCGCAGTCGGCGGCGGAATAGCCGTCGAGGTCGGTGGCCAGGGCCGTCAGGTCCACATCGCCGGCCAGCGGGACCGAGCGCGCGGCCGTGCGCAGGATCGCGGTGCGCGCGGCCGCGTCCGGCGGCGGGACGAAGACCAGTCGTTCCAGGCGGCCGGGCCGGGTCAGCGCGGGATCGATGAGCTCGGGCCGGTTGGTGGCGCCGACCACGACCACCTCGCGCAGCGGCTCGACCCCGTCCAGTTCGGTGAGCAGCGCGGCCACCACCCGGTCGCCGACGCCGGAATCACTGCTCTGCCCGCGCCGTGGGGCCAGGGCGTCGATCTCGTCGAGGAAGATCAGCGACGGTGCGGAATCGCGTGCGCGCTGGAACAATTCGCGCACGGCGCGTTCGGAGGAGCCGACCCACTTGTCCATCAGCTCCGCACCCTTCACCGCGTGCACGCTGAGCTGTCCACTGCCCGCCAGCGCGCGCACCAGGAAGGTCTTACCGCAGCCGGGCGGGCCGTAGAGCAGCACGCCGCGCGGCGGATCGATACCCAGGCGGGCGAAGGAATCCGGATGTCGCAGCGGCCACAGCACCGTCTCGGTGAGGGCCTGTTTGGTCTCGACCATATCGCCGACGTCGTCCAGGCTCAGGCTGCCGATCGCCAATTCCTCGGTGCCCGAACGAGACAGCGGGCGGATGACCGACAGCGCCCCGACCAGGTCGTCCTGGGTGAGCACCGGATCGGTATGTTCGCGGCTGGCCCGCGAGGCCGCCCGCAGGGCCGCCTCCCGGCACAGTGCCGCCAGATCGGAGACCACGAAACCCGGTGTGCGGGCGGCGATCTCGTCCAGGGTCAGCGCCTCGGTGGGCACCTTGCGCAGCAGCTGCTCGAGCAGGCTCTTGCGCACGGCCGCGGTCGGCAGGGTGAGCGCCACCTCGCGATCGCAGAGATCCGGTGCGCGCATACGGCTATCGATCCCGGCCGGGCGAGAGGTGGTGGCCAGGAAGGCGACTCCGGGCGTCGCGACGGCCGCGCGCAGCTGATCGAGGATGAGCGTCGCGACCGGTTCCGGTGTCGCGGGCAGTAGTGCGTCGATATCGGTGATCAGCAGCACTCCGCCGGGGCCGGAACAGATTTCGCCGACCGCGAGGCCGACCTCGCGCAGCCGGGTGCCGCTCTCGGTGGCCCCGACGGTCGGCCCGTCGAGTTCGACGATGCGGCGTGGGATGGCGACCGCCCGCGCCAGTGTGGCCTTACCCGCCCCGGCCGGGCCCGTGATCAGCACGCCGAGATGCGGTGGGGCGCCGAGGGTTTTGAGCAGTTCGGGTTCGTCGAGGGCCAGGCTGAGCCATTCCGACAGCTTGGCCGCCTGCGGCCGCACACCGGCCAGATCGGCCACCGCCACGGCGGACGGGCGCTCGCGCACCCGCATTCGCGTGCCGGGCAGGCCGGTCTGGGTGTCATGTCCCGCACCGGGATCGTGTGAGGCGTCAACGCTGGGCACCCCCGCTCCCCATACGACCGCGCTGTTGGGCTGCACGCTGACCGGGCCGCGCACGGGATCGGTGGCGGTGACGGTGAGCAGCTCGGAGGTCCAGGCGATGCCGAACGCCCGCGACAGCGCCTGCGAGGCCGCCGCGGTGCTGGTGCCCGGCCCGAGATCGCGTGGCAGCAGCGAGACCGCGTCGCCGACCGTGACCACCTTGCCCAGCAGCGCCTGTCGCAGCGTCCGCTCCGGAATCGTCCGCATCGCCTGCGCCGATCCGGTCACCGACAGCTGCCGCGCCCCGAAGACACTCGCGGGCGCGACCACGACGGTCGCATCCTCCTTGATCCCCGCATTGGACAGCGTCACATCATCGAGCAGCACCACCCCGGCGGGCGTTCCCGTCGGCGCGACCCCCGCGACCGCGGCCGTCCGCCGCGACCCGATCACCGCGATCCCGTCCCACTCCCGCAACCCCAACGCAGCCAAGGCCTCCGGATGCAACCGCACCACCCCCCGCCTGGCATCGGCGGCGGAAGGGTTCAACCTCGCGGTCAACGAAAGCTGGGACACCCCGCCATTGTGCAGGGTTCAGCGTTGGCGGGGTCCGGGGCGGCGCAGACGCAGGCGAGCCGAAGAGACCGAGACGCGCAGGGCGGGGCGGCGGCGGGAGGCGCGGCGCTGGGCGCGGCGCTCGGCTGGCTTGTGGTTCCAGACCTCGGGCCGGGCCGCGACCCAGCGCTGGGAGCGCCAGGCGAACGGGATGTGGATGAGGTACAGCCCGACCAGAACCATCAGCAGGATCAGCGGATAGATGACCAGTGCGGCGGCGGCCAGGGCCACCAGGACCAGCAGCAGGGCCGCGGCCTGTGGGGCCACCGATACCGACTTCATCGCCAGCGTCGGAATCGTGCTCACCGCCAGCAGCGCCGCGAATACGGTCCAGACCGCGACCACCGGGAAGTTGTTCCACCACCCGCTGCCGAACTCCTCGTGCAGCGCGACCGGTAACAGCGCGATCAGCGCCGCCGCGGGTGCGGGGACGCCGACGAAGTACTCACGCTGCCAATCGGGCCGGGTGTCGTCGTCCATCAGCGTGTTGAACCGGGCCAGCCGCAGCACCAGGCTCACCGTGTAGATGAGCGCGATGATCCAGCCGGAGCTGTCCTGCCGCAGGAAGCCGATGTAGAGCACGAGCGCCGGCGCGACGCCGAAGGAGATGGCGTCGGACAGCGAATCGAGTTCCGCGCCGATCTTGGTGGTAGCGGACAGCATTCGCGCCAGCCGCCCGTCGAGGGTGTCGAGTACGGCGGCCGCGCCGATCATGGCCAGTGCCACGTCGAGCGAGTTGTCGAGGGTGAACTTGACCGCCGAGAGTCCGGCACACAGCGCGAGGATCGTCACCACGCTGGGCAGCAGCCGGACCGTTCGCCGTCGATTCCCCTTACCGACCACGGTTTCTCCGATCATGACAGCTCGGCCAGCACCGTCTCCCCGCCGATGGTGCGTTGTCCGGGCTCGACCAGCAGCCGGGTACCGGCGGGGAAGTAGGTGTCGACCCGGGAGCCGAAGCGGATCAGCCCGTAGGTATCGCCGATGGTCAGCGCGTCGCCGACCGTGGCGTCGCAGACGATGCGCCGCGCCAGCAGCCCGGCGATCTGCACGACGGTGACCGTCTGGCCGGCCGCGGTATCGAGCACCATCGAGTTGCGCTCGTTGACCGCACTGGCCTCGGGCAGATCGGCGGAGCGGAATTGCCCACGCCGATAGGCGATCTCGCGCACGGTCCCCGAGATCGGTGTGCGCTGCACGTGTACGTCCAGCACGGACAGGAAGATGCTGACCCGGGGCAGTTCCTCGGCGCCCAGATTCAATTCGGCCGGGGGAGCGGCCTTGTCGACGAGCGCGATCTGCCCGTCGGCCGGGGCCACCACGACACCGGATCTGTTCGGCGGCACCCGATTCGGATGCCGGAAGAACGTCGCCGTCGCCGCCGCGGCCGTGAGGCCCGCGCGCCGCACCCAGGTCCGCTTGCGCCCCACCAGCGCTACCGCCAGCGGCGCCGCGACGAACGGCAGACCGGCGGGATGCAGCGGCGGAATCGCGTCGCGGACCAGGTCGGCGACATGACCGAGCCCGGTACGTTCGGGCGTGCCGGGCGGCGTGGGACGGCGGGCCACAGGCTCCTCTTTCGTGCGCGGATAGCTGACGCGGTGTCGAGACCGCGCTCACACCTTACGGGACGTACCGCGCCGCGGGGTGTGACGAACGGCCCGTCACACCCCGCGGCCGGCCTAGCGGACTCGTTTGCGGCCGGTGACCAGACCCACCAGGAACAGCAGGATCACCGCGCCGGCGAGACAGGTGAGGAAGCTGAAGATGAACCCGCCGCCATGGACGTCGACGCCGAGCACCTTCAGCAGGAAACCGCCCAGCAAACCGCCGATGACGCCGACGACGATGTTGAGGAAGATGCCCTGTTGGGCATCGGTTCCCATGATCTTGCTGGCAATCCATCCGGCCAGACCGCCGATGATGATCCAGCCGATAATCCCGAGACCGAGCATTGTGTCCTCGAATCACTCGTTGGAGCAGTGGTTGTCACCGGTCGCCCGAGGTTCGGGCAACCGGCGTGCGAACTGGCAATACCCGAAACGATTGTGACAATACCCATCTCCGCGAAACCGTTCCGAGCTAATATGAGGGGGCCTCATGTCTACGGACTCGTAGGGAGACTCGTAGGGAGTCGGTGAGGGCCCGATGAAGGTACGTATGGGGACCTAGGAGAAGCACGATGGCTGCTCGACTCGCCCAGGTCACAGGGGCAGAGCACACCGCGATGCTCGGGCTCGGCGTATACCGCCCGGCCCGGGTCGTCACGAACGACGAGGTTGCCGGTCCGATCAATTCCAGCGACGAGTGGATTCGCACCCGCTCGGGCATCCGGACCCGCCGATTCGCCTCGGATTCCGAAACCATCATCGCCATGAGTGCGGCGGCCGCGCGGGATGCGCTGGATTCGGCCGGTGTCACTCCCGATCAGATCGGTTGTGTCATCGTGGCCACCTCGACGTGGCTGCTGCTCACGCCGGCGGCCGCGCCCCAGATCGCCACCGAGCTGGGCATGAAAAGCCCTGCGGCATTCGATATCTCGGCCGGTTGCGCGGGCTTCTGCCACGCCGTCGGGTTGGCATCGGATCTGGTCAAGGGCGGCACGGCGAGTCACGTCCTGGTGATCGGTGTGGAGCGCCTCACCGACACCTTCAATCCCGAGGACCGAAGTACCGCATTCCTGTTCGCCGACGGCGCGGGCGCGGTCGTGATCGGCCCCTCCGACGAGCCCGGGATCGGGCCGACCGTCTGGGGTTCGGAGGGCGATCAGCATCACGCCATCCGTCAGAACAAGGACTGGATGCAGTTCTTCGTCGAGATCGAGGAGAAGGGCCTCGACGCGGTCCGGCCGTATCTGGCGATGGAGGGCACGGCCGTATTCCGCTGGGCCGCACACTCGTTGAAGAAGGTATGCCTCGATGCGATCGATCGCGCCGGGCTCACCCCCGCCGAGATCGACGCCTTCGTCCCGCATCAGGCCAACGGCCGCATCATCGACATCATGGCCCGCGAGCTGAAACTCGCCGAGGACTGCGCCCTGGCCACCGATATCGAGGAGGCGGGCAACACCTCGGCGGCTTCCATCCCGCTGGCCATGGAAGCGCTACTGCGCAAGGGCGATACCAAGCCCGGCGCCGCCGCGCTGCTCGTCGCATTCGGCGCCGGACTGTCCTATGCCGCCCAGGTGGTCACACTGCCCAACTGGGCCCCTAACCCAGGCTCCAGGTCACCGTCACGGTGAACGTCACCGTCTGCATGCCCGGCTCCAGCGGCACATCCGACATCGGAGCCTTGTTGTAGCGCGGGCCGGGCGGCGGTGCGCCGCTGGAGGATTCGCTGACCGTCTTCACGTCGCGCAGCTTCGATCCGGACAGCACGGCGTACTGCTCGGCCCGCGCCTTGGCATCGGCGAAGGCGCGCGCCCGGGCGTCGGCGAGCAGCTTCGAATTGTCGTCGAGCGCGAAAGATACGCCCTGGACCCGAGTTTCGTTACCGCCCGCCTGGACCGCGGCCGCCAGGATCGCCGACGCCTTGGGTAGATCCCGCACCACGATATGCAGCGAGTTCGTCGCGTTGTAGCCCGATACGTGCTGATCCGGCCCGTACTGCGGCTGCACCGACACATCGGTGGTCTGAATGTCCTCGCGCTTGGCTCCGGCCCCGACGACACCATCGATCACCGCCTTCGCCCGGGCATTGGCCGTGTCGACCGCGGTCGACACATCGCCCGCGGTCACCGCGACGCCGAGGTCGGCGTTCAGGGTGTCCGGCGTGCCACGCACCTGGCCGGTGCCGACCACGGTGACCTCACGGCCGGAGCCGGAGTCGGAATCCGAATGACCGCACCCGCTCACCAGGACGGCCGTTCCGGCCAGCGCTGCGGCAATGCCTGTGATTCGTCGCATGCCTCAACCTAGGCGCTGCGCGCGGCCGCCGGGCGGCATGCCACGCCGGAATCAGGACTCCGCGGCCGTCTTGATCCGCGCCAGGGTGGCGTTCATGCCGTCGATCAGGCCCTGTTCGAAGATCTGCTCACCGCCCAGCACGGCGTCGATCATCATGCGCACCGGCTTGCGGACGCCGATGGGCACATCCCGGCGCTCGACCACCCGGGTGCCGCCCGAGGTGGGCTCGAGCGTGTAGCTCCAGACCGTGCCGTTCTCGATCATCCGGAATGTGAACGCCCGATCGGGTTCGAAGCGGACGATCCGCGAGGTGGTCGGGTAGTACTTGCGGCCGTCGCGATTGAGATTGATCGTCCAGGTGCCGGCGCGGGGCCTGCCGAGCGGGATCATGCGGACGGTGCTCGGGCTGAACTCCGGCATCCGCTTCAGATCCGAGAGCACCGCCCACACCCGCTCCGGCGGCGCGGCGATCTCGATGGTGGCTTCCAAGGGGTGCGGCAACACTGCCTCCGGGAGATGTAACGATCAGTACCAGGAATCGTAACGTTCGCCACGCCGCCCAGATGTTGTGATGCAGGTCTCACTTCATCGAAAATCAACTCGATCACATTCCGATGTGATCGCTATCGGTACCGGTAATGCCCGGCGCAAGATCGTTGATAGATCATGCAGATTCGGTGTTGGAGTCCACTGCGAGGTGATCGACCGTGAACATACGCTCACTCGTGCACCGTCGGCATGCGCAATCGGTCCCCCTGCTTCCGATTACGGGGGAGAAGGATCGGGATGAGCGGCTCGAACGCCTGCTCACCCCGGGCGAACTCGAGCTGTTGGCACGGCATCGACTCTGATGGGCTTGCGCGAAAGACCATACTTTTGATGTGAGTTCACCAGCTGTCGCCAAACCGGCAATTCTGAGCGTCGACGACGACCCCGGTGTCTCCCGCGCCGTGGTCCGAGACCTGCGACGCCGGTACGGCGCGGAGTATCGGATTCTGCGCGCGGAATCCGGCGCCTCGGCGCTCGAGGCGCTACGTGAAATGAAACTGCGTGGTCAGCCGGTCGCCGTGCTGATCGCCGACTACCGCATGCCGGGCATGGACGGCATCGAATTCCTCGAGCAGGCCATGGATCTGCACCCCTACGCGCGCCGGGTCCTGCTGACCGCCTACGCCGACACCAACGCCGCCATCGAGGCGATCAACGTCGTGGACCTGGACCACTACCTGCTCAAGCCGTGGGATCCGCCGGAGGAGAAGCTGTACCCGGTCATCGATGCGCTGCTCGAGGCGTGGCGCGGCGACGAACATCGTCCGGTGCACGAGACCAAGGTGATCGGCCACCGCTGGTCGGCCAGGTGTTCGCAGGTCCGCGAGTTCCTGGCTCGCAATCAGCTGCCCTATCGCTGGTATCTGGCCGATGAGCCCGAGGGCGCCCGGCTGCTGGAGGCCGCCGGCGCCACCGAGGACCAGTGCCCGGTGGTGATCGATGCGGCCGGACAGGCGCTGATCGCCCCCACCGACAGCCAGCTCGCGGGCAGTGTGGGCCTGAGTACCGATCCCACCGGAGACTTCTACGACCTGATCGTGGTGGGCGGCGGCCCGGCCGGATTGGGCGCGGCGGTTTACGGCGCGTCGGAGGGCCTGCGCACGGTCCTGGTCGAACGGACCGCGACCGGCGGCCAGGCGGGGCAGAGCTCGCGCATCGAGAACTACCTCGGCTTCCCGGACGGACTGTCCGGCGCGCAGCTGGCCGATCGGGCCCGGCGTCAGGCGATCAAGTTCGGCGCCGAGCTGATCACGGCGCGTGAGGTGACCGGCCTCGAGGTGTGCGGTTCGGCCCGGGTCGTGCGCCTCGACGACGGCACCGCGGTCGCGGCCCATTCGGTGCTGATCGCCACGGGCGTCAACTATCGCCACCATCCCGCGCCCGGCGTGGACGATTTCACCGGACGCGGCGTGTACTACGGCTCGGCGATGACCGAGGCCGCCGACTGCGCGGATCGCGAGGTCTACATCGTCGGCGGGGCGAATTCGGCGGGTCAGGCGGCGGTGTTCCTGTCCCGCAATGCCAAGGCCGTGCATATCCTGGTGCGCTCGGACTCGCTGGAGAAATCCATGTCGCACTACCTGATTCAGCAGATCGAGCAGATCCCCGCCATCAAGGTGCACACCCGCACCGAGGTGATCGCCGCCGACGGCGACGACCACCTGGAACGGATCGTGCTCCGCAACAACGCGACTGGTGCGGAAGAAAAGGTGGCCGCCGAGCGGTTGTTCCTGTTCATCGGGGCCGCACCGGAGACCCAGTGGCTCGACGGCCTGGTCCACCGCGACGGCGCGGGCTATGTGCTGGCCGGACCCGATCTGATGGTCGACGGCGTCCGCCCGGCCGGGTGGGAGCTGCCGCGTCCTCCAGGGCATCTGGAGACCAGCGTCCCCGGCGTCTTCGTGGCCGGTGATGTGCGCTCGGAGTCGGCGAAACGAGTCGCGTCCGCCGTGGGCGAGGGCGCGATGGCTGTCATGCTCGTCCACCGATACCTCGCCAAGCAGTAGGCCGAGCAGTAGGAGGTGTGCTCGATGAGCGCCCGATTGATCTGTGATCCCGACGAACTGCGCACGCTGTTCCTGTTCGAGAAGCTCGACGACGAGCAGCTGGCCTGGCTGTGCCGCGACGGCCGGGTGGAGGAGTTCGAGCCGGGGCCGGTCTACCGCGAGGGCGATCCGGCCACCTGCTTCTACGTTCTGATGGCGGGCGAGGTCTATATGACCAAGCGCTCCGGCGGCGAGGAGATCGAACTGCTCCGCACCAGCCACCGCGGCTCCTACGGCGGCGCGTGGAGCGCCTATATGGGCGACAAGGTGGATCAGGTCTACAGCGGCTCGTTCTACGTCAGCGAGCCGTCGACGTTCTTCGTCCTCGACTCGGGCACCTTCGCGCGGATGATGCAGGAATGGTTCCCGATGGCGCTGCATCTGCTGGAGGGGATCTTCTTCGGCAACCGCAACACCAACGAGATCATCGGCCAGCGCGAGCGGCTGCTGGCGCTGGGTTCGCTCTCGGCGGGCCTGACCCATGAGCTGAACAACCCTGCGGCAGCGGCGGTTCGGGCCACCTCGTCGCTGCGCGAGCGGGTTGCCGGGATGCGGCACAAGCTGAAGATGATCTCGCACGGCAAGTTCAGCCCCGCCGCGCTGGAGTCGCTGGTCCAGCTGCAGGAGGAGGCGGCCACACAGGTCGCCAAGGCCCCGGTGCTGACCCCGCTGGAGGCCGCCGACCGCGAGGACGAGCTGGGCGACTGGCTGTCCGAGCACGGCATCGCCAACGGCTGGGATATCGCCCCGACCTTCGTGCAGGCCGGATTGGATATCGACTGGCTGGAGAAGATCGCGGCCACGCTCGAGGGGTGTGACGGCGGCGTCTTCGAGGGTGCGATCCGCTGGCTCAACTACACGGTCGAGACCGAACTGTTGATGAACGAGATCACCGACTCGACCACGCGGATCTCCTCGCTGGTCGATGCGGCCAAACAGTATTCGCAGATGGATCGGGCCCCGTTCCAGGTGGTCGATATCCACGAACTGCTCGACAGCACGCTGGTGATGCTGGCCCGCAAGATCGGCGACGACATCACGGTGGTCAAGGAGTACGACCGCACCCTGCCCCAGGTGCCCTGTTACGCAGCGGAACTGAATCAGGTGTGGACGAATCTGATCGACAACGCCGTCTCGGCGATGTCGGGCCGCGGCACCCTGACCGTGCGCACCTATCGCGAAAACGATTGTGTCGCGGTGGAAGTCTGCGACACCGGTCCCGGAGTGCCCGACGATCTGCGGCACCGGATCTTCGAGCCGTTCTTCACCACCAAGCCGGTCGGTGAGGGAACCGGTCTCGGACTCGACATCTCCTTCCGCATCGTGGCCAACAAGCACGGCGGCGACATCCGGGTGGAGTCGGTGCCGGGCGATACCCGATTCATCGTCCGGCTGCCCATCGATCCGCAGGGCCGCCCCATGGAAACCGAAGCCGCACAAGCGAATACCGGAGGTATGTGATGTCGCAGGCCATCGAGGGGATCGATCCGGCCGTGCCGCCGAGCGGGACCGGCTGTACGGAATGTGAAGCGGCACAGGGCTGGTGGGTACATCTGCGGCGCTGCGCGCAATGCGGCCACGTGGGTTGCTGCGACACCTCGCCCCAGCAGCACGCGTCCCGGCACTTCGCCGAGACCAGCCATCCGTTCATCCAGAGCTTCGAGCCGGGCGAGGAGTGGTTCTGGGACTTCCGCACCGAGGAGATGTTCTCCGACGGCCCCGAATTGGCTGCGCCACACCATCATCCGGTGAATCAGACGGTGCCCGGACCGCGTGAGCGAGTGCCCTGGGACTGGCAGAACCAGATTCACTGAGGACGGGGTCTGCTGCACGACCGCGGCGTCGTTGACGGAACGTGCAGCAGACTGCCAGTACCGGAACGTCTGCCAGGACTCGTTCCCGGTAGGGGGTTGCCGCCGCGGGTGGCTCAATACTGACGGCGGCAACCCGCCCGATCTGAACCATACGGCGGGCCGAAACCGCACAATGGGCTGTGCGTGCACGCTCGTCGACTCACGGTGCACAGGAACCGACTTGGCGCGGAGACCGATATGGCGACCGTTCTGAATTCAGACCTGATGGATCCGCGTGAGCGGGCCGATGCGATGGCCGCCGCCCTGCTGGAGGCCTCGGCGCCCGCCTATCTCGTGCACAAGGCCCCCGGCGAACAGGTCCGGGCCCGCTTCGAATCCTGGCGACTGGGCCCGGTCGAGCTGCGGCACACCTCGCTGTCCGGCTTTACGCTGGTACGCACGCGCAAACAGATTCGGCATTCGCCCGCAGGGGCATTGGTGTGCAACGTGCAGCGGCTCACGTCGGCGCGGGTGAGCCATGCCGACCGGCGGTTCGAGACCGGTCCGGGGCAGATGTTCCTGATCGATATCGATCTGCCGTACGAGATCGATTGGCGCGGAGGCACGGGGACGGCCCTGATCCTTCCGACGGAAGGATTGGGACTGCCGACCGAGACGATTCTCGCCGGACTGCAACGGTCGCACCGCAGTCCGCTCTACGCCCTGGTCGCCAGACATATCGAATTGCTGGCCCGCACCGCCGACACGCTCGAGGACGATCCCGCGGCGGGCGAGCTGGGCGAGGCGTCCACGGAATTGGTGCGCGCGTTCCTGCTGTCGGCGGCCGCCGGGACCGCCGTGGACGGCGCCGCGGTGCCGGCGGGCCTGCTGCTGAACCAGGTGCGCGACCACATCCGCCGTCACCTGTCCGATCCGCGGCTGGGACCGGAGCGAATCGCCAAGGCGCACAACATCTCCGTGCGCCAGCTGTACAAGCTGTGCCAGAACGCCGGATGCAGTCTGGAGCAGTGGATCATCGCGGAGCGACTGGAGCGCGCCCGCGACGATCTCGCCCATCCCGACGCCCGGCAGCGTTCGATCGCGGCGATCGCCTATGCCAACGGGTTTCGCGATCCCGCGCATTTCGCCCGCCGCTTCCGCGGCGCCTACGGCACGACACCGAGCCGGTGGCGCAGGGAGAATGGGCCCTGAGTCCGAGCCGTCCTGCGGAGAGGCGAAGATGGTCATCGTTCTCGATACGGATCGCTTGGATCCTCGGGATCGCGCAGAGGCATTGGCGATGTTGACGCTGGAAGCCTCGGCGCTGTCGTATGTGTTCTTCGAACATCCCGAATCGGTGCGCGGGCGCTTCGAGGCCTGGACCTTCGGCCAGGTCACGCTGTTCCGATCGTGTATATGGGATCTGCGGGTGGTGCGGACGGCCCGCCATGTCGACACCGCGCCCGCGCCGATCCTGTCGCTCATCCTGACCCAGTTCGGCAGCGGCCTCTACGAGCAGTACGGTGATCGGCTCATCGGGCGGCCGGGCCGGCTCGTGCCGCTGGATCTCAATGTCCCCTACCGCATCTGCTGGCCCGGCGAATGCCGCGCGCTGACGCTGCAGGTTCCGCTCGAGTCACTCTGTTTGTCGGCGGAGACGATCCGCCTGGCCGCGCCCTGTCTGCCGGTCAGTCCCATGCATGACCTGGTGGTGAATTATCTTGTCGTGCTGGCCGATTCGTCCGATGAGCTGGTGGCGGGCCCGGCGAGCTCGGCGCTCGGCGACGCCTGTACCGAGCTGGTGCGCGCCCTGCTGCTGTCCGCGGCGCGGACCGGCACGGATGTCGCGGCGCTGCCCGATGCCGTGCTGCTGAGCCGGGTCCGCCGCTATGTGCTGGAACATCTGACCGATCCGGAACTGTGCCCGGAACGCATCGCCCGCGCCCAGCACATCTCGGTGCGCTATCTGTACAAGGTGTGCGGCCGGGGCGAACTCAGCCTCGAACAGTGGATCATCGGGCAGCGGCTCGAGCGCGCTCGCGGGGAGCTCGCCCGCCCGGAAAGCGGCTATCGGTCGATCGCGGCGATCGCGCGGATCTGCGGATTCCGGGATCCGTCGCATTTCACCCGGCGGTTCCGCGCCGCCTACGGAATGGCGCCCAGCGAATGGCGGCGGGCCGTGCTCGACCGCTCGGCACCCTGACTTCCGGGCGGTAGACCGGGTTTGCAACCTCGCCCGGGCCCGGTACGCTGCGACGCGCGCCGGACAGGCCCGGCGCCGGTGAGACCATCGGGGAATCGACGGTGATGAAACGACTTTCGGTGACCACCGCCATGCTGGGCGCCCTGGCTCTGGGGCTGACCGCATGCGGCGGGGGCGACTCGTCCGGTCACGACGCCGGGACGAATCAGCACGCGACTGCCACGGGGACCGCCACATCGGCAACCGTCGCGCCCACCACCTCCTGGCAGGTGATCGAGCCGCCGAGCGGTGCGCCCGTCCCGACGGGCGCGCAGAATTCGTCGCTGGGCCCGGCATCGCGCACGACCTGCTCCGAATTCAAGACCCTCGACACCGATGCCGAGAAGTCGCTGATCGAGCAGATGCTCGCGGAGAATCCGGGATCGAAGCTGGACGGTAACCCCAGCCTCGCACTGGGCACCGCGAAGCTGGTGTGCCTGGCCACCAGCCAGGCCGACCGCCCGGTCGCCGCCGCCATCGGGATCGCCTGAACGGTAGTGGACGAGGCGGGGCTGGCCGAATTCTCCGCGCGGCGGCCGCGGCTGTTCGCGCTGGCCTATCGCATGCTCGGCGCCGCGGGCGAGGCCGAGGACGTCGTGCAGGAGGCCTATCTGCGCTGGGACGGCGCCGACCGGTCCGAAATCCGTTCGGCCGAGGCATGGTTGACCACGGTGGTGGTGAATCTGTGCCGTAGCTGGCTGGATTCCGCTCGCGCCCGCCGCGAGAGCTATGCCGGGCCGTGGCTGCCGGAGCCGGTGCCGACCGGCCGCGGTGAGCTCGGCCCGCTCGAGACGGCCGAACAGCGCGAGCTGATATCGCTGGCGATGCTGACGCTGCTGGAACGACTGTCGCCGGTCGAGCGCGCGGTCTTCGTGCTGCGCGAGGCCTTCGGTTACGCGCACGGCGAGATCGCCGAACTGCTCGGGCTGACCGAGACCAATTGCCAGCAGCTGTATCACCGTGCGCGCCAACGGGTTCGCGCGGACCGCACCCGATTCGAGGCGTCGCCCGAGCGGGCCCGGCAACTGTTCGAACGGTTCCTGACCGCCGCCCGCACGGGCGATGTGGTCGCGCTGGAACGCATGTTCGCCGCCGATATCGTCGCCACGGCCGACGGCGGCGGCAAGGTGAACGCGGCCCGGCGACCGGTGGTCGGCCCGCAGCGGGTGGCGCAGTACGTGGCCTGGTTGTTCACCCACGACATCCCGGGCCTCGAGGTCGCCGTCGAGGAGATCAACGGCGCGCCCGCGGCCGTCGCGCGGGTGGGCGGCGTGGCCCTGCTCATCGGGGCGATCGATGCGACCGAGGCGGGCGTCTCGGCCGTGCGGGTTCTGGTCAACCCCGACAAGCTCGCCTACTTCCAGCGCGTCGACGGGCTGTGACCGAGCACACGTGCCGCGGCTGTCAGGGATGCGGTCGCCGTCCGGTCTGGAGAGTATCGGCCTCTTCGGAAGGAGTCACAGATGACCGGGCAATATCGAATCGTCGTGCTGGGCGCGGGATATGCGGGCCTGGCGGCGGCGCGCCGACTGCGCGGGGCGCCGGGCGCGCAGGTCACCGTCGTCGACGCGCGCGCGGAATTCGTCGAGCGGGTGCGGCTGCATCAGCTCGCGGCGGGACAGCGGGTGACGCGCCGGGATCTACGGGCAACGCTGGAGCGCAGGGGCATTCGCTTCGTGCACGGTACGGCGATCGGAATCGACACCGCCGGTAGACGATTGACGCTCGCGGACGGCGGAACCGTCGACTACGACACGCTGATCTATGCCCTGGGCAGCCATGCTGATCTGGAAAGCGTTGCGGGCGTGCGGGATTACGCGCTGAGCGTGGCCACGGCCGCGGACGTCGACGCGATGCGCCCGCCGCACGGGCGGGTCATCGTGGTCGGCGGCGGCTCCACCGGTATCGAGGTGGCCGCCGAACTGGCCGAATCGCGCCCGGATCTGCCGGTGGCACTGGTGAGTTCGGAGGAGCCGGGCGCCTGGTTGTCGGACCGGGCGCGCGAGCACATCCGCACCACCCTCGATCGGCTCGGCGTGCGCGTGCGGGCCGGGGTGAAGGTGGTCGAGGTGCTCGCCGACGGCGTGCGCACGGCCGAGGGCGAACATCTGCCCGCCGAAACCGTGCTGTGGACAACGGGATTCGCGGTTCCGGAGCTGGCCGCTCGGGCCGGGCTGGCGGTCGATGCGCGTGGGCGCGTCCTCGTCGACGAGGATCTGCGGACCTCCGATCCCGATATCCACGCCGCGGGCGACTGTGCGGTGATCACCGTCGCCGACGGCCGTGAGCTGCGCATGGCCTGTGCCACGGCCATACCCGTCGCCTCGCACGCCGCGGCGGTCGTGGCCGCCCGCCTGCGCGGCGCGCAGCCCCCGGCCCTGCGCTTCCGCTACCACTTCCAGTGCCTCAGCCTGGGGCGGCGCGACGGGGTCATCCAATTCCTGCGGCCCGATGACACGCCCACCCCGCGTGTGCTCACCGGACGGCCCGCGGCCTGGGTCAAGGAAGGCATCGTCCGCGGGGCGGCCCGGGTGGTCCGGCCCTGAACAAGATCGTCAACTTAAGGTTGACGATTCGAGTCGAGTCAACCTAGAGTTGACGAATGACGCAGCATATCCGCCTCGACGATCTGATCGAGGGCATCAAGAAGGCGCGGCCCGACGACGTCCTGGAACAACTGTCCGACGCTGTCGTGGCCGCCGGACATCTCGGCGATGTGGCCGATCACCTCATCGGCCACTTCGTCGACCAGGCCCGGCGCTCCGGCGCCTCCTGGACCGATATCGGCACCAGCATGGGCGTGACCAAGCAGGCCGCGCAGAAACGATTCGTTCCCAAGGCCGATTCGGGCCTGGACCCCAGCGCCGGATTCGCCCGCTTCACCCCGCGGGCCCGCAAGGTGGTGGTGGTCTCCCAGGAGGAGGCGCGCCGAGCCGGTAACGCCGAGGTCCGAACCGAACATCTGGCACTCGGCCTACTGGATGATCCGCAGAGCGTGGCCGCCCTCGCGATCGTCGCCAAGGGCGTGAGCCTGGGCGCGGTCCGCCGGGTCGCCATCGCCGCGCTTCCGCCGGCCGCCCCCGAGATACCCGCCCTCATCCCCTTCGACCTCAACACCCGCAAGGCCCTGGAACTCACCTTCCGGGAGGCGCTTCGACTGGGCCACAACTACGTCGGCACCGAACACATCCTGCTCGCCCTGCTGGAACAGGAGGACGGTTCGGGCATCCTGTCCGGCCTCGGACTAGACCGCGCCGAACTGGAGCAGGACATCGTGGCTATGCTCGCCCCCTTCGCCGCCGACGCGCCCATGCCGCCGAATGCGCCTACGCCCCCCAGCGCACCCACACCGCCGGCCCCGCCCGGCCCCCCGGCGCCTCCGGTACTCCCTACTTCTCCCGCACCCCCTATTCGGTGACGTTCACTCAGGAACGCGAGCAACGGCGAACACCCGGCGGAACGGCAACCATGTCGTCCCGTCGGCGTGCTGGGGATAGGCGGCCCGCAGCATCGGGGCGAGTTCACCGGTGAACCGATCCCAGTCGGCATCGTCGAGGACGGTGCGGACCGGGCGCAGGGCGGTCCCCGAGACCCACTTCAACACCGGATCGTCGCCGGTCAGCCGCTGCAGATACGTTGTCTCCCAGGCATCGACGGCGCATCCGGCCGCGGTGAGTACGGTCCCGTACCCCGTCGGATCGAGCACGTTGCGGGCCTCGAGCACCCCGGTCCGCTCGAGCCGGTCCCGCCACTGGTCCCGCGCGGCCAGTTCGCGAATGCAGCGGTGCGAGGCGGCGTCGAAGTTACCCGGGACCTGGATCGCCAGCCAGGCGCCCGCGGGCAGCGCCGCGGCCCATTCGCTCAGCAGAGTCGGATGTCCGATCACCCACTGCAGCACCGCATTACAGACCACCACATCGGTATCCGGCTCGGGTCGCCAGTCGCGCACGTCGAGCAGTTCGGCCGGTACGCCCCGGGCCCGCGCGGCGGCCACCATCTCGGGCGAGGAATCGGATGCCTCGACGACCGCGTCCGGCCACCGCTGCGACAGCGCGGCGGTCAAATGTCCGGGCCCGCATCCGAGGTCGACGACACGCCGGGGATGCTCGGCCCGCACGCGACCGAGTAGTTCGAAAAACGGACGGGAACGGTGGTCATCGAAGGCAAGATACTGCTGGGGATCCCACATCAGAGGCTCCAGGGGTCGCGTCTACCAAACCGTACGTACGTACTGTATTTCCGAAACGCAGCATCGCACAAGGGTTGTCCGGATACGATGTTGCTATGGCGGATGATCGCGATTCCGACCTAATAGCAGGGGAATTACGTTCCGACCTGCTGCGGGCGCTTTCGTATGTCCAGACCGAGACCGGTCCGGACGGCAGCTACATCGTCAACGGCGACTTGCCGCCCGATGTGGCGCCTCCCTTCATCCGTGCCATCATGCGCATCGAGGCCGAGCTGCTGATCAACGACGCCGAGCAGGTCACCATCGACCGCGGCGAGCCGCGCTCGCCCGAGGAGCGCCGCACCGATGCTTTCCTGGCCCTCGCCCTCCGGGTCACCGATACCTGAGCCGCCCCGCCTTGACCTTGCACTCGATACATCCGAGTGCTAGAAAGGGAGCTGGCACTCCCGACCTGTGAGTGCCAGGTCGGGATGGTGAGAGCGGGTTCCACGACACTCCTGCTCGTCCGTCGCGGGCACCGAACCTGGCCAGATCGTGTCAATCCCCTGATCTGGAGGATCTCAACGCAATGGCCAAGACGATTGCGTACGACGAAGAGGCCCGTCGCGGCCTCGAGCGGGGCCTGAACAGCCTCGCCGACGCTGTCAAGGTGACGCTCGGCCCCAAGGGTCGCAACGTCGTCCTGGAGAAGAAGTGGGGCGCCCCCACGATCACCAACGATGGTGTGTCCATCGCCAAGGAGATCGAGCTCGAGGACCCTTACGAGAAGATCGGCGCCGAGCTGGTCAAGGAAGTCGCCAAGAAGACCGACGATGTCGCGGGCGACGGCACCACCACCGCCACCGTGCTCGCCCAGGCGCTGGTGCGCGAGGGCCTGCGCAACGTCGCGGCCGGTGCGAACCCGCTGGGTCTGAAGCGCGGCATCGAGAAGGCCGTCGAGGCCGTCACCAAGCGCCTGCTCGAGTCGGCCAAGGAGGTCGAGACCAAGGAGCAGATCGCCGCTACCGCCGCCATCTCGGCCGGCGACCAGTCCATCGGTGAGCTCATCGCCGAGGCCATGGACAAGGTCGGCAAGGAAGGTGTCATCACCGTCGAGGAGAGCAACACCTTCGGCCTCCAGCTGGAGCTGACCGAGGGTATGCGCTTCGACAAGGGCTACATCTCGGGCTACTTCGTCACCGACCCCGAGCGTCAGGAAGCGGTCCTCGAGGATCCGTACATCCTGCTGGTCGGTTCGAAGATCTCGACCGTCAAGGATCTGCTGCCGCTGCTGGAGAAGGTCATCCAGGCCGGTAAGCCGCTGCTGATCATCGCCGAGGACGTCGAGGGCGAGGCCCTGTCGACCCTGGTGGTCAACAAGATCCGCGGCACCTTCAAGTCCGTCGCGGTCAAGGCCCCGGGCTTCGGCGATCGTCGCAAGGCGCAGCTGGCCGATATCGCCATCCTGACCGGTGGCGAGGTCATCAGCGAAGAGGTCGGCCTCTCGCTGGAGACCGCGACCGTCGACCTGCTGGGCACCGCCCGCAAGGTCGTCATCACCAAGGACGAGACCACGATCGTGGACGGTGCCGGCGATGCCGACGCTATCCAGGGCCGGGTCGCGCAGATCCGCACCGAGATCGAGAACTCGGATTCGGATTACGACCGCGAGAAGCTGCAGGAGCGCCTGGCCAAGCTGGCCGGCGGTGTCGCGGTGATCAAGGCCGGCGCCGCCACCGAGGTGGAGCTCAAGGAGCGCAAGCACCGCATCGAAGATGCCGTGCGTAACGCCAAGGCCGCGGTCGAGGAGGGCATCGTCCCCGGTGGTGGTGTGGCTCTGCTGCAGGCCGCCCCGGCGCTCGAGGGCCTGAAGCTCGAGGGTGACGAGGCCACCGGCGCGAACATCGTCCGGGTCGCGCTGGCCGCTCCGCTGAAGCAGATCGCCTTCAACGCGGGTCTGGAGCCCGGTGTGGTGGCCGAGAAGGTCGCGGGCCTGCCCGTCGGCCACGGCCTCAACGCCGACACCAACGAGTACGAGGACCTGCTGAAGGCCGGCGTCGCCGACCCGGTCAAGGTCACCCGTTCGGCGCTGCAGAACGCGGCCTCGATCGCGGCCCTGTTCCTCACCACCGAGGCCGTCGTGGCCGACAAGCCGGAGAAGGCCGCTGCCCCCGGTGGCGACCCGACCGGTGGCATGGGCGGCATGGACTTCTGAGTCCTGCCTTCCGGCAACCGTTTTACGAGGCCGGCTCATCCTTCGGGTGGGCCGGCCTTCGGCATTCCCGGGGCCGGAGGCGCAGACCGCCGAGCGCGCGGCGCCGACCAGATCCGGACTTGAACGAAAAGCCGGTCCCGTTTCGGGGCCGGCTTTTCGTTACCGATGGGTCGGTTCGGGAATTCCGCCCGCGATTCGCACTCGCCGCCGACGTCCCGCTGTGGCCGATGATCGCCGTTTGGGCGTGTGACCAGGCGATTTGACATTGAAAGCCGTCGCCACGTAACTTATTCCAGGTCAGAGCGACACGGACACCGACCCGGAGCCGAGAGGCGAGGGAAACGAGGTTGGACGAGGAGCGCCTGACGATCACA
>NZ_JBITDI010000011.1:0-331898 GCF_044454005.1 Nocardia sp. NPDC051570 | reverse complement strand
TTTCGATCCTAGACAAATCGAATTATCGCAGCTCAGAGCACCTTTCGCCATTTCAGCGACCAGTTGTCACCAATTACAATGAATGGCCGAGGTTAACCGAACCGAGGTATCGCCGTCCGCCACATTCGATCTTGGGTGAGAAATACAGTGGGCACCTGCGCTGCCCGGCTTCGGCTCCTTGACGAAACGGCTCGCTTGCCGCAGCTGAAGGCGGCGACGCTGGCGGTGAGCGGGTCCAGGGTGCTGTTGCCGTCGACGTCGGCGAGTTCGACATCCCGCAGATCGCCGACCTGCCGACTTCGACCGATTCCCGATCCGCCGGTAAGACCTGCTCACGGCGGTCTGCACATGCCGCATGGCGCGCGGTCTGAACTCGTGGTGACCACCCGCTGATCGGTTGGCCACCACCGTCTCTGGAACATCCGCATCTGCCGATGTTCGCGTCACCTGATAGCCGATATCGGCGGTTGCCAGCTTCCGTGGTTCGAAGCGGCCACGCGGCCAGCCCGAAGATCAACGGCCCGAGGGCATCTCGGACCACGTCGAAGGGCAATGCATCATTGCCGCTGAAGCGTCGTCGGGTTCCATCCGACGATGAGCAGGGCGGCGATGACGGTCGTTTGCCCCACCAGCTGACCCATCAGCGTGCCCGAACTGATCATCGACCAGACAGAGCCGGTCAGGAGCGGGCAGGCTATGGCAAGAAAGACGACCACGCGACGCATTGTCCAACGTTTCCGCAGGCCATGTGCCACAACCGATCCCGCCCCTTCGACGCTCACAGCGGAACCGGACGTTCGCAACAGCCGGGCACAGATCGTTCAGTTCCGCTGGCGTAACAGCTCGAGTGAGCGCTCGTGTGCACTGACGGCCAAGGCACTTTCGCGGGCAGCATCGGGGCCACCCTGTCCGGCGAGGTACCAGTGCAGATTGGCTACTGCCTCGTACCAGGCGGCGCGTTCGATGTCACTGGCCTCGGCAGTGGGGCGGCCCAGAGCCAGGGCGGTCATTTCGACCAGGACGTTCACCCGCGGTCCCTCCTCGACAATGTTGCGAGATGTCTCGTTGGGTACATCGCGACCGGCGTTCGGAGCGCTACGCCAGCCGGGAGTACACATGCAAGTATCTGCACTGCCCGCGCTACGCAATAGAGGTCACTCGATGTTTGCTGACGTGTCCTCAGGAGGTTGCTGGCCGCCCCGTGCCGGCACCACTGTCGCGGGCGACCGCCGTACCGGCCGAATGCCAGGGCCGTGATCTACCGGCGCGGCCGCAAGTAGGGCGATCATGAATGCCGCGCTGGCTTGCCGGGATCAGAGTGGCTGCCGGTCGACTATGGCTGACAAGACCCGGCGCTCGGGCGAAGGTCCCATAAGTAGCCGACTACCGAGCGTGCGCGTACAGCACCGGCCGTTTGCGCACGACAGGCGCCGACCTTCAAGCTCCTGCCTGGTCGGCCTCGATCCGGTCGGCGTGGCGGGAGTTGGCGGTGCGCCAGGCCTGGACCATCGACGTGCCGCCGTGGCCTTCGCTTTCCTCGATGATGAGTTCGCTTCCCGGCCAGGTGCGGTGTAGCTGCCAGGGGAGGACCGCTGGGGCGCTGACATCGCGCCGGCCGTGGATCAGAGTGCCCGGGATGCCGTGCAGACGAACCATGCGTTCGAGGATCGGTGGGGTCAAGAAGGCGTCGTGGGCCCAATAGTGTGTGACGAGAGTGGTGAAGACGTGCCGGAACTCGTCGTCCTCCCAGCGCGGGTTCGGTTGGACGCCACCGGTGCCCACGGAGATGTGGTGGTCCTCCCACGCCACCCAGGCGCGTGAGGCCGCGTCTCGGATCGCCGGGTCCTCATGTGTCATCAGCCGCGCGTAGGCCTCGATGATCCGGCCGGTGCCGCGGTGGTAGCCGATGCCTGCCTGCTCGGCGTGGGTGGCCAGGCGGTCCCAGGCTTCGGGATAGATGGCACCCACTGTTTCGGTGATCCAATCCACTTCGAGACGGCCGGTCGTGGTGACCGCCATCGCCACGACGGCGAATACCCGTCCAGGGTGTACCTGCGCGTAGGCCAGCGCCAGCGTCGAACCCCACGAGGCGCCGTTGACCAGCCACCGATCGACGTGGAGGTACTCGCGAATTCGCTCGATGTCGTCGATGAGATGAGGCGTCGTGTTCTGGCCCAGGTCGTAGTTCGGTGCTGTCACATGCGGCGTCGATCGCCCGCAGCCGCGCTGGTCGAAGCCGATGATGCGGAATCTGGCCGGGTCGAACTTGTTTCGATAGGCGCCGGTGCCGAGGCCACCGCCCGGACCGCCGTGCAGGTACACCGCGGGGATGCCGTCAGGGTTCCCCGACTCCTCCCAGTAGATTTCGTGACCGTCACCAACCGCCAAAAGCCCTGAGGCACGCACTGTTCCGTTGTCGACCATGGTGTGCGACGTTACCGACTATGCCCGCTCGCATCCGCCCATTTTCCGAAGTACACAGCGGCCACCAGCCTGGCCGACCTCATGATTCGCTGGGGCAGGCCCCGAACCCATGCCGTCCGGCGGCATGGGTTCGCGGACACCGCATCAGGTGGCGGATACTGCCGCTGTCATGACCACCAATTCGTCCACAGATGCCCATCACTCGCGCGTACGAACACATATGGCCGATCTTGATAACTGATCGTCGCGATCGTATTGGGGTCTACGGTGCGGCCCGCAGGCGTGTCCTGGTCGGACCAGTTCCACTTGCTTCCGTCCCACCAATTCGTCCACAAGTGCCCGTCACTCGCGCGTACGAACACATACGGCCGACCCTGGTAACTGATTGTCGCGATCGTATTCGGATCCACGGTGCGGCCCGCCGGGGTGCTCTGGTCGGACCAGTTCCACTTGCTTCCGTCCCACCAATTCGTCCACAAGTGCCCGTCACTCGCGCGTACGAACACATATGGCCGATCCTGATAACTGATCGCCGCGATGGTGTCGGGGTCTACGGTGCGGCCCGCGGGCGTGCCTTGGTCGGACCAGTTCCACTTGCTTCCGTCCCACCAATTCGTCCACAAGTGCCCATCACTCGCGCGTACGAACACATACGGCCGATCCTGATAACTGATCGTCGCGATCGTATTCGGATCCACGGTGCGGCCCGCGGGTGTGTCCTGGTCGGACCAGTTCCACCTGCTTCCGTCCCACCAATTCGTCCACAAGTGCCCGTCACTCGCGCGCACGAACACATATGGCCGATCCTGATAACTGATCGCCGCGATCGTGTCGGGGTCCACCGTGCGGCCCGCAGGCATGCCTTGGTCGGACCAGTTCCACCTGCTTCCGTCCCACCAATTCGTCCACAAATGCCCGTCACTCGCGCGCACGAACACATACGGCCGATCCTGATAACTGATCGTCGCGATCGTATTCGGATCCACGGTACGGCCCGCGGGCGTGTCCTGATCGGACCAGTTCCACTTGCCGCCGTCCCACGAGTCCACCGACAGGTGCCCGTCGCTGGTGCGCACGAACACGTAGGGGTTGAGCTGATAGTTGACTGTCGCGATCGTATCCGGATCCACTGTGCGGCCCTGCAGGGTACCTAGGTCGCTCCATTGCCATGTCATCGCCGGATCTCCGTTCTGATGGAAGGCGGGACGGACGTAGAGCCGAGTCCAGCAGTGTCCGGGCATCATCACGATCAGCCCGTCGATGGTTACTTGCACGCCGTTCGCTGGACCATGCCTGCGCCTGTGCTGATAGGTGATGAACCAGTTGGGCTTGTCCGCCAGGTCATTCGGGCGAGCGCCCTTGGCTCAGATCCTCAGAATAGCCCCATCGAGCAAGGGCGTGGGCCGACGCCGAAAATCCGTGCAACGACCCGTCGACAGACTGGTCTATTTCTTGAACGTCTTGCGCCACAGAGCATTCCGATTACATTGCGAAGAGCCGGGTAGGGAGTCGGCTGATCGCTCGGATTGCACTGAGCCTCGGCACCTTTCGGTACCGAGGCTTCGTCCTCAGGATGTCACTCCGGCCGGACCTGTGCAGCTTGCATGCCCTTCTGGCCTCTTTCGGCAATGAACGACACCTTCTGCCCCTCCTTGAGGGACTTGAAGCCGTCGGACTCGATCGACTTGAAGTGCGTGAAGAGATCGTCCCCTCCACCATCGGGGGTGATGAAGCCGAACCCCTTCTCGTCGTTGAACCACTTCACAATCCCGGTCTGCCTGTCGGCCATGGTCATACCCGTTTCATGGGAGGAAGTCGAGCCTGCGACGGTCGGGATGACCGTCACAGGCATCGATCATCCCTTGCCCAGCCTTCATGGGAGCAGCTTCTTCGAGGCGTTGTTCGGGGTATAGATACGGCACCGCCCGAGAACTCGGCTTCGACCCCGACGCCACCTTCCCCGCCTCCCCACCCCCACCACAACAGACCCACCACTCCGGCCACGACAACGGACATGAGCATGGGCACGACGCCCCGCCACCTTCCGAGCCACAGGGCTACATGTGGCACTGCCACCTACTCGGCCACGAAGACCACGACATGGTGCTCCGATACCGAACCATTACCTGACTCATCCACCAGCACAGCGCGTTTCGCCCTACTCCAGCCGGCGTTCCCCCATGGTCTTGGGCTCGATGCCGTCGGTTGTTCTCGATTAGCGTTGGGAGGTGACGTACTTGGTGGCGCATGCATATCGGGTCCGGGCCGTGCACGACGGTGGCTTTGATCCGCAAAACCCTTACGCCGGAATGCGACTCGTGATGGTGGACGGCGAGTTGTTGTCGCATGCGGTGGCCGCTCGGGACTACGTTCCCGAGTACGGAGCGACCGGGTTTGTCGTCACTGGTGAGCCGTGGTCGGATCCCCTTCCCGAGGGTTACCGGCGCTGCCCGGAATGTCTGACTACGTGTCCGTTGTGATCGGAGTTTGCGGTCGGCATCAGGCGGTCGGCCCCGTGGCGGACGCGGGGCCGACCCTGTGGTTCAGTTTCCGGTCACGCGCTGGAACTCTTCGGGATAGCGGGCCCCGGCTATGGCGTCGAGGGGGGCGGCCGCTTCGATGCGGGACAGGTCTTCCGGGGACAGGGTGATCTCGGCGGCTGCGACGTTCTCGTCGAGGTAGGTGCGGCGCTTGGTGCCGGGGATCGGGACTACGTCCCGGCCCTGGTTCTGAACCCAGGCGAGGGCCAATTGGCCTGCGGTGATGCCCTTTTCGGCGGCCAGCTTGCGGAGTTCGTCGACCAGGGCGAGGTTGTGGTCGAAGTTGGATTCGCTGAAGCGGGGGAGGCGGCGGCGCATATCGTCGGCGGGGAGGTCGGCGGTGGAGGCGATGGTGCCGGTGAGCATGCCTCGGCCGAGCGGGGAGAACGGGACGATGCCGATGCCCAGTTCCCGGCAGGTCGGGAGGATCTCGGATTCGATGCCGCGGGTCCACAGGGACCATTCGCTCTGCAGGGCCGAGATCGGATGGACGGCGTGGGCGCGGCGGATGGTCTCGGCGGAGGCCTCGGAGATGCCCAGGTAGCGGACCTTTCCGGCCTGGACCAGCTCTGCCAGTGCGCCCCAGGTCTCCTCGACGGGGACGTTCGGGTCTACGCGGTGCTGGTAGTAGAGGTCGATGTGGTCGACGCCGAGGCGGGTCAGCGACTCGTCCGCGCACTGCTTCACGTAGGCCGCATCGCCGCGGGCACCCATCGAGGCATTGTCGTTCCAGACGATGCCGAATTTCGTTGCCAGCACGACCTGTTCGCGGCGGCCCGCGATGGCGCGGCCGACGAGTTCCTCGTTGGCTCCGGCGCCGTAGACGTTGGCGGTGTCGAGCAGCGTCACGCCCAGATCCAGCGCGCGGTGGATCGTCGCGATGGATTCCTCGTCGTTGCTGCGCACGCCGTAGGACTGGCTCATGCCCATGCAGCCGAGCCCCTGCGCGCCGACAGTCAGCTCGCCCAAGTTCCTGGTTCCGATCATGGCGACAGGATCCTCCTTCATAGTGCCGATTCGTGAGCCTCGCTCACCGAGTTCGACGCTACGACTTGGAGTGCGCTCCAGGTCAAATCGCCGAATCAACCTCTGCCCGCGCCCGCCCGGCGATCCCCGGGCGACTGCATGACCTGTGCCCACCATGAGGCCAGCGGACTGGGGTCGGGCCACACGACAGTCTCGTCGGCGGACTCGATTTCCTCAGGCTGGGGTAGGGGAGTGGATTGCGGGCGGACGATCATTACGAATCTCCTCCGGAAACGCTGCGCCTCCGGCTCACGGCTGTGAGCGACTCAGATCTATCAGCAGAGTATGTAATTTGTATATCAGACAACGCGATTCGGCGCACTATTTGTCTGAAATCGACGTGATGATCATGGGTTTTCGCGCGAGGTCACCCCTAGTTTGTGGTAAGGTAAGGGGACTGGACAAACACCGAATACCCGAAACCAACTGGTCCACAATAGGTTTCGGGTTCTCTGGCGTGTGTTGTGTTGTTGTGACAGCGATTCGGGCTACGGGAGGCGGAACTCGTCGGCTCGCACGCCGGAGGTGAAGGCATCCCATTCGGAGGGAGCGAAGACAAGGGCGGGACCGGTCGGGTTCTTGGAGTCACGTATACCGATCATGTCTGCGTCAAGAAACGCGACCTCGACGCAATCCTTCCCGCCGCCGCTACGACTACTCTTGAACCACACGGCCTCTGACAGGTCGATGCCCACGGTCATACTCCTTAGCTACCTGACGCAACAGGTGTTTGCTCTCTGCCGTGTTCAACGCTACCTGTCCGATCACGTGGAACGCTCGACGATATGTGCGGATGCTGTTCGGTCGCTTGAGATACATGTCTCCGGCCAAGCCTTCGACGTAGACCACTGCGGGCTCGATGGGTTGCCCTTCGCTGTCCACTCCGAAGTCCAGGATCGTCAGCGGACCGGCAGGGATTCCGAGGGGATAGCCCGACGAGTTGGGCAGAATTCGAACGGATACGTTCTGCGGCATATCGGCGAGGTAGCGACACTGTGCCGCCATGACTTTCGCTCCGCCCACGACCCTGTGCAGCACTCCTTCATCGATGATCAACTCCACCTGCAATGGTGAATGTCGCCGGGTCATGCGGTTCTGCCGCAATCGTCGGACACGTACACGGCGTTCGATTTCCGTCGGCGATTCTTCGGCGAAGTACAGACGATCGAGTGCTCGCGCATAATCGGGAGTCTGGAACAGCCCCGAGATGATGTCCGGGCGATAGACGTACAACTTCTGCGCGGTCGCCTCCAGCCCGACATAGATATCGAAGGATCCGAGTAGGACATCCTCGAACTGCTGCCACCAGTTCGGCTCTCTGCCCTGTGCCGCAAGTACCTTGAGAACACCGAGCATGTCGTTGCGCCCATAGATATCGCAGAGCCTCTCCAGGTCCTCATCTTCGATCTTCGCCACCCCGCCGGTCTCCAGCCGCTGCAAGGTGCCCTTGCCGCGCGCGATGAGCTTGGCCGCTGTAAGCATGGTCAGGCCAGCTGTCACCCGCATATCGCGCAGCAGCTTTCCGAGTTCTCGATGCGGAACACCCACATCTGCGTCCGGTCCCGGTTGCCGCTTTCGTCCCCTGCTCATGAGTGATGCCTCCCCGTTCAGGATCGTGGATCGTGACGTTCGTGGATCACGCATCGCGCCACGCATGCACTCCGGAATGCTCCAGATCTGGACCGACTGCTGGGAAAACGCTCCAATTCCCCTGACGCGCGCAATGTCTCATCCACATCTGCCGTGCTCGTGCTTAGGTCGCGATGCACACGCGGTGAGATCCCGAACGGTTCGGCTTCTGCGGGAAGGCGAGCCGATTACACCTTAACCGACCGAGCAGCAGGAAGGACCGCCAATCGGCTCATGAACATCGAGAATGCAGAGCAGGCTAACGGCGGCCGACGACGGAGTTTCGAGCGCTGAGGAGAAGATCGTGCAACCGACGGGTGATCACATCGACCGGCCCTGGCGTCAGGGTGAATTCGTCACGGCCGTTCGGCAACAAGAGATATCGGCCATCGGCGGGCCGATAGTCGAGCCAATGGAAGCCGCGCCCATCCTCGGTCGGTCGCGAGTCGAGCGCGCCGCCCGCGAAGACGGCGACCTCGCCCATGCTCGACCGTTTACGCCGCACGATTCGCTGCAGTTTCTCGGTATGCGACAACTGGGTCGGATGGCGAACGTATTCCGTTCGTTCCAAATCGCTGCGCCACCCGGTGATCGGCGGTTGGGTGCCAGGCGGGCACGCGGGCAGATTCGCCGCCAATTGCGCGGGCAATTGCCCGGGCGCACAGACGGCCAGAATCACGTCTCCGCCGTATTGCTGTGTGGGCCCGGGTATTTGGACGGCAAGGGTCGCGGTGCCGCTGACCATGCCCGCATGAACCCGCACCACCCGCGCGAAATCGGGCCCGTAGAACCCATGGATCTCCACGCGCACCTGCGGATCCAGCAAGACTGCCAGCGCCCCGAACAGCCGCTCATCGGCCGCCTGAGCAAGGCGTTGCGCGGCCTCGGCGCGCGCACGCTCGTAATCGTCGAGCGCGTCGACACCCTCCGGCAGATAGCGCAGCGGATACGGCAGACGGTCGCGCCCGAAGGCCTCCAGGGCGAGGGTGAAGGTCAAACCATCCATCCGCCAACGGTTATCGTTCACGATCGGTTACGCGCCGATCACGCCGCCCGGCGGCAACGCCGGGGGCAGCTCGCCGAGCAACTCCGAGGCGCGATCGTAGACGAGGTAATCCTTCGTCCCGACCTCCCGCTCGTCCTCCTCTTTACCGCGCCCACCGGGCGCACCCATCCCCGGCGCACCGGCCGTCCCCGCCTGCCCGGGCCGCATCCCGCCCGCCCGTGCGGCGGCCGCCCCACCGGACCCCGGCGCTCCGGGAATACTCCGGCCGGGTCCGCCCGTCCGCCCACCCTCGCTCGAATTGCCCCCTCCGCCAGCGCTTCCGCCGAACCCTCTGCCCGGAACGAACCCCACGCCGCCACCGCCGGAGGTGCCGCCCTGCCCGGTTGCCGACGGTCCGCCCGTCGTGTTTCCGAGCCCGCCGCCTGGCGTCCCGGGGGTCGAGCCACCGGCCGAGTCACCCGATGCCATACCGGCCGGAGTGGTAGCGCTGGACGGATTCGTCCCAGGATCCTGATTCCCACCGTTCGTGGTCGAATCCGTCTGCGTCCCATCGCTTCCCGGCTTCGACTGATCACCGCTCCCGCCGCCCGTCTCCGTACCCGACTTCGACGGCGGTCCACCATCCCCACCCGAGGACGTCCCACCACCATTGCGCGCATCCGGCCCATTCCCGGACCCGATCTTCGGATCGTTGCCCCCGGGCCCGTTCACGGGATTCGTGGGCGTAGGCAATACCGGCCGCGACGGATCGACATCCTTGACGACATTCGCCTGATACACATCAGACATGACCCGCTGCGCATCCCGCTCCGCCTCTTCGGCGCGATACTGCGGACCCTTGAAGATGTTCTGCAACGGCAGGTGATCGATCAGCTTATCGGTGAACGCGGACGGCCCACTCGAAGGCTGCGGCACCGCATCCTTGGCCTGCCCCAGGTAATCCGCCTGCAATCCCATTGCGCGCCCGACCAATTGCTGTGCGACGGTCAGCTTGCCGAGGTCGTCACAGAACGCCTTCGTGGAATCGATGAACGCGCCCGCGGACTGACCGGTCATCTTCTGTTGAACGCTGCCGTTCACCTTGTTCGCGAAATCGTTTCGGGCGCTGTCGGTGTCGGTGGCCATCTTCCGCCAGGTTCCCGCGGCCTCGTTGATCCATGTGGCTGTGATCGGATTGCTCGAGTCATTGAGTGCATCCCAGATCCGCTGATGCGGCCAGCTACTGAATGCCTCCAGCTTGTCGCCTACAACTACCGGCGGGTCGTAGCCTGCCCCGTGTTGGGAACGCAAGCTGTCATAACCGGTGTTGGTGACTTTCCGGGCGTCGTCCCATGTCCGTGCGGCCCGGTCTTCTTGGTTCTCCCGATCGCGGGCCTGCTGTGCCGCCGCGTCGCGAGAGGAGAAGATGAAGTTCCCCGTGGCGATCCGCTCGATATTGGCGACCCAATGCACCAGCTCGACCGGACTGTGAAATCCGAACAGACCCATCACACACCCCCAGCTGTCTGCGCGACCGCAGCGGCAGACGCGGCATCCTGTCCGGTCAG
Organism: Nocardia sp. NPDC051570; assembly: GCF_044454005.1. Classification (NCBI taxonomy): domain Bacteria; kingdom Bacillati; phylum Actinomycetota; class Actinomycetes; order Mycobacteriales; family Nocardiaceae; genus Nocardia; species Nocardia sp. NPDC051570. The sequence goes on along the minus strand of NZ_JBITDI010000011.1, from coordinate 321,726 downwards.
TTTCTGGATCGACAGTTCGTATGTGTCTCGCATCAGTGTGACGATGTCGATTGCTTTGCCGTACTGGGCAACCAATGACTCCGGACCACCGTTGGCTTTGGTCGCAAACGCCGTCTTCAACGCAAGCGACGAAGGAAGTGCGCCGAATCCGCCGAGCGTCGACAACCTGTTGGCCTGGGTGAGGAGGTCGACCAGCTTCCGGCGCATATCCTCGGCGTGATCACGCAAATCCGTGGCGAGGTCGGAATCGATCCGGAAGCTCCCGCTCTCGGCTTGCTGCTTCAGGTTGCGCCAGTAAGCCAGTTGATCATCAAGCTGGGGCTTACCCGATGCGGCGGTCACGGACTCGGTCATTGGTTCCCCCTCCTCAGCTCATCCTTCAGCAGTATTCCCAACCCGGTGTCGGGCTGTCCACTTGCTCGAGGCTCGGCTGATGGATCATCTCGGCAGCTTCGGCTCGAGATCCTTGGCATGCGTGACAGCAAGGTCGCACGGCGGCAGTTGCGTCGCCTTCGATTCTTCTCCGTAGTTCCAGTACACGTATACCTGGATAGCGCCCTGAGCGAACGGGAGGGTCACGTAGCAGTCGCGCTGGCTGCCCCCGGCTCCGAGCGTATCGAGGTGCAGCAGGCCCTTTCTGGGGCCGATCTGTATGTCCTGGAAGTCCTTGAACTTGTCGTTCGTCTTGACCTGATCGAGCGTCGCGCGGTAAGACGCCACACCAACGCTGTACGGACCTTCGGTCGAGTGCCAGAAGCAGTCCTTGGTGACGGCGTCGACGGATTGCCCGGTATCGACGGATGTCTGCTTGGTGGCCGGATCGACTCGAGTTGCCCGCAACGCATCGTCGGACAGTTGGGTGCACGGGTTCCACAACGGGTCCTTCACCCCCGAGAGCGTCGTGGCCGGCGGCCTCAGCGTCGTCGGCCCACCCCCACCACCCCCCGGAGACGAACACGCAGTCACCGACACCGCCAACCCGGCCAGAACCGCAAGCGCCGCAGCCTTGCTCACCCGTGTAGCCGACGATCGAATCAACGAACTCTCCCTGCGTCGCACGGCGATGGTCGCTCATCAGGGTATGACGCGCCCGGTCATCACACGGTTCCCCCTCCCGCCCGGATTCGTTTCGCAGGAAACTCCCAGGTGGAAGGGATTGACTAGACAGCTACCATTCGGCTATCCCTGAATGGTCGGGAGCCGATACGAGGCGGTGATTGTGGCCGAACGTCGATCGCTGGTCGCGAGATGGTGGCAGGACCGGGCCGGTTACGAGTGGCTGGTCGATGTGCTCGAGTTCCATTCGGCGCTGAGCTGGGTCAAGGGGATGATCGGCGCGGGCGGTTTGGTGATGTGCCTGGTCACGCTGTTGTCGATGCTCTCGCATATCGGGCCGCGTAACGGCGTCTTCGAGGTCGGATGCTGGGTGATCGTCGGGCTCACCGCCGTGTGGCCGCTGCGCTGGTGGTTGTTGCCGTGGCCGAGCCGGGCGGAGTCGCTGCTGTGGTGTGTGAGCGCGGATATCGCGATTCTGTTCGGTGCGTTGGCGGCCGAGCATCGGGTCTACGGGGCGCTGGTGACGACGCTGTTGACCGCTGTCGGAATGTGCATGATCCTGCATGGACCACGGGTGCTCACGATGCATATCGCATGGTCGCTGGGCTCGATCGTGACCCTCGCCGTCTTGCTGATGGCCGACGATGCGGCGCATTCCGGCGCCGCCGCCGGCGATGGGCGACTCGCGGTCGCCATGATCTTGATCGTCGTATCGGTCAGTGTCATCGGATTGCCGACCGTCCATTTCTGTCAGTGGCTGTGGCGCCAGCACGCACTGCTGGACCCGTTGACCTTGCTGCTGAATCGGCGCGGGCTCGATTACCAACTGTCACAGACCTTTCGGCCGCGAGAGACCGGCCCGGCCTACGCCGCCGCGCTGGATCTGGACCGGTTCAAGGTCGTGAACGACACCTTCGGCCACCCGTTCGGCGACGAGGTACTCCGGCTGACCGCCGAATGTCTGTGTGCGGCAGCCGGTCCCGATGCCGTCCTCGCGCGGACCGGGGGTGAGGAGTTCGTGGTCGTGGGCAGGCTCCGCGACGAGCCGGTGGCGGTGATCGGGGAGCGGCTCCGCCGGGCCGTCGAGTCGATTCCGGATCTGCCGATGCTCGTGACCGCCAGTGTGGGCGCGGTGCTCGCCCCGATCGCCGATATGCGCAATCCTATTCTGCTGCAGCAGATTCTGCGCCGCTCCGATGACGCGATGTACGACGCCAAACGCGCCGGCGGCAATGTCGTGGTGGTCGCGCCGACCGATCGGGTGAGTGTCTGACGAGCGGCGAGCAGGGCAGCTCAGCGTACTGCCCGCCATCAGGGGGCGCAGATGCCTTGGGCGGTTCCCGTTTTCGGGTTGCCCTGCTGCGGTGTGGCGGGGAGTGCATGCTGGTTCCAGCAAGAATGGTTTTCGAGCTGTTCGAGCGGGTTCGCGGTGTTAAGCTCACCCAGCCCAGCTGGTGAGGGACTCCCACACCGGAAGCGAATCCCGTTCGCGGGAGGGTGCTTTCGCTTGTGATCGGAGGAATCACCGACAATGCCGCAGCAACTCGGGCACGGCGTGGACGCGGTTCCCGGTGTCGCCAGCAGTGATTCGATCGGCTCTTCGATACCGGTGGTGCCGTGTCCGCGGTGGTGTGACCGACCGGCGGGGCATGGCTGGAGTGACGGTGTCGATGAGCCGTTGCGGTGTCATTGGCATACGGTGCCGGTCGCGGGCACCGACGGCGGGACGCTGATGGTGATGGTGACCGATTCCCTCGGCGGCACTGGAGCGGTGCAGCGTTCGGCCGTGAGTTATGTCGTTACCACGGGGGCCGGGGACGGTGAGCTGACGGCGGACGGTATGCGGGGCCTGGCCGTCGCGGTGGTCGATGCACTGGCACTCACCGATCAGTCGTAGTCCGCAACGCCGAGCAGCCATCATGACCACCGTCGCGCCGATCGAGTGCGACACTGGAAACGATGTCGCTCCGTGGTCGGCTTCCGCGTTCCCTGCACCTGCTTGGGGTGGTTATCGCCCTGGCACTGGTCGCGGGGTCCGGCTGTGCGACCGGTGGTCGAACCGGATGCCCCGCCCACGGATCGAGCTGCGGCCTGCGGGCCCGGATCACCGAGGCCGACGCGTATCTGTCGACTCGTCCCGGCGTCGTGGGTTATCTGGTGCGCGACCGTGTGACCGGCTTCGAATACCGTAATGCCAACGCGGGTACCGAGATCTGGACGGCATCGACCATCAAACTGGCCATGGTCGCGGATCTGCTGACCCGCGACCGGGCACACGTGATATCGCTGTCACCCGGGGATCACGCCGATATCGACGCGATGCTGCACGTGTCCGACGACGATGCCGCGGACAGGCTGTGGTTCACCTATTCCGGCCCCGATCACATGACTTTCGACAACGCCTTCCAGGCCTTCGGCATGACCGGATTGATCCCCGAGCGCGGCTATACCGACTTCTTCCCGTATTGGGGCTTTCAGAAGTGCACCGCCGAGGATCTCGACCGGCTGATGCACCATGTCCTCGACGGCCTCGACCCGGCTGATCGGACCTATATCGTCGACCGGATGCGCTCGGTCGACCCGATTCAGCAGTGGGGTGTGTGGGGAGCCGGTCCCGCGGCACGCCCGGGCAACAAGGACGGCTGGTCGGACGAGGACACCGGCGCGATCGCCAACTCCGTCGGATTCGCCGGTCCCGCAGAGCGTTACACGTTGGCGATCATGGACTCGCTGAACGGCAAGGGCGATATCGCCAACGGCCAGGAAACCGACACCCACGTCGCTCGGATACTGCTCGCGGGTCTGGCGAGCGACGACTCCTGAATGCGGTTACTGCGGTGCGGCGGCGGACAGGCTGCTGAGCAGGTTCTGGATGGCTCCGCTGCCGAGCAGGTTCTCGAGCATCTGGATCAGGCCGCCGCCGGTGCCCTGGCCCGAGGTTTGGGCGACGCTCACGCCGACCTGGGCGGCGGTATCGGATTGGCCGGCACCGACGCAGCCGTCGGCGACGAGGGCGTGGCTGCCGGTGGTCTGGGGTGACCATTGCAGGGTCGCGGTGCCGCCACTGTCGGCGGCCGAGCCGAGGGATTGGCCGTTGTCGGTGAAGTTGACCGTGCCCTGTTGCTGGTCACAGGTGGCGGTCAGGGTGTAGTTGCCGCCGACCGCGTAGTTGGAGTCCGATACCGACAGTCCCGTGACATCGGCCGACGCCGTCGTGGTGCACAGCGCGGCGGCCGCGGCCAGCCCGGCGAGGATGGTGACTGTACGGCCGGTGCGGCGAAAGCGATTGCTGGTCAACGTGTTTCTCCTGTTTGCCTGGGCAGTTGGGATCGCAGCACGCTAACACCACCGCGCACGGGCGGCGGCGTTTCGCGGCAACCTCGAGCGAGCCCTCGAGAAACCCGAAGGTTCTTCGCGACGTCAGGGCGAGTCGATCTCCGGGTGGTCCGAATCGTCCAGGTACGCAGCCGCTATCGGGTTCAGCCAGGTGTCGGTCGAGCGGCGGATGAGGTAGGTGGTCAGGGTGAGGTCGATATCGGCGAGGGGCGCGACGGTGAAGCCCTGCCGGTCGGCCTCGCTCGCGACGTCGGATTCGATGGGGACGATCACGAAGCGTTTCTCGTCGGTGAGCAGCAGATGCATGCCGCCGGTGTCGGAGAAGCGCAGGGCGGTGTCGGTGATGATCCCTACGTCGGTGAGGTTCTGGCGGGTGCTGGGCGAGAGCTCCCAGTGTTTGGGACCGAGCAGGTAGGTGAAGCCGCGTAAATCCTTCATGCGCAGGGCATGTCGGTCAGGGAAGTGGGAGGCGTCGAGCACGGCGGCCAACGGTTCGGTGTAGAGCAGGGTGACGCTGAGGGCGCCGTGGACCGCGGGGACGTGGGAGATGGCGATATCGGTCGTATTGGCCAGGAGTTCGGATTCCATGCTCAGCGAGGGCATTTGACGCACCTCGATGCGGTGCTCGGCGGCGAGGCGGCGGTTGACCGCGGCGATGTGGTTGCGGTGGCGGGGGTTCAGGGCGTCGGGGATCGCGAGGCGGATGCGTGCGGCGGTCGCCGACATGCGGACCAGCGAGGGGAGTGTGTCGAATTCGGTGACGAGCCGGGTGGCCACCGGCAGCAGCGCCTCGCCGGCGGGGGTGAGCCGGGTGTGGTGGGTCGAGCGGTCGAACAGCGGGCGGCCGAGTTCGCGCTCGAGGGCCTTGATCCGCTGGCTCAGCGGTGGCACCGACATCCGCAGCGTCTCGGCCGCCTTGGTGAAGTTCAGTTCGCGGGCGACCGCGAGAAAGTACCGTAGGTGCCGGATCTCCATGGGTGGCATGTAACCACATCCGGGCCGATCGGCCGGTGTTATCGCTGTGGTCATACCGTTGGTGAGAAAAACGGTCATTCCTTTGTGGAGAGAGCCGGGCCTAATGTCGAGGGCGGATAAACCGGATCGGATGAAAGGCTCTACATTGCCTTCGGCAGAATTGAACATCGATGGCGCGCCGACAGGCCCGCTGGCCGGGGTGCGAATCGTCGATCTCTCGACTGTCGTGATGGGCCCGTTCGCCACCCAGATCCTAGGTGACCTGGGCGCGGACGTGATTCGCATCGAGCCGCCCTATGACAATGCCCGGCATTCGCCCGGCGATATCGGCCGCACGGTGGGAATGGCTCCGCTCTTTCTGAATGTCAATCGGAATAAGCGCAGCATTGCGTTGAATTTGAAAAACGAAGACGATCTGGCCGTGCTCGAGGAATTGCTCGATACTGCGGATGTCTTCGTGACGAATATGCGCCTGCAGGCGCTGGAGCGGCTCGGGCTCGGTTACGACGCGATCGGTGAACGCTTCCCGACGCTGATCTACGCCCACGCCCAGGGCTTCGCCCCCGGCTCCTCGCGCGGTGCGCGACCGGCCTATGACGAGGTGATCCAGGCCGTCAGCGGCTTGGTGAATCTGCAGGAGCGCGCCAACGGTTCGCTGCAGTACCTGCCGACCTTCATCGGCGACAAGGTGGCGTCGATGTATCTGGCCCTCGGTGTCGTTTCCGCGCTGTATCACCGCCGGGTGACCGGTGCCGGACAGCGGGTCGAGCTGCCGATGGCCGACGCGCTGATCTCCTGGACCGCGGTGGAACATCTGGCGGGCGACACCTATGTGCCCGCGACCGCCCCGGCGGGAAATCCGCTGAGCCTGGTCGGCGAGCATGCCGCGATGCGCACCGCCGACGGCGCGATCGCCGCGGTCGCCTACACCTATCAGGACATCCGGCGCCTGCTCATCGGCGCGGGCCAGGACGAGATCGCGGCCGAATCCCGGTGGGACAGCCCGCAAGTGGACGTCGCGACGTTCCTGGAGGGTCTGCGCGCGGTGTTCGCGCATTCGGCGGAGAAGACGACCGCCGAATGGGAGACCTATCTGCAGGCCAACGACATTCCCTACGGCGTCGTCGTCGACGTCGCCGAACTCGCCGACGATCCCTATGTCCAGGAGGTAGGGCTGGTCGTGGAGACCGAGCATCCCACCGAGGGCAGGATCCGGATGGTCGCCAACCCCCTGCGCTTCTCCGAGACGCCCGTCGATATCCGCCGGTATGCCGAGCGTCCCGGCCACAGCACCGAAGAAGTCCTCTCCCAGCTGCGCCGGCAGGCCGCGGCCGGGGCGAACTGAGGAAGAAAGGCATCATGAATCTCGAATTGAGCCCGCAGGACATCGAATTCCGCGACGCGTTGCGGGAGGTGTTCCTCGGCAGGATTCCCGAGGATGTGCGCACCCGCTCGGCACTCGGCACCACCACGCGCGAGGATATCGTGGCTTCCCAGCGCATTCTGAACGAGCACGGCCTCGCGGTGCCGCACTGGCCGGTCGCATGGGGCGGCAAGGATTGGACCCCGACCCAGTCCCACATCTACACCACCGAATTGCAGCGTGCCGCCGTGCCGCCGCCGCTGGCCTTCAATGCGAGCATGGTGGGCCCGATCATCGCCGAATTCGGCACCGACGACCAGAAGCGGACGTTCCTGCCCGCCACGGCCAATCTGGATATCTGGTGGTCGCAAGGCTTTTCCGAACCCGAGGCCGGGTCGGATCTGGCGGGGCTCAAGACCACCGCGCGCCGCGACGGCGAGGACTACATCGTCAACGGGCAGAAGACCTGGACGACCCTGGGCCAGTACGGCGACTGGATGTTTCTGCTCGCCCGCACCGATCCGCAGGCGCGTAAACAGCAGGGCATCTCGTTCCTGCTGCTCGATCTGAACACTCCGGGCATCGAGCGGCGGCCGATCACACTCATCGACGGCAGCGCCGAGGTCAACGAATTCTTCTTCGACAACGTCCGCGTTCCCGCGGAAAACCTTGTCGGCGAGGAGAACAAGGGCTGGACCTACGCGAAGTTCCTGCTCGGCAACGAGCGCAACAGCATCGCCCAGACCGGCACCGCGCAGCGCCTGTTCGCCGAGCTCGTCCAGTACGCCGACGCGCGGCACGTGGGTGTGGCGGCTCTGGCCGACGATCCGGATTTCCGGGCGCGGCTGCATGCGGTGAAGCTGCGGCTGCTGGCGCTCGAGGCCACCGAGCTGCGGGTCACCGCGGCATCGGAGCACGGGCAGCCCAGCCCGGCGTCCTCGCTGCTCAAACTCGAGGGCACCCGGACCCTGCAGGAGCTGTCGGCGCTGCGCCTGCAGGCCGCGGGTTCCGACGCGCTGCTGGTGCGCGAGGACGAGACGGGCCTCGCCGGCCCGCACTACCTGAACCTGCGCAAACTGTCGATCTTCGGCGGCTCCAACGAGATTCAGCGCGGAGTCATCGCCAAGACCATTCTCGGGCTGTGAGGAGAACTGCCATGGAACTCGAACCCAATGACGATCAGAAGCTGCTGCTCGACAGCGCCGAGTCGATGTTCGCCCGGTACTACAAGCCCGGATTCCGGGCCACGGCCGTGGAATCGGAGACCGGCTGGAGCGATGCGGTATGGCAGGCGAGCACCGAACTGGGGTTGGCCACCCTCACCGTCGACGAGGAATTCGGCGGCGCGGGCGCGGGCCCGGTGGAGGTGTATGTCGTGCAGCAGGCACTCGGGCGGCATGCGGCGGTGGAGCCGCTGCTCGACGGCGTCTATCTGCCCTCCTGGCTGATCTCCGAACTCGGCACCGACGAGCAGCGCCACGCACTGCTCGCGGAGCTGGCGAACGGCACGGCGATCGGCGCGGTCGCGCATGCCGAACCGGGCCGGGAATGGGACGCACTGCCCTCGGTCACCGCCGAGCGCAGCGACACCGGCGGCCCGGTGTGGCTGACCGGCGTGAAATCGCCGGTGGCACGGGCGGATCGGGCGAGGTTCCTGCTCGTCACCGCGGTCGATGCCGACGGTGAGCTCGGGGTGTATCTGGTATCGGCCGACGCACCGGGCCTCTCGCGCGGCGACGGCCGGACCACCGATTGGACGCACGCCTCGCGGATGAGCTTCGACCGGACCCCGGCCACCGCGCTGGGAACCCCGGGCCGCTCGGCCGCCCGCGCGGTCGATATCGCCTTCGCCCGCGCTCGCATCGCGGTACTCGGCGAGACGGTCGGCCTGATGGAATCGGCGCTGGCGCAGACGGTGGAATATCTGAAGTCCCGCAAGCAGTTCGGCGTGCCGCTGTCGGCCTTCCAGGCGCTGGTGCACCGCGCCGCGGATCTGTACGCGCAGATCGAGCTGGCCCGCTCGATCGCACTGTGGGCCACCGCCACCCTCGAGGCCTTCGACGGTGAGGATCTCACCGCCCCGCTCGCGGCGGCCGACGACGGATTCGTCTTCGTCGCCGAGACCGCGCGGCTGGTGGCCGAGGAGGCCGTCCAGCTGCACGGCGGCATCGGCATGACCTTCGAGACGGCGGTCAGCCACTACGCGGCCCGGCTCACGGCGATCACGCAGTCCTTCGGCGGCCTGGTCGCGACGCGTCGGCGCGCGCTGGGCTCGTCGTCACCGGTCACCCCGCCCAGCGCCCTGCGCGACACCGCCGATCCCGCGCTGCTCCCGGCGTAGGACCGACCACTCTCCAGGAGTTCGAGATGTTCACATCCCTGCTGGTGCTCGGCATCGCGTCGGGCACCATCGAGCGAATCGACCTGTCGGACAACAGTGTTCGAACCATCGTCGACGATGCCGGGCCCGCCCCGGACGGTGTGGTCTTCGACCCGGGCACCGACCGGATCTATTGGACGACGATGGGAATGCCCGACGGTCCGATCCCGGCGCCGGGGCAGGAGCCGGACTTCTCGCCGCGTAACGGGTCGGTGCGCTCGGCCCGCCTCGACGGCTCCGATCAGCGCGAGATCGTGGCGACCGGCGCGATCACCACCGGCAAGCAGCTCGCCGCCGACCTCGCGGCCGGCCGGCTCTACTGGTGCGATCGCGAGGGCTGCAAGGTCTCTCGCGTCGGCACCGACGGGACGGGGTTGACCGATCTGGTCGTCAACGCCCCGGCCGAGGACAAGACCGCCGAATGCGTCGGTGTCGCGGTCGATCCCGTCGAGGGGTATCTGTACTGGACGCAGAAGGGTCCGGCCAAGGGCGGGCGCGGGGCGATCCTGCGGGCCGGGCTGGATATCCCGCTGGGGGAGACCGCGGCCGACCGCTCGGATATCGACATCCTCTGGGACGGGCTGCCCGAGCCGATCGATCTGCATATCGACGCGGCCACGGCCACGCTGTACTGGACCGACCGCGGGGCCGAGCCGTGGGGAAACACGTTGAACCGCGCGCCGATTCCCCGCAAGGGTGAGCTCGGGACGCGACCGCAGATCCTGGCGCGCGGATTCGACGAGGCCATCGGCCTGGCCGTGGACACCGACGCCGGACTCGCCTATGTCACCGATCTGGCGGGCACCGTGCGCGCGGTGCCGTTGGACACCTCTTCGGGGGCCACCGAATTCGTCGTCGCCCGGCTCACCGGGCGGCCATTGACAGGAATCGCAGGTATCTCATGAGCACACTCGCCGTCATCGGCGCCGGGGTGATCGGACTGTCCTGGGCGCGGCTGGCCCGCGAACACGAGTGGGACGTCACGATTTACGATCCGCGCGCCGATATCGCCGATGTGGTGGCCGCCGAGCTGGGCGCCGATCCGCGCATCCGCGTGGTCGCCGATATCGCCGCGGCGGTGGCCGAGGCGGATCTGGTGCAGGAGAACGGGCCCGAGCGGCTGCCGATCAAACAGGAGCTGTTCGCGCGGATCATCGAGCATGCGCGCCCGGATGCGGTTCTCGCGACGTCGAGTTCGTCGATCACCGCGACCCTGATCACCGAGGGCCTGTCCGGGGCGGGGCGGGTGCTGGTCGGGCATCCGTTCAACCCGCCGGATCTGATGCCGCTGGTCGAGGTGGTGCCCGGTCGCGACACCACCGAGGACGCGACCGAGCGGGCGGTGGAACTGTACGAGGGGCTGGGGCGGGTGCCGGTGGTCATCGGCACGGAGATGCCCGGATTCGTCGCGAATCGGTTGCAGGGGGCGCTGTCTCGCGAGGCGGTGTATCTCGTGCAGCAGGGCGTGGTCTCCCCGGCCGATCTCGATGTGATCATGCGCAATTCGCTGGGGCTGCGCTGGGCCACCATCGGCCCGTTCGAGGGCAATGTCCTCGGCGGCGGGCCCGGCGGGATCCGGCACCTGTACGCCGGGGTCGGCGCGGAGACCTCCAAGATCGAATTCGGTACGCCCGCCACCGATCCCGAGCGGATGGAGACGCTGATCGGCCAGGTCGAACAGGCCTACGGTACCGGCGTCGAGGCGTTCGAACGCCTGCGGGCCACGCGGGACAGCAGGACGCGGGCGGTGCTCGCGGCGCTCGAGGACTGAGCGGCTAGGCGGGGTCGGTGCCGGGGGCCGGGTGGGAGCCCAGCTGGTGGAGGATGTCGCGCAGGCTGCGGCGACGCGCCGGGGTCAAAGAGTCCAGCGCCGCGTGGATTCCGCGCATCCGGGCGTGCACCTGCGCGGCGATCGCGGCGCCCTCGGCGGTGGCGACGACCTTCTTCACTCGGCGATCGGCCGGGTCGATGTGGCGTTCGACGAGGCCGCGCTGCTCGAGCCGATCGATGATCAAGGTGATGTTCGACGCGTCGCAGGACAGGCTTTCGGCCAGCTCGCGCATGGCGCGCGGTTCGGCCAGCAGGCACAGGAGGCTGGCGTGGCTGCCGGTCAGATCCAGGCTCTGGGCCGCGGCGAGGAAGTCCTGTTGGTAGGTGCGGCAGAACTGCGCGAGGGTCGCCATGAGATCGGGCGCGACCGGCGGCGAGGAGCGAGGCACAGTTGAACCTTAAGCCAAATGCTTGACAGACTCAAGCAGTTGTGGATGTACTGGTGCCGATTCGCTTGAGTTTCTCAACTCTTTAGAAACTCAAGCACCAAGTTCGGCGACACAGGAGACCAGATGACTTCGGTAGTAGACACCACTCGGATCCGGCGGCTGCTGGATCGGCCGTTCACCGTGGGCGATGTGACCGTCCCGAACCGGATCGTGATGGCCCCGATGACGCGCAATCTGTCGCCGAACGGTGTTCCGGGACCCGATGTCGCCGAGTACTACGCGCGCCGGGCGGCCAACAATGTCGGGCTCATCGTCACCGAGGGCACCTACATCAACCGCGCCGCCGCGGTCGCCTACGACGGCGTCCCGCACTTCTACGGTGAGCGGTCCCTGGCCGGGTGGGCTCGGGTGGCCGAGCAGGTGCACGCGGCGGGAGGCCGGATCGTGCCGCAGCTGTGGCATACCGGGGTGGCGCGCACCGCGACCGAACCGCCCGCCGACAGCCCGTCGGGGGTGGGGCTGACCGGGCTTCCGGCCGGAAAAGCCATGACGCAGAACGATATCGACGACACAGTCGCCGCGTTCGCCGAGGCCGCCGCGGCGGCGCAGCGTCATGGATTCGATGGTGTGGAACTGCATGGCGCGCACGGCTATCTGATCGACAGTTTCCTGTGGAGCGGCACCAACCGGCGCACCGACGGCTACGGCGGCGCCCCGGCGTCGCGGGCCCGGTTCGCCGCGGAGATCGTCGCGGCCGTGCGCGCCGCGGTATCGCCGGGCTTTCCGATCTTCTTCCGGCTCTCGCAGTGGAAGGCCGAGAACTATCAGGCCAGGATCGCCGAGACCCCGGCCGAGCTGGATCAGATCCTGGCGCCGCTGGTCGCCGCGGGCGTCGACGGCTTCCACGCCTCCACCCGCCGGTACTGGCTGCCCGAATTCGACGGCAGCGATCTCAATCTCGCGGGCTGGGTGAAGAAGCTCACCGGTAAGGCCACGGTGACCGTCGGCTCGGTCGGGCTGGATCAGGAGTTCCTCGGCGCGGCCGGATGGGACAAGCAGGCCAGTGTGACCGGTATCGATGCGCTGCTCGATCGCCTCGAACGCGACGAGTTCGATTTCGTCGCCGTCGGCCGGGCGCTGCTGGCCAATCCCGATTGGGCCGCCAAGGCGCTACAGGGCCGCCTCGACGAGACGATCGCCTACGACCGCGCGGTGCTGAAGTCGCTCAACTGAGCGCTCACAGCAGCGACAACTCCCGTCGCGGCTCGGCGGCGATGCGGGCGCGGAGTTTGGCCATCGCGCGGTGCTGGGTGACCCGGATCGCGGCGGCGGTGCCGCCGACCGCGGCGGCGGTTTCGGCGGCGGACAACCCTGCCACGATGCGCAGCACGATGATTTCGCGTTGTTGCGGGGGCAGCGTGCCCAGCAGCGCGTTCATGCGTTCGGTCGATTCCGATTGCAGGGCGCGCTGTTCGGGGCCGGTGTCCTCCGACGGCAGGTCGGGGACCTCGGCGATCGGGGAGGTGCGGGTGCGGGCGGCGCTGCGGTAGGCGTCGGCGACCTTGTGCGCGGCGATGCCGTACACGAAGCTCATGAACGGTTTGCCCTCGTCGCGGTAGCGGGGCAGCGCCCGCAATACCGCTATACAGACTTCCTGTACGACATCGTCGGCGGAGACGACGCCCAGGTCCACCCGGGCGCGGCAGTAGCGCGCGACCAGTGGGTGGATCGCCTCCAATACGTGTGCGATGGCGGTTCGATCGCCCCGAACCGCCCCAGCGACCTCATCGTCCAACATCTCCATCGCCCCTTCCGGCGTGCTGTCTCCAGTCCACTCGGGCGAGCTGTGAACCAGCTGTATGCGCACTGTGGAGATGTTTGGTACCCGCCGGAGGCGTTGGGGTTCGCGGTTATTCGCGCTGGTCGTCGAGCAGATCCACCAGAGCGGTCAGCGAGTGGATCAGCACCTGCCGCTCGGGCGCCTCGATGCCGTCCAGGGCGGCGGCGAAGCGTTGGATGCGGGCGGAGGTGACGCCGTTGACCAGGTCCAGGGCGGTGTCGGTGGCGACCAGCAGTTGGGCGCGGCCGTCGACGGGGTCGGCGGTGCGTTCCAGGTAGCCCGACTTCTCGAGACCGCTCACGATGCGCGACATGGTCGGCGGGGTGACCCGTTCGGCGGCGGCCAGATCGCCCAGCCGCAGCGGGCCGCCCCGGACCAGCGTGGCCAGGGCGGCCGCGGATCCGGGGCTCAGCGATCCGATATCGCCGGAGCGGCGCAGCAGGCGAGTGATTCTGCCGAGGGCCAGATACAGATCGGCGGCCTCGGCCAACTGCTCGGCGCTGCGTGCGCGCTCCTGCTGGAACATGTGTTACCGGCTCCTATTCGGTCGATGTACCAGCAAGTATGCCTTCCCGTTCGGCCTCGGCCAGTTCCTCGGTCTCGTCGTGGTCGTAGGTGCCGCCCGCGAACCACGACGCGATCGCGCCGATGGCCATCATCACCGCGGCGGCCAGGAACACCACCATCAGACCGGAGTGGAACGGTCCGGAGATCAGATGCGGGAAGAACTCCTGTCCGGTGAGCACGTCGGCGTGCACGCCCGGCTGGTCCAAAGTGCCACTGGGACCGAGCAATTCCTTGAACGGGTTGTAGCCGAGGAAGGTCGCGAACAGGCTGCCCACCGGCGGCATATCGGCGATCTGCCCGGCCACGCCGGCCGAAACGCCTTGTCCGCGTAGCCCGGAATCCATCGCGCCGGGCAGGGTGCCCGACAGGCCCACGATCATCAGCGAGAAGAAGATGCCGATCGACAGCGCCATGCCGCCGTTCATGAGGGTGGCGCGCATGCCGGAGGCCACCCCGCGCTGAGAGGCGGGCACCGCGGACATGACCTCGGCGGTGTTGGGTGAGGTGAAGATGCCGGTGCCCAATCCGTTGAGCAGGATGATCAATCCGAACAGCCAGTAGTTGAAGTCCACGGGCAGGATCACCAGCAGTACGAAGGTCACCGCGGCCAGGGCCAGCCCGCCGGTGGCGAACGGCCGCGGGCCGTACTTATCGCTCAACCAGCCCGAAATCGGCCCGGCCACAAGGAATCCCGCCGTGAGCGGCAGCATGTAGATACCGGCCCACAGGGGTGTGGATTCGTAGTCGAAGCCGTGCAGCGGCAGCCAGATGCCCTGCAGCCAGATGATGAGCATGAACTGCATGCCGCCGCGCCCGACCGAGGCCATGAGTCCGGCGAGGTTACCCAGGCCGAAGGCGCGGTTGCGCAGCAGCGGCAGCTGGAACATGGGCTCACGCACCCGAGTCTCGATGACGCAGAACGCGATCAGCAGTGCGATACCGCCGATCACCGCGGCCAGCACCCACGGATTGGTCCAGCCGGTCTTGGCGCCGCCGTAGGGCTGGATGCCGTAGGTGATGCCGGTGAGCAGCGCGGTCAGGCCCAGGGCGAAGGTGAGGGTGCCGGGCAGATCCAGCGAGCCGGGGCTGCGGGCGCCGAAGTCGTGCAGCGATCGGTAGGACCACACGGTGCCCAGGATGCCGAAGGGCACGCTGACCCAGAAGATGGCCTTCCAATCCCATTCGGCGAGCAGTCCGCCGATGAGCAGGCCCAGGAACGAACCGGCCACGGCCGCAACCTGATTGATGCCCAGCGCCACGCCGCGCTGATTGGCGGGGAAGGCGTCGGTGAGGATGGCCGCGGAGTTGGCCATCAGCATGGCCCCGCCGATGCCCTGGATCACTCGCCAGCCGATCAGCCACAGGGCACCGCCGCCGTGGTCCAGGGGGTCGAACGACAGCGCGATCGCCGATAGCGTGAACACGACGAAGCCGTAGTTGTAGATGCGCACGCGCCCGAACATGTCGCCGAGGCGGCCGAACATCACCACCAGTACCGCGGAGGTGAGCAGGAAGCCCATGAGCAGCCACAGCAGATAGCTGACGTTGCCCGGGGACAGGGGGTTGAGATCGATGCCGCGGAAGATCGCGGGCAGCGAGATGATCACGATCGAGGAGTTGATGGTCACCATGAGCATGCCGAGCGTGGTGTTCGACAGCGCGACCCACTTGTAGCGCGGGTGGTCGCGGTCGACGCTGAGCCGGCGGCGGATGGTCTGCACGTCGCCGACGTCGAGGTCGCCCGGTGGTGTTGCGGAAGCCAAGACTGTTTCCTCCCCAGAGAAGCAAAGCGGATAGGGCCACCACCCAATATAGTTGCTTTAGGCTAACTAAAGAAATAGAGGAATTGATCACACCCGGCTCGCGTTGTGCCCGGCATGCGCTTCGCGATCTCGATTCCGCAGTTCCACGCCGATGGCGAGTTCGATCCGCAGACCTTCACCGCCTACCTGCGCCGGGCCGAGGAGCTCGGTTTCCACAGCGGCTGGACCCAGGAGCAGACCCTCGCGCTCGGCGATATACCGCAGCTGAGCCCGATCGAGACGATGACCTACGCCGCGGCGGTGACGACGCGGTTGCGGCTGGGGTGTGCGGTATTCGTGACGCCGCTGCATACCCCGGTGATGCTGGCTCGTTCGCTGGCCTCGCTCGATCAGCTCTCGCGCGGGCGCCTCGAGGTGGGTGTCGGCAGCGGGGGACGGTATCGCCCGTTCGCCGCGTTCGGCATCACCGGCGACGGGCTCATCTCGCGGTTCACCGAGGGGATCGAGGTGATGAAACAGCTGTGGACCCAGCCCAGCGTGACCTATCAGGGGCGGTTCTGGCAGTTGGACGACGCGAAGATCATCCCCGGACCGTTCCAGAAGCCGTGCCCGCCACTGTGGTTCGGCGGCGGGCACGACAAGGCGCTGCGGCGCGCGGTGCGATTGGGCGACGGCTTCTTCGGCGCGGGCTCGGCGACGACCGCGGCCTTCGGCGAGCAGGTGCGTACGCTGCGCGCGCATCTGGCCGAGGCGCAGCGGGATCCGGCGAGCTTCGGGGTCGCCAAGCGGGTGTACATCGCCGTCGACGAGGACACCCGCCGCGCGCGGGCGCGGATGTCCGACGGTCTGGAAAGGGTGTACGGGACAGACGCCTTCGCGCCGGTCGCGGTCACCGGTAGCGCGGCCGAGTGCGTGCGCGGAGTGCGTGAGGTCATCGATGCCGGTGCGGAGCTGATCCTGTTCACGCCGCTGTTCGACCAGGCCGAGCAGATGGAACGCCTTGCGGGCGAGATCATTCCACAGGTGTCATGAGCGCACGCACTTCGTCGATGGCCGTGCTGGTCTACGGCTTCGCGGTCGTCATGCTCGGCACCACGCTGCCCACGTCGATGTATTCGCTGTACGGGGCGCGGCCGCATTTCTCGGTGCTCGCCACGACCGTGGTGTTCGCGACCTACGCGGTCGGGGTGATCGCGGCGCTGATCGGATTCGGGCATCGGTCCGATGCGATGGGGCGGCGGCCCGAGCGGGTCCCGATGCGCCACGGGTGAAGGAAACCGGGCCGCCAACTTACAACTATTCACAAAGTCGCATGGGATTGGCAGGGTGGACATGGTCAAGCGCCCATCAGGGAAGGAAGATCGAGGAGAAGTGACCGCGCAAGGGGAAAAACTGAACATCGCGGAAGAGCGGTTCGGGGCGGTGATGGCACGATTGCGCACCCTGGCCGATGCCTTCCTGACCGCGGAGGACGAATATCGGACCACACGAACCGAAGTGGAGCGACTCGGACGCGAATTGCACGAGGCGTTCATCGAGGCCGATCTGGTCGCCGAGTCGACCCAGGATCCGCGGGTGCTGGCGGAACTGCAGGCGTTCAACGAGACCTATCAGGATGCCCGCGCGGAGCGGGATCCGGAATTGGCGCAGGAGCGCGCGGCCCGGGCGCGCTGGCGGGAGGAGATCAGTTCCTTCGTCGCGGCCTATCAGTACGCCGAGTTCAACGGCCTGCCGGTGCAGGCGGTCTCGCATGCCGGCTGGCATCCGGGCCCGCGGATCGGGGCGCATACCGCTGTCGCGCACAGCATTGTGCTGGCCTATCACGATTCCGGTGACGGCGCGGTGCTGTTCTTCCGGGAGGGGCATCTGGATTCGTATCTGCACACTCCCGGTGGCCTGCACAGCGACTTCTCCGCGCGCCCGTTCGAGGTGAAGTTCGTGATCGAGTCGGGGGTGTGCGGCGCGCTGGCGCCGGGGGTGGAGATGGTGGAGGTGATCAGCGAGAACGGCACGGTGTTCACCGCCGATGTCGTGGCGCAGACGTTCGCGGCGACGATCGATCTGCCCAGTGAGCGCAGGCTGAACCTGTTGCGTGAATCCGATGCGTCCCCCGATGATCGGGCGCCGGTGACACCGAACAACGACAGTCGCGGCGACGATTACGAGACGATGCACCATTTCACGGTCCGTGTCTACGACGACGCCGGTGCGGTGTTGTATGCGGGACCGGCGCTGGCCGACCGTTTCTGACTGTCGATCAGCGCGCGGGGATGGGGGTTCGGGTGAGGATGCGGGCGTGGTGGGCGATGAGGAAATCCGCGACCACCGCGCCCAGGTTGCCGGCGGCGTCACGACCCAGCCACACCGGGTAGACGCCGTCGCCCCACCCGCTGCGGAACGATTTCAGGCCGGGGATGGGTAGTTCGGTGGGGTCCGCGTCGTGCTGGAAGTAGTTGTCTTCCAGGCGGGTGCGGATGGCGGGGGCGGCATCGGGGTCGAGGAATCCGGCGACGCCGGAGTCGACGCCGAAGCCGAAGAACGATTCGTCGTCGAGGAATGCGGGATCCTCGCCCTCGCGCAGGGCCATCTCCCAGGACGCGATCGCGGTGCGGGAGACCACGAGTCGCGCGGCGGCGACGCGGGGGTGGATGGATGGATCGTCGAAGCGGACCACGGCCAACTCGACCGAGTAGCGCCCCGGGGCGAGGGTGAGCCACGGCGCGGGGTCGTGCAGCCAGGTGGGGTCGCTGATCGCGAGGCGGCCGTTGCGCAGATGGACCGCGCCGATGCCGTGCAGTTCGGTCGTCACTCGCTCGCCCTCGTCGAGTTCGAATCGCGTTCCGGGGGTGAACAATTCGGTGAGCAGATGCGGGCGCAGCGGGCGGGGCGGGCGCCAGGGCGGCGTGGTGGGGATCGCGGGATCGGGGTCGGGCAGTTCGCTGAGGATGACGTTGTCGAAGCTGCACAGCGCCGCCCAGTCGCCGAAGTGCCAGTCCAGTGTCATTGCGGCGGGGTCGATGTCGTGGTGGCGGCCATCGCCGCCGCCTCCGCGGTGGTCCACGGCGCCGTCGGCGCGGCCGTCGGGGTCGAAGCGCCAGCAGCGGTGGCCCTCGGTGGTGTCGAATTCGGTCTGGGCGGCGCGCAGGTAGTCCCATTCCTCGGTGAGCATGCAGTGCAGTCGTCCGTCGGGCAGGCGCCGGTATTCGATGCGCCGCCAGCGCCGCCCGCGCGAATCCAGTCGCCAGCAGCGGGCGAACCGTGCGTCCCACGCGATTTCGGCGTAGGCGACGACCCGGCATCCGGAGAGGATCGCGACCGCGTACTGGGCTCCGGCGGCGTCTCTGGCGAGAGCTTCCAGGGCCTCGAGCCGACCGATGACGGCTCCGTCGGAGCAGCCCTCGCAGTAGGCGATGTCGTAGACCGCATGGTCGTCCTCGGTCGGTTCCGGGCGCAGATAGTCGCGAATGCTTACCACGCGGACCATCGTCGTCGCCCGGCCCCGGTGATGGGTGCCGCCACTTTCCGGGGCATCGGGGGCGCGAGCGAATTCGGCCCGCGGCCCGATGATCTCAGCGCGGGAGGGTCCGGCCCGGTCGCAGGACCGGGCCGCAGGCATCCGACCGGGCATCGGGGGGCGTGCGCGAATTCCGGCCGCCGCCCGAGCATCTCAGCGCGGGAGGGTCTGGCCCGGTCGCAGGACCGCCCCGCAGGCATCCGATGCCCGGAACCGGGGCAACAGGTCCGGGATGACCTCGCCCGCGTACCGGCGCAGTTGCCGCAGCTGGCCAACGTCGCCGACCGCGTCCTTGCGGACCCAATCCTCGTCGGGCAGGGCGGGATCCGACGATTGCTGTATCGGGTAGTAGTCGCGGGCTATGCGCGGATCGACGGTGATCCGGTTGCTCAACCAGGGTCCGTGGGTGTGGATGAACGTGGGTTTGCGCTCCTCGAACACGTAGTCGGCGAGGGCGGTGTGGTCCTTGCCCGCGAGGATGTCGGCGACCCGTGACTCGGTGAGCCCGGCCATGTCGATCAGCCGTAGCCGTGATGTCAACGCGCTGCCGCCCATATCGGGGGCGAACAGGGTGGCGTGCTCGAGGCCGAGAATGTCGACGTAGCCGTTGAACAGCCGCCCGAACCGGGCGACGATCCAGCACAGGGGCACATCAGGATCGGTGCGGAAGGACTCGGATGCGTCGGCGAACGCGACGCCGGACGGGATCAACGCGCACACCAGTGCCGAGACGACCAGAACTCGGCCACGCAGGTACAGCCGGGTGAGCACCTCCGCCGCCGAGATCACCGCGACGAACGTGCCGAGCACCCAGACCGGGGTGGCGAATCGCAGTTGCGCCATCCAGTCCGATTCCAGGACGCAATAGGCGATCATCGCCAGTGCCAGCGGTACCAGTAGCGCGACAATGCCGTCGCGCCAACGACTTCGGGGCGCCAGGGCGAGCCCGACGGCTCCGATGGCCGCGATCACCGCGGGTGCGCCCGCGTACTGCACCAGATCCCCGGCCCTGGTCAGGTCGTGCACCGTCGGCATCGCCTGACTCTTGGCGACCGCGGTGTTCGCGACGAGCCTGCCGAACTCGAGGTATCGCCACGCCAGATACGCCCCGAACGGAATCGCGAACGCCAGCGCCGAATACAGCGCGCACCGGATCGCCGCGGCCACCGTCGCGCGCCGCACCAGGATCACCGACACCAGCGGATACGCGGCCACATAGATCAGGCCGTCGGGCCGGGTCAATGCCGCGAACGCCGCGATCGCACCCGCGGTCGCCGCCACCGCCGGTGTCCACAGCCGCTCGTCGAGCACCGCCAGGAATATGTGGACCGCCAGCACGCACACCGCCAGCGCGAACAACGCGTTCTCGAGGCCGGAGAAGCACCAGATCACGAACGAGGGAATCGCGGCCAGTGTGGCGCCGCTGGCGACCGTGATCAGCGCGGGCCATCGCGACACCCGGCGCGCGGCGAGATAGCAGGCGGTGAGCATGCCCGCGCAGCAGATCAGCGCGATCGCCTTCGGGTAGGCGACGTAGTCGGGGATGCCGAAGACGGTGCCGTGGTCGAACAGACCACACCATCTGCCCACCACCAGGACCAGCAGCCAGGTGGGGTCGGAGAATCCTTCCACCGGGTGCGCCCCGGGCTGCAGTACCGTGCCCAGACCCTGCGCGACGTTGCGGGCGTAAGCGAAGGTGATGCCCGCATCGTCGACCACCCAGCTGCCGTAGGCGGCGGCCCGCCATCCCAGCAGCACCACCCCGCCCAGCACCGCGGCCACCGGAGCCGACCACGCCCGACCGCGTCGCGCCCGCTCGTGCTCGCGCACCCCGACCGGGGTTCGCAGCCCCGGCGTCACCACCTCGACCATCCGCCGGATTCCCCCTCCTACCGCCCACCCGAGCGGTCCCGACGGTGAGCTATATGTCCGTATTACTCGCGTGGGGCAGCGTAACCCAAGGTCTGAAATTCAACGGTTCCGGATGTTCGGTGGTGGTACGCGGTCACCGGGTATCGCCCGGGTCCGCGGCCGGTCGGGGGGCGCAGGGCCGGAACGCCTGTCCGCCGACGTGTGCGCGATCGACGATATGGGCCAGGAACAGCCGGGCCGCCGGGGTGGGTGTGTGGGTGGTCACCGCATGCCACGGCCGATCCAGGGGGGTGCCGTCCACGGCCAGGATCTCCAAATGCCCGTCGAGTACGTCGCTTTCGATCGCGTCGCTGTGGATCAGGGTGACGCCCAACCCTTCTCGCGCCGCCGCCAGGACCGCGCCGTGGGTGCCCAGGGTCAGCGTGGGCGGTCGGACCTGCAGCCGATCCAGCAGTGCCAGTGTGGTTTCCAGTGTTCCCGAGCCCTGGCCGCGCAGCAGCCAGGTGGCCGTCAGCGGATCGCGGCAGCGGCCCGGGGAGCCGACCACCACCAGTCGGCTCGGTCGCCGCGCGCGCACCACCAGGCCGATGTCGCGGGGCGGGCGCCCGGCGATGACGAGATCGGTTTCGTGATGCTGCAATTCGATGAACAGCAGATCGCGCGGGTGGATCGATAAGCCCACCTCGATATCGGGATAACGATCGCGAAACGAGGCGAGCAGGCGCAGCAGCACATACTCCCCGGCGGTGGCGACCACGCCGATGCGCAGGCGGCCGGTCTCGGCGCGGCGCACCGCGGCCTGAGCCTCGGCCATCAGACCCAGGATGCTGCGGCAGTATTCGGCGTAGACGCGTCCGGCCTCGGTGAGGGTGATGCCGCGCCCGGATTTGGCGATCAGCTTGGCGCCCAACTGTTTTTCAATGTGCGCGACCGCGGCGGAGGCGGCGGCCTCGGTGATGTGCAGCTGGGCGGCGGCGCGGCGGATGCTGCCCTGACGGGCGACGGCGAGGAAGGTTTCCATGCGGACCGCACTGACCGTTCCCATCGTCAGACGGTAGCAAACTCAACGATTCGGTTGAGCGAGACGAGAAACAATCGAATTGTCCCTCGATCCGACCCCCCTCATTCTGAATCGGCACGGTACGCCGACCCGAGAACGGGAGCAACGATGGTCGAGGGAAAAGACCGGTGGGATCCCGGTGTTCAATCCTATGCGTCGATGGGATACTACGCACCCGACTATCGACCTGCCGATACCGATGTGCTGGCGGTGTTCCGGGTGACCCCGCAGCCGGGTGTGGATCCGATCGAGGCGTCCGCGGCGGTGGCGGGCGAATCCTCCACGGCCACATGGACTGTCGTGTGGACCGACCGGCTCACCGCGAACGACCGCTATCGCGGCAAATGCTATCGGGTGGCGGAGGTGCCGGGCCGGGCGGGGGAGTACTTCGCCTATGTCGCCTACGATCTCGATCTTTTCGAGGAGGGGTCGATCACCAATCTGACCTCCTCGGTGATCGGTAACGTCTTCGGGTTCAAACCGCTCAAGGCGTTGCGGCTCGAGGATATGCGGATTCCGGTGGCCTACGTCAAGACCTTTCAGGGGCCGCCGCACGGAATCGTGACCGAACGCGAATACCTGAACAAGTACGGCCGGCCGCTGCTGGGGGCGACGGTGAAACCGAAACTGGGTCTGTCGGCGCGCAACTACGGGCGGGTGGTGTACGAGGCGTGTAAGGGTGGCCTGGATTTCACCAAGGATGACGAGAACATCAACTCCCAGCCGTTCATGCGCTGGCGTGATCGCTATCTGTTCGCCATGGAGGGGGTGAACAAGGCGACCGCGGAAACCGGTGAGCTGAAGGGGCATTACCTCAATGTCACCGCGGCCACGATGGAGGATATGTACGAGCGCGCGGAGTTCGCCCAGTCACTGGGCAGCGTGATCATCATGATGGATCTGACCGTCGGGTACACCGCGATGCAGTCGATGTCGAAGTGGGCGCGGCGCAACGGGATGCTGCTGCATCTGCATCGGGCGGGGCATTCGACGTTCACCCGGCAGAAGACCCACGGGGTGAGTTTCCGGGTGCTGGCCAAGTGGTGCCGGTTGATCGGGGTGGATCATCTGCACGCGGGGACGGTGATCGGCAAGCTCGAGGGTGATCCGCACACGGTGCGGGGTTTCTACGACACGTTGCGCGACAACCACATTCCCGCGAATCCGCGCAACGGGATCTTCTTCGATCAGGAGTGGGCGAGCCTGCCCGGGGTGATGCCGGTGGCCTCCGGCGGCATCCACGCCGGGCAGATGCATCAGCTGCTGGATCTGTTCGGCGACGATGTCATCCTGCAGTTCGGGGGCGGCACCATCGGGCATCCGATGGGGATCGCCGCGGGTGCCGAGGCCAATCGGGTGGCGCTCGAGGCGGTCGTGAAGGCGCGCAACGAGGGTCGCGATCTGCTCACCGAGGGGCCCGAGGTGTTGCGTCAGGCGGCGGCGTGGTGTCGGCCGCTCGATGTCGCGCTGGCCACCTGGGGTGATGTCACCTTCGACTACACCTCCACCGACGCCCCCGACGCCGTGCCCACCCCCAGTCGCTGAATCCCCGAGGAGCCGCAATGCATGTGCGTCAGGGCACCTTCTCGCATCTGCCCGAGTTGACCGATGCCGAGATCGCCGCGCAGGTTCGCTATGCGCTGCTCAACAACTGGCCGGTGTCGATCGAGTACACCGACGATCCGCATCCGCGCAACGTCTACTGGGAGATGTGGGGGTTGCCGTTGTTCGATCTGGACGAGCCCGACGGTGTGCTCGCCGAGATCACCGCGTGCCGGGCGACGTTCCCGCGCCACTACATTCGCCTCAACGCCTACGACGCGCGCTACGGGCGGCAGACCACGGCGCTGAGTTTTCCTGGTGCAGCGCCCGGCCGATGAGCCCGGATTCCGGTTGGCGCGCACCGAATCCACCGATCGCCGCCAGCGCTACGGACTGCACTCCTATGCCACCGACGCACGTGCCGGTGCGCGGTACGACGGCCCGGGCGGATGCTCGTGACCGGAGAGGATGGCTTGGCGGGCACCGGGTTCCGGATGTATCGGCCCGGTGCCGTCAGCTCTACGGCACCGGCGGATGCCGCCGAACCCGTCCTGGCCCCCGACGCGCTACTGGACCTGTCCGCCGATCCGGCCGCCGCCCATGTCGAGGCGACCCTGGCCCGGCTGGATAGGGAACTGGTGGGCCTGGCGACGGTGAAGCGCCGGGTCCGTGAGATCGCGGCACTGCTGATGATCGAGCGGGCCCGGGCGCGGTTCGGGCTCGAATCCACCCGCCCCACCATGCATATGAGTTTCACCGGCGGGCCCGGGACCGGGAAGACGACGGTGGCGTCGCGGATGGCGGAGATGCTGCACGCGCTCGGATACATCCGTAACCCCACGGTGCACACCGTGACTCGCGATGATCTGGTGGGCCAGTTCATCGGGCATACCGCGCCCAAGACCAAGGAGGCGCTGGCGCGGGCGGCCGGGGGTGTGTTGTTCATCGATGAGGCCTACTACCTGTTCCGGCCGGAGAACGAGCGCGATTACGGGCAGGAGGTGATCGAGATCCTGTTGGGGGAGATGGAGACCGAACGCACCAGTCTGGTGGTGATCTTCGCCGGATATCCGGATCGGATGGAGCGGTTCTTCTCCGCGAATCCGGGGCTGTCCTCGCGGGTGGCCCATCACATCGAATTCCCCGAGTACACCCATGGGGAGTTGATGGCGATCGCCGCGCTGATGACCGCCGAGCAGCATGTCGTCTTCGACGCCGACGCCACCGCGGCGTTCGCGCGGTATCTGGAATTGCGGATGGGCAGACCGCGATTCGCGGGCGGGCGCAGCGTGCGCAACGCACTGGATCGGTGCCGGTTGCGCCAGGCCAAGCGGTTGATCGACTTGCGTCGGCCGCTGGGCCGCGCCGATCTGATGACGCTGTGCGCCGAGGATGTGTACGGCAGTAGCGTTTTCGCCGGGCCGGGGTGAGCATCGATGCCCGAGGGGCTCAAGACGCTCACCCGCTACACCATCGAGCAGGAGCATCGCCATCCCGGATCCTCGGGGGAGTTCTCGGCGCTGCTGAATGTGGTGGCGACCGCGACGAAGATCATCGCCAATCAGGTGACCCGGGGGCGAATCGTGGGATCGCTCGGGGCGTCCCCGGCGGAGAATCTGCCGCCGACGGTGCATCGGAGGATGGATGCCATCGCCAACGATGTGATGATCGACCAATCGCAGTGGAACGGGCCGCTGGTGGCGTTGCTGTCCGAGCAGATGGACGGCTTTCATCCGGTCCCGGCCGACTATCGGCGCGGTAAGTATCTGCTGGCGTTCGATCCGTTGGACGGCTCCTCCAATATCGACGTGAATCTGCCTGTGGGAACGATTTTCAGTGTGTTGCGCGCGCCGGAGGAGGTCCGCGATCCGTGTGCGGCCGATTTCCTGCAGCCGGGGGTGCGGCAGGTGTGTGCCGGATTCACCCTCTACGGTCCGGCGACGATGCTGGTGCTGACCACCGGCAGCGGCGTGGACGGTTTCACCCTGGATCGGGAGATCGGGGCGTTCGTGTTGACCCATCCGCGGATGCGGATTCCCGAGGACACCTCCGGATTCGCGATCAACGCCGCCAACGAGCGGTTCTGGGAGCGGCCCGTGCGGCGCTATGTGCACGAATGCCTGCAGGGGGTGGAGGGGCCGCGGGGGCGTGATTTCAATATGCGCTGGGTGGCGTCGCTGGTGGCCGATGTGTTCCACATTCTCACCCGCGGTGGGGTGTATCTGTATCCCTATGACACCCGGTATCCGGCGCGGCCGGGCCGGGTGTCGCTGCTGTACGGCGCGAATCCGATCGCGCTGGTCGTCGAGCAGGCCGGGGGCGCGGCCAGTACCGGGCACGAGCGGGTGCTCGAGGTGATGCCCGCCGGGCTGCATCAGCGGGTGCCGTTGATCGTCGGTTCGCGCACCGAGGTCGAGCGGATCGACCGGTATCACCGGATGCCCGAGGAGGGGCCGCGTTTCGATGCCTCGCTGTTCGGGACGCGGTCGCTGTTTCGGCCCGCGCCGCACTGAGTGTCATCGCCGTCGAGTGGAGAACCCATGTCGCTCAAACATCCCGTGGTCGCCATCACCGGCTCGTCGGGGGCCGGGACCACGAGTGTCACCCGCACCTTCGCGGAGATCTTCCGGCGTGAGGGCATCAATGCGGCCATCGTGGAGGGCGATTCGTTCCATCGTTTCGACCGCAACGAGATGAAGCTCGCGATGGCCGAGGCCGAACAGAATCGCAATCTGCACTTCTCCCATTTCGGGCCGGAGGCGAATCTGCTCGGTGAGCTCGAGATGTTGTTCCGCGATTACGGGCAGACCGGGGTGGGGCTGGTGCGCCGTTATCTGCATGACGAGTTCGAGGCCAAACCCTATGGGCTGGCACCGGGGACGTTCACCCCGTGGGAGGAGCTGAGCCCCGGCAGTGATCTGCTGTTCTACGAGGGGTTGCACGGGGCGGCGGTGAACGAGGACGTGGATGTCGCGCGGTACGCGGATCTGCTGGTGGGGGTGGTGCCGATCATCAATCTCGAGTGGATCCAGAAGGTGATCCGGGACAAGACCGAGCGCGGCTACTCGAGTGAGACGGTCATCGACACCATTCTGCGGCGCATGCCCGATTACGTGAACTACATCTGCCCGCAGTTCTCCCGGACCTATGTGAACTTCCAGCGGGTGCCGACCGTGGACACCTCCAATCCGTTCATCGCCCGCTCGATTCCCACCGCGGATGAGAGTTTCGTGGTGATCCGGTTCGCGGATCCGAAGGTGATCGACTTCCCGTATCTGCTGTCGATGCTGCATGATTCGTTCATGTCGCGGCCCAATTGCATCGTGGTGCCGGGCGGGAAGATGGAGCTGGCGATGCAGCTCATCTTCACCCCGTTGATTCTGCGGTTGATGGACAAGCGGCCCAAGCGGCGTGGGTGAGGGTCAGATCCGGTGCTGGTGGCGGGCGATCGCGCGCGCATCGGCCAGCCAGGTGTAGACCGAGACCAGCGCCGAGCCGATGACCGCGGCGAACAGCATGTCGCGCCCGTCGATGACGAGGCTGACCAGGCCGCCGAGGAAGGCGCCCAGGGCGAACGAAAGCCATTGCACCGCATAGCCCGCCCATTCGCGGTGGGTGCCCCCGGCCAGATGCCGTTCGATGCCCTGGGCGAGTTTGACCAGGGTGCCGGTGACGTAGGTGACCGGGATCGCGGTCTCGCCGTTCTTCACGAAGGAGGTGTTGAGCGCGCCCATGCCGAACGCGACGAACAGGATCGGGGTCAGTCCCAGATCCTTGTCGTGCCAGTAGAGGATCGAATCGACCACGGCGGCAACGGTGAAGGCCATCGTCGCCAGCACGGTCGCGCCGTGGGGGTGATTGGTCCACCAGTGCCGCCGGCACAGGGAGGCGACGATGACCCCGGCCAGGAAGCAGACGATGAGTCCGGCCGCGCCCAGGGCCAGGGTGTAGTCACCGAGGAATCCGCCGAGTACGGCGCGTTCGGTATTGCCGGTCATGAAGGTGACGAAGTATCCGGCCGAATGGGTGTAGGCGGCCGCACCGATGAATCCGGCCAACATCAGCAGGGCGGTCGAGAGTCGGGTCTCCAGAGTCCAGAACGGCTCACGGGAGTCGAGGGGGTTCGGAGTCACAGCGACAGGCTAGCAACATATGCACGATCGGGCATGATTGCGGACTGTGGCGGGGCTGAGGGTTTCCTGAGCGGATCGGCGCCCGAGACGCTGCGATGCTATCGGATTGCCGCAGTCGATGCAGGGCTGCGCGGTGCGCCGAGGCCGAGACGAAGACGCGGTGACCACCGACACATCGACGCCACCCCAGCGACCACCTACGATCCCCCGTAGTAGTTTCGTTCGGAAGTGCGGTGCGTATCTGTGGCAGACACACAACACACACAGTGCTGTGTGATCGGCGGGGGACCGGCGGGCATGATGGCGGGACTGCTGTTGGCCCGGGCCGGGATTCGGGTCACCGTGCTCGAGAAGCATCGCGACTTCCTGCGCGATTTCCGCGGTGACACCGTGCACCCGTCGACGCTGCGGCTGCTCGACGAACTCGGGCTGGCCGCGCGATTCGCGGCCCTGCCGCACACCAGGCTCGAGCGCCGCAGTCTGCGGATCGGTGAGAAGACCCTGCTGGCAGCCGATTTCAGTCGCATCCCGGGGCCCTACAACTACATGGCCATGGTGCCGCAGTGGGAGTTCCTGAATCTGCTGGCCCGCGCGGGCGCCGACGAACCGAGTTTCACCCTGCGCCTGGGCACCGAATTCACCGGGCTCACCACCGAATCCGGGCGCGTCACCGGGGTGCGCTGCCGCGGCACCGACGGGGTCGAGCAGGTCGTCTCGGCCGATCTCGTGCTGGCCTGCGACGGTCGTGGTTCGGCGGCCCGCGCGGCGGCGGGGCTGCGGCCCACCGACATGGCTGTGCCGATGGATGTGTGGTGGGTGCGGGTGCCCGTCGCGGCCGATGCCCGCCACACCAGTGCGGTGTCGGGCCGGTTCGAGGCCGGGCGCGCGGCGGTGTGCATGGATCGCGGTGACTACTATCAGACCTCCTTCCTGATTCCCAAGGGCGCCGATGAGCGCCTGCGCACCCATGACATCGGATGGCTGCGCACGCATTTGGCGGAACTGTTCGGCTGGGGGGACGACGTGCTCGCCGCGATCGGCGGCTGGGGTGATGTGAAACTGCTCGAGGTCACGATGGGTCGTCTGGCGCGCTGGCACATTCCGGGTCTGCTCGCCCTGGGTGATGCCGCGCATCCGATGTCGCCGGTCGGCGGGGTCGGGGTGAATCTCGCGATCCAGGACGCGGTGGCCGCCGCACGGCTGCTGGCCGGGCCGCTGCGGCGCGGGCGCCCGGCGACCGCGGATCTGGAGCGGGTACAGCGCCGCCGCACGCTGCCGACGGTGTTCACTCAGCGCATCCAGCAGCGCGAACACGACACGCTGCTGGCACCCGCGCTGGACGGGACGCTGTCGAGAACACCGAGCCATCTGGCGCTCATCGACCGGTTCCCGGTACTGGCCGGGGTGGCCGCCTATCTGGGCGGGGTCGGGATCCGGCCCGAGCGCGCACCGGAGTTCGCCCGGCGCTGAAGGCTTGTGGTCAGGCGGCGAGAATGCTCACCAGCGGGCGGCTCGGCGACCGGTCGTCCGGCCCTGATCGCAATCAGGGCCGGCGCTTCCCATTAGGCTGCGCGGATGCGGACCGAACCGACCGAGCGGCTGATCGATACGGTCGCGTGGGTGCTGATCGAGGGCGGGCGGATCCTTGCCGCGCGGCCGCGCGGCAAGGACGTGTTCTATATTCCCGGCGGTAAACGCGAGGGGGACGAGACCGACCGCCAGACGCTGCTGCGCGAGATCCGCGAGGAGCTGACGGTGGCGCTGATCGCCGAATCCGTCGCTCATGTCGGCACGTACGAGGCCGCGTTGCCCGGTGGTGCGGGGCTGGTGCGGATGGCCTGCTATACCGCCGATCATGTCGGGGTCCTCGCCGCGAGCAGCGAGATCGAGGAGATCGCGTGGTTCGGCTACGCCGATCGCGCGCTGGTGCCGCCGGTGGATCAGGTGTTGTTCGACGATCTGCTCGCGCGCGGGCTGCTCCCGGCCGGGTGAGCTCAGTCCGGCAGTAGTGGCACCGACAGGCCTTCGCCGCGGCCCAGAAGTGCCGCGCGCGTGACGGTTCCGGCGCCGAAGCGGTCGCGCAGGCGGTCGAGGGTGGCGTCCAGGGTCGCGTCGGCGCGTGGTTCGAACGGGAGGGTGAGCTGGACGGTGTCGGCGGTGTCGAGATTGGTCAGTGCCAGGCCGATCAGGGTCAGGCCGCGGTCGTGGATCAGCGGTGTGGCCGCGCGCAGCAGCGCGCGGGCGGTGTCGAGGATGACGGTGCCGCTGGCGGTGGCCTCGGGCAGGGTGTGTGAGCGGGTGGCGCGGCCGAAATCGTCGAAACGCAGGCGCAGCACCACGGTTCGGCAGACGCGGTTCCCCGCGCGCAGCCGATGGCCCAGCCGGTCGGCCAGGCCGTGCAGATACGCGTCGATCTCGGTGTCCGAGCGTGGGCGCCGGCCCAGGGCGCGCTGCGCCCCGATCGATCGGCGGCGGCGACCGGTGTCCACGCGGCGCGGATCGCGCGCCCACGACAGGGCGTACAGGTGCCGGGCGACGCCCGGGCCGAGCAGTGGGCGCAGGCCACCCTCACCCAGTTCTGCCAGCTGACCGATGCGGGTGATGCCGTGCTCACGCAGTGTCCGCGCGGTGAGCGCGCCGACGCCCCACAGCCGTTCCACCGGCAGCGGATGCAGGAACTCCAGTTCCCGATCCGGCGAAACCACCAGCAGCCCTTCGGGTTTGGCGACCGCGGAGGCGACCTTGGCCAGAAACTTGGTGCGCGCCACACCCACCGAGATCGGCAGCCCCGCCCGCTCGCGCACCCGGGTGCGCAGCCGCGCGGCGATCTGGGCGGGATCGCCCGCGATCGCGCGTAATCCGCCGACATCGAGGAAGGCCTCATCGATCGAGATCCCCTCCACCTCGGGCGTGGTGTCACCGAAGATCTCGAACACGTCCCGACTGGCCCGCGCATACGCCGGCATCCGCGGTGACACCACGACCGCATGCGGACACAACCGCAGCGCGTGGCGCGTATTCATCGGCGTGCGAACCCCATACGCCTTGGCCTCGTAGCTGGCCGCCAATACCACCCCGGCCCCCACGATCACGGGCCTGCCCCGCAACGACGGGTCGTCGCGCTGCTCGACCGAGGCGTAGAAGGAGTCCAGATCGGCGTGCAGAATCGACGCCTCGGCCCGCGCGGGGGTGCGCGGCGGGGTGGTGGAGACGGACTGCGACACGAACATATGTTCGCATGGATCGGGGTCTGGTGCGCCAAACTTTGAGAGCCGATAGCAGTGGACGGGTTGGACGGCGCGCTGTCTCGGTTGGATGCGCCGCATGGGCGCACAGCTATACCCAGCGGAAGCAGCGGGGGTGATCCGAGGCGACGACTGCCTCACCCAGCGAGGCCGGTGAGGGTCATCGCTATCAGAGCGCCAAGCCCCTCGAGTAGGAAGCCCGCAAGCACGATCGGGGATGCAATCGAACCTATAAACGGGATGGCGATGGGTGCCACCGCAGACTCGATCAACCCACCCATGTCAAAAACGAGAGAGAGTACTAAGCCAACTCCGAATCCGACTCCCGATAGCATGTCGTTCTCCTTCTGTTCGTCGCTGTCGAGCCATGGTGAGCGGAGCCCGGAACGGTCAGCCGGATGGAGGCTGGACCACCCGGCCGAGACAAACGAAAGAACGTACTCGGACTGACATCAGGTAGTGGTCAACGGGACAGTAGCGCACGCACGCGATTCGAAGCAGAGCATTCGCGACATTCCGCCGAAAACGTACGCTTTCGGGTATCGGCTTCCTCCGCGCAACCATTTCCGGTTCGGCTCGATATCGGAGCGATCGCCACCCGCGGTACCGCGGGCGGCATCCCTACCCCGGTCAACGAAACCCTCACCCACCTGGTCGAACTGACCGAGGCCACCGTCGCGGCTCAGCGAAACCACCCCGCCACGGGTGACGGCTCGTAGCGCCGCAGCCGCACTCACCGTCACCGCGACCACCGCTGACTCCACCCGGAATCGGCTATTGTCCGGACGCGGTACTGAGCCAGCTGACAGGCTGCACCGAGGGGTTTGCCAAGGATGGCGAATAGCGTTGCCGCCATGACACATTCGACACCTTCGGGGTCCCGGTCCGGTTCGGCAGCACACTCACGGGCACGTCGTCGCAAAATCCTGCTGATCGGTACCGCGGGCGGCGTAGTCCTCGCCGCGATGCTGACGGCCTGCGGTTCGTCCGGCAACTCGAGTTCGGCACCGACCTCGTCGGCGGGACCCACCAGTTCCGCGCCGGCGTCGGCCGCGCCCGGCTCGCATCGGGGACACGCGGTATTCGGCACGATCGCCGCCGAGAACGGGAACACCTGGACGATCACCACACGTGAGGGTGGCACCGAGACCGTGACGATCACGTCGTCGACGACCTTCGGCAGCAAGAACCAACCCGAAACCCAATCCCAATTCGCGGTCGGCAATCAGGTGATGATCGACGGTCAGGCATCGGGCACCAGCATCACCGCGACCCGAATCTCACAGCCCCGCAACCATTCCGGCAACCCGGCACCGACCACTACCGGCGCACCGGCGACCAACTGAATCCGGATCGCCACGGCCGGTCGACCCTCGCCCGACCCGCGCCGGCCGATCCGAACAGCGCGGGTCGTGGCATTTCTGGACGTTCCACCGACGCCTGGCGCAGCGCGCACTGTCTGCCGACGACGCGACCGAGTAATACGCGAGGGTTGATGGATGGACCGGTTTCCATGGCCCCTGCCGGGGCCTCGACAGTACGGTACTTCCAGTCGGAAATATGCTATTTTCTGGCTACGGGATTACGTCACGCCCGAAGATACTGTCCGGGCACCGGCTGGAGACCCTGTCGGCGATGTAAGGCGGTGACTCGATGACCGACTTCGAATTCACATTCGGGTCGTGGCGGCGATACCAAGTCGATTACCGCTCCCTGGTCAACAAACTCCACGCGCATTCGCTGCTGGGGCGGGTGAAGTTCATGATCGCCGCGGGCGGTGCGGTCTTCTTCGCGATCACCGTATTGTCGTGGTCGTCCCGGGAAATCGCGCACGGTGCTTTCGGGACGATGGTGTGCGGGATGCTGGCCGCCTTTGCCGGAGTGTGGGCGCTGCGCTGGTGGTTGCTGCCGTGGCCCGGGGAGACCGAGTCGCTGGTCTGGCTGGTGTGCGCCGATATCGCTGTCACCGTCGGCGCGCTGACCGTTCAGGACCGCCTCTACGGGGTGATCGTGACGGTCCTTCTGGTCATCACCAGCGGGTACGGGTGTTTCCATGGGCCGCGGGTGCTGGCTCTGCAGGGCTGTTGGGCGCTGGTCACCGAACTGGCCGCGGTGGTGCTGCTGATGACCGATGGCTCACCGCGGCTCGGTGGTGCGACCGGTATCTACGCACTCGGTCTCGCCATCATTCTGATCATGGGGTCGACGATCGGCGTCGCGTTCGTGACGATGCTGCTGTGTCACTGGCTGTGGTATCTGGACGCGCTGTCGGATCCGTTGACCATGCTGATGAACCGGCGGGGGCTGGACTACTACCTGCGACGGCACTGCGCGGGCACCGGTGAGCGCCCCGGCTCGGTATACGTGGCCACCCTGGATCTGGACCGATTCAAAGCCGTGAACGACACGTTCGGTCACCTCTTCGGCGATACGGCGTTGATGCGGATCGCCGATCGCCTGCGATCGGCGATCGATGCCGATGCCATTGTCGCGCGCACCGGCGGCGAGGAATTCGTGGTGATCGGCAGCGTGCACGAAGAACCGGCACCGGTGATCGCGGAGCGGCTGCGCAGCGCGGTCGAGACCGTGCCGGATCTGCCTGTCACGATCACTGCCAGCGTCGGGGTCGCGGTGTCCGACACGGAACTCGCGGTGAAGCCCTCGACCATACGACACCTGTTGTGCTGTGCCGATTCCGCGATGTATCAAGCCAAACACTCCGGCGGCAACGCCGTCGTGACCGCCGAGACCACCGCGATGGTGATGACCGGCGCCGGTCGCGGTGCGGGATGAGCGAAGTCGATACCGAACCGGCCCCGCTGCCCTCGCCGGTTCCAGCAGTCGGCCACCGGCTCCCAGAAGTACTCGGTGTCGGTGAGACCGTCCAGCCGCGGGCGTCACTGGTGGTGCCCATGCCAATCCAGTTGCTCGGCGAGCTGGGTGGTCCAGTCCAGGTCCATGGGCTCCGACCCTACGACCTCGAGGCGGCCCGGGCTTCGAGGACGGTCGAATCGTCGGCGGGGGCGACCCAGTGGTGGAAGGCCCATACCGCCAGACCCGCCAGCATGAACGTCGCACCGGTCGCCGACACCGCGGCCCAGCCCGCGCAGCGGTACGCCGTCGCACCGGCGGCCGCGCCGACGACACCGCCGAGGGTGTAGCCGGTCATGTACACCGAGGCGACCCGGGAGCGCCCATCACCCGAAACGCCGTACACCACAGTGGCATTGAGCAGATGTGTGCCGCGCACGGCCGCGTCCATGAGCACGATGGCGGCGAGGAGCCAGCCCAGATGGCTACCGCCGATCCCCATCAGCACGAACGCCGCCAGTCCCACCGCGAGCAGCACACCGACGGCGTGGCGCCGCCCGCGGCCGGTGTAGCGGCCGATCATCCGGACCGCGAACACCCCTGCCAGCCCGAGTAGCCCGAACAATCCGATCACCGAATCGCTGTAGTGATACCGCGGTCCGGCCAGCAGGAACGCCACGGTCGCCCAGAACGCGGAGAAGGCCGCGGCGACGCACGCCCCGATCAGCGATCGGCGGGCCAGCATCGGCACCCGCACCGCGAGTAGCGCGGTCTCGCGCAGCTGGTCGCGGTAGCGCATCCGCAGCGGCGGCGGTGTCGAGGCCATGAGCCAGGCCAGCACACCGGCCAGGGTGAGCGTGATCGCGGCCGCGATCAGATACACCGGCCGCCAGCCCGACTGCTGGGCGATCAGCCCGGCGGCGGTGCGCGACACCAGGATTCCGGTCATCCCCGCGCCGAGCATCGTCGCGACGGCCCAGCCGCGGCGCGCCGGGGTCGCCAGATCGGCGGCATACGCCACCAGGACGTTGACCACCCCGGCGCTGGTGACGCCGATCACCGCCCCCGCCGCGAGCAGGATCTCCACCGTGGGTGCGGTGGCGGTGGCCACCGCAGCGGTGGCGTCGGTGCACAACAGGACGCACACCAGCGGGCGGCGGGCGACGAGGTCGCCGAGCGGTACGACCAGCACCAGTCCGAGCACGTACCCGATCTGCCCGCTGGCGGGCAGCATCGCGGTCGCGGATGTCGAGGGGAAGGAGCGAGACATGTTGGGCAGCAGCGGTTGACAGTAGTTGAGATTGGCGATGGTCAGGGCGTAGGCGGCGGCGAGCATTCGGATCATCGGTCGCGGGGTGGGCGGGTCGCGGCGTCGGTCAAGGGTGGTTGCGGACACGTCGACCAGCCTCACGCACCCGAGACATTAAGAGAAGTAACGCAATTCGGCACTGCCCTTAAGATTGGTGAATGCCCGATCCGGGGCAGCTGCGGCTGCTCGCCCTCATCGAACGCCATGGTTCGCTCACCCGGGCCGCGCACGCCCTGGGCCTCACCCCCGCCGCGGTGACAGGTCAGGTCGCCCGCGCGGAGCGGGAATGGAAGGTGCCGTTGGTCTTACGCGGACCGACCGGGGCGACACTCACCGCCGCGGGCGCGGTACTGGCCACCCACGGTCACGCCATCGACCGGCATATGAGCGAGGCCGCGGTGCGCCTGGACGCACTGCTGGGGCATCTGTCACTGCGCCTGCGGGTCGGCGCATTCCACGCCGCGACCCTGCATCTGCTCCCGCACGCGCTGACGGCGCTGCGCCACCGCCATCCCGACGCCGACATCTCGGTGCAGGACGTGGCCTCCGATGACGGTATGGACGAAATCGCTGCGGGCAGGCTCGATCTGGCCGTCATCGCCGGATGGGGCCCGCCCGCCGACCCGCCCCCGCATGTCCGTGTGCATCATTTGCTGGTCGACCCGCTGGTGGTGGTCCTTCCCGATGATCATCGCCTGGCCGCGCCCGCCCTGCGTGAGGTCCCGATGCGCCTCGAGGAGTTGCGTGAGGAATCGTGGGTGACCATCGTCGCCGGTGACGCCGCGCGCGAGCAGTTCGACCGGGCCGCGGCCGGCGCCGGATTCACGCCCACGATCCGTTTCCAGACCGCCTCCTACGATGTCGCGCAAGCCCTGGTCGGCACCGGTATCGGCGTCGCGCTCGTCTCCCGCCTGGCCCTGACCCGGGTGCCCGGCACCGTGCCTCGCCCTCTCGCGCGCCCGCGACTGCACCGCACGGTTCACGCGGTCACCCCGACCGAGACGTCACTGACCCCGCTGGTGGAGGTGTTCCTGGCGCTGCTGGGTGATGTCGCCGACGACATCACCACCACCTGGACCGCCCAGCGGTCCTGAAGAATTCATCGACGACAAGGAATGACCGCCATGACCACTCCGCCCGGCCGCAAGGTCACCTACGCGAAATGGCTGGTCGCCACCGAAGCGGGCGGATCAGTGGTCGAGTATCTCGCGCAGTCGCGCCAGGCTGCCCTTCCAGCCGCGTTCCAT
Source organism: Nocardia sp. NPDC051570 (assembly GCF_044454005.1). NCBI lineage: Bacteria > Bacillati > Actinomycetota > Actinomycetes > Mycobacteriales > Nocardiaceae > Nocardia > Nocardia sp. NPDC051570. Next base: position 285,494 of record NZ_JBITDI010000011.1, on the reverse strand, counting down.
GGCATTGCGGGTCATCTTCTGCCGGCGGTCCTCGATGTCGAATCCGGTCTGTGTCAGCAGCAGTCGCGTGCCGCGGCCTTGCGGGCGGACCAGCCAGTCGACGATCCACCGTGCCGGGCGCGCGGCCCGCAGATCGACCCAACTGTAGGTCAGCCGTTCGCGCGGCAGGGCCGCGAGCACCTCGCAGGCGATCTCGGTCGGTGGCTGGGTGTGGACTTCGAACAGGAAATGCGTCCCCACCGACGCGGCGAACCCGGTCGGTCGCATCAACCACCGTTCGAGCAGGTCCGGTTCGGTCAACGCACCCCATACCGCCTCGGGAGACTGCGGGAAGAAGCTCCCGATCTCGACCGCCGCGGGATTCAACTCCGCATCCGATATCACGGCCCCACCGCCCCTACCAGTTCCGCCATGTCAGACAGCATTCCACGCCGACCGGCCGCAGCGGGTGAACCCGGCAGACTACGGATATGACCATGATCGTGATCCCGTCACCGACCGTGACCTGACCGCCGTCGCCGGGCCGCGCCGGCACCGCCCTCACCCTCAGCCGAGCGATCATCACCCGGTCCTACCACCCGATGCGGGTCGGGTCAGACGGTGAAGATCCGGTCGGCGGGGTCGAGCGGGTCGACGACGGCGGCGATCCGCGCGCACAGCTGCCAGGGGCGTTCGGTGTCGGTGGTGGCCTTGCCGCTGGTCAGGATCGCGCCCGCGAGGCCGCGGGCCGGATCGGCCCACCCGTATTGGGTGGTCAATCCGCTACGGCCGAAATGGGTTTCGGTGTGGCGCCCGAATTTCGAGCGACGGGCGCCGAGTTCGAATCCGGCGACGCTGACCCGTCCGGCCAGGCCCGGCATCCGCGGCGCCGGACCGATCGCGGCCCGCAACGCCTCGGGCCCGATGATCCGCACTCCGTCCAGTTCCCCACCGCGGGTGAGGATTTCATAGAACCGCGACAGCTCCCACGCCGTGGTGACCAGGTTCCCCGAGGGCAGTTCCGCGGTGAGGAAGGCCCGCGTCGCCTCCGGCGACATCGCCCCGCCCATGCCGCCGCCGAGTGCCTTGCGCGCGAGATGGCGCCACATGCGTGACGGGCCGGGGCCGACTCGCACACCGGTCACGACCTCGTCGACATCCTCGGGCGCGACGCCGAAGGTGGTCCACCGAAATCCCAGCGGCCGCAGCACTCGGTCCCGAAGATGCTCGCCCATCCGCCGGCCGGTGGCGCGTTGTACGAGCAGGCGTTGGATCAGGCCGCCGGTCAGGGCGTGATAGACGCGCAGCCGGCCCGGTCGCCAGCTGGGCACCAGATCGGTCAGTGCGCGCACCGCGAGCTCCTCGTCGACCACCACGTCGAAGCCTCGATACGGTGGGGTGAGGAAGGGGATGCCCGCCGAATGCGACAGCACCTCACCGATGGTGATCGCGGCCTTGCCGTGTGCGGCGAATTCCGGAATGTATCGGCAGACAGGATCATTCAGCGCGAAGACGCCGTCCTCGACGAGCATGGCGATCAGCGTCGCCGAGACGCCCTTGGCGGTGGAGAATCCGCAGAACGGTGTCCGCGTGGTGACGAGCGTCTTCGCGGTGTCGGGGTGCTCGCCGGGGGCGTTGCCGCGACTGTGTCCGATCGCCCGGTCGAGCACGATCTTCCCGTTGCGGCGCAGGCATACCTGAATCGCGGGTGTGGTTCCCATGCGGTACCACTCGCGCACCGATTCCCAGATCGACTCGATCGCGTCGCGTCCCAGACCGGCCTCGGCCGGATCGTCCTCGGGCCCGATGTCGGTCACCGAGTCGAGGTCTTCGGTGATCGGCACCCACGTGCCGGTATCCACAGTCACCGGCCCATGATAGGAGTTCAGGGGCGTCTCGGTCGGTGTGGGAGCTGGTCGAGCAGCCGCGCGAGTTGTCGGGGCGCATTCGCCCATCGCCCATCGATCCTCAGGCGCCGGTTCGCAGCCTCGCGCCCGGTCCGGTGCCGTCGATGTCGGTGAAGCCGTATCGGGTCGCGAGTTCGGCGGTGGTGTGTTTTCCGCCCGATCGTTGCAGCAGGTCGGGGTCCGATGCCAGGGCGGTGACGGCGCGGCCGACGAATCGCGGGGATTCGGCGTGGGTGATATCGAAGGTGCCCTCGCCGGGGATGTCGACGACGGTGCGGCCGTCGGCGGTCGCGCGGGCGGCGGTGGCGAGGAGTTCGGTGTGGACCAGGCCCGGCCAGATCGAGACGACCGCGATGCCGTGCGGGCGAAGTTCCACGGCCATATCGGCGGTCATCTTGTCCAGTGCGGCCTTGCCCACGCCGTACATCACGTTGTGGCCGTAGGACTGTGCGCCCGAGGAGGAGATGTTGACGATCACCGGCCCGGGCCGGTCGGTCTTGAACAGCAGTGGCGCCGCGTACAGGCCGGCGACGTAATGGGAGCGCAGGCCGATCGCGAGGACCTCGTCGAAGACGTGAATCGGCAGTTCCCAGAACGGTTTATGCAGCCATTGGGCCAGATCCGGGGCGGAGAACACGTTGTTCACCAGGATGTCGAGGGATCCGTGGTCGGCGTCGATCCGAGTGAACAGCGCCGCGACCTGTTCGTCGTCGTGGTGATCGCAGGCCACCGCGATCCCGGTGCCGCCGAGCGCGGTGAGCTGCGCCGCGGTCTCGGTGATGGTGCCGGGCAGCGGTCCGGCGGTGACGGTGCGCCCGGTGAGGTACACCGTGGCGCCCGCGGCACCGAGTTCCAGGGCGATGCCTTTGCCCACGCCTCTGCTCGCGCCGGTGACGACGGCGACCTTTCCCGACAACGGCAGCGACATCGTTTTCCTCCGGCGCGAACTCTAGGGATCAGTAGTGGCCACGATTATGCCTCGACGGCGCAATCACGGTGCGCTCGAACCGATTACGGCTTGTATCCGACGGCGGCGAAGTTACCCGGGCGCGCCGGGTCGCTGGGGTCCACCGGTTCGTCGGGTCGCCAGTCCGCGGCGTAGACCAGGCCGGGTTCGACGAGTGTGAGGCCGTCGAACAGTGCCGCGATGTCGTCGCGGTCGCGCATGGTGAGGGGATCGGAGGTGTCGGTGTACATCTCGGAGATCTCGGCGGCCAGCCGTGTCAGGTCGTCGCCGACCTCCGACATCGAGGCGTGGCTCATGGCCACGAAGCTGCCCGCGGGCAGCCGCCCGCGCAGGCGCGCCATCAGGTCGGCCGGGTGGTCGGAGTCGGGGATGAACGGCCAGACGCTGACGATCAGAAGGCCCAGCGGCGCACCGAAGTCGATGAGCCGACCGGTGTCGGGGTGGTCGAGGATGAAGTCGGGATCGCGCAGGTCGGCCTCGATCACCGCGACGGTGTCGGTGACCCCTTGGTGGCGCAGCAGCTCATCGGAGCGGTTGACCGCCTCGAGGTCGTTGTCGACGTACACCACCCGGGCATCGGGTGCGCCCAGGCGGGCGATCTCGTGGGTGTTGCCGACCGTCGGCAGGCCCGATCCGATGTCGAGGAACTGCCGGATCCCGTGGGCGACCATGAATCTCACCGCGCGCCGCAGGAACTTGCGGTTGTGGTGTGCCCAGGCGTCGGCGTAGGGGAACAGCTGGAACAGGTGCTCGGCGAAGATCTTGTCGACTCCGAACACTGCCTCGCCGGACAGGTAGTAGTGGTACAGGCGCGCGGCCGACGGGCGGCTGGCGTCGATGTCACGGGGTTCGAAGTCGGGGGCGTTCATCCCGGGGGCTCCTCGGTGGTGCGGCAGGTCGACGGTCTCGCATCGAGTGGTCGGGGTGAAGCGTTGGCGGCCAACCGATTCGCGGTGTCCTCTGCGCGCCCCACACGCAGAGGCTAACCGTCCCCGCGACGAAATGCTTTGTGAGCAACCGGCTTCGACTACTCGATGCCACCGGTCCGTGAACTCTGTTCTTGCTCAGCGCATTCAGCGGGCCGCGTACAGGGCGTGGTCGAGTTGTTCTCCGATCTGCTCCGGTGCGGTGTGCAGGGCGTCGAGAATCCGTGGGCCCGAACCGGTGTCGAGGAGCAGAGTCGGGTAGGCCCGCACGCCCAGATCCCGGGCGCGGGCGAATTCGGTGTGGGCCCGGCGGCGGTGGCGGGGATCGGTGAGCGCGGCCGCGGCGGCGTCACCGTCGAGACGGTGGCGTTCGGCGATGCCACGATAGGTGTCCGGATCGGACAGGCTGCGGGCGTCGTGGTAGAAGGCATAGCTCAGCTGGGAGGCGAAGTCCAGGGCCCTGTCCGGGGCCAGGGCGCGCAGCCCGGACAGGCCGATCGCGGCATCCTCGGAATCCATCACGAAGTCGCCGTCCTCGAGCAGGTGCAGGAATGCCGGGCCGAAGACCGCGCCGGTGAGTGCGGTGACGCGATGGCGTGCGGTGGGGATGTGGCGCAGTTCGCGGATCGGGACGCGGGCCGCGCCGGTGAACAGGCCCCCGGAGATCACCTCCACCCGCACGTGCGGTCGATCGGTGAGGGCGCGGCGTAGCCACGGGGTGAATCCGTAGCACCAGCCGCAGTAGGCGTCGTAGGCGTAGATCAGCCGCGCGGTGGGTGTCGCCATGGTCGTGGCCTTTCGGAAAGTGGTGGTGCGCCACCGGGTTCAGTGCGCGGCGACCTGCAGGGTCAGCTGCAGCAGTTCCTCGACGTGGTAGATCTCGGTGATCTTGCCGTCGACGACGCGGACGAGGTCGGTGCCGTTGAATGCCACGGGTTTGCCGCTGGCGGTGAGCTCGAATGCGTCGCCGGTGTGGGTAGCGGTCATCCGCCAGTGGTTGACCACCCAGCCGCCGGTCAGCTCCTGCTGGAACAGGATTCGGTGCTCGGTGCCGGTGAAGCCGTCGCGCACCTGCTCGACCAGAAAGCGCATGCCCTCGACCGCGCCGGCCGCCCCGGGTACCGGATTGTGATCGACGAGGTCGGCGGCGAAGACCTCGTCGACTCCGGCGATATCACCGGTGTCGTAGAGCTGGTAGTTGCGGCTGGCCACGCGCAGTGCGGTGGTCTCGGCGGTGCGCACCATCTCGTGGGACGTCTGGCTCATGTCACGTTCTCCTGGGGTTTGCTGGCGGGTGATTCACCGCTATAGTTCCCTGAGGGAATCAGTTACTTCAAATGAACTATTGGAGTGGGGATGAGTGAGGTCGATCACCTGTTGCCGGAATGCCCGATCGCGCGGTTCCTGGTGGTGCTGGACGGTCCGTGGGCGACGCTGATCGTGCGGGAGCTGCTCGCCGGGCCGACCCGGTTCTCCCGGTTGCGATCCGCGCTGCCGGGAATCAGTCCCAAGACACTGTCGTCGCGGTTGCAGCGTTTCCAGGAGACCGGGCTGGTGACCCGCACCGCCTACGCCGAGGTGCCCCCGCGCGTGGAATACGAACTCACCCCGGCGGGCCGGCGCCTGGATGTGGTGCTGGCCGCGATGGCCGCATGGGCCGAGCGCGATCTTCCCCGCACGGTAGCCGATTCCCTGACGATCGCTGGTGCGCCGATCATGCAGTGAACCAGCCGGATCGACTTCGCGGGTGGCCAGTTCGGCGGCGGCGCAGAAGAATTGCGACGACATGGCGGTCGGCTACTGATCCCTCACGGCTGCGAGGCGCCGCCGTCGACGGGCAGTTCCGCACCGGTGGCCTCGGCGGCCTCGGGCCGGGGGTAGTCGGAATAGAATCCCGCACCGGATTTCTCGCCGAGTTTGCCGCTATCGATGTAGCGGCGCAACAACTGTCGCGGGGCGCTGGACAGATTCGGGTTCCCGGCGGCGTAGTGCGCTTCGGTGTCGTAGACGGTATCCAGGCCGGCGGTGTCCATGGCGCGAAACGGTGCGACCGTCGCGGCGAGGTTGTGGCGCAACAGGTCGTCGATATCGGCGGGGGTGGCGATGCCCTCGGCGACGATGTCGAGTGCTTCGCGGGTGATCGCGGCCCAGATCCGATCGACGACGAAGCCCATGCTTTCCCGGCGCACCAGAAACGGGTGCAGGCCGTAGGCGGGGAGCGCGGCCATCAGGAAATCCAGGACGCGCTGGGAGGTGTCACCGCAGGACATCACTTCGACGGTGGCACTGTGCGCGGGTGCGGTGAAATGGATGTTGAGCATGCGTCCGGTGCTCGACAGGCCCGCCACGATCGCGCGGCTGGCGTAGGCGGAGTCGGTCGCGAGGATCGTGTCGGGCGCGCTCACCGACTCCAGTCGCGCGAACAGTGCCTGTTTGCGTTCGAGCCGTTCGGGAATCGACTCGACGACCAGCCACGCGCCGTCGGTGGCCTCGGTCAGCTCGGCGGTGAATTCGACGCGGCCGCGCGGCGATTCCGGATGCGCGGTAGCGAATTCGACGGCCTCGGCGCCGTGGTGGGCGTCGATGTCGTGGATGCGGACCAGACCGCCGTGGGTGGCGAACATCATCGCGATCGCGCGGCCGCGCTCACCGGCGCCGATCACCGCGACCGGCCGCTCGGGGTAATCGGCGGGCACATTCACTACGACTCCCTTCGACCGCGAACCCGACCATCCGGTTCGGACTCTACGGCCAGCCCGGCGCGGCGGCAGGGACCCACACCTCACTGAAACAGGTTTCCGCCGCCTACTGCGGGATCGGCCCAGTTCAACAGTCCCGTTCATCGAACCCTTGGCTTGAATATGAAACGTGTTCTAGTGTTGTGGGCATGCGTACCGAGCTCTGCGAACGACTGGGGATCGACGTGGCGATCTTCGCCTTCACCCACTGCCGCGATGTGGCCGCCGCGGTCAGCAACGCCGGCGGGCTCGGCGTGCTGGGCGCGGTCGGATTCACCGCCGACCAGCTCGAGGTCGAACTGGCCTGGCTCGATGACCACGTGCACGGCGTCTACGGCGTGGATCTGGTCATCCCCTCCACCTACGAGGGTCAAGCCCTCGAGGGCTTGACCCCGCAGGAGCTGGAAACCGAACTGGCCACACTGGTTCCCCAAGGCCACCGCGATTTCGCCGAGAAGATCCTCGCCGACCACGGCGTCCCGCCCCTGCCCGCCGACGAGCACCACCATCAACTGCTGGGCTGGACCGCCACCACCGCCGCCCCGCAACTCGAGGTGATCCTGCGCCACCCCAAAGCGAAACTGGTCGCCAACGCACTGGGCACCCCACCGGAGGATGTCATCAAGCAGGTGCAGGACTCCGGGCGGCTGATCGGGGCGCTGTGCGGATCGGTCAAACACGCGCTCAACCACCAGCGCGCGGGACTGGATTTCGTTGTCTGCCAAGGCACCGAGGGCGGCGGACACTGCGGGGAGATCTCCTCGATGGTGCTGTGGCCGCAGGTCATCGACGCGGTCGGTGACCTGCCGGTACTGGCCGCGGGCGGCATCGGCAACGGAGCCCAGATCGCGGCGGCCCTGGCGATGGGCGCGGCGGGCGCGTGGACGGGCTCGATCTGGTTGACCGTCGAGGAGGCGAATGTGCCCGCGGCACAACGCCAAACCTATATCGACGCCTCCAGTCACGACACCGTGCGCTCGCGGTCGTGGACCGGTAAACCGTGCCGGATGCTGCGCAACGACTGGACCGACGCGTGGGAGCGCGCCGAGACCCCCGATCCGCTGCCGATGCCGCTGCAGATGATGGTCGCACTCGACGGTGTCAAACGCGGCCACCGCTATCCCGAGGCCGCCCGCGACGTCAACTTCAACCCGGTCGGCCAGGTGGTGGGCATGATGACCAGGGTGGAACGCACCGCCGAGGTCATGCGGCGACTGATCGAGGACTACCTGAGCGCATGTGAGCGACTCAACAAACTCAACAACGCCTGAGGCGAAACCCGGTGCCGCACAGTAGCATCGGGGCCGTGACGATCGCGCGGCTGGGACTGATCACGCTCGACTGTGCCGACCACGACGAACTCGCCTCGTTCTGGGCGCGGCTGCTGGGCGGTGAGATCGCTTATCGCGCCGACACTGTCGCGGTAGTGCGTTCCGAACGCGGAGTCCTCGCCGCGGTCGCGGTGCCCGGCTATCGCCCGCCGACATGGCCGAACGGGCCGACACCCAGCCACATTCACCTCGATCTCGTGGTGGACGATCTCGATTCCGGCGAGCGGGAGGCACTCGGGCTGGGTGCCCGGCGCGCGGCCACGCAGCCGGACCCGGATCGGTGGCGGGTGCTGCTGGATCCGGCGGGGCATCCGTTCTGCCTGACCACCCATATCCCGTTGTTCCCGCTGGGTGTACTCACGCCGTGAGGACGGGGGAATTCGGGGCGGCGCCGATCCTTTCACCGTCGGTAGGGTGTCGATCCGTGACCAGGACTGCGCAGCGGGTGCTCAGGTATGCGGGCTATGGACTCCTAGCGTTGCCCGCGAGCGTCAGCGGCGTACTGCGCGCGTGGGCCGAACGCCGATTGCTCGCGCGAGAACCGTTGGCACGGCGGGCCGGGGCGGCCGCGCACGCGCTGCATGTGCTGCTGTCGGTGACGCTCGGGCTTCTCGCATGGTTTCTGGCGTTCCTGATCGGTCTCGCGGCGGTGCGCGGGATCTTCTATCCGCTGATCGCCGACGGCAACCTCGAAGGGTCCTGGGGCGGGCCGAGTCCGGGCGGGGCGTGGGCGGTGCACGCCGCGCTGGGAGTGCTGGTGGCCCCGCCGATCGGAGTGGGGATCATCGCGGCACTGGGGATGCTGCAGTCGCGGCTCGCACGCCAGGGCGCGTGGTGGCCGGTGCCGGTGGCCGGGGTGGTGACCGTCGCGGGTGCGCTGTTGTTCCTCTCGTGGCTGCATCAGGTGTAACCGCAAGCACGACACTCCGGGTGCGCCGGTGAGATCGGCGACAGTGGCGGCCCACGGTGTGACTCCGGCAACTGAAGGCATTGTCCCGCTTGCCGATTGCCAGCACCGGTTGCCAATGTGGTTGCCCAAGATGAGAAGTGCATATCGCCGCCCCAGAATTGTTCTGCCGGTCAGCGTCGCGGCCCTGCTGCTGGCGCTCGTGATCTCCGTCGCGGTCATCGCCTCGCGATCGGGCCCCGAGAAGACCGGTCCGGATCCCGGGTCCACGCCAGGCACGGGTACCGCGCACTCCGCGCAGGAGATCTCGGATCTGCTCGCGACACTCGTTGTCGCGCCGGAGATCCCGATGACCGGATACAGCCGCGAGAAGTTCCCGCACTGGGACACCGACACCCCCGGACACGGATTCGGTGCGCAATTCGCGCAATACAGCACATGCTCCACCCGCGATGTCATGATGCTGCGCGACGCGCAGGGCCCGGTGACACTCGATCCCAAGACCTGCGATCTGACCGTCGGCACGGGCGGGGGATGGCGCGATCAGTACGGGGTCATCGACCGCAAGACCGGCACGCTCGCGCCCTACAAGTTCATCACCGAACCCCGGGGCGTGGACGCCGAACACATCGTCGCACTCGCCGAGGCCTGGCGCTCGGGCGCGGCGACCCGCGACGAGAACACCCGCCGCGATATCGCCAACGACGCGGTCAATCTCGTAGCATCGGACCCGTCGGCCAATCGGTCCAAAGGCGACCAGGACGTCGCGAACTATCTGCCGCCCGGCGCGTTCCGGTGCACCTATGTGGCCCACTACATCACGATCAAAGTAAAGTACGCGTTGAATGTGGATCCGGCCGAGCAGACCGCGTTACGCGCCGCAGTCACCGACTGCGCCCGTCGAGGAGGCTTCTGATCATCGATATCGCCGAGATCGCCGCCAAGGTCGCCGTCATGACCGAACAAGAGGGCACCCTCTCCGGGGATCTCGACGTCGCCGTGGACTCCGACGGCACCGCACTGGTCCGCTACCGCGCCACCGACACCTGGTACACCATCGGCAATCTCGACGGCACCCCGCCACTGCGCTGGCCGGCGGCCGCGGACCTGGCCGCGGCCGTCGAATCGGTGGCCGCGACCCGCGACACCGCGGGCAACACCACCGTATTCGAGACCTGACGGCAAGATCGGTGGCATGGATTCACAGAAACACCGCATGCTCGCCGGAGAGCCCTACCGCGACAACGATCCCGAACTCGTCGCCGAACGCCGCGCCTGCGGGGAGCTGCTCGACCAGTTCAACGCCACCCGCGCCGGCGAGGACGAACTGCGGCGCGCGCTGCTCGAGAAGCTGCTCGGCGGTATCGGGCCCGGATCCTGGATCATGCCGCGATTCCAATGCGATTACGGTCACCTGATCCGGTTGGGCGCCAACAGTTTCCTCAACTACGACGCCATCGTCATGGATTGCGCGCCGGTCGTCATCGGCGACGATGTGTCCATCGGGCCCCGCGCCCAGCTGCTGACCGCACTGCATCCGATCGACGATCACGAACTGCGGCGCGAGCGCTTCGAGACCGCGGCACCGATCCATATCGGCGACAACGCGTGGCTGGGCGGCGGGGTCATCGTCTGCCCGGGGGTGAGCATCGGCGCGAATACCGTGGTGGGCGCGGGCAGTGTGGTGACCCGGGACCTGCCCGAGCGGGTATTCGCGGCAGGTAATCCAGCTCGGGTGATCCGGGCGCTGTAGCGCCGGTCAGGCGAGGTGTTCGGCGCGGGTCTTCAGCGCCGCGGTCATGCCCGCGAAACCCGAATGCAGGGCCGCGCCCATCGGACCGGTCACCACCGCGCGCAGCCAGCCGCCGAGTTCGAAATGGGAGGTGTAGCGGGTGCCGGTCGCGCCCAGGGGGGCCACGGTGTGCGAACGCAGACTGTGCAGGGCGCCCAGGGGGACCGGTTTCATGGCGTAGCTGAATTCCACACCGGGGGTGCAGGATCGGATCCATTCGCGCTGGGCGCGTTCGCGGGGGCCGAGGTGGACCCGCATATCGATGGGGGAGCCGGGGTCCAGGGTGGTCGTGCATTCGGAGACGAACGGATTCCATTCGCCGTAGGTGTCGAAGTCGGTCAGCACCTTCCACACCACCTCGGCGGACGCCGCGATCTCCACGCTGTCATCGATCACAAAAGCCATGGCCGGAACAATAACTGAAACTCGTTTCATGATGCTGGCGGGAGGGCCAGGTTGATCAGCAGCCGGGCCGCCTTGGACACGCGGGTGTTGTCGCCGGTGACCAGGCGGTCCTGCAGCAGGCCGCGGATACCCGAGATCAGCAGGGTCGCGGTGGTTTTCGGGTCGCGCACATCGGGGTCGAGCGCACCGATGACCTCGGTGAGGGCGTCGACGAGGACATGCACGGCCTCGGCGGCGTAGGCGCCGTAGGGACTGCCGGGCACCGAGGCGACACCGAGCACCTGGAACAGCACGCGGGTGCTGGTGGCCCAATCGCTGGTGTTGTTCACCACGAACGATTCGATCAGCCGCCGGCGCAGCGTATCGAGATCGGGGACATCGGCGAACAGGCCCGCGATATCGGGTCGCTGGGTCTCGAGCGCGGACACCAGCATCTGCTCCTTGGTGCCGAAGTAGTGGATCAGCATGCGCGAGCTCGTGCCCAGATAGTCGGCCAGCGGGCGCAGGGACAGTTCGGTCAGTCCGTATTCGCCGATGTAGGCGATCACTCCGGACAGCAGTTCGGCTCGGCGAGCCTGGTCGAGAGGTCTGGGCACGGGGTTGACTGTAGCGGCCGCTACAGGTATTCATTGACCGCATGAGTGTAACGACTGCTTCACTTACGCCTGGCCGACGCGCAGTCGTCGTCACGGGCATGACCACCACCACCGCCCTCGCGCCGGACCTCGACGCCACCTGGACCGCCCTGCTGCGCGGCGACAGCGGAATCGGCCCGCTGACCGATGATTTCGTCGCCGAATACGACCTCCCGGTGCGCATCGGCGGCAAGTTGACCCAGCGGCCCGGCGACCATCTGACCCGCATCGAGCAGCGCCGCCACTCCTATGTGCAGCAGATGGCGCTGGTGCTGGGCCGGCAGGTGTGGGACGAGGCGGGCAAACCCGATGTCGACGGCGAACGACTCGCCGTGGCCGTGGGCACCGGACTCGGCGGCGGCGAGTCGCTGGTCGCCGCGGTCGACGCCATGCGCGCGGGCGGCTACCGCAAGGTGGCGCCGCTGACCGTGCCGATGGTGATGCCCAACGGCTCCGCCGCGCGAGTCGGCCTCGAATTCGGCGCCAAGGCAGGCGTCTACGCACCGACCTCGGCCTGCTCCTCGGGCGCCGAAGCCCTCGCTCACGCGTGGCGGCTGATCGCGACCGGCGAGGCGGATGTGGTGATCGCCGGCGGCGTGGAGGGCTATATCGAGGCGGTACCGATCGCCAGTTTCGCGATGATGCGCGCCATGAGCACCCGCAACGACGAACCCGCCCGCGCCTCACGGCCTTTCGACCGCGATCGCGACGGCTTCGTCTTCGGCGAGGCCGGCGCGATGCTGGTGCTCGAATCCGAGGAGTTCGCCACCGCGCGCCGCGCGCGGATCCTCGGGCGCGTGCTGGGCGCGGGCATCACCTCCGACGGCTACCACATCACCGGCACCGAACCCGAGGGTGCGGGCGCGGCGCGGGCCATGCGCAAGGCGATCTCGGCGGCGGGACTGTCCGGCGCCGATATCGATCACGTCAACGCGCATGCGACCTCCACCCCCGTCGGGGACGCCTCCGAGGCCAATGCCATTGCCGCGGTGGCCAAGGACGCCTCGGTGTACGCGCCCAAGGGCGCACTCGGCCATTCCATCGGCGCGGTCGGCGCGCTCGAGGCGATCCTGACCCTGCGCACCCTCGCCGAGCAGATCGTGCCGCCCACACTGAATTTCGAGAATCCGGACGCGGGCGTGGACCTGGATATCGTGCACGGGCAGGCGCGGCGGCAGACGATGTCGTACGCGCTGAGCAACTCCTTCGGATTCGGCGGGCACAACGTGACACTCGCGTTCGGGCGGGCGTGATCGTTTACTCCCCAGGTTGTCCGGCGAATGTGGAATTGAGGTTGTTCACGCTTATCCACCGAAAGCTGTGGATGAGGATGAGGGTTGACGGTTGCTGTGGATAAACTCGGCGTGGCGACACGGACCGCATGGTTCGTGTCGCGGGATCGGCAGCGAATTATGGTGCGACAGTACCCATTCGAATGGTTCACGACGATTCCGGGCGGAACGAATCCGCACGCCAGGACGCTGAAACCCCTTGCGGGCAGCACTGTTTCACGGCATGCGGGATCGCACGATACGAACCGAACGGTCGGAGCGCGAACGCGACATGGCATCGACTGCCCCCGGACAGCGTGTCGCGCACACGCACACGCCGCACCATAGCGATCGACGCGACCACAAACCTGGTGTGCCGACCGCGGTCCGGGTTGGGTAGTTTGGACTGGCTGTCCGGATCGAGGTGAGGGATGCGGGATGAATGAGGTTTCGATCGCATGGATCGATGGGGCGATGGTCACCATCGATCAGCGCGCACTGCCACGTGAGCTGCGCGAGCTGCGGATCACCACGGTCGACCAGGTCATCGACGCGATCAAAACACTCGCCATCCGCGGCGCACCCGCCATCGGAGTAGCCGGCGCGTTCGGCGTGGTCCTGGCCGCCCACGCACACACCGGCGATCCCGACACCGTGCGCACCGAAGCCGACCGCATCGCCGCGGCCCGGCCGACCGCGGTGAACCTGGCATGGGGTGTGCGCCGCGCGCTCGCCAAACTGCCACACGGCCCGCAAGCCGTCCTCGACGAGGCACTCGACATGCTCGCCGAGGACGGCCGCGCCAACCGCGCCGCCGCCACCCACGCCGCCGACCTGATCCAGCGACTGTGCCCCGACCGGCCGCTGCGCATCCTCACCCACTGCAACACCGGACGACTCGCGACCACCGCCTTCGGCACCGCCCTCGGCGCGATCCACGTCCTGCACGAGCGATCCGCCATCGACAACGTCCTCGTCGACGAGACCCGGCCACTGCTGCAAGGCGCCCGGCTCACCGCATGGGAACTGGCCGAAGCCGGCATCCCCCACCGGCTCACGATCGACTCCGCCGCCGCCTGGGCCATGGCCACCGGCCGCGTGGACGCCGTGATCGTCGGCGCGGACCGCATCACCGCCGACGGCTCGGTCGCCAACAAGATCGGCACCTACACCCTGGCCCTGGCCGCCCACCACCACCGCATCCCCTTCATCGTCGTCGCCCCCGAATCCACCCGCGACCCCCACACACCCACCGGCGACCGGATCGTGGTCGAGGAACGCGCCGCGATCGAAGTCACCCAGATCGGGGGAGTGGCCACCGCACCGGAGGGCACCGAGGTCTTCAACCCCGCATTCGATGTCACCCCACCCGAACTGGTGACCGCGGTCGTCACCGAAAACGGCGCACTGCCCTCGACATCCCCGCGGTGGGCGGCCGCCGTCGACGGTTCGAGAGCCGCTGGCGCCCACCACGATTCCGACATCGTGCGCACATTGGCACAGCGTGCCGACCAGTACGTCGAAACCGTGGTGCAGAAGACGCGCAAGTTCCTGTCCGAACAGCTCGACACCGAACCCGCGAAACGAGAAATCGCCGAGATCGCCCGCGGGCTCTACACCCGCGGCTGGATGCCCGGGACCGCGGGCAACGTCTCGGTGCGCGCCGCAGGGACCGCGATCGTCACCGGCAGCGGCCTGTCCAAGGGCGAGCTGTCCGCCGCGGACATGGTGACGGTGAATATCGCCGACTCCCAGCCCGTTTCGGGCACGCGACGGCCCTCGGCGGAGACCACCATTCACACCGCCGTGTACCGGGCGACCGGGGCGCAGGCCGTGGTGCATGTGCACCCGCCGCACGCCACCGCGCAGTCGGTGGGCGGGCACGCCACCGTTGCGTCCGCTGGCGTGCCCGCCACTGCCGCGCCTGTAGGTACCCAGTCGGTGCAGGCAGACGCCACCACGCAGCCCGTGGGTGCGCAGACAACCCAGCCCGTAGGCGCGGAGGCCGTGACGACGTCCGGGGGCGCGGAGGCCGATACCGGGCCCGGGGGCGCGCCGCGGGTGCTGCGCTACGCCGGGTACGAGCTCATCAAGGGGCTCGGGGCGACGGAAACCATTGACATACCGGTGTTTTCCAATCACGCTGACGTTCCGCGCATCGGTGCCGATATCGAACGCCATCTGATCGCGCATCCGGATGCGCCGCCGGTCCTGTTCATCGCCGGCCACGGCATCACCGCCTGGGGCGACAGCCTCGCCCAGGCGCGCGATCGCGCCGAATGCCTCGAGGCGATGTGCGAACTGGCGACACTGACCGGTCGCACCACGATCGGATCACACCATCTCGGGTCCGAGGAGGAATCGGAATGACCCTGCTGCAGATCATGGCCGACAACGACGCCGCCGACGTGCGCCTGCGCACCGCCGACCCCGCGGTGATCGGCGCCGAACTGAACCGGCGCGGCATCGTCTTCGACCGCTGGGCCACCGCCGCACTCGACGCGAAGACCCCCACCGACGACCTGCTGGCCGAATACGCCGACCGCATCGGCGAATTGAACGCCGACGGCCGCTACCACCACATCGACGTCGCCCGCATCCACCCCGACGCCGACGATCCCGCATGGCCCGCCAAGGCCATCGCCGCCCGGGAGAAGTTCCTGTCCGAACACCGCCACGCCGAGGACGAGGTCCGCTTCTTCGCGGGCGGACGCGGCTGCTTCTATCTGCACCTGGGCGGTGAAGTCCTCGCGGTCGTCTGCGAGGGCGGGGACCTGGTGTCGGTGCCCGCGGGCACCCGGCACTGGTTCGATATGGGCACCCGCCCCGACTTCGTCGCCGTGCGGTTCTTCGAAGAGGAAGACGGCTGGATCGGCGACTTCACCGGCGACCCCATCGGCCAGAACTTCCCGACCCTCGACGAACTGCTCACCGCGGCATGAGCATCAGGCCCGAAGGAGGCAGCTTGCGTAACCACGCAGGGCCCTGCGAATGCCGAATGGACACAGCATGAGCGGCAGGCCCGAAGCAGGCGGCGTGCGCGCGATCGTCGTCGACATCGAGGGAACCACCAGCCCGACCAGTTCGGTGCGCGAGGACCTCTACGGCTACACCCGGGCACGGCTCCCGCAGTGGCTGGCCGACAATCGCGGCGGCGCGGCCGACGCCGTGCTCGCACAGACTCGCGAACTGGCGCGACGATCCGATGCCGACGAGACCGAGGTGGCCGAGATCCTGCGCGGCTGGCTGAATTCCGATGTGAAGGCACAGCCACTCAAGACCGCCCAAGGCCTGATCTGCGCCGAAGGATTCCGCGACGGCGCCCTACACGGCGAGTTCTTCCCGGACGCACCGCCCGCGCTGCGCGCCTGGCATGCGGCCGGGCTGGCACTGCACGTCTACTCATCGGGTTCGGTACGCAATCAACAGGATTGGTTCGCCCACGCCCGCGGCGGAGAACTGGCCTCACTGATCGGCGACTGGTTCGACCTGAACAACGCCGGGAACAAGCGCGAGCGCGCGTCGTACGAGAAGATCGCCGGAGCCATCGGCCTACCGGGCCAGGAGATCCTGTTCCTGTCCGACCATCCCGACGAGCTCGACGCCGCGGTAGCGGCGGGCTGGTCGGCGATCGGGGTGACCCGACCCGGAGAACCGAATTCCCCTCGGCCGCCGCATCACTGGATCGTTTCGTTCGCCGAGATCGAGCTGTAAGCACACTGCCACGTCAAAGCCGATCGGCAGGAACACTTCGTGCGAGCCCAGACCGAGGTGTGGAACCCGGGCATGCAAGCAGCACCCGACATCCCATCATTTCGTCACTGTGACGTTTAGTAGGCAGGGTTCCGCAGGACAGGGGAGTAGCACTCGGCAACCCAACACTCAGCTACATACTGGCAATCTCACCAAGCGGGGCATCTGGAAGATTTCCGGAGAATCGCAGAAAGACCGAAAAACCTTCAGCACGAAGATGTCTCGCGATCTGCACATCTCAGCAGCACGCCGGACTCACGGCCGAGCACCCGAGCCGCCGCAAGGGGGGTCCGGAGAATCACCAAAGACACTGCACAACAACAACTTCAAGATCACCAACCAGCACCGTTGTTACGCCGATAATCTACATTATGTAAAGTAAACGCTCGCTACCTCCGAACAGCCGCCGCATAAGTCGCTCCCCACTGGTCCAGCCATGCCACAGCCGGTTCGAGCGACTCTCCCAACTCGGTGAGCGAGTACTCGACTCGCGGTGGTACCTCCGGGTAGACATGGCGGTCGATGAGCCCATCGGCCTCGAGCTCGCGCAGCTGCCGGGTCAGAACACGCGGATTGACGGATCCGACCGCTCTACCGAGCTCACCGAATCGGCGTCGACCACCGAGCAGGTTCTTGATGATGGACAACTTCCACGCACCACCGAGCACCGAGACAGCCACCTCGACAGGGCATATCGCCAAAGCGGTCTCCACCGGCTTACGCATTTTTCCCCTCCCACCTCTTCACTTACCTCGCGGTCCCTATACGCCGGAAATGTCAGTACTTGGCACATCAATGACCAGGTACGAAAGTAACCCTGTGACCTCCCCCGGATCAATCTTGTGGATCATCGCCCATCCCGATGCCGACTCCCTGAGCCACTCGCTGTACCGACGCGGCGTAGAACACCTCCGCCACACCGAGAACCACGTCGTCGGTGTAGATCTCTACGCGGCGCGCTGGAATCCTGTTCTGAGCGATGACGATACGAGCGCGGCGACCGGTGCGACCCTGTCCGATCGGCAGCGCCACGCAACGCTGAACCATATGCTGCCCTCCGACGTCACCCAGCAACAACGCCTGGTCGCCGACGCGCGCATAGTCATCGTTCAATTCCCACTCTGGTGGTACGGAATGCCGGCAATCCTGAAAGGTTGGTTCGATCGCGTTTTCACCAACGGATTCGCCTTCGGCCTCCGAGACCGCGACGGCAGAGTCCGTAAGTACGGCGACGGCGGCCTCGCCGGCCGCCGCCTCTTGCCTATCGTCACCGCGGGTGATCGTGCCGATGCGCTCGGGCCCCGCGGGATCAGTGGCGATATCGATGAGATGCTGTGGCCTCTGCTGCACGGCACCGCTCACTACACCGGCATGCTCCCCCTTCGTCCACATCTCATCAGCAGCGCCGATCGCATCGACGACACCACCCACCGCCGACACGTTCGCACGCTGGCCACCCGCCTGGCCACCCTCGACACCGAATCGCCGATCCGCTATCGGTCGCTGCGCGGCGGCGATTACACCGACACCCACCAACTACAACCGCATATCGAGCCGGGACAACGCGGCCTCACCATCCACCGCGTGGACAGCCCGAACTGAGAGGGGCCCGAGAGCCCTCGCCGCTACCCCGATTGCGGACGTTGCCGGACCCCGATCTTGGAGGAAACGCCCGGCGAATTGACCGCAATGGGCGATGCTGTTCGGCAACCGAATGAACCGCGCGGGGGCCTGGCTCGTGTGGGCTCGACTGACCGTACGGAATCGACGAGAGGGCGTCATGAGCAACAGAGCAGCGGCCGCGGTACTGACGGCGACGATGGTGACCGGATTGACCGCGTTGGCCGCGCCCGCGGCGAATGCCGCGTCGGTGTGCGCGGGCGCGGGGCAGCCGACCACGGTGGCGGCCAGTGTGCCGGGCGCGGCGTTCGAGGGATTGACCGTCGACGCGCAGGGCCGTGCCTACACCACCGATCTGGTGACCGGGCGGGTGTACCGGTTCGATGTTCCCGGCGCGGCGCCCGTGGTGGTCGCGACCGTTCCTTCCGGCGGGGCGGGCGGGTTGGCGTGGACGCCGCAGGGTCGGCTGTTGGTGGGTTACGGCGCCGATTCGCGTGTGGCGCTGGGCGATACGCTACGCCAGGCCGGAATCGTGCAGGTGGATCCGGCGACCGGGGCGGTCACGCCGTTCGCGGGCGGTCTCAGTGCCGCCGACGGGCTCGCTGTCGCCGACGACGGAACCGTATACGCCACCAACGATTTCGGTGATCTGGTGGGCCGAGTCTCCCCCAACGGTGCGACCCAGGCCGATTGGGCACATTTCCCCAGCGCCAACGGCGCGGTGCTGGGCAGCGACGACACCTATCTGTATGTTTCGCGCACATTCGTCGATCCCGGGGTCACCCGGATCCCGCTGGCCGATCCGGGCGCCCCGCAGTCGCTGCTGAACCTGTCCGGTGTCGATGCGCTGGCCGCGCCGGACGGTCTGACCCTGGATTCGCGGGACCGCCCGGTGGTGCCGTTCAATCCGTCCGGCACGATCGTGCGCATCGACTCCCCCGGCGCCTACTGTGTGCTGGGGTCGGGCGCCCCACTGACCAGTGTGGTGAGTTACGGCCGTGGCGGCGCGGGCTTTTCGGCGGGACGGTTGTTCGCGGCGACGTTCGCCGGGCTGGTGTACGAGGTTCCCGGTGGTTTCGATCCCGCGGCGAGCGCCGCGGCTCCCGGGCGGTGAGCCCGATCGTGCCCGTGATCCATCGTGGGCGGCAGGTGCGGGGGGTCATCGGTGCTCGGGAACCTACCCGTCGGTGCCGACCGACCAGATGTGCACATGGTCGCAGTCGCAGCGGCGCAGCGAAGGCAGATCGTTGTCGAACAGGGCGACGTCGTCGTGGGCGCGGCGGATGCGGGTGGATACGTCGACCCCTCGGGGGGCGCGCGGGGTGGGAATGGTCAGCGGGGCAGGGAGCGGATGGCGGTGGTGACCGCCGACAGCGCCATCAGGCGGACGGTGTCGACGTGGGCGTTGTGTCGGCCGGTGGCCGCGGCGATGAAACCGTCGCCGTCGAAGCGGGTATGCGGTGGGGTCAGGGCTCGGGACAGGCCGTCGTGGGCGCCCTGGGCGATGATGCGGCATTCGGTTTTGGTGAGGCGCGCGTTGGTGAGGATGACGCCGATGGTGGTGTGGGTGCGGGCGGTGTCGAATTCGAACGGGCGGTTCAGGTGTGCGACCGCGTCCAGGGAGACCTCGCCGCGGCCGTCGTCGATATCGCCGAAGGCGTTGACCGCGCACAGGGCGCCGACCACGACGCCGTCCAATTCCTTTTCCGCATAGGCGATTCCGCCGGGGCGGCGTTGTTCGGGGCCGCGCCACTGCGACACGTATGCCCCCGTGCCGGCGCCGATGCGTCCGGACAGGAGCTGTCCCGCGGCGGCGGATCGGGCTGCGGCGTAGCCGTGTTCGGCGGTGGGCCGGGCGGCGGGATCGCCCGCGGCGAGGTCGAACAGCGCCAGGGTGGGCACGATCGGCACGTTCCCGGCGGGGGTGGGCACGCCGCGTCCGGCCTGTTCCAGATAGCGCATCACCCCGTCGGCGGAGGCCAGGCCGAAGGCCGAACCTCCGGTCAGCACTACGGCATCCACGGTCGTGACGGCCTTGTCGGGGGCCAGCGCGTCCAGTTCGCGGCTGGCGGGGGCGCCGCCGCGCACCTCGCAGGAGGCGACGGTCCTTTCGGGCAGCAGCACGACCGTGCATCCGGTCTCCCCCGTGGTGTCGGTCCAATGCCCGACCCGCACTCCGGCTATTCCCATGGTCATATCGGTGGCCTCCCCGTCATCGAATTCGCCTGTCCCGCAGGCGGTGCCGAATTCCTACCGTGGTGGGAACAGGTACGCGTGCGCCGCGTGCACCAGCTCGGTCAATTCCTTGCCGTCGCGATCGTCCAGGGCGGCGAAGGCGGGGGCGATGAGGGTGTCGGTCACGATTTCGGCCTCCTCCCAGTGCCCGCGGATCTCGGGGGTGATCTCCTCGAACGGTTCGGGCCAGCCGAACAGCTTCGCCTGGGTGACACCGTCATTGAACGGTGATCCGCTGATGAGCACCGCCTGCACCGGCGTCAGCCCGCCCGCGGTGACCGCGATCAGATGCAGGCCGCCGCGCAGCTCCCGCAGCACATGCATCAACTGCAGCACCCGGGCGGGCGCGTCGGCGGGCAGCGGCAGCGCCCGCCAGCCCGCGAACAGCGGCACCCCGGGCACGGTCGCGGTCACCGCGACCGCCTCGAGCAGGTCGGCCAGTCGCGCGGCCTGCTCGAACCCGCCCAGTTTGCGGCGCCCGAATTCCTGCACGACGGTCAGGTAGCCCGCGGCGGCATCGGTGGCGGGCAGTGCTACCGATTCCCATGCGCGGCGGACGGTTTCGGGGGCGAGGAAGCCGAATGCGGCGGTCACCACGTCGGCGTCCACGTCGCCGAGCACGCCGCCGCGGCCGCGGGTATAGGGTCCGAGGAAATCGCCGACGCCGGTGCTCACGGCGAAGGCCTTGGCCTCGCGCGAGAACATGAACGACCCGCCGATATGCTGGATCTGTGTCTTGACCGCTGCAGGCACCGACACGGTCAACCCCTTTCTCTCGGAACCATATTCGCGCCGAGCATATCCCGCTATCCTTCGCTGAGACCAGGCCGGAAATCCTCCCCATTCGGGCGCACGAGAATGTCGCCGGGATGTAACGGCTGGTCCGAACCGCCGATTACCTGCTCGAGGAATGTCATATCCTCGGGGCCGGGCCCGGGACACCACAGCTTCGAAGCGAGCGACGATGGATCATGACCTCGGCGCGACCGCACCCGACCCCGGTGCCGACCGCGCTCTGGCGACGCGAACCGCGCTGACAACCCTTGTCGCCCAATTCGCGCGACACTGGCAACTGTCCGGCGAACCTCCCGACCTGTCCGCGCACCTGCCCACCGAGCCGGCACTGCGGCGCAGTGCGCTCATCGAACTGATCAAGGTCGACCTGCACGAGCGCTGGCAACGCGACAGCGGTGCCCTGCGCCTGGCCGACTACCGCGACCGCTTCCCCGAACTGGCCACCGACCCGCTACCGCCGGATCTGGTCTTCGAGGAGATCACCGCCCGCAGCCGCCGCGACGATATCGACCTCGCCGAATACGAGCACGACTATCCGACCCAAATGGCGCGCATCACCGAACAATTCGACGACACCGGCGAACTCACCCGGGGCGTGCGCTCGACCGTGCTGGCCGACCCCACCGCCCTGGACGCCCTCGATACCATCAATCCCGGCGCCACCGTCGACGACTTCGATCTGCTGCTGCCGCTGGGTCAGGGCAGCTTCGCGCGGGTGTTCCTGGCCCGGCAGCGCTCCCTGTCCCGGCTCGTCGCGGTCAAGATCTCCCACGACCGCGGCACCGAACCACAGACCCTGGCCCAGCTCGACCACGACCACATCGTGCGCGTGTTCGACCAACGCCAGATCACCGAGCAGCGCCTGAAACTGATGTACATGCAGTACATTCCGGGCGGCACCCTGCTCGGTGTGCTGCGACTGCTGCGCCGCACCCCCGCCGATCACCGCGACGGCACCCTGCTGCTCGAGGCCACCGACGCCGCCGCCTCCACCGGCGGGGTCTTCGAACCGCAACCATCGGCGGCCCGCACCCAACTCGAACGGCTCAGCTGGCCCGAAACCGTCGCCTGGCTCGGCACGCGCCTGGCCACCGCCCTGGACTACGCCAACGGCCGCGGCGTCCTGCACCGCGACATCAAACCCGCCAACGTGCTGCTCACCGCCGACGGCCAACCCAAACTCGCCGACTTCAACATCAGCTTCAGCCGACATCTGCCCGGCGCCAACCCTGTTGCCTACTTCGGCGGCTCACTGCCCTACATGTCCCCCGAACAGCTCGCCGCCTGCCACCCCACCCTCGACGCCAGCGCCGCCGACCTCGACACCCGCAGCGACCTCTACGCCCTGGCGGTCGTGCTGTGGGAACTA
The DNA here is from genome assembly GCF_044454005.1 of Nocardia sp. NPDC051570. Classification (NCBI taxonomy): domain Bacteria; kingdom Bacillati; phylum Actinomycetota; class Actinomycetes; order Mycobacteriales; family Nocardiaceae; genus Nocardia; species Nocardia sp. NPDC051570. Next base: position 262,864 of record NZ_JBITDI010000011.1, on the reverse strand, counting down.
CTCACCGGCCGAGTCCCCTTCGACGACGAACCCGGCGCGGGCGAATCCGAGAAATCCCTGCAGGCCATGATCGATCGCCGCCGCCGCGGCATCGCCCCGCGCGTGGAGGCCCACCTGCCCGCCGACACCCCCGCGGTCCTGCGGCACGCGCTGCTGACATGCCTGTCCCCCGATCCGGCCGACCGCTACCCCACCGGCGCGGCCTTGGCCCACCAGCTCGAACTCAGCCAGGACCGCATCGCCCGCGATCTGGTCGACCCGCCCGCGCATACGTTGCGCGCCCGGCTGCGCAATCGGCCCGTGCCCGTGGTCATCCCGTCCAGCCTGTTCGGTCAACTGCTGGCCGCGCTGTATCTGATGGCCCACGACCTGAAGCTGATTCGCGGGGTTTTCGGCCCGGCGGCCACCGGACAGCTGGAACGGCTCGCCCTGCTGATCATCGTCATCGCCTACCCCATCGCCATCGCGGTGCTGTTGTATTGGTGCCGGGCAATGTTTCTGGTACCCAACGGCTTACGCCACGGCAGACAATTCGACCCCGCCACCCTGGCACGCGCCCGCGCCGACACCCTCGCCTGCGGCGACCGCATCGCGGTGGCCACCTTCGCCGGTTGGGTCGCCGCGCTGCTGGTGTTCCTGGTGAAACTGCAGTCGCTGGGCAGCCTGCCGGTCGCCCTGATCATCGACCTCATCGGCTCCTATCTCATCGCCGCCGCGGTCGCGGTCGTCTACACCTACTTTCCGGTGACCTTCTTCGGATTGCGCTGGTACTACCCCGGATTGGTCGCCGCCGGGCACACTACGCCCGCCGACGCGATCCCGATGCGCCGCCTCGTGCGCCGCATCCGCGTATATCTCGGTGTGGCCGCCTCGGTTCCGCTGATCGGCGTGCCCACCGGACTGATCTTCCTCCACCCGAGCCAACAGCAGACCGTCATCGGATCGATCGTCGGCCTCTGTGTCGGAGGGCTTTTCGGATTCGTCGTGGCATTGCGCACCTTCTACGCCCTCGAATCGGATCTGAGCGCCCTGGACCGGATCATCAGCGCCCGATAGCGCACCGCCCGCCGACAACGCGTGACGGTCGTACGTTCAAGATCGTCTACGCTCGAGCTGGTGCTAGGACATTCACATGCGACCAGTGGGGCGCTGGCCTGGGCGGGAGCCGCTGCCGCGCTACCACTTTCGGTGCTCACCTTCCCCGCCCTGCAATACGGGCATCTGGGCACCGTCGATCTGCTCATGGGGACCTTCCTCACCGCCGGCGCCGCACTGCTCCCCGACGCCGACCACCCCAACGGCACCATCTCGCATGTGCTGGGCCCGATCTCGCACGCCGCCTGCAAACTCATCGCCACCGTCTCCGGCGGCCACCGCCACGCCACCCACTCCCTGGCCTTCGTCGTCGCCATCGCCTACGGCACCTGGGCCGGAGAACACTGGCTCGGCCGCTGGTTCACCCTCGGACTCGTCTTCTTCCTCCTCGCCCTCGCCTTGCGCGCCCTCAACCTGTGCCCTCCCGGCACCGGACCCCGCTCCTACTTCTCCATCACCGTGCTCGCCGTCGCGGGCACCTTCGCCATGGACCAGTGGATCTCCGACAAACCCTCCTGGCTACCGTTCTCCGTCGGCCTCGGCGCCCTGGCCCACCTCATCGGCGACTGCCTCACCGACCGCGGCTGCCGCCTGCTCTGGCCGCTGAAGATCCGAACCCGCGTCCCGATCATCGAACGCACCGGCAACAGGCTCGAAACCTGGATCCTGTCACCGCTTTTCGTACTCGGCACCCTCGCCGCGCTCTGGTACATCATCACCCACCAGCCCTAACAGGGCCACCGCATCACGATCCGGACCGCTCGAGGCGGCCTGGAACACCACCAACCGCTGACCGCCGGGCGCGGTGAGAATCTCCGAAGTCAACGCCAACCGGCCCACCGCCGAATTGCGGAACACCCACCGCGCCCCGCGCTTGGTGCGCACCTCGTAATGCGCCCACAACCGCGCGAACTCCGCGCTGGCCGCACACAATTCCTCCGTGAGCGCGGCCAGCGCGGCCGAGGACGGATCCGTACCCTGCACCACCCGCAGCTGCGCCACTCAATCGGGTGGCGAGTTGCACTTCCGGCACATGTTGTCGCTGTGCCCCTTCCGCCATAGCTACCGCGATCTCCTGGCCCTCTCCTCGCTCCAGTGCCCTATGGCCCAGCCTGGATCGCGTGCAGATCGACGATGACCGGCTGGAACTCGTGCCCCGTGACGATCGCCTCCGGTCGGCCCTGGCGGCACGCGTGCGCGCGGGCGCAGACCGGCGGCGGCGATCAGGCGCACATCCTGATCGCTCTCCCCGAACACTCGCGCACCGAGGGCGGGTTGAGGATCCGCTTTGGTGAGGACCATCGCCGGGCCTGTTCAGCGGTGACGACGAACGCGCGGCCGCTCGGACCAAGGGCGCCAACCGCCAGTGCTTGCCTGCTGCGCCGCGACGCGTGGATTACAAGTCCGTATGACGTATGACGGGGCTTGTGGCAGCCCAGGCAGTCGCAGGACTGCCCGGAATCTTTTCAATCAATTGTCCGAATTTTCCCGAAATGACCGATCCCGCGTGGCGCCCATGCGATTGAAAACCATAATGTGTTCAGCACTGCTACCCTCGCAATCAAGTGCATAATCGAATGGTGGTGAGGGCGATATCGCAGAGGCTTGTCCCAGATGACCTGTGGGAACTCATAGAAACCGACCTTCCGGAATTCTCCAAACGGACGCAAGGCGGCGGAACTTCCCCACTCAACCAACGGCTGGTACTAACCGCAATCGTCTATGTCCTCACCACAGGATGCCCTTGGAAGTCTCTACCAAATACTTTCGAGGTTTCGGCATCGACCGCTCATCGCAGGTTCACGGCCTGGAGCGAAGCGGGCCTATGGGAACGGGTATCCGACCTGGCAGAGCGTTGTGCGGACCCCTGCCTGAAGTCGTGGATTCGAGACATTGCAACCGCCGGGCCATCGAGATACAACGACCATGTCATGCCTGCGACATGGGATCTCTCGACAGGAATCTGAGCGGGACATTGTCTATTGCAGTGGTTACACATCGCTTGTTAACCTCGCGAACGCATCGATTCATCACACCCAGAGGACTGCGATGACAAGCAACTTTCGTACCGAGGCAAGAGATGTGACACCGCAGTTGGCTTCGGAATGGCTGGAGCGGAACACCGGCAATCGCCCTCTCAGCAGAATGATGGTCGTACAGCTTGCGGGCGCCATCCAGCGCGGCGAATGGCTGCACACGCACCAGGGCATAGCGTTCGACACCAACGGAGTCCTGATCGACGGGCAGCATCGGCTTGCCGCAGTAGTGCGATCCGGCGTGACAGTGCGCATGCAAGTAACGTTCGACGTACCGCCTGCCACCTTTTCCGTGGTAGACACAGGACGCAAGCGTTCGGCGAGGGATATTCTAAGCCTCAGTGGCGAGGAGAACGCTTCATATCTCGCATCTGCGCTGCGCGTGCACTACCTATATTCTCACAACCCAAATGCAGTATGGGTCGGAACCGTATCGATGGTCACCAACGAACAGATCATAGAGTTCCTCCAGACGCACCCCGAGATGCGGGACTCGGTAGCGCTGGGCAGGACGTTGAACAAGGCATTCCGAATCCTGGTTCCCGCGGCAGCCGTGGGTTACTATCTCACAAAGACACGTCGCCCCGATATTGATCAGACCACGTGGATCGACGGGCTGGAATCAGGTGCCCACCTGGCCGAAGGAGATCCGCGCCTGATGCTAAGGAATGTCATCCTTCGCACAAGTGCCGGAAAATCTGCAACCAAGGCAGACGGGTCCCGAAATCAGCTTCACCTGTACCTGAAGGCATGGAATGCATGGGTGATCGGCGGCCAGTTCCGTCAGCTGAATATCAAGGCAGGCGAGGCGATGCCCGCCATTTCCACCAAGAAGTGGAACCCGAATCGCCCGACTGGCAGCGTAGAGCAGGAACTATTGCTGTAGCGGCCTTCTGGCCCACACCAGCGACAGACTCAGCGCCCCTCGAGGTTTACCCCGGTTTGATGGACTGAACCGTCAGGGGTTGGGGCCGCTTCTTCCTAGTAGAAGATGGTTCCCATCATGTCGAAGCGTTACCCGCCCATGGTCCGTGAGAAGGCCGTGCGTCTGGCTCTCGAGCGTCTCGATGAGTACGGATCTCCGTATGCCGTAGCGCAGGCCATCGCACCGTTGGTGGATGTGCATTACGAGACCTTACGGATCTGGATCAAGAAGGCCCTGGCCGAGGGGGCCCAGCCGGGCAAGCAAGCAGCAACCTCGGGATTGTCGCCGGCCGCGCGTGACGAGTTGCAGAAACTGCGGAGGGAGAACCGAGACCTCAAGCAGACCAACGAGATCCTGAAACTGGCCTCGGCCTTCTTCGCGCGGGAACTCGACCCGCGACACCCCTGATCGTCGGTTTCATCGACGAATACAGCCAGGTCTACGGCATCGAGTCGATCTGCCGCGCACTGTCCGCGTACGAGGTACAGATCGCCCCCGATCTGAAACGACCTCGCGGGCGATGCCAAAACCGAACGTCTCACCGCCATGGCCGCCAAACTCCCCGGCGGCCGCGTCGGCCACCCCGACGATATCGCCGCCGCCTTCCACGCCGTCATGACCAACGAATTCATCACCGGCACAGTCGTTCACGTCGACGGCGGCCACCGCCTGGTCTAGCCGCGAGTGGCTTCGGCTACTCTTCCTCGAGCACGAGGGACGGAGGAATTGATGTCGGAACGGGAAGAACTCACCTGGGAGCTGTTCGGCACAGCGAGCAGGGAACTGGCCGAACAAGTGGCCGCGGACGACTTCGAACCCGACCTCATCCTGTCCATCGCACGAGGCGGGCTGTTCGTCGCCGGCGCCCTCGGCTACGCGCTGGACGTGAAGAACCTCCACGTCATGAACGTCGAGTTCTACACCGGCATCGACCAGCGCCTCGACATGCCGGTCATGCTGCCGCCCGTCCCATCGGCCGTGGACCTCGCCGGCGCGCGCGTCCTGGTCGCCGACGACGTCGCCGACACCGGCGCGACCCTCAAACTCGTGCGCGACTTCTGCGCCGACAAGGTCGCCGAGGTCCGCTGCGCGGTCGTCTACCAGAAACCGCGCTCCGAGGTCGACTGCGAATACGTGTGGAAACACACCGACCGCTGGATCAACTTCCCCTGGTCGGTGCTGCCACCGGTCATCAACCGCAAGCCCCGCGTACTCGAGGCGTAATACGGCGCGAAGCCCCGGCCATACCGGCCGGGGCTTCGCACTGTCACCGCGAGAAAGGGCCCGCCGCAACGACTACGGCGGCCAGGGCCGCGCGTACTCAGACCAGCTGAGCCGACACGATCGTGATCGGCTCCACCGGCACATCACCGTGGCCCGCCTTCGACGTCGTCTTCACGCCGTTCAGCGCGTCCACGACATCGGTACCGGCCGAGACCTTGCCGAAAACCGCGTAACCCCAACCATCCTGGCCCGGGTAGTTCAGGAAATCGTTGTTGCCGGTATTGATGAAGAACTGCGCACTCGCCGAATGCGGATCCGACGTCCGGGCCATCGCCACGGTGTACTTATCGTTGCGCAGGCCGTTGGCGGCCTCGTTCTCCACCTTCTTCGGGGCCGGCTTCTGCTGCATCTCCGCGGTGAACCCACCGCCCTGCGCCATGAATCCGGAAATGATGCGATGGAAGATCGTGCCATCGTAGTGGCCCGACTTCACGTACTCGACGAAGTTCGCCACCGTCTTGGGCGCCTTGGCTTCGTCCAACTCCAGGGTGATATCCCCCGCTGACGTATTCAACAGCACTGTGGTCATTCGGACATCGTATGTGCCCGGTCTTCCGCCGCCGCAGGCCCCTGGGACCCACCCGCGCAGCCCCTTATGGCAATTGGTGATCGGTGTGTTGGTGAGGTTCGTGTGGAGGTGATGCGACATAAGGTTGCAGGTGTCCAAACCATGCATTGATACGCATATCGCCATTTCCTACTGAGTATTACTTCCGGCTCACTGTTCGTACAGCTCCAGCGGCAGGTCATCGGGGTCGAAGAAGAACGTGAACCGCTTCCCGGTGAACTCGTCGACCCGGACCTCCTCGGTTCGCACTCCCCTACCCCGTAGCTCCCGCAGCGCCTCCCCCACATCGGCCACCACGAACGCCAGATGCCGCAGCCCGCACGCCTCGGGCCGCGACGGCCGCGCGGGCGGGTCGGGGAACGAGAACAGCTCTACCTGCGATCCATCCGGCAACGCCAGATCCAGTTTGTAGGAATCCCGTTCCGCCCGATAGTTTTCCGCCACGATGCGAAACCCCAGCACCTCGGTATAGAACGCCTTGGAGACCGCATAGTCCGACGCGATGATCGCCGCATGATGTATCCGCTGCACCTGCATTGACCCGAGGTTAGCCGACCCGCCACACGCTCCTTACTTCCCCGCGCGGGCCTATCGAGCGCGCAGCCTGCGCACATGCCGCAGCTGCAGCTCGCCCGCGCGAGTGAGGAAGTCGGTGATCAGACCCAGCGCGCCCGCGGTCGCATCCGACCGCGGGCGCGCTGCTCCCCCCTGGTCCTGGCTTGTTTGTGGACGCACCTCGACCGAGACGAGTCTGTTCGACATGAAGGCAATACATTGTTAGATGCGCATATCTACATTGCGATATGGTCACAACGCGGGAGGATGTTCAGGCGGAACGGATCCTTATCCGGCCATCGCACGCGCCGCATCGAGGGTCATTGCCCGATATGATCCCCCGAACAGCACGACGTGCACCAGCAGCGGATACAGCTGATGCAGCGGAATGCGTTGCCGCCAGCCCTCTTTCAGCGGTGCGGTCTCCTGATACGCGGCCAGGATGCGGTCGAGATGTGGGGCGCCGAACAGGGTCAGCATGGCCAGATCGGTTTCGCGGTGGCCGCCGTGCGCGGCGGGGTCGATGAGCCTCGCGCCTTGCGCGGTCCAGCGGATATTGCCTGACCACAGGTCGCCGTGGATGCGCGCGGGCGGTTCGGGCGGACCGGATAGGGCGTCGATTCCGGTGATGACGCGGTCGATCAGGCGCACGCCCTCCTCCCCCAGCGTCGGTGCGGCCAGGCACAGCAGCGGGGTCAGGCGATGCTCGGCGTACCAGCTCCCCCACTCCCCTGTGTGCTGTGAATTGTCCTGTGGGAGTGAGGCGATGAATCCGGGCCACGGTGCGCCGAAGGATTCGGGTGTGCGCGCGTGTAACTCGGCCAGCGCATGGCCTAGCCGGTCGGCCGCCGACGTGGTGGGTGCGGTCTCGGGCAGCCACGGCAGGATCAGGGTCGTCGCGTCGGCCGCCAGCAGCTCGGGGATCAGGCCATCGATGTCGCCCTCCCCCAGCCAGCGCAGGCTGGCCGCCTCGGCGGTCAGTGCCGGGCCCGCATCCGAGAGCCGGTGCGGGTCCAAGGTTTTGACGAAGATGTCGCGGCCGTCGGCCAGCCGGGCGCGGTGCAGGGTCCAGGCGTGGCGGTGCCCGAGGTCGGTGACGGCGGACATGGGAGTGCCGAGTAGGGCCCGCAGCCGGGGCGCGAGATCGCTCATTGCTCCGATTGTGCTCGGTGACGGAGGAATTCGGCGGTGGCGGGGTCGGCGGGGAAGAACGATTCGATGGCCAGTTCGGCGACGGTGATGTTCATCGGGGTACCGAAGATGGTCATGGCGCTGAGGAAGGCCAGTTCGGTTCCGTTGTGGCGCAGGCGGAGTGGGACGACGGCCTGTTCGGGTTCAGGGAGGCCGGGTGGCTGCTCGCCGCCGGGGTAGTCGCACAGTTCGCGATGCAGTGCGGCGAGTTCGGTGGAGCCGGAGATCTCGATCTGGCGTTGCAGGCGTTCGAGCAGGTGGCCGCGCCATTCGGCGAGGTTGGCGATGCGGGGGGCCATGCCCTCGGGGTGCAGGCTCAGGCGTAGCGCGTTGACCGGTGGGGTGAGTAGTTCGGCGGGGATGCCATCGAGGAACAGGCCGATACCGCGGTTGGAGTCGACCATGTTCCAGTTCATATCGACCGCCAGGGCCGGGAACGGTTCGTGACCGGTGAGGATCTGCGCGAGAGCGGTGCGTACGGAGGCCATCTGCGGGGTGTCGAGGGCGGGTTCGGCGTAGACGGGTGCGTAGCCGGCGGCCAGCAGTACTCGATTGCGTTCGCGGAGCGGGATTTCCAGGTGTTCGGCCAGGTGCAGGATCATCTGACGGCTGGGGGTGGCGCGCCCGGTTTCGATGAAGCTGAGGTGGCGGGCGGAGGTTTCGGCGCGCCCGGCCAGTTCGAGCTGGCTGAGGCGGCGGTTGACCCGCCAGTGGCGAATCAGATGGCCGGCGTTCTGGGTTGGCACGTGGTCGATCGTACGGAGCGGTGGTGGGCGCGACGATTACTCGCGAGGTAATGATTCGGCGGGTCCGAGCAGGTCCCAGCGGTTGCCCGCGATGTCGAGAAAGACGGCGACGCGGCCGTAGGGTTCGTCGCGTGGGGCGGTGACGAATTCGATGCCGCGGTCGGTCATTCGGCGATGGGCGGCGTCGAAGTCGTCCACACGCAGGAAGAAGCCGACTCGGCCCGCGGTCTGGTTTCCGACTGTGGTGGTTTGCCGGTCGCCGTCGGCGCGGGCGAGCAGGATGCCGGTGTGCGCGTGGGGCGGGCGGACGACGATCCAGCGTTTGGGGCGGCCGTCGGTGGTGTGGGCGGGTGAGTCCTCGACGAGGTCGAAGCCCGAGCCGGTCGACGAAGAATGTGAGGGCGGGGTCGTATTGGTCGACGATGAGGGTGACGAGTTCGAGGTGCACGTGGCCGACGGTAGCCGGTGCGGTCTGATGGTCGGTGGCCGTGGAGAGGTTCGCCGATATCCGGTGGGGCACAGTATCGTTCGTCGTGTTGTTCCCGATACCGTCGACGCCGCTAGGGTATTCCCTGGGCTGCCCGGTCGAAGGAACCGCGTGCCGATTGCGTAGCGCGTTCGCCCGCGCCCGAGGGGTACTGCCGATGGCATCGCCGAAACTGCCGCTTCGCTGGGGCGTCAACCTTCCGCTTCCTGCTGTGGCGTTGCGAGAACACCGGGAAACCGTGCAGGCGATGCCGGATTTGGGATATTCCGACGTGTGGACGGGTGAAGGCGGTGTGATCGATGCGTTTACCCCGTTGGCCGCCGCGGCGGCGTGGCAGCCCCGGCTGCGCGTCGGTGTCGGGGTCGTTCCCGCGCAAACCCGCGGCACCGGTGTGCTCGCCTACACGGCTGCGGGGTTGGCCGAACTGGCGGGCGGAGGTGTCGTGCTCGGGGTGGGTTCCTCGGTCCCGGAGCATGTGACGACTCTCAACGGGATCCCCCACCGCGCGCCGCTGGATACTGTGCGGCGCACGGTCGGTGCGGTGCGACCTTTGCTCGCCGAGTGCGGTGCGAAGGTCATTGTGGGTGCGTTGCGGCCGCGGATGCTGCGGTTGGCCTATGAGGAGGCCGATGGTGCGATCTTGAATCTGCTCACCGATGATGATGTGCCGGAGGTCATCGCTGCGGCCGGTGGGCCTTTTCCGGATCGGGAGACCGTGGTGAAGCTGTTCGTCTGTCCCACGACCGATGCGGATGCGGCGCGGCGGGCGGGTCGTGGCTTCCTCGGCTGGATTCTCAATCAGGAGCCTTATCAGGCGTTCCATGCGTGGCGCGGGCGTGGGGAGGCGCTGCGGGCCTCCTCCGAGTTGTTCGCCGCGGGTGATCGGCTGCGGGCCGCGCAGGCGTTACCGGACGAGTTGATCGATCGGTTGTGGTTGCACGGTAGTCCGGCCGAACTGCGAGAACGCATCCTGCGCTATCTGCATCCTGGTGTCACGACGGTGGTGCTGGCCGTGGCCCTCACTCCGGAACTGGCTGCCGCACCGGGCGGACTGCCTCGGCTGCTGGCCGCGTTGCGTCCCGGGGATTGATCGAGGGATCTCGAATTCGCCCGACACACTCGCGCCGACAGCGGCCGCACGATCGGCGCGACCCCGCCGATATCGGGAAGGTGAAGGTGATCACCCACCGGGTGTCGGTGATCGTTGGGGGCCACGGTGTTCGGGTAGGGGTCGGGTGGGGGGCTGTGCGGGTGGCAGGACAGCGGCGGGGGGATCTGGCATGGTGTTGGGGTATGAGGACGATCCTGATCACGGGGGCGACATCAGGCATCGGGCTGGCGGCGGCGCGGCAGATCGCGGCGGGGGGCGGGCGGCTGGTGCTGGTGGGTCGTAATCCGGAGAAGTTGGCGGTGTCGGCGGAGCGGGTGCGGGCGGCGGGGGCCGGGGCGGTCGATACGGTGGAATGTGATGTGGCGGCGCAGGATTCGGTGCGGCGGCTGGCCGGGGAGGTGTTGGACCGGTATGAGCGCATCGATGTGCTGGTCAACAATGCGGGTGGGTTCTTCCTGGGGCGGTCGGAGACGGTCGACGGAGTGGAGTCGACGTTCGCGACCAATCATCTGGGTGGGTTTCTGCTGACGGAGTTGTTATTGGATCGGTTGGTGGCGAGTGGGTCGGCGCGGATCGTGTTCACCTCGTCGGTGATGCATTTCGGGGCGACGATGGATTTCGAGGATCCGGGTTTTCGGCGGGGGTATTCGGGGCAGAAGGCCTACAGCCGGTCGAAGTTGGCGAATGTGCTGTATGCGCGGGCGTTGTCGCGGCGGTTGGCGGGGACGGGGGTGACGGCGAACGCGTTTCATCCGGGGGCGGTGGCGACGGGGATCTGGGATGCGGCGCCGTGGTTCGCGCGGCCGGTGATGGGGGTGGTGAAGCGGATCTTCATGGTGTCGTCGGAGGAGGGTGGGCAGCGGTTGACGTATCTGGCGACGGATCCGGATCTGGGTGCGGTGACCGGATGCTATTTCCAGGGTGATCGGGTGAAGGCGCCGTCGCGGGTGGCGCAGGATGATGCGGTGGGTGATCGGTTGTCGGCGGTGAGTGCGGAGTTGGTGGGGTTGCCCGCGCGGTCGCGGTAGCTGGCACACTCGGTGGGTGAATTCCGTTCGCACCGAGCTGTTTGCGGAGATCGAGCCGGTTGACCGAGGCCTGCTCGAGGTGGGTGATGGGCAGCGGATCCAGGTGTGGTCGTCGGCGCGGTGGCGGATCATCGAGGATTCCGGACATACGGGGAGTCCGGCGATGGGGCAGGCGATTCGGGCGGGGCTGACCGGGGAGAGTCGGCGTGCCGGGGGCGGTGGGCGGAGCTATGGTGGCGTACGTGTCGTTGGTGCAGTGGGGACTCGATCGATTGCCGGGGTCGTATCGCGATGTGTTGCTTCGGCATCAGGAGTTGTTGAAGTTCGCGGCGGTGGGTGCGGCGACCTGGTTCGTGGATACGGGGATCGTGTATGCCCTGAAGTTGACGGTGTTGCAGGACAAGCCGTTGACGGCGCGGGCATTCGGGGTGTTGATCGCGACGATCGCGTCCTATGTGCTGAATCGGGAGTGGTCGTTCAGTGCGCGTGGCGGGCGGCAGCGTCATCATGAGGCGGCGTTGTTCTTCGCGGTGAGCGGGTTGGCGATCGTGGTGACGTTGATTCCGCAGGCGGTGTCGCTGTATGTGTTCGATATCCGGGTGCCGCGGGTGAGTGCGCCGACGCAGGCGTTGGCGAACTTCGTGTCGGGGCAGATTCTGGGTGTGTTGCTGGCGATGGTGTTCCGGTTCTGGGCGCTGCGGCGGTATGTGTTTCCGAAGGATTTGCGCGAGGCGGAGTTGGAGATTCTCTGACGTCGCGGCGGGACGGGGTGGGTGGTCATCGGGTGCGGGCCAGGGTCCAGCTTTGCCAGCGATGGTCGGTGGCGCGGGCCCGGATCGGGTCGAGCAGTTGGGTGCGCAGGGGTTCGGGGAGCCGGTCGGCGGCGGGGACGATATCGGCGGACAGACCGCTGAGGTAGCCGATATCGAGGTCCTTGCCCGCCTGCCAGCGGTCGATGTTGCGGTCGGCGACAAGGCGTTCGGGGTCGGCGGCGGCCAGCAGCAGCAGGGTGAGTGCGGCGGTGGCGACGGCGGCGCGGGGCAGCCAGGCGCGGCGCAGTCCGATCAGGGCGGTCAGGATCATCAGATACAGCAGGGTGATCCAGATTTCGCAGGCCGAGACGAGCAGGCGCAGCACGGTGAAGCCGTAGGCCTGCTGGTAGGTCCACATGCGCGACAGGGCCGAGGCGACGATGGTGAGGGTGAGTGCGCCGAGGCCGCCCAGCAGTGCGCGCAGCCAGAGTCGTTGGGCGGCGGTGTCGGTGGCGGCCCAGCGCAGCACGGCGGCGATGACGGCGAGGGTCAGGATGCCCACGGCGGACAGTTGCCAGAAGCCGCTGCGGGCGTATTCGGCGTAGGTGAGTCCGGCGGTGCGCTGGACGTAGTCGCCGCCGCCGAACAGGGCGGTGAGCTGGACACCGACGAACAGGGCGAACAGGGTGGTGAGCGCGCCGACGGGCAGGGCCCATTCGCCGGTGCGCCAGCGCAGTGCGCGCGGAGCGGGGGTGGTGTCGGCGGCGACGGGCGGGGCGGCCAGCAGATACAGCGATCCGGCGGTGATCGCGGCGACGAGCACGCCGACGACGATCCAGCGCGTCACCGAGGAGGCGTCGGATTCCGGGGCGACCGAGCGCAGTAATCGAGCGAACAGTGCGTCCCCACCCGCCAGCAGTGGAACGAAGATCAGCAGCAGTCCGGCGGTCGCGGCGAGGGAGATCCCGAGCCGGGCGCGGGTGGCCGCGGCCCTGCCGGTGTGGTGGCCCAGTCCTCGAATCAGCCAGGGCGGCATGGTCAGTGCCGACAGCGGCACGGCAAGCACGTCGAACCACAGTCCGGTCGCCGAGCGCCGCCCGACGAGGGTGATCGAGGCGGTGGTGAGCGCGGCGAGCAGGCAGCAGGCGAACAGCCAGCCCGACGCGCGGATCACCCCGACCGACAGCAGCGCCACGGTCAGTGCGGCCCACCACCAGCGGGCTCGATAGGGGTGTCGGACGCGGGATTCCATGGCCTTGCCCGGTGCGGCGGGTGTGCGGCGGGCCAGGTGGTCCACCGCTGCGATCGCGGCGGTGGTGATCGCGGCCGCGAGGAACCAGCCGATCCCCGGACTGTCGAGGGGAATGAGCACGGCGCCCGCGACCGCGCTGACGACCATGGCGGACACGACACCGCGCGGAAAGACGACCTGCGCCGAGCGCGGTGGAAACGGCCGCGGCGCGGCGGGATTCGGTGTGATCGGTGCGGTGGCCGGGTTACCGGAAGCCGGGTCGGCCTGCGCGCGAACGGCGGCGGAGTCCGATGCGGCTGGGGCGGACTCGGCGAGGCCGTGGTCGGCTGCGGGGCCGGTGGTGACGGCGGCGACCGTATCGAACGCGCGCTGGGCGGGGTTCCCGGGCGTCACGGGTGTCGGGTCGGGTTCGGTGGGCATGGCAGGGCTCCTGAGGGTGTGCGGGATCGACCCGGGGACCAGGGCACGGTCCGGGTTGCGGGGGAAGGGCTTTCAGTGGTGAGGCAGGGTGAGGCGGATGCGGGAGCCGGGGTCGGTGACGGCGATGGCGCCGCCGTGCAGTTCGACGATCCAGCGGGCGATGGCCAGGCCCAGGCCGGTGCCGCCGCCGTCGGCGCGACCGCCACGGGTGAAGCGTTCGAAGACGCGGTCGCGTTCGGCGGGTGGGATGCCGGGGCCCTGGTCGTGAACCTCGAGCAGGGTATGGCCGGGGCCCTGGTCGGCGTGCAGGGTGACGGTGCCGCCGGTCGGGCCATGGCGGGCGGCGTTGTCGAGCAGGTTGAGCAGGACCTGATGCAGCCGCGCGCGGTCGCCGTGCACGATGAGCCCGGGGCGCAGGTCGGTGGCGAAGCGGACACCGCGGCCCAGCACGGCGGCGGTGACCTCGGCCTCGGCGATGACCTCTGTGATCAGATCCGCGACGGGGATCGGTTCGCGGTCCAGGACGACCGCGCCGGCTTCGATGCTGGACAGCTCGAGCAGTTCCGATACCAGCAGTCCCAGTCGTTCGGTCTGGGCCAGGGCGGTGCGCAGTGTCGCCGGATCGGGGCGGGACACTCCGTCGACGAGGTTTTCCAGCAGTCCGGTCAGCGCGGTGATCGGGGTGCGCAGTTCATGGGAGACGTTGGCGATGAAGTCGCGGCGCTGTTGATCGGCGGTGGCGAGGTCGGCGGCCATCCGGTTGAAGGCCTGCGCGAGGCGGCCGACCTCGTCGCGGGAGGTGGCGCGCACGCGCAGCGAGTAGTCGCCGTGGGCCATGCGCGCGGCGGCGGCGGTCATCTCTCGCAGCGGGCGGGTGATGCCGTGGGCGAGGAATTGGGAGGTGATCAGGGCGATCAGCAGCGCTGCCAGGGTGGTGCGCGGCGGCAGCCAGCCGATTTTCAGGCTGAAGAATCCGAAGGCCAGCGCGCCCGAGCACACCATCAGGATGGCGAGTTTCAGTTTGATCGAGCGCACCGGATCCAGCGGGCGCGGCAGGCGCCAGGCGGTGTTCATCGGACCTCCAGGGCGTAGCCGACACCGTGCACGGTGCGGATCAGGTCGGCGCCGAGTTTGCGGCGCAGCGCCTTGATATGGCTGTCGACCGCGCGGGTGCCCGAGGCGTCGGTCCAGCCCCACACCTGGTCGAGCAGCCGTTCGCGCGGATGTACCGCGCGGGGGCGGCGCGCCAGATACACCAGCAGATCGAATTCCAGTGGGGTGAGCTGGGTTTCGCGCTCGGCCCGCCATACCCGGCGCTGATCGATGTCGATGCGCAGCTGCCCGACCACGACGGTGGCGGCGGGTTCGGCGCTGCGGTCCACGCGGCGCAGCAGGGCGTGCACGCGGGCGGTGAGTACGCGCATGGAGAACGGTTTGGTCAGATAGTCGTCGGCGCCGACGCCGAGGCCGATCAGCAGGTCGGTTTCGTCGGCGCGGGCGGTGAGCATCAGCACCGGCATCGGCCGCCGCGCCTGCACGCGGCGGCACACCTCGAGTCCGTCGAATCCGGGCAGCATCACATCGAGCACCATCAGGTCGGGCTGTTCGGTGTCGGCGGCGGTGACCGCGGCCGGGCCGTCGCAGGCGACGGTGACGGCGAATCCCTCGGCGCGCAGGCGAGCCGCGACCGATTCGGCGATCGTGGGCTCATCCTCGACCACCAGGATGCGTCGGGCCCGGGTCGGCTGCGGCATCGGTTCCATGCCACTGACCTTAGGCAACGCCGGTGGAGATGGTTCGCGGCAGTTGTGGAGATCTCGTGTGCACGCCCAGGATGCGAACACGGCGCGGACGCGAATACGATTACCTCGCCAGGGCCGATCCGCAGGAGGCGAATGTGAGGCCGGATGACCATGCGGCGCAGACGTTCACTCGTTTCGTCGCGCTCGGCGACAGCCAGACCGAGGGCATCGGCGATCCGGACGCCGCGGGCGGGCATGTGGGCTGGGCCGATCGGCTCGCGGCGCTGCTGGCCGGGGTGAATCCGCGACTGGGCTACGCCAATCTCGCGGTGCGCGGCCGCCGCGCCGCGCAGATCCGCGACGAGCAGCTCGCGCCCGCGCTGGCGTTGGCGCCGGATCTGGCGGCGGTGGTGGCGGGGATGAACGATCTGATCCGGCCGCGGTTCGATCAGGAGGCGGTGCTCGCGGAGATCGAGGCGATGTTCGAGGCGTTGACCGCGGCGGGCGCGTGGGTGATCACCTTCACCTTCCCCGATATCGGCGGGGTCGCGCCGATCGTGCGGCCACTGTCGGCGCGGGTGCGGGCGATGAACGCGCGCATCCGTGAGCTGGCGCGCCGGCCCGGTGTGGTGCTGGTGGATTTCGAACCGGTGACGGCCGCGACCGATCGGCGGGTGTGGGCCGATGACCGGTTGCATCTCAATCCGCTCGGTCACGACCTGGTGGCGCGGGCGGTCGCGGAGACGTTGGGGCTGCCCGGCGCCGACGGGACGTGGCGGTCGCCGATGCCGCCGTCTCCGCGCACCGCGGCCGAGGCGATGGTCGCGGAGTTGCGGTGGGCGGCGCTGCATATGGTGCCGTGGGTGGCGCGGCGGGTGCGGGGCATCTCCTCGGGCAATGGGGTCACCGCGAAGCGGCCGCTGCTGGCGCCGATGGTGTCGGTGGCCGACTGAACCGGGAACGGACAAACCTGGGCAATTGCCCGAATCTTGTGATCAGTACGATGAGCCGGTGCGATCATCGGCGGACTCTGCGGCGCGGCTGCGCGGGGCGTCCGTCGGCGCGGCGTCGGGGGCGGTGAGCATCGCCGCGCACGGATTCGGCGGCGGCCCGGTCGCTGTCGGTTCGGCGTCGCTGACGCTGCTGATGGCGGCGTGTGCGCTGATCGGTGTCGTGGTGGCGACCGGGCGGGGCGGACTGGGGCTGCTGGTGATATCGCTGGCGGGCGGTCAGGTGATCGGGCATGCGGCGCTGGCGGTTTCGGGTCCGCATCGGCATGGGTCGGCGATGAGTCCGGCGATGCTGGGTGCGCATCTGGTCGCGATCGCGGTGGGCGCATTGGTGATCCGCGGCGCGGAGGTCGCGCTGGGGCGGGTGTCGGCGCGGATGCGGCGGATCGTGGTCGCGCTCGTGCGCTGGTTCACGGTCGAGCGGCGCGGGCGCATCGTGTGCGTGTCGGCAGTGCGTGTGGTCGTGCAGCGGGTGCATTGTGTGGGTCTGCGGTGGCGGGGGCCGCCGTGGGTGTTCGTGTCGTCGCACCATCCGGTGATTCCGGTTCTCCCGTAAGCAACATGCGCGAAGGGGGTCGGGCAGTTCGCCCGATTCTCGCTGGGCATGCGCGAGGGGTTTGCCGGGCGGTTCGCGCGGTGCTCGTGACGGCGCGCTGAGCGCGACTGGTAGATCGGCGGGATCCTCTCTGCAACACAGCAGCAGTATCCGGTGAGCATGTCGTGGATCCGTTCGTCGCACTGCGCGCGCATCGTCGAATACGTCGCGGCACCGAGCGCGCTCTGCCCACGTGCGCATCGCCACCATCGCCCGCGCACCGAGCCGCCGATGGTGACTGTCCCCCACATTCTCTCGACAAGGAGCTCCCCCATGCCCTCCCTCACCTCCCGCGCGGCCGGATTCGCCGCCGCCTCGGCCACGGCACTGCTGGTGGCCGGATGTTCGTCCGCCACCACCGAATCCGGGCCGCAGGCCGATTCGGTGACCGTCGCCGATCAGTGGGTCAAAGCCGCCGACTCGGGCATGTCGGCCGCGTTCGCGCGATTCACCAACTCCGGCGACCGCGAGGTGCGCATCGTGGACGCGACCAGTCCCGCCTCGGCGCGCATGGAGATCCACGAGACCGTCGACGCGGACGGATCGAAGACCATGCGGCCCAAGGCCGGTGGACTGGTGATCCCCGCGCACGGCAGCGTCGCCCTGCAGGCCGGCGGCGACCATCTGATGTTCCTGGATCTCGTGGCACCGCTGCGCACCGGATCGCAGACCCCGATCACGGTGAAGTTCGCCGACGGGTCGGCCCGGACGTTCACCGCGCAGGTGCGCGACTTCGCCGGTAACAAGGAGAACTACGCTCCCGCCGAATCCCCCGCCCACGGTGGCTGAGCCGCGACTGTCGCGGCGGCGGTTGCTCGGCGGCGGCGCGGCCGCCGCCGGGGTGGCCGGAATCGCCTGGGGCGCCGACCGGCTCACCGCGCACGAGCATCCCCCGGTGACCGAGCCGTTCCACGGCCCGCATCAGGCCGGGATCACGACCGCGCCGCAACAGCATGCGAGCTTCGTCGCCCTGGATGTGAAACCCGGTGTCGGGCGCGAGGACATCGTCGGAGTGCTGAAGATCTGGACCGGCGACGCCGCGCGGCTGACCCAGGGCCGGCCCGCCCTGGCCGTTACCGAACCCGAACTGGCGGCGCGTCCGGCGCGCCTGACGGTCACCGTCGGATTCGGGCCGCGGCTGTTCACCGTCGCGGGCCTGGATTCGGCGCGCCCGCCGTGGCTTTCGCCGCTGCCCGCGTTCGCGATCGACCGGCTCGATCCGGCGTTCTGCGACGGGGACCTGCTGCTGCAGGTGTGCGCGGACGAGGCGACCACCGTCGCGCACGCGGTACGCGCGCTGTGCCGCAGCGTCACCTCGCTGGTGTCGGTGCGGTGGGTGCAGCGCGGCTTCCGTGACGCTCCGCAGGGGCAGAGCATGCGCAATCTCATGGGTCAGGTCGACGGCACCGTCAACCTCACCCCCGGCACCGCCGCGTTCGACCGTCTCGTCTTCGACGATGGCCGCACCCGGGCGTGGCTGGCGGGCGGCACCTCATTGGTGCTGCGGCGCATCGCGATGCATCTGGACACCTGGGACGAACTCGACGCCGACGGCCGCGAACTCACCGTGGGCCGCCGCATCGCCAGCGGCGCGCCGCTGTCCGGGACTCACGAATTCGATGAACCCGATTTCACCGCCGTCGACGCGCACGGCATCCCGGTCATCCCGCCGTCCTCGCATATCGCGCGCGCCCACCATACCAGTGATACCGATCGGTTCCTGCGCCGCGGCTACAACTACGACGACGCCCCCGCCCCCGGCGCGACCTCCAATTCGGGGTTGTTGTTCACCGCCTATCAGCGCGATATCGACACCCAGTACCTGCCCGTGCAGCGTCGTCTGGCCGAATTCGACGCCCTCAACACCTGGACCACTCCCGTCGGCTCGGCCGTGTTCGCCCTCCCGCCTGGCGTACCCGAGCCCGGCGGCTATCTGGGTCAGACGTTGTTCGACAGCTGAGCCCGCTCAGCAGCCGATGCCGCCCCGCAGCCGGTGCATCACCGCACGGCCTGCCGCGCGGGGTCGAATGCGTACGGCGGCGACCACTTCCGCCGATCCCGCCGCCTGTCGGACGGTTGCGGCGCGACTGTTACTGCAGTATGAGGTGATGAGCGCCGACGACTGGAATACGCGGATCATCACCGAGTTCCGGGCCAACCAGGGCCGCGTCTCCGGGCCGTTCGAGGGCGCCCCGATGGTGCTGGTGCATCATCGCGGCCGCAAGAGCGGCAGGGACCTGGTGAGCCCCGTGATGTATCTGGCCGACGAGCAGGATCCCGGCCTGATCTACGTCTTCGCCTCCAAGGGGGGCGCGCCCACCAATCCGGACTGGTACTACAACCTCACCGCCGCCGGGACGGGCGAGGTCGAGCGCGGCACCGAGACCTACCCGGTCACCGTGCGCGAGATCACCGGCCCCGACCGCGACCGGATCTACGCCGAACAGGCCCGGCGCTCTCCGGGTTTCGCCGACTACGCACACAAGACCGCGGGCATCCGCACCATCCCGGTGCTCGCCCTGCGCCGCGGCTGACCCCGCCTCGCCCACCGGGCGGCGGTGCGCGGCATGCTCATCGGCATGACACCCATCGACGACACCACCCGCCCGCCCCTGCCGCCGTTCACCGACGAGGCCGCCGCCCGGCAGAAGGTGCAACAGGCCGAGGACGCCTGGAACACCCGCGACCCGCAGCGGGTGGCGCTGGCCTACACCCCGGATTCGGTGTGGCGCAACCGCGACGAATTCATCACCGGCCGCGCCGAGATCATCGAATTCCTCACCCGCAAATGGGAACGCGAACTCGACTACGCGCTGCGCAAGGAGCTGTGGGGTTTCCGCGGCGATCGGATGGCGGTGCGGTTCCAGTACGAATGGCACGACCACGACGGCCGCTGGTGGCGCAGCTACGGCAACGAACTATGGGAGTTCGACGCCCACGGCCTGATGCGCCGCCGCGAGGCGAGCATCAACGACCGACCCATCACCGCCGCACAACGCCGCATCCACGGCCCGCGCCCGCCGCACGAGCACGGCGTGGCGCTACCGATCCACTGAGGCGCTCACTTCCACAGCACCGCGACGAACACGTTGGCGATGGCCAGGATCCCCGCGGCATGGGTCATCCACGCGATCACGTTGCCCCGCTTGGCATCCGCGCGCCCGACCTCCGCGAGCCCGGCCACCGCCACCGCGATCACGAGCTTGACCACGATCTTGGCCATCACCAGATGCTTATCCAGCGACCCGATCCCATCGGCCATCCCCACCAGCACCAGCCCGGTGACGATCTGCGCCCGCGCACCCCACACCATCACCTCGTTGACCACCGGTTGCCCGACGGCATATCCGCCGATCACCGCGGCCAGCCCGAGCAGATGCGCAACGACCACGAGGTTGTAGACCACTGTCATGAACCCACAGCGTAGTTGATCACGGCCTCTGACAACGACATTCGGTAGTAGGACCACCTTCGCGTAGCGAGTTTGCCCCGAGAAGTGAGGACATACCCCTCATGCACACCGCTACCCGCCCAACAGGCACCGGCGTGCCCGCACCCGCGTGCTCGTCGTCCACCATCGTCGTTCCCGCGTTGCCGACTCCAGCCGCGTACGGGCGGCATACGCTGCCGATACCCCGTCTGCCACTGCCGGGCATCGGCAAGCTCCGCTCCACCACGCTGATCTCCAAGCAGGTGCACGACGAGATCGGCCGCCTGTCCGAGGCGGGTCTGTTCACCGAGGAGCAGATCGCGACCACGTGTTGTTTCGCCACCCAGGACAAGGTGTGGGTCACCGCGCCGGACGCCGAGCGCTGGGAGGTCTACACCGTGCTGGCCGACAGCGAGACCTTCGGCACCGCACCCGAACTCACTGATGTCGAGGCGGTGCAGGTGTGCTGCGGCACTCCAGAGGAGGCCGCCGCCGAAGGGCGTGCTGCGGCTGACCCACCCCGGGGCAGGCGAGTTCACCGAATGTTGGTTTGCCTCTGACATCGATAATGATCAATATCGATGCATGTCGAAGTCGGAGTTGTCGTTGACCAGCGTGGCCTCACCGGGGTGTGCGGCCACGTCCCGGGTCCGTCCGCCGCTCGGCGCCGAGGAAGCGGCCGAGTTCGCGGGGGTGTTCAAGGCATTGGCCGATCCGGTGCGGTTGCGGCTGCTGTCGGCGATCGCCTCCCGCGCCGGGCAGGAAGCATGCGTGTGCGACATCTCCGACGGTGTCGACGTCAGTCAACCGACCATCTCCCACCACCTGAAGGTGCTCCGGGAGGCGGGTCTGCTGACCAGCGAGCGCCGCGCCTCCTGGGTGTATTACCGGGTGGTTCCCGCAGCGCTGCAACGGCTCTCGCACATGTTGGCGATCGAAGCAGGATTGGGAGTGACTGCGTGACCACCACCGAACACCCCGCTGTCGTCGGCAAACTGTCGACACTGGACCGGTTCCTGCCGGTGTGGATCGGTGCGGCCATGGCTGCGGGCCTGCTGCTGGGCCGGTTGATCCCCGGTCTCGGTGACGCGGTGTCGGCCGTGCGGGTGGACGGCATCTCGCTGCCGATCGCGGTCGGTCTGCTGGTGATGATGTATCCGGTGCTGGCGAAGGTCCGCTACGACCGGCTCGACACCGTCACCGGCGACCGCCGCCTGCTGGTCGGTTCCCTGATCTTGAACTGGGTGATCGGGCCCGCGTTGATGTTCGCCCTCGCCTGGCTGCTGCTGCCGGACCTGCCCGCGTACCGGACCGGGCTGATCATCGTCGGGCTGGCGCGGTGCATCGCGATGGTGATCATCTGGAACGACCTCGCGTGCGGCGATCGCGAAGCCGCCGCCGTCCTCGTCGCCCTGAACTCGATCTTCCAGGTCGTCATGTTCGCCGTGCTCGGCTGGTTCTACCTGTCGGTGCTGCCCGGCCGGCTCGGGTTGGCGCAGACCGAGATCCACACCTCGCCATGGCAGATCGCCAAATCGGTCTTGATCTTCCTCGGCATCCCCCTGCTGGCCGGATACCTGACCCGCCGCCTCGGCGAAAAGGCCAAGGGCCGCTCTTGGTACGAGTCGACGCTGTTGCCGCGGCTCGGGCCGTGGGCGCTGTACGGGCTGCTGTTCACGATCGTCATCCTGTTCGCCCTGCAAGGCCGCCAGATCACCTCCCAACCTTTCGATGTCGTGCGGATCGCGCTGCCGCTGCTGGCGTATTTCGCGCTCATGTGGGGTGGCGGCTACCTCCTCGGTGCGGTCCTCGGGCTGGGCTACGCACGCACCACGACGATGGCGTTCACCGCCGCGGGCAACAACTTCGAACTCGCCATCGCGGTCGCGATCGCCACCTACGGCGCCTCCTCCGGTCAGGCGCTGGCCGGGGTCGTCGGGCCGCTGATCGAGGTCCCCGTCCTGGTCGGCCTGGTCTATGTCTCCCTCGCTCTACGAAACCGCTTCTCCCGCACCGCCATCCCCGCACTGAACTCGGAGCACCGCCATGACCGATAACCCGCTCGCGCACGCCGACCAAGTGCGCGACACCCTCACCATCGACCACCGACTCGCCTTGAGGACCGCGGCGACGCGGTTGCAGCGCGAGTTCGCCGAGTTCTTCGGTGTGGAGACGATCGAGAAGTTCCTCTACTCGTCGTTCAACCAATTCGCCACCCGCGCCACCGTTCTCAACTTCCTGCCGCTGCTGGCCGAACGCTTCGCCCGCCAACGCCTGCAAGCCCTGGCGAAGGTCGAAGGCAAGGCCCTGACCGGTAAGCCGATCGTGTTGTTCCTGTGCACCCACAACGCCGGACGCTCACAGATGGCACTCGGCTACTTCACCCACCTCGCCGGGGACGCGGCCCTCGCCTGGTCCGGCGGCTCCGAGCCCGGCGACCGAGTCAATCCCGTTGCGGTCGAAGCCATGGCCGAAGTCGGTATCGACATCACCCGCGAATACCCCAAACCGTGGACCGAGGAAATCCTGCGCGCCGCCGACGTCATCGTCACCATGGGCTGCGGCGACGCCTGCCCCATCTACCCCGGCAGCCGCTACGAGAACTGGGAACTCGACGACCCCGCCGGACAAGGCATCGCCTCCGTCCGCCCGATTCGCGACGAGATCGAACACCGCATCCGTGGCCTGCTCGACGAACTCGGCATACCGTCGGCCGCATGACCACGACAACCGGGGTTCGGGTCGAGGCAATGCGACCCGAACACGCCGACCAGGTACTCGCCATCTACCAGCTCGGCACCGACGAAGGCGACGCCACCTTCGAAACCACCGCACCCACCTGGGAGAAGTTCAACACCGACAAGCTGACCGAGCACCGCTTCGTCGCTCTCGACCACGACGGCCGAGTACTCGGCTGGACCGCGGTGGTACCGGTCTCCGACCGCTGCGCCTACGCGGGAGTCGTCGGACACTCCGTCTACGTCCACCCCGACGCCCGCGCCCGAGGCATCGGCCTGGCATTGCTCACCGCGCTGCTGGAATCCGCTGAGACCGCAGGGATCTGGACCGTCCAATCCTGGATCTTCCCCGAGAACACCGCCAGCCTGAATCTTCACGCCAAGGCCGGGTTCCGCATCATCGGCACCCGCGAACGCATCGGCCGACACCACGGCCACTGGCGCGACGTCATCCTCATCGAACGCCGCAGCCCCACCATCAACTGAACATCTGAACCGTTCAGCGCGCGGCACGCACCGACCACCGGGCGACCGACCGGACGCGCTCATGTGCCGAGTACCGTGCTGCTCGGCTCTTGACTTTGTACCTGAGTACAGGGTTGAGAATGGGGCATGCGAACCGGTGAGCTGGCCGCGCGGGCGGGGGTGAACGCGCAGACACTGCGCTATTACGAGCGTCGGGGTCTGCTCGCACGTCCGCCACGTTCCCGATCGGGGTACCGGAGCTATCCCGACGAAGCGGTCACCACGGTGCGGTTCGTCAAACGCGCCCAGGATCTGGGCTTCAGCCTCGACGAGATCGAGGACCTGCTGCATCTGGCCGATGGCGGGCCCGAGGACTGCGACGCGGTGCGCACCCTGGCGCGGGATCGGGTGACGCAACTGGCTGCCCGGATCGCGGATCTGCAACGCATGCAACAGTCGCTGACCGAACTGATCGCCACCTGCCAGCGGCCACCAGACCAACGTCGCTGCCCGATCCTGACCTCCCTGCACGAAGGACAACACCCATGAAACTGGAGATCCTGCAGGTCCCGGACTGCCCGAACGTGGCCGTGCTCGAGGACCGTATCCACCGGGCCGTCGCCGGGGAACCGGTCACGGTCGAGATCGTGCATCGTGTCGTGACCGACCCGGAACAGGCCGCCGCCACCGGAATGACGGGATCGCCAACACTGCTGATCGACGGCCGTGACCCGTTCGCCGAAACCGGGCTGACGCCGAGCCTGTCGTGTCGGCTCTACCCCTCAACCAACGGACTCGACGGCGCTCCCACGGTGTCCGCACTGCGCGCGGCATTCGGTCTCGCCGATCACAGTGACTCCAGCGGCTGCGGTGATACCGCGCCCTGCTGCAGTTTCTCGACACCACACACCTCCGCGGCTGAGGCCCTGACTGCCTGGCGCGGCGATACGTGTTCGGCCGATCCCGTCGAACGGGCCGTTCATCAGGCAATCCTGCATGGCTTCGCCGATCGGGGACACCCTCCCGCCCTGGTGGAGCTGTCGGAAACGGTTGCCGGGCAAGACGTCTCCCTCACCGAGGTGCTGCGCCGGCTCCATGATGCCGACGCCCTCCGTCTCGACGACGAAGGCGCGATCGCCTCGGCCTACCCGTTCTCGGCCACACCCACCCCGCACCGGGTCCAGATCGCGGGCGGACCGACCGTGCACGCAATGTGCGCAGTCGATGCCCTGGGCCTGGCCGCCATGCTCGACACCGATATCGACATCACCTCCACCGACCCGACAACCCACACACCGATCACCATCACCATGCGTAGGCAGCACCTCACCGCCGACCCGCCCACCACTGTGGTATTCGTCGCAGCGCAAGCGGCGCAAGGACCTTCGGCCGACACTTGCTGCAACCACCTCAACTTCTTCACCGACCACCCCAGCGCCGACACCTGGGCCGCCGACCACCCCGCCATCCCCGGCCAAGTCCTCGACCTGGACCAGGCCCACACACTCGGAAACCAGATCTTCGCGAACCTGCTCCGCAACACCCTGCGCTAACCACACACTGCGCGGCTCGAACCGGGCGCCACCTGTGTCAAGCAAGATCGCGACGTCGGAATTCACCGATCCCACAGTGGATCCGCGCACACCGCCGTCGAAATTTACCAGGCCCGTACCGTCCTCACCGCGGCAGCGACCCCGCATGTCGGCCTCCACGGCTTCACCGGAGCCGAACTCGACCGCACCCTCACCAACGGCCTCACATACGGATCCCGCTATCCCCGCCGTATCAGGTCGACAATTCAACCTTCATCAGTGTCTCGCCAGCGACCGAACGAACGCGCGATATGCGGCTATGAGCGCGCGTTCGCGAGAACAACTGCGGGTCAACGTTTGTGCCAGATCGAACGCGCGGGCCGCGGCAATTCCGGACGTTCGGCGGCTCGCGTTGGGGCAGTCGGTCAGTCGGGTGAACCACCTTTATATGAGCAGGGGGTTCGCGAAGGTCGAGTTGTCGATGACGACGTCCATCGACCGCACGGGTTGCACCTCGGCCAGGTAGATCCGTTCGGCCGGCAGGTAACGCTCGCGGTGGATCGCCTCGTCGTTGTCCCGCACGGTGCCACGGCACACCGAGATCTCGGCGGACACCTCGAGCCAGATGCGGAAGTCCCAGTACTGGTTGATCTCCGGCCGGAACGCGAACACGCCGTCCACGATCAGCACCGCGTCCGCCGCGGCCGTGGTTCGCACCGAGGAATGATCGATTTGGGTCAGCGGGTCGATCGCGCACAGCGAACACTCACCAGAACCGTTGGGGCCGAACGGCTCGAGCAGCAACGCCCGAAGCCGCGGATAATCGAAAGCGTTGCGGTAGTAGCCCTCTCCGGACTCACGATCGTAGAGATGCCGGTCGCGCCAAGGATTCTTGAAATCGTCGAGGCTTGCCCGCAACACGGGCCGCCCGGCACGGGCGATTCGTTCGGCGAGTTCGTGGCCGAAACTCGTCTTACCGGAGGCGGTGAACCCATCGACGCCGACCGCCAGCCGATGGTCCCCCAATGCCAAAATACGTTCGGCGACATGATCAACCACTGCCGTACGCTCAGGTGAAACAGGCAGGGGAACAGGTTGCTGCCAGGTCGAAACCGAACGGCGAATATATCCCCTTGCCCGCATGAACCGAGCTTATCCGGAAGTGCACCAGAGCCGTTTACTGGACAGACCCCTCGCTTTGCGGTTAACGCAGGTCTTGTGCGGTGTGCGGGACACCGTCGAGCAGGTATGTCGCGGTCGCGTTGAACCAGACTGCGCTGGTTGTGGTGGCGCCGAGTGGGATTGTGCGGGTGATGGTCGAATGGGGAGCGACGCGGGGGATGGTGAAAGCCGGTGCGGTTGGGAGGGGTTCGCGGTCACTGATGGTGGTTTCGGTCAGTGACAGGACGATGTTCTGCAGGCTCTGGTCGCCGTCGTTGCGGAAGGTGAGGGTGGCCTGGGCGCTTGCGTCGCCGGCGTTCGGCGGGTCGATCGTGATGGATTGATCGCCGGGCGGCGTGGTGTCGAACTGGATCTCGGAGACCTTCACGTCTTTCCCGGACGCGCCGAGGTAGCGCAACCATCGGTAGGCGTGACTGTCCGACACTGGTAACCGGTGCCAGTCGTAGGCGGAACGCCAGGTGATGGTGGCGAGGGTGACGCAACCGGTGTCGGGTCCGCTGGTGCAGCCCTGGAATTGGCCGCCGATGGTGTTGAGCGTGTTGTCCATGCCGCCCGGCTGGTACGAGGCGGGCCAATTCGGGTCGGGGTCGTCGACCGGGACGTAGCGGATCTCGGTGACGCGAGAGGCGTGGTCAGGACCGAGATCGATGCCGATGCCGGCATTGCCGGTGCCGGCCGATTGGTAGTAGCTGCCGGTGTCGCCGTCGAATGCCGCGGCCGGCTGGTGCCCGCTGGTACCGGCGTCACCGTAGGGGGTGCCGTGCAGGGCGATGAACCGGGTCGGGTTGGGGTCGGACACCTCGGGCGGGTTACCGATGCGGTCCAGCAGGTCCTCGAAGGCGAAGGAGTCGGCGAGCTTGTTGCCACCCCACGTCCGGTCGGCGATCACCGGCCAGGGCCGGTCGGCGAACCATTCCTCGTATTGCCGAGTGGACGGATCGTCGCTGCCCCACAGCGGACTCTCGTAGCCGAGCAGGTTCGCCGCCCCGGTGGCGGGCCGCCACGAGTCGTACAACCGACCGGCCAGTGCGACCTCTTCGGAATCGGCGCCGGACATCTCATTGGGGGTGATGTAGAGAAAGAAGTCGCGGGTGTAGTTATCGGGTGCGGACACGACCTTCCAGCCCGGGTAGTCGGTGACCGGCTTGCTGTACCACGGTTCGACGATGACGGATGTGTCGGGAGTGATCGTGCCGCCTGTGCCGACAACATCCCACCAGTTCCAGATCTCCATCGTGCGTCCGGCCGCCTTCAGGTGTGCGGCGAGCGCGTTCTGCCACGCGACGAACACGTCCTCGGTGGAGGCGTAGTGGTGTGCGTGCGCGTACGCGGTGAGGCCGGTGCAGGCTGCCTGATCGGAGATCGACGGATATTCGTCGCCGCCGAGGTGGATGACCGGCGAGTTCGGGAACAGTCGCATCACCTCGTCGATGAGGGTGGTGACGACCTGCGTGACGTGGTCGCTGGTGATGTTCAGTAAAGCCCCTCCGCCGCAGTTCCAGCCCAGGGTCGGATCCCAGGCGATGAGTGCCGTCGAGTGACTCGGCACGTCGAACTCGGGCAGGAGCCGGATGTGATAGCGCTGCGCGTAGACGGCGATGTCGGCGATGTCGGCGAACGAGTAGTGCTGCTGCGCCGACAGGTTCGGGTAGGCCCGGCTGGGCAGCCGGTACCCCTCGGTGTCGGACAGGTGCAGATGGACTTCGCTGAACTTGTGCCAGGCGGCGAGACGAATCTGACGCTTGATGTAGGGGACCGTCTCATAATGTCGCGCCAGGTCCAGCATGATGCCGCGGTCCGATAGCACCGGCCAGTCCCGCATCGTGCCCCGCGGCAACGTCCGCGCCCCGCCGGCGCCGCCCGCCTGCACCATCTGCTCGACGGTCTGCACGCCGTGGAACAGCCCGGTCGCATCCTGCCCGGTGATGCGCACGGTGTCGTCGATGTCCAGGGTGTAACCCTCGGCGGGCATGCCGAGCGCCGCGGTGGACAGCACGATGTCGCCGGGCCGCGGCGGACCGGACGTGAGCGGCAACGCCAGCCCGGTCAGGGACCGCACATCGCTGGCGAATGTGGCAGCGTCGTCGCCCACCGCCGCCGATCCCACCACGACACGAGCTCCGGCGGTGGGCGCGAACGTACCCGGGCGCGGATTCCACTGCTGCGGCTGCGGCGTCACCGCCGGTGCCGGTGCGGCCGGGTCGGCCACCGTCACCGGCATACCCATGGTGAGGCCGACGAGAACGGCCACCGAGATGAACACAGCCTTGCCGACCACGCGGGACCTCCCAGAGACGCGCAGCGATTCGTCGCCGGCAATACCGGTATGAGACCAGGAATCGACCGCCGGCGCGCGCCGAAATCTCGCTCGCCGCACGGGCATTCGTGTCGATCAAGGTCGGGGTAGGGGACATTCGGGAACGTTCGTCCGCGAGACATATCCCGGATACCCGACGTTGGCTCCGGTTACGCCGGTCGCCGAGTTGGCTCAGCTTTTGGTGCCGACACCCTCGCCGAGCCGGAGACGTGCTGGGGCTCAGGTGGTTTCGATCTCCGGCCGAGCCGTATTCTGCTCGCCCGGAGGTCGGCGGTGCCGGACCAGCCGGCGCCGGAGACAACGGGGCAGTGATCGGAGAGGTTGGTGGAGGTGTAGTCCCGCAACCCGGGCTCAGTGGTTCGGTAACTGCAAATGCCACAGGATCATCGACGGAGCCGATCGGCAGGCACTGGCTCCGACTCGCCTCGTACGCCGAATTCGCCTGCCAAGGAGGCGATCCCGGCGTGCACCCACCCTTGCGGTGTCAGCGCCGCTTGATGTGAAGGCGGGGCCCTTGTGGTCGTGGAGCTGCACAATTCGGCAACACCACACCTACTTTGACCGCAGCCGAGAAAACGCGCTCATGCCGAGATGACACTCGCCCACTCCATACCGCACCTGCGCCAATTATCGACGAGCACGGCAAGCGTCGCGGGGGTTGAAGAGCAGATCCGCCCAATCCGGCGCTTCAGGCATCGCGAAGACCCTGGGCTGAGGTCAACTGGTCACGAACTGGGTGCCCCACTCCCGTAAAGCCGAGAAAACCGGTGCCAGTGCTGCGGCCGCTTCGGTCAGATAATACTCGTGTCGGGGCGGATGCTCGCTGTACTGCTCGCGTACGACCATACCCTTGGCTTCCAGCGCGCGAAGTCGATGCGACAGCCGGTCTCGAGCAATCCCGGTGTGGCGCATGATGTCATTGAACCGGTGAACACCAAACGCGATCTCGCGCAACACCAGTAACGACCACCGGTCCCCGATGATGTCCAATGCGTCTGCAATCGGGCACGGACGCACCCCATCGAGCATCACCACCTCAGCCGGCTGCACCCTTCTGAAGAGCCATGACGATCAGAGGACGGGGAAGTTGTAGATCAGATGCTCGATCGCGCAGCCGTCGTCGGCCCCTATACGTTGCCCGCCGCCCAACCGCAGGAAGCCAGCCATGACCGACATCGACCTGTCCGACCTCGCCGCCGACCGCGATGGCTCCCAACCGCTTCACGGCTACCTGGCCAGCCCAGCGGGCACCGGTCCGTGGCCCGCCGTGGTGATGATTCACGAGATCTTCGGCCTCGACGAGGTCATGCGCGGCCACGCCGACCGGCTCGCCGGTCTGGGTTACCTCACCCTGGCCGTCGACCTGTACAGCGCGGGTAGCACCGCACGATGCCTGGTCGCCACGATGACCGCCATGATCCGCGGGCGCGGCCGCGCCTTCGCCGACATCGGCGCCGCCCGGGATTACCTGGCGGGTTCTCCTGACTGCACCGGCCAGGTCGGCGTCATGGGGTTCTGTATGGGCGGTGGCTTCGCGCTGCTCAGCGCCAGCGATGGTTACGACGCCGCCGCTGTCAACTACGGGCAGCTCCCCCGCCGGCTCGACGAGACGCTGGCCGGTGCCTGCCCGATCGTGGCCAGCTACGGCGGCCGCGACCCGTCGCTTCGCGGTGCGGCCGACCGACTCGATGCCGCACTACACAGCGCCGGAGTAATCCACGACGTCAAGGAATATCCCCCGGCCAGCCACTCATTCCTCAACGACGCCGAAACCGGCCCCCGCCTCCTACGTCCACTGCTGCGAGTCGCAGGCATCGGTCCAGAGCCGGACTCGGCCACAGACGCCTGGATGCGGATCGAGACGTTTTTCGCAGCTCACCTCCAGGCGTGACTCGCTTCATCGACGGTGAAAGACGCTGCCCGGGAACGGAAGTTCTCGACCGTGCATCCAGAACCAGCGAAAGGCATGATCATGGCATTTCTCGAGGGCAAGACTGCCGTAGTCACCGGCGGTTCGACAGGCACCGGATTGGCCACCGCCAAGCGGTTCGTCGAGGAGGGCGCGTATGTCTTCATCAACGGACGGAGTCAGGCCGAACTCGATGCGGCGGTCGAGGAAATCGGCGAGAACGTCACCGGTGTGCAGGGTGATGGCAGCAAGCTCGGGCATCGCGACCGGCTCTACGCCGCGGTGGCCGACACTGGCCGGCGTCTGGACGTCGTGTTCGCCAACGCCGCCGTCATCGACGTCGCACGGGTCGGCGAAGTCACACAAGAGCACCTGCAGAGGGCGCTGCCGTTACTGAACGACGGCGGATCAATCATCCTGAACTCGTCGAACCCGAATGCCAAGGGCAACGACGGCATCGGCGTGTACGAGGCGATCAGGACGGCGCTACGATCAGTCGACCGCGCCTGGGCAAATGATTTGCGGGACCGCACGATTCGCGTCAACGTGATCAGCTCTGACACCGAAGATGTCGCGAACGCGGCGCTTTTCCTGGCCTCGAACCCAAGCGGGGAATCCTTCCCATGACTCCCCGGCGAATCCACCGCGAAGCCGAGCGTTTCGCCATCAGCGCATGGGCCGAGTTCACGCCTCATACCTGTCTACCGATGGAGTACCAATGCAATTCACCAAATTCGGTCGTACCGGTCTGACGGTCTCTCGCCTGTGCCTTGGCACCGGGACATTCGGAACACAGACCGACGAAGCCGCGGCCCATCAGGTACTCGACAAAGCCGCCGATGCCGAAGTCAATTTCATCGACACAGCGGACATCTACCCGATGGGACCCGATCGTGCCGTCGCAGGACGCGCCGAGCAGATCGTCGGGCGCTGGCTTCGGGGCAAACGAGACCAATTCATCATCGCCACCAAGGCGGGCGCACCCATGGGTCCCGCACCCTGGCAACAAGGCGGCTCTCGCAAGCACCTTCTCGATGCCATCGACGAATCATTGAAGCGTCTCGGCACCGACTACGTCGACCTATATCAACTTCACTTCGACGATCCCGAGACCCCGCTGGATGAAACCCTCGAGGCCCTCGACACAATCGTCAGAACAGGCAAGGCGCGCTATATCGGTGTATCGAACTTTCTCGCCTACCGACTCGCCCGGGCAACCGGACGTACCGAGTCTTTGCACCTCACTCGCAAAGCTTGACGAGATCACTGACCAATACCGTTGGGGCTAAGGTCAAACGGTCAGCGCGGCACCACCGCGTCGGATCATCGGCAGCCTCCGACCTGTGTGCGCGGGATCGGCTTCGGTCTTGCTGGCCGTTCGGACGAATGTCGGAGTGGCTCGCCGCACGCAGTCGGCTGCTCGAACACGAGAAGGAGGCGCAGCCATGACGGTGCTTCTCGATACCAGCACCCTCCCCGCGCCCGACCGGGCCGACGCCGTTCGTGAAACGGTCGCCCAGAACTTCGTCCCTGTCGAGATCAACTTCGCCAGCGAGAAAGGCCCCGCGGCGGCGGTCGGCGCGATCACCGATTTCGGGCAGCTGACCATCTTCTCGGTGCGGTCCAATAAAGTCTCCGCCGAACGAACCCCGCAACTGGCGCATGACGATCTGAGGCCCAGCATCTTTTTCGGACTTCAGTGGGCGGGCGAAAGCGGGGTCGTTCAGGGCGGCCGCCAAGCGGTCTTACGGCCGGGCGAATTGGTGATTTTCGATTCTACGCGGCCCTACGTGTTGTCGGATCCGGACGGGTTCCGTCAGCATTTCTTTCGCATACCGCAGGACCGGTTGGCACTGCCCCACAACGCGATTCGGCGGGTCTCGGCGCTGACCTTGAGCCCGGGTCATCCGGTGACAGACGTCGCCGTCACCTACTTCCGCCGGCTCGCCTCGCGTCCCGACCTGTTCACGGTGCCCGGCGCGGAGGCATTGAGTGAACCGAGCATCGAACTGATGCGCGCAGTCATCACCACCCACCTCGACGCCGCCGAACTCGGCAAGGACGCACTGAAAGCGACACTGCCGCTACGGATCCTCGAGTACGCCCGCGCACATCTGCACGACCCGCACCTCACCGCGGCCCAAGTCGCCGCCGCGCATTACATTTCCGAGCGTCACCTCTACAACATTCTCGGCGCCAGCGGGATCACCCTGGCCGACTGGGTCCGAACACAGCGCCTCGAACGCTGCCGCAACGACATCGCCGCGCCGGCCTTTCGCGCCACCCCGATCGCATCCATCGCACGCGGATGGGGATTCGTCGATCCCTCGAGCTTTACCCGCATGTTCAAAAACGCCTACGCCATGTCGCCACGGGAGTGGCGCCACCAAGCCAACACTCGGCGATCCGAGCCCACGGGCGAGTCCATCAATCGGTAGTACTCATCGTCTGCACAACACTGTGCACGGACCGCAACGTCGGTTGATCCAAGCGCCGGGAACCGTCGCATCGTCCTAGCGTCGAAAGCGACATCACAAATTCCGGCGGTCAGTGTTCGAACAGCCATCACACGGGGCTTGTGGGTCCGTTCAGCCGCGCTGTTCCCCGAGAAAGGTGCCAAACGATGATCGAGAACACTGCCGATTACCACTGCTGCACTCTCTGATGAAAGAAGGCTCACCATGATTACTGTTGCCGGCGGTACCGGACTTGTCGGTAGAACCCTGACTCAGGCGCTTGTGCGTGACGGTGAGCGGGTACGGGTCCTGACCCGCGACCCCGAGTCGGCCCGGACCGCTTTCGGTGACGCCGACGTCGAGATCGTGGGCGTCGACTTCGATGACATCGCGACGTTGCGGGCGGGGTTCACCGGCTCCGACAAGGCGTACATGAGCTATGGGACCAGCGAGCGTCAGGTCCGTGACGAGATCGCCCTGATCGACGCGGCAATCGGTGCGGATGTGCCGTATCTGGTGAATTTGTCGGTCGCCGGCGCGGGCGGCCCCCACATCGACTCCTCGAACGTGCTGCAGTGGCACACCGAGATCGACGCCTACCTCGCCACCACGGGTGTCGCCGCGACGGTGCTGCGTCCCACCACGTTCACCGACGGCATCGTGACCGCCGCCGCCAAGTTTGTGCCGTCCGCCGCCTGGGGTGGGCATGCCGGGGCGGGTCGGGTCGCCCTGATCGACACCCGCGACGTGGCGGCGGTATCGGCGGTCATCCTCACCGAAGGCCCCCAGCACCATGCCGGCAAGATCTACGATCTGTCCGGACCCACCGCGGTGACCATGGACGAGATCGCCGGATACATCACCGCAGCGCTCGGGACGGCCGTCGAGTATCAGCACCGAACCGAAGCCCAGCAGCGCGCAGTGCTGCAATCTGCCAGGCTGCCGGGTCTGCTCGTCGATGCGCTTCTCGGGGTCGACACACTCACCCGCGACAATGTGTTCGCGGTGCCCTCGCCCACCGTCTTCGATCTGACCGGCCACCCCCCACATTCGGTCGAGGATTGGGTGAACGAGCACGTCTCCCTGTTCGTCGTACCCGCCACATAACACCATCGGGTGACCTGACGCTCAGCTGCCCGAATCTCGGACCGAAACCCACACCTCATAGGAGAAGAGCACATGATCGTGATCGCCAAAGGTTCCATAAGTCGCCCCGATGCGCTGGCACCACACCTCGACGACGAGATGCGGGTCATGCGCGATCTCAAGGCCGAGGGTTTAATCAAATCTGCCTACCGGCGCGCCGCCGGGCCAGGGTTCTATTTCCTCCTCGAGGGACCCAGCATCGACGCCGTCCGAGAGCACATCGACGCCAACCTACCCTTCGTGATCGAGAACCTCGCGACACTCGAATACGACGAGATCTACGAAATCTGAACCCGGACACAGCAACCGCAGCCTCGCCCGCAGGGTCGTCAACCAGTGCGAACCGCAACGACAGTTGATGTCGAACGAACGATCACCGGCCTGCGGGCGAAGACAATGGGCAGGTGATGACTGTTCGCGGCAGCAACCCGCCGGTGACGCTGGGCCTGTGAGTGATGTCGGGCCGGTAGCGTCGGCTGGGTAGAGCCCGATTCGGTCAAGGAGGCCTCGTGTTCCGCTACTTTCCGGACAATTACATGTGGTCCTCGGCTGTGCTGCTTTCAATCACGGCCGGCGGGCAATTGGGTCAGATCGACCGCCAGCTCGCCCCTTTGCGCGAGGCGCAAGCGGATCCCGAGGCGTGGACGAAGGCGTGGGACGAAGCGGGCGCGCTCCAAGTCGAATTCGCGGAGCGGGACCTGAGTCGCGGCTACCGGCGCAGCGCGTCCGAGCGGTTTCTGCGGGCGGTGAACTACTACCTGACCGGGGAGCGCCAGACCGCACCGGGCCCGGCGAAGACCAACAGTTACCGGCTCGCGCTCGGGGCGTTCGGAAAGGCCGTCGAGACCATGCCTCGGCCGCTCGAGCGCGTCGAGATCGACTCACCCGACGGGATCCTGCCGGGCTGGCTGATCCCGGCCCGTGACGTGCAAGGCCGGGCTCCGGTCGTCATCTTCTACAACGGCTTCGACGTCACCAAGGAGCTGCTGTACTGCATCATCCGTGAGGAGTTCGCCGACCGGGGCATCGCCTGTCTGATGGTCGACGCCCCGGGCACCGGGGAGCCGCTGCGACTGCGCGGTGTCGCGTCCCGCGCGGACTACGAGGTGCCCACCTCCGCGATTGTCGACTACATCGTCACCCGTCCGGACCTCGATCCGGAGCGGATCGGCCTGCTCGGCATCAGTCTCGGCGGGTACTACGCGCCGCGCGGCGCTGCGTTCGAGCACCGGATCAAGGCATGCGCCGCGTGGGGAGCGGTGTGGGACTACGGCGAACTGTGGCAGCATCGCTGGGAGACCCGGTCGAAGACCACTCCGGTGCCGTTCTGGCAGCTACCGTGGGTGATGGGCACCGAGACGATGGAGCAGGCGATCGAGAAGGTCAAGGCATTCGCCCTCGCAGAAGCGCTGCCCCACCTGACCCAGCCGTTCTTGATCGTGCACGGTGCCGACGATTCGATGATCCCGCTCTCGCACGCCGAGCAGGCGATCGATGCCGCCGGTTCCAGCGACAAACAACTGGTGGTGTTCGACGGTGTGGACGGCGGCGCCGAGCACTGCAGCATGGACGATTCCGACCCCGCCCGGCAGCTGGTCGCCGACTGGTTCGCCGACCGCCTGTGACGCGATCACGTTCGGTCGTTTCACGACATGAAGAGCCGAGTGGTACTAGGTGACGTCGTAATCGTCGAGGTGCAGCCGCTGGGTCCGTAACCACATATTCACTTGCGAGAACTCACGCCTCATGCATGCGAGCCTAACAATCCGACCGATCGGATTGATATGTGAAGCCCGTCACACCGGCAAGAGCGTGCATGTCGAGATGTCATGCACCCGAGGCCATGTAGGCGGCCAGGGTAGCCGCATTGTGTGTTCAGGCGGGGTGCCGTCGACGGGCACGTTCTGCACGGCGTGCGGGAAGTCGTTGACGGACAGCACATTTCGCGGCGCCATGGCTTCTCGGGCTGAGCCGCTATGTGGACGGTGAGACCGCAGTGCGAGTTGGCGAGGGGGTCTGCATAGTCTGGTCCTGATCGGCTATCACGACGGCGTTGCCGCCCAGGCGTTTCGCTCGATACATCGCCGCATCGGAGCTGCGCAGCAGATGTCGGGTGGTCTTCTCGATGTCGTGGTCGTGCAGTTGGGCCGCCTCGCACGCGGCAGCCCCGACACTGACCGTGATCCGGACGGGCAGATCCTGCATCGTCTCGATCCCGCCGCGCAACCGTTCCGCCGTGGCGTCGATGGTCTCGTCCCGCAGACAACCCGCGACGACGAACTCCTCACCGCCGGTACGCGCGATGATCGCTCCGGCAGGGGCCGCCAGACGCAGGCAGTCGGCTGTCCGTACCAGCACCTGGTCGCCGATGGAGTGTCCGTAGGTGTCGTTGACGGATTTGAATCGATCCAAATCCAGCATCACCGCATACACGTCACCACGATCGCAGGATCCGAAGAACCGCGACAGCTGACTGTCGAGGCCGCGCCGGTTCAACAGCATGGTCAGCGGGTCCGACAGCGAATCCACCCGCAGCAGCCAGTGCACGAAATGCATGGCGGGCAGCACAACGGCGGCCACCATGAAGTTGGCCAGCACGACCCCGACGGCCAGGGCGAGGTCTCCCTCATGTTGGGCATCTCCCCCCGTGCCGGTGACCATCAGGGTCGCGATTATCACGACGGCGAGCATTGACCAGCCGATGTGCACGGCCAGGACCCGAGGTCCATGAAAGATAGCCGCATATCCTCCCATCGTCACCAGCAGCACGATCCCGAACGCTCCCATGAGGCGGTCCTGAACCATCACGCTGTTGGCGGTGGTGCCGAGGTCGGCCAGTGCGATCAGCAGGAGCGACTCGGCCTCGCGCGGCCACGGAAGAAACCACCACCGCAACGTCCACGACACGTCGAGCACGGCCACGACCACGTCCTGGGTAACCCCCGCCGGGCCGGTCAATCCCCCATGTGTCAACGCCAACGTCACCGTGATCAGCAGCGACACCAGGCCCCCGAAACCGAGAAAAACCTTCAACGGGCCGACCGCCGAATGGAGCTCGAGCGTCTCGATCAGCACGCGGTAATCGACCCGGTGTCGCCACCAGGTCCGCACCATCGGTCGGATGTCGGTCATCGAGTTACCGCCTTACCTCAGCAAGGGAATCCGCAGTCGGTTGTGCATGCTGCCCGGACAGACGATTACCGAGCTCATAATGGCAATCTAACCGCAACTATCGGTACTGGATTTCCGATGCGAGGTTCGTCACAGGACCACTCGGGGCCTATCACCGCTGCGCGATGCGAGCCGCGAATTCGTCCCATACGAGAGAATTCGGCAGCAGCAACTCCCGAAAGCTCCCGCTGCACGTCCGCCAACACGCCCCGGCTGCCCGCGAGGCGGAGGGACGACTCGTCGAATCGGACCTGACCGACCGGCTCGCCACACAGTCGAATAGCTCACCGATAGCTAGGCTGAGGGAGTTGGTCGAATTCCGGCGAGCCCGCTCGAGAGAGGAACCGGGCCGATGCGCGCAATACTCGAGCAGTTGACAACGCTGGCGGGGCAGGGTCCGGTCGCGCTGGCCCGCGTGGTCGCCACAACCGGTCCGGGGCCGCGCGACCCGGGTGCGGCGATGATCGTCACCGAGGCGGGCGCGGTCTTCGGTTCGGTGTCCGGTGGTTGTGTGGAGGCCGCGGTCGTCGAGTCGGCGCGCCAGGTGCTCGTCACCGGGCAGGCGCTGACCGACCGGTTCGGCTACGCGGACGCCGACGGTCTCGCGGTCGGTCTGACCTGCGGCGGCGAGATCGAGGTCTTCGTCGAACGGATCACCGCCGACCAGCTGACGCTACTCACCGAACTACGGCGGCACATCGCGGCAGGCCACCCGGTCGCGCTGGCCACCAGGCTGGACACCACCGCGGAGTGGAAGTTGATATACGGCAACACTTCCGATGCGTGGCACGGCGTGGACAGCGACGCGCGCGCATTACTCGACGCGGGCCGCAGCGGCGTCGTCGGCGCCGACGAGTGCGAGGCGGACAGTTCCCCGCGCCCCCGGGTCTTCGTGCAGGTCTTCGCGGCACCCGCGCGGATGATCCTGGCAGGCGCGAACGATTTCGTTCGGGCGCTGAGCCGCACCGGCAGGCAGCTCGGCTACCGAGTGACCGTCGTCGATGCTCGCGAAACCTTCGCTACCCCCGCACGTTTCCCCTCCGCGCACGAGGTCGTGGTGGACTGGCCGCACCGGTACCTACGCACCGACCACGAGGCCGGCCGGCTCGACGACCGCACCGTTGTCTGCGTGCTCACCCACGACGCCAAGTTCGATGTGCCGATGATCGCGGCGGCCTTGAGCATCGATGACCTCGCCTTCGTCGGCGCCCTGGGTTCCCGCCGCACGCACGCCGAACGCACCGATCGGCTGCGCGCGGCGGGCCTTACCGAAAGCAGGCTGGCCCGGCTGAAAAGCCCACTGGGCCTTGATCTCAACGCCCGCACCCCCGACGAGACCGCGATCTCCATCGCCGCGCAGATCCTCGCCGAGCGCGGCGGCGGTTCGGCGCGGCCGCTCGACCGGACCGACGGGCCCATCCACCGCTGACGCCGGACCGATATCCGGTCAGAGCAGATGTTCGATGCGCAACGGGATGTCGCGCAGGCGACGCCCGGTCGCGTGATGCACCGCGTTGACGATGGCCGCGGCGGCACCGATCATACCGAGTTCACCGATTCCCTTGACACCCAACGGATTCACCACCGTATCGTCCACATCGACGAACGAGATGTCGACCTCGGGCGCGTCCGCGTTGACCGGCAGCAGATACTCCAGCAGCGACGCGTTGGCCCAGCGGCCGTCTCTGACATCGGGCAGGCTGGCTTCCATCAGGGCCTGCGACAGGCCCCAATTCATGCCGCCGAGCACCTGGCTGCGCGCCAGCTTGGCATTGAGCACCCGGCCGGGCGCGAACGCGCCGACCATCCTGCGAACCCGGATCAACCCCAATTCCGGATCGACGGCCACCTCGGCGAACTGCGCGCCGAAGCTCATCTTCGCGTAGGGCGCGGGCTCGGCCGCAGGTCGCCAGCTGCCGGTGGTCTCGATATCCGAAAGATGGTTGCGGGCAATCACATCCGCGTAGGGGTCACGGATCGAGGGGTCCTCGACCAGTCGTAAGATGCCCTCGACTCCTTCGATCTCCTCAGGCGTGCGCCCGCGCAGCGGAGAGTCCGCGTCGCCGACCGCGATCTCGATGAGCTGGGCCAGCAGCGCGGTGCACGTGTTGTGCACCGCGGCGCTCACCGCGCTCGCGCCGATCGAGCCGACGGTGGCCGCGATGTTCGGGTAGTCGGTGTTGCCGATCTCGAAACGAATGCGGTCCAACGGCATTCCCATGGCGTCACCGGCGACCTGCGACATGGCGGTCGCGACACCGGTGCCGAACTCCTGGGTACCGGCCTGCACGACCAGGGAGCCGTCCGAACGCAGCCGAGCGTGCGCGCGTTGCGGCTGACCCGGTTCGTACACCGGATAGCCCGCGGTGCCCACGCCCCAGCCGATGAGCCATGGGCCGTCGATATGCGAACCGGGGGTCCGGTCGCGGCCGTCCCAGCCGAACCGCTGCGCCGCGAGCCGCAGGCAATCCTCGTAACCGTCCGAGCTCCACGGGTTTCCGCTCTCCGGGTCGACGGCGGCGTGGTTGCGCAGTCGCAGCTCGACCGGATCGGCCCCGAGTTGCTCGGCGAGTTCGTCGATCGCGCATTCCAGCGCCACCATGCCGGACGCCTCACCGGGTCCGCGCATGAAGGTCGGCGTCATCGTGTTGCCCTTGATCAGCCGATACTGCCCGTCCCAGTGCGGAATTCCGTACGCCTTGCTCGCCACCTCCAGCGACGGCTCTGCCCAGTCGTCGAAATGTGAAGTGACGGAAAGCTTGTGGTGCCGCAGTCCGGTGAATCGGCCGTCGGCGTCACTGACCAGGGTGACGTGCTGCTCCTGCTCCTCCCGCAGTCCGGTGCCGTAGAACATCTGCTCGCGGTTGAGGATCACCCGCAGCGGCCTGCCCAACTCGCGGGCGATCAGCGGGGCGAGCGTCACATGCGGCCACATCATGGCCTTGGCGCCGAACCCACCGCCGACATAGTCGGTGACGACGCGCACCTTGCTCGGCGAGATGCCGAGGTGGGCCGCGATGGTCAACTGGCTGGCCACGATGCCCTGGGTGGCGTCGTAGACGGTGACCGAATCCCCGTTCCACATGGCCGCGGTGACCGAGCATTCGATCGGATTGTGGTGATTGGCCGCGAACCGGAACGTCGCCTCGACGGTATGAGCCGCGGCCGCGGCCGCGGCCGCGAAATCACCGCGCGACTGGGACGCGGGGACGAAGCCCGCGAAGATGCTGTCGGGCAGGTACTGCGCGTCGCGTCCGTCGTCCAGGCGTACCAGCGCGGGCCGCGCGTCATAAGTGGCCTCGACCAGGCGGGCGGCCTGCTGCGCGACCTCGAAGGTGTCCGCGACGACGACGGCGATCGGCTGGCCGAAGTAGTGAATTGTGGTGTCCTGCATCGGAAAGAAGGTCTGGCCCGGCGCTGGTTGACCGAACAGCGATGGCATGAGCGGCACCGAGGGGACGCGCGGCAGAGTCTCGTGGGTGAGTACGGCGACCGCACCTGCCCGCAGCGCGGCGCTGATGTCGATGGATGTCAGTGTGCCGCTGCCGATCTCGGCGCCGACGATGACGCCGTACGCGGCATTCGGCATCGGGATCTCGGCGGTGTACCTGGCCGCGCCGGTGACTTTGGCGTATCCGTCGATCCGGTCCAGGCCCTGGCCGACCAGCTTGGGTGCGGTGGGTGCGCTCATCGCCGGCCCCCCTCGCCCGCGAGCTGTGACGTGACGGTCATCAGGGTGCGCACCACAGTGCGCTGTGCCAGTTCGACTTTGAACTCGTTCATCGCGTGGCTGTCGTCGGCGGCAGCGAGTTCGGTGGCGGCGGCCGCCGCGAAGTTCGCCTTCGTCGCGGGCTTCCCGAGCAACACTGCCTCGGCCATGCGGGCGCGCCACGGCTTGGTCGCCACGCCGCCGAGACCGATACGGACATCGCGTATCACGCCGTCCGCGAGGTCCAGCGCCACCGCGGCGGAAGCCGCGGCGAACTCATAGGATTCACGGTCGCGCACCTTGAGGTAGTGCGAGTTCACCGCGAATGGCAAGGGCGGCACGTCGATTCGGACGATCAGCTCGTCGGCGGTGATCGGGTGCTCGAGATGCGGTGTGTCCCCCGGCAAGAGGAAGAAGTCGTCGAAGGCGATGGCGCGGGCGCCGCACGGGCCCTGCACGTGTACCACGGCATCGAGCGCGGTCAGCGGGATCGCGACATCGGAGGGATGCATCGCGAAACAGTGTTCGCTGGTACCCAATACGGCATTGCCGCGATGCAGCCCCTCGATCGCGCCGCAGCCGCTGCCCGGATCGCGTTTGTTGCAGGCATAGGCGGTATCGCGGAACTGCGGGCAGCGCACCCGCTGCATCAGGTTGCCGCCCATCGACGCCATATTGCGGATCTGCGCGGACGCGCCCTTCCGCAGGGCGATGGACAGGAATGGAAAGCGTTCGACGACACCGGGATCGGCGGCGACCTCGCTCATCCGGACCAGCGCACCGATGCGCAGCCCGCCGTCGGCAGTGTGTTCGAGTTCGGTGAGCGGCAGGCGGTTGATGTCGACCACGTTGTCCGGTTCCATCGCGCCGATCCGCAGCATGTCCACCAAAGTGGTGCCGCCCGCGAGGAATACGGTGTTCGGGCGAGCGGTCACCGCGGCGAGTGCCTGATCGACCGTCTCGGCGCGGGCGAACGCGATTTGTTTCATCGGGTCTCCCCCATCTCGTCGCGCGCGGTCTTGATGGCTTCCCTGATGTTCTGATACGCGGCGCAGCGGCAGATGTTGCCGCTCATCCATTCCGCGATCTCCGCGTCGCTGCCGGTATGGCCCTCTTCGATGCATTTGATCGCCGACATGAT
The DNA here is from genome assembly GCF_044454005.1 of Nocardia sp. NPDC051570. Classification (NCBI taxonomy): domain Bacteria; kingdom Bacillati; phylum Actinomycetota; class Actinomycetes; order Mycobacteriales; family Nocardiaceae; genus Nocardia; species Nocardia sp. NPDC051570. The sequence goes on along the minus strand of NZ_JBITDI010000011.1, from coordinate 220,871 downwards.
CTGGCCCGGCGTGCAATAACCGCATTGGAAGCCGTCGCAGGTGATGAACGAGCGCTGTACCGGATGCAACTCCTCGCCCTCGGCGACACCCTCGATCGTGGTGATCTCGCGCCCCTCGACGCTCAATGCCAGAGTTAGACAGGACAGTTCACGCCTGCCCTCGACCCACACCGTGCAGGCGCCGCACGCACCCTGGTCACACCCCTTCTTGGTGCCGGTAAGGCGCAGGTACTCGCGCAGGGCGTCGAGCAGGCTGACTCTGGGTTCCAGCGCCACCGGAAAGACGTGGCCGTTCACGCGCAATGTGGCCAAGGTGTAACCGGGTCCGGCAAACTCTGGTTGCCAGGTGTCCCGCTTGGGTAGCTCACCGATAGTCATCGTCGTATCTCCTGCTCATAAGCACGCCATAGTGGCGGCATGTCGAGGTAACGAAAGCGAATATCAGGCTCGGAAAGCATCGTAGCGTCTATACAGCAAACATGTTCGAAGTCGCTGAACCGCGGCCGATCGCCTTGTCGGCGCACGGATGTCGAGGCCGCGCACAGCAACGAACCCGGGCACCAGTGGCACCCGGGTTCGCGTCAAGAATGGTTCAGGCGGCCGCCCACGCGGGGCGCGGCGTGTTCATCGGCGGCCGGAGCACCTCGGTGGTCGGTCAGTGCTGCTGGTTGGTGATGTTGAACATCCAGCTGATCCCGAATCGGTCCACCAGCGAGCCCGCTTCGTCGCCCCACACCTGCTGTGCCAGGGGCAGCGTTACGGTGCCGCCGACGGACAGCTTCTCGAAGTAGTCGCGGAGTTCGTCATCGTCGCCGCCGAGGAAGACCGCGACGTCGTTGCCCGGCCAGTCATCCGGAAAGTCCCATGCCATCAGCGTGTACCCGGCGGCGGTGTCGAGCCGAGCGTGCATGACCTTGTCACCGTCGGCCGAGTCCGGTGCGCCGAAGTCCGCGACCGTTCCCACCTCGAGATCGCCACCGAACACCTCCCGGTAGAACTCCATCGCCTGCCGCGCGTTGCCCTTGAACGTGATGCACGAGTTGGCCTGAGATCCCATTCGAACTCTCCTCCGCAAGAGTGACCGTCGGCCTGCCCAATGGTCACCCCGGACACCCGCCCAAACAATCACGACACCTTCTGTCGTGATTCTTGGTAAGACTTTCCCTATGCGCGCTGACCGTCTGGTCTCCCTGGTGCTGCTGTTGCGCCAGCGCGGGCAACTGACCGCCACCATGATTGCCCGGGAGTTGCGGGTATCCACCCGCACAGTCCTGCGCGACATCGAAGCGCTGTCGCTGGCCGGTGTCCCGGTGTACGCCGAGCGCGGCAGGCACGGGGGGTTCGCCTTACTGCCCGGATTCCGGACCGAGCTCACCGGCCTCACCGCCGACGAAGCCCTCGCGCTGCTGGTCGCCGGGTCACGACGCGGCGCACAGGCTTTCGGACTCGGATCCTCACTCGCATCAGCGATGCTGAAGGTGATCGACGCACCGCCCGAACGCTATCGGGATACCGCAGCCGGGGTGACCGAGCGATTGCTCATCGACCCCGAGGCCGATCTGCTCTCGCGACCCCTGGCCACCGAGGAGATGTCCGACAAGCCGATGAACGAGGTCCGGCGCGCCGTGCTGGCCGGGCGTAAGTTGCGCATCCGCTACACGGCGGCGGGCCGAACCCCGAAATGGCGGACAATCGACCCGATCGGCCTGGTCACCGTGCGCGACACCGGCTACCTGCTGGCCACTCACGCTGGCGCCGATCGCACCTACCGACTCTCCCGAATCCTGGCCGCGGAAGAACTCGAAGAGCCCGCACAGCGACCGGACCGGGTTGACCTGGACCAGGTCTGGCAGGAACGCAGCCTCCGGTTCCGCAACGGCGACGATCAAGTCACCGTGCTACTACGCGTCGACCCGGCGCGGCGCGAGACACTGGTGCGCACCGCGCTGGCCATCCACTCCGAAGAGACGGACCCCGACGGCTGGCTGCGACTGGAAGTGGCCTTTCAAGATTCCAGACACGCGGAATGGGCGCTCTGGGAGCTCGCGACCACCGCGGAAGCCCTGGCTCCACCATGGTTGCGCACATCCCTGCGCCACCGCGCCGCCACGATCACCGCCCTCTACAGCGCAGAAACCTGAGACCTGGGCGCCGAGCATGCCCCCAACCGTCGACAACCTCCTGGCCCGCGACACACTGCCTGGGCCGCGACGGTGATGACGCTACGGCTGGCGGAATGGCCCGCAAAGACGATGGGACGCAAGGGATCTGCTCAGGTGAGGGACCGGCTCGCCGCTCGTAGCTCTTCCAGGGCCGCCAGGGTGTACGGCGCCAGCGCAGCGTCATGCCGGGCTTGCAGCCACTGGGCGTAACCCCGCTTGAACGCGAGAACGCCCAGCTCGCCCGCGAGGTGCGCGGTCGGGTCCGGCACACCCCGGGCGCGCAGAGCGTCGGTCATCGCTGCCGCCAGACCCACACTTTTGAGAGCATCACGTTCCTGAAGTTCACTATTGGCAGCGATCGCGGCCTTCAGGCGTGGCGCAAGCTCGCGGTTCATCGGGCCCATCGCACTCGAGGCGCGCCCGAGGCCGGCCGCGACCGCTTCGAGCGGGGTAGCGCCCTCGGGCGCCTCAGCGATCCCCTCGGCCAGCAACCGGCTCAGCGTCTGTTGTCCGGCCGCCAGGAGTTCGCGCTTGTCAGGGAAGTACCGAAAGAAAGTGCTCTTCGTGACCCCGGCGCGCTCGGCGATCTGCGCGACCGACGTGGCGTCGTATCCCTGCTCGGTGAACAGGTCCACAGCAGCCACGACGAGCCGTTCACGTGCACCGGGTTCCCATCGCGCCATCGGACCATCATAGGTGATGGGACTGCTGTCTCATCACTCTGCTACAGTCTGATGAGACAACGGTCCCATCACTTTCGAGGGAGTGCCATGCACGTCTTCATCACCGGCGGCACCGGCCTGATCGGCTCGGCCGTCATTGCCGAACTGCTCGGCAATGGTCACACCGTCCTCGCACTCGCCCGCTCCGACTCGTCCGCGGCCGCCGTCGAGACCGCCGGCGCCGAGCCGCTTCGTGGCGGTCTCGCCGATCTGCCCACGCTCCGCGCCGGCGCCGCCCGGGCCGATGGCGTGATTCACCTGGCCTTCAGCAACGACTTCAGCACCCCCGCCACACTGGCGGCCGGGGTCGCCGAGGAGAGCGCCGCCCTCGCGGCCCTCGGCGAAGAACTCATCGACAGCGACCGTCCGTTCATCACGGTCTCGGGTACGCCGGTCGTGCCCAGCCGTGCCTCCACCGAGACCGATCCGCCGTCGACCGACGGACCCGTCGGGGGTCGCGGCCGCTCGGTCACGTCGATGCTGGAGCTGGCCTCGCGCGGCGTCCGGACCGCGGCCGTGCGCCTGCCACGCACGGTGCACAACGAGGGCAAGGGCGGATTCGCCGGCGTGCTGACCGACGCCGCGCGCCGCAATGGAGTATCCGGTTACCCGGGCGACGGCACCCAGCGCTGGCCGGCCGTGCATGCACTCGACGCGGCCGTACTCTTCCGGCTGGTCCTGGAGAAGGCACCGGCCGGGACCGCGTGGCACGCCGTGGCCGACGAGGGCGACGCCGTGCGCGACATCGCAGCGGTCATCGGTCGCAGGCTGGGGCTCGCGGCGCAAGCCGTGCCGCCGGAGATGTTCGGTCCTCTCGGCCCGATCTTCGCCACCGACCAACCCTCGTCGAGTGCCCACACCCGACAGGCACTCGGCTGGCAGCCCAGGCACCCGAGCCTGCTCGAAGACCTGGAGAACATCCAGCCCTGACCGCCCCCAGTGCTGGCCGCTCGGATCGACTGCGGCACAGAACGTCCGGCAGCCGGAGGATGTCAGCCCAGGCCCGGCGCGCAGTTCGCTGGAGTCAGGGTTATCGGGCCGCGAGGCCCTCTCGATCCAGGCGCGTCGCGGTTCCGAACCATCCGTCAGGGTGCGCCACGGGTGGGTTGCGTCACCAACGGTCGATGCCCATTACCCGGGCCGCATCATGGATGGCGTTGTAGTGCGGAATCGACATGTCGGACTTCTTGTCCTTCGGCGGAAGATTCCGGTCCGCCTGCCGGAACTCGTCGCGGGCGGCAGCCAGCAGGCTGGTCCCGTAGCCGACCGGCACGTCGGCCGTTCCGTGAACAGGATGCGACTTAGCGGCCGTCTGGCTACCCGCTCTGGCCAGGATGCTCCGCGCCTGATTGTAAGCGGCCGCCTTGATCGTCTTCGGGTTCGACAACTCTGTGTGCGCAATCGGCGAGACTGTCGCCGGAACAGGTTGCGCTACTGCGTTTTCCGCAGCGAGCAGGCAGAACATCGCTGCCGCCACGCCGATAGCAGCCCCTTTGCTCCATATCGAGCTCGTCTTGTGCAACCGCATAGCTTCCTCCCTCGAGCCTGACCAACATTCGCTGAAACGGACTACCCAGTAGGCGGTTCCGATCAGTAGCGTAACCACTTCGGCCCCACCGGCGTTCCGCTCTCATCAAGCACGCGTCGGCTACGTAGGGGGCGAGTCAGCTTGTCGCGCACGCCATTACGGTCACACCCGCCGATGCCGGGAACGGATCATCCGGACACGTTGGCCAGCAGAGACAATCACCTCACCAGCCTGTGCGAGGTCGGTGGGGACGAAAACCACGCGCTCGCAGATCGTTTGCGCGTCGATCCGGCGGCCGGATGAAACATCCGCTCTTGCCGCTGATCGCGGTGGCCGAACCGGCCAGCACAGAGACACAGAAGATCAACTGACAGAGCCGATCTGCGGGCTGGCCGAACGCGCTGAACTGCCGAATGCCGTGCAAATCGGCCCCGCGTATACGGGAATCCGGCGTGTCGCTGCGTCGACTCAGCTGGCGATGGTCGAAGTCGTTGTCGCAGCGGAGTTGATGGCCCGGCGTGAACATCGGATCGCGGCTGTACCCAGGCGCGGAGCTCTGCGAGCCGGATCCGCTCATTTGGGTGAGTGTCCAGTCAGTGCTTGGACAGCTTTTCGAGAACCTCATCCTGACTGTGGACTTCGTAGCTGAACGAGATTCTAGGACTTGCAGTGATAACCGATTCCTTTGTTGACGAGGTGGTCATGCGATCCTGCACGGGGGAGTCATCCGGAACCCACATGAAGTAGATGAGCTTGGCCCCGGTGTCGTAGATGGCATGTCGACACGCGTTCGAAGGCAGGTGACTGACGAAGTCGTCCTTCGAAGTGGCGACGCCTTGTTCGGCGATTTCGATAAACCCAGAGCCCCGGTTGGAGGTGAGGAGTAGGAACGCGCCTGACTGCTTGGCCAGCTGCATATCACCGAAGACGTTCCTGGTCTTGTGGCTGACTTTCATACCGGATCTCGACATGTTCCACTCCTCGACTGGGTGACTCATCGAATCAGACTGTCACACAGTCTATTCGGCGGACATGACTGGTGGATGCGGTTCAGTAATACAAGCAGTCGAAGCCCGATTGGCTCACAACACTTCCCAACACACGCAACTGCCGATTACACGGCGTCCTGTGCCGATTGCAGTCCGGTTGACCTCGACTGCGGCTACGGCGAATCCAGTTCGGCGCGTTATCGATGAGATATGGATCCGCACCACCGGCTTGCCCATCGGGCAGCCGACCGCAGCAGGGCATCCGCCGATAGGGCACCAGCAGGAAATCCTCAGCGGCTCGCGCGCAGTATGCGGCTCGCGCGCAGCGCCCGGGCCGGTTCGCCCTCCAATCCCGCGGATCCGTCGAGGTAACCGGCGACGAGATCCGGGGCGGAGTGGTCTTCGATGTCGGTGAAGCCGAGGGCACGCAGCTGATCGGCGATCTCATCGGGTGGGAAGTAGCTGACCAAGGGTTCGCCGGCGGCGGCCAGCCGATCGGCGCGCGCCCGCAGGTGCGCGCGGTCCTCGTCGGTATCCCCAGGCTGCAGATAGTCGAAGACCACCGTGACCGGCCGGGCCTGACCAGCGATGTATTCGAGGGTGGTGCGAGCGGCATTCGGGGTCAGATAGAAGACGACACCGAGCCACACGAATATGGCCGGGTCCCTCCGGCTGAATCCCGCGGATTCCAATCCCGATGCCAGTGTCCCGGTTTCGAAGTCGACCGGCACGAAGGTCAACGTCTCGGGATGGCCGATCCCGGCCGCGGCGAGGCGTTCCCGTTTCCACGCCTGGGTGGCGGGATGGTCGACCTCGTACACGCGCAGGTCCGGATGCGGATTGCGGTAGGCGAAGGTATCCAGACCCGCGCCGAGGATCACGACCTGCCGCACACCGGCACCGACGGATACAGCCACGGAGTCCTCGGCGAAGCGGGCACGCGCGGCGAAGAACAGGCGGCGCGCCCGGTCGCTGACACCGATACCGGGGTGATCGGTTGCAGGCGTGCCCAATTCGATCAGTTCATCCGTGGTGACGCCGAGCAGAGGTGCCGCCAAGGAGTCGGTGAAGATCAGTGGCCGGTCGACGATCTGGTGATAGGCCCGGGCGTACGCGGTCACGAGCGCTGTCCGGCTGGGTCCGCCATTCTCCATGTCCACGAACCTACTCACAGACACTGCGCCGGCGCTGTGAACCCACTCACGCACGCCCGTTCGGCGCGCGGTCCGATGCGGCCGCGTGATCTTCCCGAAAGACCCACGGGCAGAGATCATCTCGGTCGAGGAACGCACGCGGCCGATGACCGATCATCGGTTCATCAGTCAGATGCGCAAGTATGGTGGGATGGCGAGCGACAACTTCATGCTGATCCACGATGCGGAGCTCCAAGCCCAGGGCGAACGGGTTCTCGGTGCCGAGTTCAAGGCGATGCACGAGAGGGTTGTGCAGGTCACCGAGTTGACCTCCCGCCTCAATGTCACGCCCTTCGACGACGAGACCGGTAAAGCTGCGCTGCTCGAGCAGATCCTGGGCCGTCCTCTCCCGGCCGAAGTCACGATTTACCCGCCCTTCTATACCGACCACGGGCTTCGTCTGGAGTTGGCCGAACGCGTGTTCATCAATCAGGGATGTACCTTCCTGGACTACGCCGGTATCCGATTGGGACGGGGCGTGATGATCGGCCCGAAGGCCACATTCATCACCATGGGACACCCGGTAGATCCGGAAGAGCGGCGCCAATTCCTCACCGGCGCACCGATCGATGTGGCGGAAAACGTGTGGATCGGTGCCGGGGCGATGATCCTGCCCGGGGTCAGCATCGGGCGGGACGCCGTGGTCGCCGCGGGTGCGGTCGTGGCCGACGATGTGCCGGCGAGGACCTTGGTGGCCGGCCCCAAGGCCGCTGTGCGCCGAGAGTGGTAGTGCCGGATAGCGGGGACCCATGTGGCGAACGGTTCGGGCACCGAACTACCCCGTGTTTCGACGCGGATATTCTTGCGGTCAGGACAGGGCTCGGGTGGCGGCGAACAGCAGTGCGGTGTCGCCGAATTCATGCCAGAGATAGCCGGTGTCGAGGGCGGCACGGTAGGCGGCGTGGACCGACTCAGCGCCTGCGACCGCTTCCAAGAGGCGCAGATGCGAGGCCCCCGGCTCGTGCCAGCCCGTGATCAACGCATCAACCGTCCGCGCCGGGCGGGTGCCGTCGAGAACCAGGTCGGTCCAGCCGGCCTCGGGATGGACGCGGCCGGATGGATCCGCGGCGGACTCGAGCGCGCGAGTGACCGTGGTACCGACAGCGACAACGCGGCCACCACGGGCGCGGGTCGCGTTCACCAACCCGGCGGTGACTTCGGGAACCACGTAGCGTTCGGGATTCGGTGGCTCGCCGGTCTCGGACGAGGACACACCGGTGTGCAGGGTGATCGGTGCGACGGTGATACCGGCGGCCACCAGGTCGGTCACCAAGGAATGGGTGAATGGCCGTCCAGCACTGGGCATTTCCGCGCTCCCGGGTTCGCGGCCGAAAACGGTTCGGTAGTACTCCGGCGACCATTGCTGCGTCACATAGGAGTAGGTGATCGGGCGGCCGTGCCGGGTCAGTAGTGGCGCGATGTCGGTCTCGGTAGCGGCGATCCAGAGCCGTCGCGTGGGCGGCAGCCAGGGATTGCGCAGAGTGACCTGCGCACCCGGAAGGTGAATGCGCGCACCGGATTCCACGACAGCATCGGTGAACGGCACACGGTTCGGCGAGCGCAGTTCCACCACCCAGGTGCCGTCATCCAGCCAGGTGGCGAAGTGCAGCACTATCGGATGATCGCGATAATGTCCGTCCACGGCCGCGGCCAGGGTGGCCGAATTGTTGATGACCACAAGGTCGCCCGCCCGCAGAAACCGCGGCAGTTCCCGGAATGTGGCGTGAGTGATGGTCTCGTCCCTGGAGACGAGCATTCGCACCTCGTCGCGCATCAGTCCACGCGCTTCCGGTGGTGCCGTCGCCGCGCGATCTGCGGGGACGGCGAAATCGTGCAGTGCGAGAGTCATTGTGCCCTACCTTTTTCGGTGCATTGAGGGGGTTGGGTGGCCTGTTGGTCTTCTCTCATGGCGCAACGGACAGTTCTGCGGCCAGGTACCGCCCACTCGGCGGGCGAGCGTCGATCAGGTGGAGGAGGGCGGGAACGACAGTTTCCGGTTCGGGACGATCGGAGATGTCCTCGTCCGGAAAAGCCGCCTGATGCATGGCGGTGCGCATATCTCCGGGATCAAAGGTGTAGACGCGCAGCTCCGGGTTCTCCGCGGCGAAGATAGCGGTGAGATGATCCAGTGCTGCCTTCGACGAGCCGTAACCGCCCCAGCCCTCGTACGGGTTCACCGCGGCATCGGAGCCGACGTCGATGGCGATGCCGTCGCACGCCCGAAGTTTCGGGAGGGTCATCTGCAGAATCGCCAGTGGTGCAACGACATTGGTGGACAGAACGGCGGAGTACATGTCGAGCGGATAGTCGGACAACCGCGGCATCGGACTCGGGCCCAACGCGCTGGCATTGTTGATCACCAGGTCCAGCCGGTCCAATTGGGCGACGAGGGCGGCGAGCCTGGCGCGATGCGCCGGATCGGCCACATCGCCGGCGAGCGCCATCGCACCGGTCGCGTCTCGAACCTGGACGAGGGGGTCGAGGTGACGGGCGGTGAGGATCAGATCCCAGCCCCGCGCGGCCAGTGCCATCGCGACCGCGCGACCGAAGCCGGCGGATCCGCCTGTGATGAGAGCAGTTTTCGTAGCAGCCATACCCCCATCGTCGGACCTGAACATACCTTCAGGTCAAGGGTCCGGCATGCGATGGCCCTGTGAACCGGTCGAACCCCTGCCAAGCAGAGTCCGCAGCAGCCGTTGGTAGCCAAGCGATCTCACGGAACGTCCGCTACTGCCGCGACCCGCGCGCGGCCTGAAGCGACCAGCGTGGGCATCGGAAGATCAACCGCCACAAGCATCCGACGCCTGCCGAGCGCACTGGATCGGGCCTGCTGATAATTCACAGGCGACTGGCATCGACCTCCGATGTTGTTCGCACCGACGGTTGATTGGGTGGCGGTGAAGGGGGCCGTCGGCGGGCGGCGGCCTCGCTACCGCAGGAGTGTCACCGTGTCGACCGTCGCCTCGTTCCGTACCCGTCGCATAGTCGCTGCCCTCGCCGTGAGCGGGGTGCTCGCCGGATTACCCGCGGTGGTTGCCTATGCCGATGCCTCGACCGGGACGACCGATAGCGGCCCGGCGGCGAGTGTGCCCGACAGTGGTCCGGCGGCGAGCGTGCCGGATACGGGACCGTCCGGGCCGGATATGAACGGTCCGGGCGCTACGTCGCCGAGTCCGGGCGGTGATCAGGAGACGCCCGCGCCGAGCCCACCGAGTGCGCCCACCGGACAGGGGGATTCGGGCCCGACCACCGGCCCGGCACCCGGTGCTCCGGGTACACCACCGGTGAATCCGGGCGGTCCCGATATGCCGCCGGTAAATCCCGGCGGTCCGAACAATCCTCCGGTGAATCCGGGCGGGCCGATCATTCCGCCGCCGTCGACGACACCCACCCCGCCGCCTCCGCCGCCGCCGCCGCCCAACGACGGGCTGCCGTGCGATCCGAACGATCCCTCGTGCTTCCTAAACCCGGACAACCCGGCCAGCCCGAACAACCCCAGCAACCCGGCCAACCCCAACAGTCCGCTCAATCCGAACAACCAGGACGACAATCCGCCCGACGCAGGACTCGGGCCGTCCCTGCCCAGCGGTAGTTTCTGATCCACTCCGACGCGGAACCCGGCGCGACCGATCATCGGATCACTGGGCTTCCGGGAACCCGCGCGATGGCGAACGCCATCGGTGGCCGGGCAGTGTGGACCGGCTGACAGTGGAAGGCCTCGACGATCTCGTTGCCGATGCTCGTCGAGCCGGGGAGCGGCGACGCGCGAGGTCTGAAATCGTTGGCCGACAACGTCTTCCGGCGTGCGCAACCTCATGCCGGGCCCGACGGACTCGGCGGTGGTTCTTGTGCGAATACACTGCAGCCATCCCCGAGTGAGGTCTCGCACACCGTGTTGCCCGCCCGAGATGCCAAGATTTACAGTCATATTCGCCGGCAGGATGCTGCCCGGGTCGTATTTCGGCGGTGGTGTCCAGAAGGAGCAGGGTGTGGCGCCTGTCGATGCGGTGGTCACTCCGGCCGGGTTCGGCTCCGGCTTGCGTGCGATGACTTCTGTGGTTTTGGATGCGCTCGCGGCGGGTGCCGAGCAACGCGGTGGTCCGCTCCCGGCCGGTGGCCCGGAGGCGGTCACGCGTCGGGTGTCCGCGGCACTCGGTGAACTACTGCCCGAGCACGGTGACGGTCCGGACAGCGCCCTGCGCGATCTGACCACCGTGCTCGCGGCCGGCGCGGCCGATCCCTCGGACCCTTACTGCGCTGCTCATCTGCATGTCGCCCCGCTGGCCGTCGCTGCGGCCGCGGATTTCGCGGCTTCGGTGCTCAATCCGTCCATGGACTCCTGGGATCAGGCGCCCGCCGCGTCGGTGATCGAGCAGGCTGTCACCGATGCGCTGGCCGCCCTGGTGTACCCGCGAGCCGCACGACCGGACGCCTTGATCACCAGCGGTGGCACCGAATCGAACCTGATCGCGTTGCTGCTGACCCGCGAACAACTGCGCGGGACCGGTCCGATCCAGGTCGTCTGTGGCGCGAACGCCCACCACAGCATCGGCCGTGCCGCATGGTTGCTCGGACTACCGAACCCGATCGTGCTCGACTGCCCCACGGGCCGATTGTCCCCCGCCTCGGTAGATCGCGCCCTGCGCGATCTACCGCAGCCCGCCGTGGTCGTCGCCACCGCGGGAACCACCGACGAGGGCCTCATCGATCCGCTCCCCGAATTGGCGGAGGTGGCCTCCGCACACGGGGCACGCCTGCACGTCGACGCCGCCTACGGCGGGCCGCTGTTGTTCAGCGCCGAGCTGGCACCCCGGCTCACGGGGATCGATGCGGCCGACACGGTCTCCTTCGATCTACATAAACTCGGCTGGCAGCCAGTGGCATCGGGGATCTTGGCCGTGCGCGAAGCAACGACATTGACCGGACTGCGCATTCGAGCGGACTACCTCAACGCCGCAGACGACACCGCCGCGGGACTCCCCGATCTCCTGGGGCGCTCCCTGCGCACGAGCCGCCGACCCGACGCGTTCAAGGTCGCGGTCACGATGCGCGCACTCGGCCGCCGAGGGATCGCGATGCTGATCGAGCACTGCGTACACACAGCCGAGGCGCTGGCCGCCGCCGTCGACGCACACCCCGGCCTGCGCCGCCGCCCGGGCGAGATCGGCATCAGCACCGTGCTACTGCGACCCGTCGAGGCGGACTGGGCGGGCGGCGAGCCGGGCGACGAGCTGGTGGCCGCGATTCGCAGGCGCCTATTACACGACGGCACAGCCGTTCTCGGCCGGGCCGCCGCGGCCGATGCCGACGGGCAGCACAGACTGTGGCTGAAGATCACCCTGCTACATCCGCAGGCGAGCGCCGACCGGTTCGACACCCTACTGGACCTGATCTCGTCCGCAGCCGGCACGCTGGCTCGATAGCGCGGTACCCGAGACCCCGCACCGCAGTGGTGCGTCGAACGACGTAGGCGCGGGATCGGATTCGCTGCGCACCGTGCGCGATTGCCGCCGGTGCCACGAGTATCACGACTACAACCTGAGCGTCTCATTTGTCCCGCGACGCGAGCCACGGTGTTGTTGCAGTTGGTCGGCGAAGGCAAGCTCGGACTGGACGATCCGGTGGACCGCCACTTGCCGCGGTTCGGCCTGGACCCGCGGATCACCGTCCGGATGCTGTTGCAGCACACCCGCGGACTGTTCAACTACACCGGTGAGCCGAAGCCGGATGGAACACCGGATCCGGGGATGTTTCCGATGTCGGGTAAAGCGGCCGCGGACAGCGTGTTCCGTGACTACCGGCCGGAGGAGTTGGTGAGGTTCGCCTTGTCCAAGCCGGCTCGGTTCGCGCCGGGCACCGACTGGTCGTACTCCAACACCAACTACGTTCTGGTCGGCTTGCTCATCGAGAAGATCACCGGTACGCCCTACGCCGTTCAGGTCCACCACCGCATCGCGACGCCGCTCGGCTTGTCGGGCACCACTGCTCCGGGTACTTCGACCGAAATCCTCGGCCCCCATGCCCACGGCTACGCCACGTACAAAGAGGCCGACACCCTCAGGACCGTCGATTTCACCAATCAGAACCCGTCATCGGCATATGCCGCAGGCGAGATCGTCTCCACCACCCAGGACCTCGATACCTTCATCACCGCATTACTGGGTGGCAAACTCCTCGCGCCCGCGCTGCTCGCCGAGCTGCGCACCATGCGTATGGTCGATCCAACTTTCGGTTACGGGCTCGGGCTGATGCATTTCGTGCCGATCCCAGGTTGCGACATTGCCGGTCACGACGGCGGGATCGCCGGTTACTACTCGAAGATGTACAGCACGGTCGAGGGAAGCAGACGCGTCGAATTATCGGTGACCGGAGGTCAGAGTATCGATATCGACGACCTGGCCGCGATCCAGAAATTCCGCGCGGCTGGCGACAAGGTAGCTACGAAGGCTGTCTGTGGCAGCTGACTTCGCATCATCCAGCGGTCAAGGCTTGCGGCCGACGCCGCCGACGATGCAGTGCCGGACCACCGACAGCGGGGCCAGCCGCGGGCCGCTGGGCCACCAGTCGTCGCACAGCACCAGCCCCGGCTCGACCATCTCCAGGCCGTCGAACATGGCCTGGATCTCGGCGCGGGTGCGGAACCGGCCGCCGCCCATCGGGCTGTGCACGAACTTGTCCTCCATCTTGCGGGCCAGGTCGCTGTACTCGTCGACTTCGGGATCGAAGAAGTGCGCGATCGCCACATACGATCCGGACGGCAACGCGTCGATGTAGGTCGCCATCAACGCGGCGGCGTCATCGGCCAGATAGTGGTGCAGCGTGCCGACCTGGAACAGTGCCATCGGGCGGTGGAAATCCAATTCCGTACGCACCGCCGGGTGACCGAGCACGGTCAGCGGGCGGAAGATGTCGGCTTCGACGATGCTGGTCCGGGTGTTCTCTTCCAGCAATACCCGCGCGTGTGTGAGCACCATCGGGTCGTTGTCCACATAGACCACCCGCGAATTCGGCCTGATCCGCTGCACCACCTGGTGGGTGTTCTCCGAGGTCGGCAGCCCCGAGCCGAGATCCAGATACTGCTCGATCCCCGCCTCGTGCGCGAGAAAACGGCAGGCTCTGATCAGGAAATCCCGGTTGGCCCACGCCAATTCGGCGACGCCGGGCGCCACCGTGCGGACCTGGTCGAGCACCTCACGGTCGATCGCGAAGTTGTCCTTGCCGTTGAGCGCCGCATCGTAGACACGCGCGATACTGGCACGACTGATATCCACTCCTACCGGCACCGCACTCGGGTAGGCAGACGGCTGCGACATCGGAGGCTCCCTGCATCGTTGAGCTCAGTGCGACATCACAAGTGTTCCCTATACACTCACGCTCCGAAGCGAATACAGCCCGATCGTCACATTCGTCCCGCAACTGCCCAGCAGTGACAACTCGCAGGTAACGGCACAGGTCCACGGCGCCGGACGTACCGGCGCGATTACAGTTGAGCGGCAACAGCACCCAGCAGGGCGCGTGACCGATCCGGCGTCTCGGCCTGCACCGTGACCCGTTCCATCACCGCACGGTAGGCCTCGAGATCCTCCCGGCGGTCCAGATACTGCGCACTGGTGAGCTGTTCCAGATACACGATGTCGGGCAGCTCCTGCTCCGCGAAGCGAAGTAATGTGAACGAGCCGCCCGCCGCCACATGGCTACCGGACGAATAGGGCAGCACCTGGACTGTCACGTTCGGTCTGTTCGACATTTCCATCAGATGCTCGATCTGCGCGCGCAGCACCGCTCTACCGCCGATCGGCCGACGCAACACCGCCTCGTCCAGCACCGCCCACAGCGTCGGCCCGCCACGCACGTCCAAGATCTCCTGGCGCTTGCGGCGCAGCTCCACCCGCCGCGCCGCCTCGGTGCTCTCGTGACCGAGCGCCACGATCGCGCGGGCGTAGTCCTCGGTCTGCAACAGGCCCGGAACCAGCTGGCCGTCATAGGCTCTGATCGACTTCGCGGCTCCCTCCAAGCCGAGGTAGGTCTCGAACCAGGACGGCAGAAGATCCCCGTAGTGATGCCACCAGCCAGGCTGATTGGCCTTACGAACCAGCCCGAGAAACATTTCGCATTGATCCGAATCGGTGACGCCGTACAGGGCGAGCAGATCGCGGACGTCACGTTCCTTGAACCCGGTCCGCCCGAGCTCGAGCCGGCTGATCTTGGCGTGCGAGCCACGGATGTGCTCGGCGGCGACAACGGGTGTAATGGCTTGTTGTTCGCGCAGTTTGCGGAGCTGAGCGCCGATCGCGATCCGCAAGGCCGTCGGGCCGCATTCCACGACATGCGGCTCGATAACGTCGATCCGGACCGGCTCCGTGATCATGAGGTCCCACTCCGATGCTCGAAGACCACCGGCGGCGCGTCCATTCACGCCCGAACCTCTACCGCCTCGACTCCGATGTTATCGCTCGAACCTCTCGGTTCGTGCGCACTCTCCACAGAACGCTCGACCAGTCGGTTCTCCTGCGGCACACTGCACACCGGCCGGCTGGTGGTTCAGCCGTTCGTAGCGACGATGGCTTCGCAGCTGCGTGCCGCGGCTCGGCAGGTCGTGGCGGTCACAGGGTCCAGGAGCGGATTGTCGAGCCGACCGCGCCAGTAGTCGATGGCGCGCAACGCGACAGCCCGGCATTCGGCCATGCTCGCATCGGCGGGAAGGGCCAGGCGCTGCTGGGCGCCTGTGCCGGTGCCGCCGAGCACCCGGGTCGCGCGAGCGCGGTCGTCCTCGCTCAGCCGAGTGGCACGAATGCTGGACAGCAGGCGCAGTTCGGTGAACATGTGGGTGTCGGCGAGGAGGCGGGCTACGTGATTCGACAGCTCCGGGGTCGCCGCCGTCGGATGCCGGGACAGGACGCGCGCCAGCATCGACAGCGCCGCATGCGCCCGGAGCTGCTCGTTGCGTTGGCCGAACTGGATGTTCAGCGTTCGGCGCAGCTCATCCAGGCCGCTGTGGCGCACCAGCTCACGCGACAGCGCGGGTGCGTCACCGCAGCCGTTCCGAATCATCGTGACGGCCATGCGGATACCGAACAAGCCGAACGCCTCGACCAGATGATGACGATCCGCCGCCGAAACCGGCAGGTCGTTCTCGGGGGCGGCGAAGCGGGCCGCGGAGATCAGGGCGGTGTCGAGTGCGCCCGGCCCCATCGCCGCCAGGGCACGCAGCGCGAGGAATTCGGTCCCACGCAGCGTTTGGCCCCGCAATGCCAGCAGGCCCGATACCGGAATGAAGCTCTGGTGCAGGCCGCGCAGTTCGGGCGCCTCGGCCAGCGCCGCGCTGAGCCGGTGCGCGGAGGCCAGCGATTCGCCTCGCCCGCCGTCGATCTCGTCGGCGCGCGACAGCACGCCGACCACTCCCAGCGGACCGCCTCCGGTCGTCATCTGTCGCTGAATGCGTTGCAGCAGTTGCACATCGGTGTCTCGCAGGTCGCGCATGAGGTACACGACGGCGTCCGCTTCGCAGGGACCGTCCTCGGGAGCCAGCAGCGCGAGGGTGCGTTCGGATACGTCGCGAGAGTTCGAGGAGGTGCCGGGCGTGTCGATGACGGTGTAGTCGTCCAGCAGCGAGGACGGCCAGCACACCGTCAGTCGTTCGACGCTGTCGGCGGGCACCCCCAGATCCAGCGTGAGGCGGCCGCCGGGGCGCAGCACCGGAAGCCGTCGGCGCTCACCGCGGGCGACCAGATCGATCCGCGGTGCGGCCGAGCGCCGAAACCAGGTGACCACCCGGGTGCACTCGGTCGCATCGGTCGGCGCGATCTCCTCCCCGATCAGTGCGTTGAGCAGCGTCGACTTCCCCGATTTCAGGGTGCCGGCCAACGCCACCCGCATCGGCTCGTCGAGCCGATTCTCGCAGGCTGCCAGCTCACCCGCCCACTTCGACCGCGGGTCGACCTCCCGGCGGGCGGCCCGGATCAATCGCCGCGCCACCCCGAGCTCCCGGCCGGCCATCACGAAATCCCCGGCGCGATGGCCACATTCGCCGCCTCCCGGCGCAGTTCACGCAACCGATCCGATGTCGCCTGGAGCTGACGGATCCGTTCGATGCGCCGGTTGTCGTGCAGGTGACCGGCCTCCTGCGCGGCCTGCAGGGCCTCGTTGGCCGAGCGCAACATCTCCTCGGCCAGTGCGGTGAAGTGATCGCGCAGGGTGCGCTGCACCTCGCGCAGTCGCTGTTTGGACTCGTCGTTGACGTGGAAGACGACCTCGTCCATCAGCTTGGCCACCGCGAGTTTCGCCTCCATGCGACGACGGGCTTTGAGCGACTTGTGGTCCTCGCGGAAGGTATTGGCGCCCAACAGCACTCCCGCTCCGATGGAGTACGGGTTGACCAGGGCCAATCCCAGCAGACTGGTGGCGAGACCGACCATCAGCAGACCGCCGTAGGAGCCGCGCAGGCTGGTGATGCCGCGCTGGATGACGCCGGTCCGGCCGCTTTCGAGCGCCTCGAGCGAACCCCACTGGTGGAGCACCGAACCGGCAGCGGCTCCCGGCAGGGCCGGCAGCGACGGCGCGCCATCTTCGACGAACCGCTCGGCGACCGTTGTCGCCAATCGCGTCGACAGTTTGTGAGCCAGCAGGAAGTTCTCGTTGACCTCCTCGGCGATACGGCCGCCGAGCCGTTCGTCGAAGGCCTCCCAGGTCCGGGCCGGATCGGTCTTGATGATCTCGCTGTCCGCTTCGCGGGCCAAGGCCCGCAATCGGTTCCGCAGATCGTGATCGACGGCGACGGTCAATTCGGTGATGCCGTCGCCCAGGACGTACTGCCAGTTGGCGGTGCGCTTGCGCAGCGCGTCGGCGGCGTCACGGGCGTCGCGAATGCGTTCGAGCAGTTCCGCGCCGCGGGCCGGATCCTGCAGCGCCGTCAGTTCCGTATTCACCGCCAGCGCAACATGATCGGAGACCACCCGCACGTCGTTGACGAACGAATCACGGGCCACCGCATCGGCACGCTCGACGATACGCGTGCGGATGTAGTCGACCAGCTGGGGCATTCCGGACTCGACCTCGAGCTCGGTATCGCTCAGCCGGTGCGACATCGCGTGCATGGTCGCCGAGACGGGCAGGATCGGCAGGGTGAGGCCGGCATCGGTGAGGTGCTTGCGATCGGCCTTCTGGATATCGGCCCATCGCACATAGCTGTCGATCTTGTTGATGACACATACGACCAGTGGACAGAGCTGGTGGATCTGTTGCAGGAAGCGCATCTCCGGTGCGGTGTACTCCTGGCTGGCGTCGGAGACGAACAGCACCGCGTCCGCGGTGGGCAGCAGTTCCAGTGTCGCCGCGGCCTGTCGGGAGTCGGCTCCGGTCACTCCGGGCATATCGACGAGGACGATGCCTTCGGCGAGCAGCGGTGCGGAGAGCCGGATCTCGCTGGGTTCGCCCGGTTTCGCGGTCCGGCGAGACAGCGTGTCGCCGTATTCGAGCATGATCGGCGCCCGGGGGCCGGAAGACCGGGCGTTCTGCCGACCGCCCGTGGGGCAGACATCGGCCGCGACGAGGGCGTTGACCAGTGAACTGATGCCCTTCTTCGACTCGCCGGTGACGACGATGCGCAAGCGGGCGTCGGCGATTCGCTGCCGCGCCGACATCAGGCGGTTCGACAGGTCGGCTCGGCCGGCGGTATCGGTCACCGATCGCAGCTCGTCCAATAGTCCCGTCATGGAATCGGTCGCGGCGGTTGTCTTTCGCGCGAAGACCGTACTTGTCGCGGTCACTACCTGCTCCTCTGGTGCAGTGGGGTGGAACCGATCGGTCCGCCACGCCCCGCACCGGAGTGCGGCGGACCGATCGGTGGTGATCAGTGATGCAGGTCGGTGGTTGTCGTCGCGTGCGTGTCGACGGCACTGTGTGACAACGACGTTCCCGAGTCGGAGGTCAGCCCCATCGACAGGCCGTTCGAGGAGGCCGCCAGCCCGCTGTGATCGGTTGTTCCGGTATCGGCCGCGGTGAGATCGACCGACGGGGTGGTCGCGGCCGACGTCGCGGTGTGGTCGGCGACCGTCGTCACCGAGGCAGCGGCCGGAGTGGTCGTCGGTACCGCCGCGGCGGTACCGGCTGTCGCATGCGCGGCGTCCGACGTGCTCACCGACGCCGCAGCGGTCGGCGTGCCGCCCGACAGCAACGCGTCGACGTTGGCGCTGGTGTGCGCGTCGGTAGCCGACGTGGTACCGGCTCCCAGATCGGCGCTGGGCGATGCCGTGCTCGCATGCGCGGCCGCCCCCGCTCCCGTATCGGCCGAGGGCGCGGTGGTCGTCGCGTGCGTGGTCGTGCTCGCCGAGACGCCCGCGGACGGTGCCGTGGTCGCGGATGCCGTTGCGCCGGTGCCGATATCGGCCGAGGGCGCGCTCGTCGGCGGGTGCGGCGTCGCGGTCGCGCCCGCACCGATCGACGGTGTCGCCGCCGGGACCGTGGTGCCGAGTGTCGCACCGGTACCGCCCGTGGTGACCGGTGCGGTCGCGTGCGGGGTGATATCGATCGCCGCGCCCGCTCCGGCGGTCTGCGACGTGGCCGGGTGGCCGGCCTCGCCCGCGGTCGCACCGATGCCCAGATCGGCGGTCGGCGCGACAGCCGTTGTCGGGATGGCGACATGGGCTGATTGCGTTGCGGTCGTGGCGGTCTGCGCGGAGGCGGTACTCGCTGCGGCGCCGATACCGCCCGTCCCGCCGAGATCCGCCCCGGGCACCGTGCCTGCATGAAAACCGGTCAGCGAGAAGGTGTTCGCCGCCGTGCCCGCGGCCGGGGCTGCCACAGCCTGCGACACAGTGCTCGACATGGAATGAGTGGCGGCGTTCACCTGCACGGATGCGGACGCGGGGGTGACGGCCACCGGCGCGACCGCACTGGAGACGGCCGCGTCGGAGGTCGCCACCACCGTAAGCCCTTGTGCCACATGCGCGTTACTCACTGTCGACGAGCTCAGCGCGGCGTTACCCGTGCCGATCAACCCCGGCGATGTTCCCGACGCCAGGGAAGACGACGACAGCGAGGAGGACAGTCCATCGTTGTGGGCTGCACCCCACTCGGCCGAGCTGGATGCCGTACCGGATGTCACAGCGCTGCCGGGGAATCCGCCACGCGGCTGTACATCGCCGGATCCGGAGGTGCCGCCGAAGCGCTCGTTCTGCGATCCGGAGTCACGCTGCCCATGGCTCTGCTGTGGCGATTCGCCATGAGAACCGTTGCCTCGCTGCGTATTCGATTCCCCGATGCCCGTGTAGGCGCCGCCGTGTGCGCCCGCCGTGACGCCGGACTGCCCGCCGCCGGCGTGAACGCCTCCCCCGCCGTCACCGTAATGCCCGTTCCGACCCGATTCCCCGGAGGCGGCGTGCTGACCGGATCCGTTCGAGTCGCTCCGACCGTGATCGCCCGAGCCGTATGTACCGGCGGGCCGACCATGCCCGGCCGCGCCGCTGTGCGCATCGTGATCGCCCACACTGCCGTAGCCACCGGCCTGACCATGCCAGACCGATCCGCCTTCACCCCGACCATCAGCCTGACCCGATCCACCATGCCCCGCCGATCCACCAGAGTCACCGCGCCAACCGTGGTCGCCCACACCGCCGGTGCCCGCGGGCCGACCATGCCCACCGGACTCCTCACCCCGACCGTGATCACCACCATCACCCGGCCGGTCGTGCTCCCCCGAAACCCCGGGCCGACCATGCTGATCCGCACCGCCGGGGTTGTCCGGCCGACCGTGTTGATCGGGACCCCCTGGATTGAAGTGCTGCCCAGAGCGATCGGAACCACCGGGGCCGTGGTGATCACTGCGCCGATCGCCATCGGTCGACGCGTGCCGACCCGGGCGGTCGAACCCACCGCCGCCCGCGTGCTCGCCGATCCGGCCGTGATCGCCCGCGTCTTGCCGCTCATGGGCCCCGAAACCACCGCCCGCCTCCGACTGCTCGCCGAATCGACCTCCCGCCCACGTGTGTTCGCCGGACGCATCACGCTCACCGAACTCCGAACGACCGCCCAGGTCCCGGTGCTCTCCGAAACCACTGCGCTCATCGGCACCTACCCGACCACCGAATCCGGCACCCTCGCCGAAGCGCGTATGCCCACCGAAGTCCTCGCGACCGCCGAACCCGCCGTGCTCACCGACACCACCCTGCTCGCCGAACCCGCCACGCTCACCGAACCGGACGTGCTCACCGCCATCACCGTGCTCACCGAATCCCCCGCGCTCACCGAATCCGTTGTGCGCGCCGACATCACCGTGCTCACCGAACCCGCCACGCTCACCGAATCCGTTGTGCGCGCCGAAGTCCACGCCCACCTCGTGGGCTGTGTGTCCCTCGAATCGGCCCTGCTCACCGAAGTGGCGGTCGCCGTGTGCCTCCCGATCGACGGGGGCGCTGACGTTCGGCTCCTGGCCGGCCCATACGTGATCCGCCCCTCCGGCGGCGCCCCGTTGATAACCGTCCACGCCGATGGCGTCGGGATGGACGATATTCTGGTGCGGCCCAACCTGATCCGATGCCGCGAAGCCGGACTGGGAGAAGGTCCGAAGGTCGACGCCCACTCCCGCGGCAGCGCCACCGTGCGACACCACCGCACTCCGCTGCGACGAAAACCGGTCCGACACCACGGAGTTCTCGCCCAGATGTACGGCGGAACCAGTCTGTTCTGACATCGTTGATACGGACTGGTCTACTGTGTGCACTTCCACACCCGAGCCGAGCGCCGTGGATTGGTCGAGCGATATGTGGACATCGTCCGTCAGCTGGGAACCACCGTCGTTCCCGACCTCGGGGAGGGACATGGCATGGGATGAATCCTGTTGCACTCCTGTACTGATGGATCCAAACTGAGCAGATCCGCTGGTTTCCATGTCGACAGCCATTGCTGTTCCTCTCGTAACCGACGCCGCATATTCGAGCGCGAATGATGGTGAGGTTAAGCCAGCGATCTGGGAGCACGTCGATGCCTTTATGTGAGATTCCTGGGGAGACACCGACAGTGAGCGCACAGAGACCACTCAGCGAGCCGACAGCCTGAGCCGTTAACCTTGCGCCCGAGCGGTATTTACCGGACCACAGAATGGAGCGCTTGGATGCCACGGGCCCTGGGCATAGTCATCGGATCCCATGACTTCGTTTACGCACCGACCGACCAGCGTCGTATCACACGTGTTCCTGCGGTTATCCGCCTCACAGCCGATTCCCGCCCGATTCTCGGTCAACCGACCGGAACTGCTGCGGCGGAATACCGGGATTTCATCACCCGAGTGGGTGATCCCGTACCGGTTTTCGCTGGTGGCACCGTCCGGTCGGGCACATGGTTGGTCGCGACGGCCATCGAATGCCTACTCGACGACGCACTCCTCGCAGTTGTCGCCCATTCGTCGGCATGGACCGAGCATTCGGTACGGGAGTTGCGGAAGGAATTGCCGAAGAACGGAACTCGGGTAGTACTCGTCACCGAGGCCGAGGCGGCCTATACCGCCCTGCGCGCATCCCGAGAAATACCGGACGGCGCGGCAATTCTGCTCTGCGATATCGGCAAGTCGGGTATGGATGTGGCCGTGGTGAGCGCCTCGGACGACGACACCGTCCGCGTCGATCAGCCCACCCGTTCCTACGAATTCTGCGGCGATCTGGTCGATTCCCTGTTGGTCGCGCACATTCTGAATGAACTGGCCGTCACACATCCCGGCTTCGACCCCGCCGATCGTCGCAATTGGAGTGGTCTGCGCGAGCTGCGGAAACAGATAGCGCAGGCCAAACACCGGCTCTCGCAGGACGTTTCCGCGGTGATGGAGGTGAGCCTGCCCGGCATTCACGAGAATCTGCGCATCGTCCGTTCCGAGCTCGAGGATTTGATCGCCGAACCGGTGGCGCAGGCGGTGCGGCGCATCGTCGATGCCGCCGACAATGCCACCCACACCGGCCGCACCATTCAGGCCGTCGTGCTGACCGGCGGCAGCTCGACGATTCCCCTACTCACCGAAACCCTTTCGGCCACCACCGATGTGCCGATCATCAACAGCAACGATCCCGGCTCCACGGTGGTACGGGGCGCCGCCCTGATCGCGGCCAGTCTCCTCGCGCGCCAACCGCACGCCAACGGCACCTCCCGCATACTGCCGCCCGGGCAACCGGCACCTCCGCCCCCTCTGCCCGCCGCGATTCCCCCGGGCGGCAACGCATCCCGCCCGCCGGCCAAGATATCCCCACGACCGGCACCAACCCCGCCCCCTGCGGTTGCTCCACCACGGAAGCCGAACCGCATGTCCCGATCAGTCGCATGGTCGGTGGCCGTCGCCGCCACCGTATTGGCGATACTCGGCGGCCTGGTCGTCGGATTCGAGCACGTTCAGCCGAATCCGACGCAAACCGCGGTCACTCAGACCACAGGCCACTCGGGCACGGTCGGCGGCCGACACTGAGCGGGACGCCGCGTCCACCGACAGCCTGACACTGTCTCACGATGCGGCGACTCCCGCACGCCATGCAGAACGGCATCGACTGCGGGAGCGCGCTACGTGCAGGACTCTACGACCACGCGTTGTTGTCGTTCGCCGCGACCCGGCCCGCGACGAAATCGGTCAACGTCTTCGACTGCACCGACCCGGCATCCCCGATCGGCCCGGACGCCAGCGCCTGACCGACCGCGCCGTAACCGAGCGGGCTACTCGCCTGGGAGACCGTCGAGGTGAACGACTTCGACGTGCCGTCGGTGCCGGTCCGCTGGAAATCCAGCCGCGCACCGACCACCGTCTTCCCTGTCACCGGGGTGAAGTCGAACCGGAACCCCGACCGCCATAACAGGTTCTGGTCGTTGGGCCGGGAGTTTCCTATCGCGATACCGCAGGTGTTCTCGCAGCCCGCGCTGCCGTCGGACTTGTATGCGATCGTCGACGGCTGAGTGTCGTAGCCGTAGGTGTAGGTCGGGTCGATCGTGACCGGGAACCGCCGAGCCTTGTCGGTCAGCCATTTCTTGTCCACCGAGATCGTCAACAGCCACGAGTCCCCTTGGGGCGCCAGGCTGTACGAGCCACCGGCCCGGGCCGGTGACTTGCCGTTAGCCCCGGCCGAATCCCACACCGATACCGGCGGCAGCCCCGCCACCACGGCACCGGAGGCGTCGGTGAGCACGACCGTGTCGCCCTGCACCTTCGGGCTCAGTGCGCCGGTATTCATCCGGAACACCCACCGCCCGTCGCCGACCCCGGTCGGCGACTTCACGATCAGTGACTCTTTGACCTCCCCCTGCGACAGCGCGTACGTCAGGTCCGTCCCCGCCAGCACATTCGTGCAGGTGACGGTCGAATCGGTCACCGTCCGGTGAGACTTGTCGGCGCCCCGCAGCGCCATCGTGACCGCGGTGCCGTTGCGCTCGATCCGCACGAGCGACGAATCGTCACCGGCTGACGCGAATCCCACACGGCCACCGGCGATCGCCGCCGACGCGGTCTTCGAACTCTTGTCTTCTGTCAGCTTGGTCTCGGCCGGAGCCCAACCGCCCCGGGTGTCGGGCACACTCACCGGAACCGGAGACAGCACCACCGAGCGTGTGCCGTTGGCATTGGTGTACTGGACCGACCGCTCCGACCGGCCCGACTCCTTCGACGAGTTCAGATCGAAACCGGGACGCGCCCCACCAGTACCGGCCAGCGGCCCATAGTCGGCCGCCGGACGCGGCGGCGAATCGAGCGTGGGTCCGCTCGCGGGCGAAAGCAACGGCACCGCCTGCGTTTTCGCTCCCGAGCTGAGATGTGACACGATCACCTGCGCCATCGTCACCACCAGGGCGACAGCCATAGCGACCACACACGCCCGCAACCACACCGGCCATCGGGACCCACCCTTGAAAGACCACACACTATTCCGCATTGAGAACCCCCTCCGCCTCCCCCCGCGTGCCGCTGATCGACACCGGGAAGTGACCCCGAGACCGCCGAAAGCCGTTGCACTGCTGGACAACACGCCTACGCCGTCGTCGCTATTGGAGCACATACCGACCGGCCGCGAAATCGGACTCGGTGACGTGTCCATCACCAACCGACGCCGCCCTAGGGGTGCCCCAGACCTGCCGACCCATCGCGCGGCAAGTCCGCATCAACCCACTAGGCCGACTCGGTACCAACACTTCGGCCTCGAAGCACCGACATGCAGCATGACCGGACTGGCCGTCACGCTGGGCTTTCAGCACCAGGGCGAGTATGCAGCCCTACAGATCGACACCTCATCTTGAATAGTTCGAAACCATCTGCGCTGCACTATGTTCCGACCGGACGGCATCACGAAACTCCCACCGATGCGATAGGGGTTACGGTCGCCGGTGCCGCAAGCGCCTGCCTCGTTGCACTCCAACGCTTTCCGGCGTGTCGGCAGCTGTCATCTCGACTTCGCCGTGCGGATCGCCCTGATGAACAACGGATTTGCGGCGTGGACACGCGTCTTCGACGCGGTGGCGGTCAGGGGGTCGGCTTCGCTCTTGCTGCGTCGTCGCTGAGGGCGGTGAACACGGTCACGATGGATGCGATGATCTCGATCTGTGTCGGGCCGATCAGCTGGATCCAGGCGAGTTCGGGGAGTCCTGGTTGGCGCCGGAGGGTGGCGAACTCGTCCGGCCAGGGGGCCGGCGGGGCCGGGAGGTGAACGACCGAGACCTTGTCGAGGAAACTGCCCGACGACTCGGGGAACTTGTCGATCGACAGGTGATGGATTCCTTCGAGGGAGATCGTGATGTCGGGCTTGTGTGGGCTGTGCCGGAGCAAGATTTCGAGCGCGTCGTTGCCTTCGATGATGTCGAAGGCGATCCGGTGGATGAAGTAGCCTTCGCATAGCGCCAGCGTCTCGTTCGCGCGGTAGCAGACCCTTTCGAACGGCGTCGTCTTGCTTGGGTCTCTGTCCATGACATCCTCCTTGGTCGCCGCTGATGATCGGCGATATCGGCCGCGCGCGCTAACCGGAACTTCTCGGAGTTGCCCCGATCTGCCTCCTGGACAGCGGCTTCGATGGCGCGAATGCGGTGATCGGGGCCGGACCGGCCGCGGGCCCTCAGTGTCCGGCGGTCAGGAGTTCGCGGGCATGCGGGCGGCGCAACTTGCCGGATGCGGTCTTGGGCAGGGCATCGGGTGCCAGAATGGCCACCGTCCGGGGTGGCACGCCGATGGCCTTGAAGATCTCGGTGCTGATGTCCCGGCGCAGCCGGCTGACGCGGGCTTCGTCGTCGTGATGAATGGATTTGGCGAGTACGGCGAATCCTTCCGTGGGGCTTCCGGCATCCACCGAGACCGCGACGGCGTTATCGGTGCGGACCCCGTCCACGCGGTCGGTGGCGCGTTCGATATCGGTCGGATACAGGTTGCGCCCGGAGATGATGATGACGTCCTTTCGACGTCCGCAGATGCGCCTCTCTGACAAGAAGGCTCGACGGCCTGGGGCTGATCGACTCTGCCGACCTTGGCGTTCACCATGCGGATCGAGCGGGCGAACATGTTGGACATATAGCCGCGATGGTCACAGCATTGTCGTATGAACGTCCACTCGGATTCCGTACCAGCAAGGAATGAGACGCGCCGAGTCCGAATACTGTGCCTGCACGGCTACCGCGGCAGCAGCGCGATACTGCGGCGGCAAATCGTGCCGCTGGCCACCGCGCTCGGCCCCGATACCGAACTGGTCTTCGTCGACGCGCCCTCGCTGGCGCGCGGTGATTTCGGGTGGTGGCACAACGGTTTTCGAGGCTGGGAACACACCCGTGACTGGGCCGTGCACCTGCTGCGGTCCGGTCCGCGCTTCGACGGCGTGTTCGGCTTCAGCCAGGGTGCCGCGCTGACCGGTCTGCTGGCCGGAGTCCGCGAGGTCACCGACCCGCCGCTGCCCTTCGACTTCGCGATCATGGTCAGCGGATTCACCAGCACGATGCCGCAGCACGCGGACCTGTTCCATCGCCCGCTGGCCATCCCGTCGGTGCACGTGATGGGTCGTGCGGACGGGATTGTGCCACTGCGTGATTCGACACTGTTAGCTCAGCGCTTCATCGACCCGGTGGTGCTCGAGCACGGCGGCGGCCACGTGATCCCCGCCGACCGCGCCGTCACCGGCGCGATCGCCCGCTTCCTCACCCAATTCCCGGGTACCCCCGTCCACGCCGACGAACACCGGAACCTGCGATGACAGAACCCGTGCCGACTCCGGTCGGGACAGCCGGTCTCACTGGTACCGGTCCTCCACCGCGGACCTCCTCGGATACGCATAACCGACCGGCTGTCAGGGTCGGTCGTGGGTGATGGTGCGCGCGGCGGTGATGAATGCCTCGAGTTCGTGGGTGATGTCGGGACCGGTTGGCTGGTAGACGATTTCGGTGATGCCCTGTGCGGCGTATTCGGTGAGGCGTTCGGCCAGATGTGCGGCCGATCCGGTGACGGTGGTTGTCGGGATCGCCGCCCAGCCGCTGGCGGCCCACGCGGCCCGATCGGCGGCGTTGAGGGTGACGAGGTGCTGGTCATGGACGGCGAGGTGTCGTTCTCGTTCGGGTGTCCGGTTGATCACGTCCAGCCATTCCCGGCCGCCGGGCAGCGCGGTCACGTCGCCGCCGAATTCGTATGTGGCGTGGTAGGCCAGCGCGTTGCCCGGGCCTGCGGCGGCGCGGACTCGTGGTGAGTCCAGGGCCTCGCCGTCGGACAGGACGGTGCCGTGGATGCCGAGTGCGGCCCAGGTGAACTCCGAGGCGAACGCGGTCTCGCCGTTGACGGTGAACAGCCCGTCGGCCGAATCCTTGGCTACCGCAAGCCCTTTGGGACCCAGTGCCGAGATCAGCACCGGCACGTCGATGGGACGGGCCGCGGCGTGTCCGGCCGGGTGCATCATGCGCATGCGGCCGCCGTCCCAGTCGACCGTCTCGCCGCGAAGCAAACCACGGAACACTCGAACGTACTTCTCCAGGTAGGCCCACGTGCTGGGCTTGGCTCCCAGAGCCCGAGCGGCCGAGAATCCGGTGCCGAAAGCGACAGCCACCCGCCCCGGCGCCAGCGCCGCCAAAGCCGCGGCGCCCGAGACGTTCACCATCGGGTGCCGCAGGCCGGGCACGAGCACACCCGGTCCCAGACCGATGCGTTCGGTGCGTTGCGCGGCCAGGGCCAGCATCATCCACACGTCCGGGCCCTGCTGCGGTATGTCGAACAACCAGGCGCGGTCGTAGCCCAGCTGCTCGGCGATGGCGATATGCCGCGGCGAATCCAGCGATGTCGGGAACTGGCTCGAGATATTCATCGGTGCTCCTTGCCGGGAACGACGACGCAGGCCTGAGAAGGCCTGCTTCGCTTCACAACTGCCGGGTTCCGACTACGACTTCCACCCGGTCGGTGTAGAAGGCGACGTGGTCGGCGATGGCCGCGACGGAGTCGTACGGCTCGTGGTAGGTCCACACCGCGTCGGCCAGGCCGCCTCCGGGGAGGGTGATGGTGTAGTAGGAGGCGTCCCCCTTGTACGGGCAGTACGTCTGGGTCGCGCTGGCGGTGAGCAGTGCCGGGTCGACGTCGTCGAGCGGGATGTACTGGACCGGTGGGTAATTCGCCTCCCGCAGGGTCAGGGCCCTGGCGGTGTCGGCGAGAACGTGCGCGCCGACGCGCGCTACGACGCGCTGACCGGTCTTCTCGATAGTGATCGGGTGGTCGGGTCCGGGGATCTTGGGTTCCCGTGCAGTCATGACCTTCTCCGTTTCCAGTGCGATAGCGTGATCGGCGATACCGATTAGACCAGTCTGTCTACTGAACCATATCAGCACAGTCGATGCTCAACGTGTGCCAAACATGGTACTGGTTCACGAACTTCCACTCTTGATTGACAGGACAGCCCTGAGCGGCTTTGCTGAAACCATCACTAGACAGACTGGTCTACTCAACGATTGATCTCAGAGGAAGAGGCGCGATCATGACCGAGGTACGCACAGCGTTGGTGACCGGCGCGACGTCGGGTATCGGCAGGGCCGCGGCGGTGAAGCTGGCCCGGGATGGATTCCATGTCCTGGTTCACGGCCGTGACGGCGAGCGCGGAGCCGCGGTGGCCGAGGAGATCGAGAGTGCGGGCGGCAGTGCCGAATTCGTCGCCGCCGACCTCACCGATATCCGCGCCGTCGAGCAGCTGGCCGCCCAGGCCGGGGCGGTCGATGTCCTGGTCAACAACGCCGGGTTCTCCTGGTTCGGCCCCACCGCCGACCTGGACTCCGGCACATATGACGCGATGTTCGACGCCAATGTGCGCAGCGCGTATTACCTGACCGCCGCTATCGCACCGAAGATGGCCGAGCGTGGCCGGGGTGTGGTGATCAATCTGGGCAGCATGGCCGGACAGATCGGCCTGGAAGCCGGCGCCGCCTACAGTGCCACCAAGGCCGCACTGGCCTCGTTCACCCGTTCCTGGGCCGCCGAATACAGCCCGCGAGGTGTGCGTGTGAACACCGTCGCTCCCGGACCGGTCTACACCGCCGGCTCACCGCGGGAAAACCTCACGGCCCTGGGCAAAACCACGTTGCTGTCCCGCACAGCGGAGGCGGAGGAAATCGGGGACGTCATCGCGTTCCTGGCCTCACCGGCCGCCGGATACATCACCGGCGCTGTCATCCCCGTCGACGGCGGACGCACAGCCATCTGACCTGAACGACACCCCGACATTGACTGGGAAGACCGGTCTGTCTAGTGTTGTCGGACCGGGTAGAACCCGAATAGGCCGCCCGGTAGCACAGTGGACTGTACCGCCAGTCTGACAGGAGGTGTGACCATTGCCCGGTAAGGTCGACACCGCGAAGGGATCCGCGCGCGAACGTCTGCTGGCCGCCGCCGATGAGCTGTTCTACAGCGAGGGAGTGCAGAGCGTCGGCATCGACCGCATCGTGCGCCAGGCCGGCGTCGCCAAGGCCTCCCTCTACAACCTGTTCGGCAGCAAGGACGAGCTGGTCCAGGCCTATCTGGACGCCCGCCACGCCAATACCCGGGAGCAAGTCGAGCGGACCCTGACCCGGTTCCGGACACCGCGGGAGCGACTGCTGGGCGTCTTCGACGCGCAAGGCCAGCTGTTCACCGAGCCCGACTTCAACGGCTGCGCGCATATGACGGCCAGCGCCGAGGCACAGCCCGGCAGCCCTGTCGAATGCGCCACCGACCGATACCGGCAGTGGGTGCGGACGCTGTTCACGGATCTGGCACGCGAGGCCGGCGTCGCCGACTACGAAGGCCTCGCACGGCAGCTGCACCTGTTATACGACGGCGCAGGAGCCTCCGCACGAATGGACCGGGACCCGTCCGCCGCGACCACCGCCCGAGCGGCGGCCGCGGCGCTGCTCGACGCGGCCCTCACGGACAGCAGCCGACACTGACGAGGCGGTTGTCGTCGGATGCGGCGGCTGCCGGTTCGGTCGCGGGCTGTCGGCGATATCCGATGACGACGCTTCGAGGGCGTCAGGTGCCGTCGATCGCCAGGGTGGCCTGCATCAGATTCATCGCCGCGGCGCACGGGTCCGGTTGGCCGGTGTGGTCACGGTTTTGCACCCACCAGGTGACGGTGCCGGAATCGGCGGCCGTGACCGCGCAGCTGCCGGGGTCGCGAGGGTCGCGGACGTATATGGCACCGAAGTGTTTGATGACGAGTTTCTCGATGCGGTAACCCTGTTGTTCATCGATCTGGCGATCGCGGCCGAGCGTGTCGTGTTCCAGCCATGCGTAGGTGAGATCGACCGGTCCGCCAGTGCTGAAGTCGGCTTCCCACGCGCAGATGGTCGGCCCACCCAATGGCCGGACCGCGGTCGCGTGCACGGTATCGACGATGGTCTGGTCCGGGAGCGGACCGCATCCGGCGAGAAAGTTCGGATCCTCGACCGATTGCTGTGCAGCGTCGTGATGATGGGTCGAGCAGGCCGTGAGCAGTACCGCCGCACAGACGGTGGCAATCCTCATGACCGGTCGGATGTCGCGCACAACCAGCATTGTGCGTGCTGATCCGTGCCGTGGCTAGAGGAGGTGGCGCGCGGCACCTGGAACCCGCTCGCGCCGCCACGACAGCAGGATCAGCCTCCGCTTCAGTTTCTTGTCGGCGGTGCGGCCGGTCATGGCATTACCCGGTTGCGGCAGCGTGCGCTGGATGATTTGCTGCCGCAACCGGTTTCGTCTGCGCTAACCGCTGATCTGCTGGACGACCTTCACGCCGATCAGGATGACGGCGATGAGCAGGTAGCCGCGCAGGGCGATCATGCCCGCGGTCCGCAGCGGTGAGAACGCCGGACGCGCCAGGGTGTGCAGGGCCGGGGTGCGCCAGCTGTCACGGTCGGCGTCCAGGACCTGTTTGCGGTCGGCACGCGACAGCGGCGTCGCATCCAGCTCCTCGATCTGATCCGGGTCGAGGCCACCGAGCTCCGCGGCGGTCTGCTCGGAGCGGGTGCGGTCGGCATGATGGCGCGCGTAGGCGATGGTCAGACCGCCGAGCAGACCGATCAGCGCACCGACGCCGAAACCGATCTCCAGGGTGGTGGTGGACAGGTCCGGGAAGAAGGTGGCGGCGGTCAGCGCGAGCGACAGCAGCACCAGCGACCAGACGATGACGCCCGCGACGATGTTCTGCCGGGTGCTGTTGACCCACGGGCCGAGCACGGCTTTGTCGTTACACAGCAGCACCAGAAATACCGTGGCCGACGGCAGCAGTACCCCGGCCAGCGCCTGCACGCCCTGGGTCAGCAGGCCGAGCACGTGGTCGGGGCTGAACGAGACCGCGGCGGCGATACCGAGCAACAGCGCGTAGCCGAGGTAGAACATCGGTGCTTCGGTGATCTTCCAATGCA
Source organism: Nocardia sp. NPDC051570 (assembly GCF_044454005.1). NCBI lineage: Bacteria > Bacillati > Actinomycetota > Actinomycetes > Mycobacteriales > Nocardiaceae > Nocardia > Nocardia sp. NPDC051570. The sequence goes on along the minus strand of NZ_JBITDI010000011.1, from coordinate 189,446 downwards.
GCGAGTGCCGCTTACCGAGGGTGTCACCGAGCGCGTAGGTGGTGGCCAAACCCACGGCGTTGGCTCCGACCAGAGAAGCGTCCAGCAGCAGAATCGCGAACAACGCACCCACGGTGTGTCCCAGATGATCGTGCAGCGCCCGGGCGACCGCGCCCGCATCGGTGAAGTGACCGACATCGGCAGGGGCCAGGCCGAACGCGGCCGCTGCCATGATCGCGATCGCACCCGCCATGACCACGACGATCCCGACCCACAGGTCGATCCGCTCGTAGCGGATCCAGCGCGGGGTGATGCGCTTGTCGACGATGTTGGACTGCTGGAAGAACAGCTGCCACGGCGCGACGGTCGTGCCGACGATCGCGACGATGAGCAGCAGCAGTGTGGAATTCAGGCCGCCCGGGAACGAGGGGACGATGCCCTTCACGGTGTCGGTGGCACTGGGGTGCACCAGGAACGCCAACGGGAACATCACGATGTTGATCGCGATGAGCCCGAACAGGAATCGCTCCCAGCGCCGGAACGAGCCACCCGCGACGACCGCGAACAGCAGCACCGCGGCCACCGGCACCGCGATGGCTTTGGGCATCCCGAAGTAGCCGAGAGCCAGTGCGACACCGATGAATTCGGTGACGATCGTCATGGCGTTCACGATGAACAGGTCACCGACGCTGAACGCGCCCCAGAACCTGCCGAACCGGGCGAAGATCAGCCGGGCGTGCCCGACACCGGCGACCGCGCCGAGACGCACCACCATTTCCTGGTTGACGTAGAGCACCGGGATGAGCAGCGCCAGCGTCCAGACCAGGGCCATGCCGTAGTTCTGCCCGGCTTGGGCGTAGGTGGCCACGCCGCCGGCGTCGTTGTCGCCGACCATGACGATCAGGCCGGGGCCGATGATGGCCAGCAGCATCTTGAAGCGCTGCCAGCGGCCGCGGCCCTCGAGGGTGTCGTGCTGGCCGATGGTGCCCAGCGCGCCGACGATGTCGCCGACGTGCGCGGAATCGAGGACAGCGGTGGTCGGTGCAGCGGTGGGGGTTGGTGACGGAGTCGTTGTGGTGGTGCGGCGGGTCGCGCCGGTGGAGAACAAGGCCATCGCCATTGCTCCCTTCCTGAAATATCTTGCGGTACTGCTGTGATGGGTTCGGCGATCGCCGAATGTCGACGTCGGGGGGTAAGTCGCAGACTGCGGTTGTGCCGGATCCGTTCCAGCACAACCGCAATGGGCGATCAGGCCGCTGGGGCAGCGGTACCGGAGCCGGCAGGCGCCGGGGTGGAGGGAGTGTTGAGGCGCTGGAAGAACTGGATCGCGCTGGCGATGCCGACCGGCACACCCAGCAGTACCGTGCCTGCGGCCGCGCCGAGCGCGATGCCCGCGGCCGCGCCCGCGATGCAGCCGCCGACCCAGCCCGGAACGAAGATCGGCGTCATCAGCGTCGCGGGCACGATCGCACCCAGTACGCAGCCACCGACCGCGCCGATGATGGTGCCGACCAGCGCACCCACCCCGGTGGCCAGGCCGAATTGGGTGCCCGCCGCGGCCAGGGCACTGTCGAAGTCGGCTTGGGCATCGACCGGGGTCACCATCTGCACCGGCTTCGCAGCGGCGGGATCGGTGCTCGGAGTCAGTGTCGCGGTGTTGCCGTCGATCGTGGCCGCGATCGGAAACCGTGATCCGTTGATGTCGTAGGCCAGCGGCAACCCGGCAACGACCGTGCCGGTGGCATCGAGCACTTGGAACTGGCCGTCGCGGGCGGCCAGCGAGCCCGCGTCGGTGGCGACGACCACGGAGTTGCCGTCGCGTTTGGCGGTCCAGTGGATACCGGGCGCGAGGTCGGTGTGTGTGATCGGCGCCGAAATCGGTTGCACCGGAGCCGCATCCGAGTCGGGCATGTTGAAGCTGAGTACGCCGAGCGCAACAGTGGCGGCGGTGGCGTACGCGGTGATCTTCCTCATCAGATAAAACCTTCGAACAATTCGAGATGAACATTCTTGGCCAGCATTCGACGAACGTGGCTTCTTGCGGGCATAAAGACCCATGCCCGAATGGCTATTCAACGATTACCGCACCGAATACCGGCCCGAAAATGCAGCACAAATCAACGGTCATGCGCAGACGCAGACCGCGACAATGGACGATATCTCAGGCTCGTGTGATGTGAATCCACTCACGCACGGGTGGGGAAGACCATGGGTGGGGAAGACACGGAACTCGGATACGGACTATCGCCTCGAGCCATGGTCGTTCCTCACCTCCTTGCGGCCGGGGCGCGCGGGGACGCCGTCGCGGAGCGCACGAAGAAGTGGCCGCAGCAGAATGCCACCGGCGCGACCTCTCTCGTCAGAGCTTCGGCACTGGACGACGTATCCCGTTGCCCGGGAAGCCACTTGGGATCGCGCCTTAATCCGGGGCGACCTGTCCTGATCTTGGGCGTCTCTGGACGTCGTCAGATCAGTGGCCTGTGTTCGTGCAGGAGCCTCGCCTAGCGAGGTGCTTTTTCCGTGTTACAGCCTGACACAATCCGACGATCGAAGTCAATTAAGGCAACGGACCACCTTTTCGAATTACTGCCAGTCAGAAGTTATTTCACCGAAGGCGCCGACGCTGCAGCGACCGCCCAGTCTTTCCGACTCATCAAATCCACCGCGCCGCCCGACTTCCACAAGGAATGCCCGAGACGATCTGTGCCGAAATCCGCACTACCACGAACGATTCGCCCCCACGCCGCGCCCTCCCGCGCCCACGCCCGCATCCTGCGCACCTCCTCGGCCACCGACCGCCGACGCGAAATCGTCACCGCCACCGAGATCCTCGACGCCGACTGCATCCGGCGGCGCACCTTCTACCTGAACCGGCCCGAGGGCGACCCGCACGGCTCGGTCTCGGCCATCGCGCAGGGCGTATTAGGCCAAGCGCGAGAGCAACAAGCGGCTGATCACCGTGAAGCGCGGAGGCCCCCGAGGCTATAGATCAACGATGCCCCTCTTGGTTCGCCGGTTCACGGCTGACGCATCGATGTGACGCTGGAACTCATGAGCATCGACGAGATCATCACGTTCATCGAATCCCTGGGCGCAGTGCTGACGCTTCGCCCCGGGCCCGGTGACGGGTCACCCGAGATCGCGTGGGAGGACACGTTCTTCTACTACGCCCCCGACGGCAGAGTCCCGGCCACGGGCCAGCCGTTCGCGACGATCGTGACCAAGGATCACCCCGACGACGACAGATCGGATCTGAACCGCCCCGGCGCCTTCCGTCTGAACATCGGCGTCGGCAAGGACGTGTTCGTCAGGTCGACAGGCCATGATCCTCGGGAAACCGCCACCCGTGGCGGTGACCCGAGCATCGCCGACACGGTGCTGGCACACCCCGTCTACGGCAATGCCGCATGGCTCGCGGTCGTGAACCCCGGCGCGCGAACCGAGGAGCCGATCCAGGAAATGCTCCGCACGGCCCACGACCACGCGCGGTCGCGCTACCAACGCCGTGCCGGATCGCAATAACGCGGCCCGCCAACTCGGATCCGCCAGCGGGTTCGCCTGCGTCGACACGCTGATCGCCGATCGGCTGCCGTGCGGGCATTCGAGCCAGCCATAACCTTCGGCGGCCAATGGATCTCACGCATAGTGTCTTGCCGTGAGAGATCTTCGCCTACTGCCCAAGGTTCATCTGCACACGCACCTGGAAAGCGCGATCCGTCCCGCGACGATCCGCGAGCTGGGGGGCGAGCCACCCGCTCGAGATCGGCCGTTCACCGGTTTCGGCAAATTCGCCGAGCAGCGGGCCACCGTGCGGGCGCTTCTCCGCGACTATCAGCACTTCCGTCGTATCGCCGTAGAGTTTTGCCAGGACGAGGCGGCCGAGGGGGTCCGCTACGCGGAGGTCACTTTCACCGCGGCGGCTCACGGTGAGCGCGTTGACGATCTGACGATGCCGCTGGAAGCGGTGCTGGACGGCTTTGCCGTCGGCGCGCGGCGGTATGGCGTCGAGGTCCGTGTCATCCTGGACCATTCGCGACGACGCTCGGTGGAGCGGCTGTGGCGCACTCTGGAGCTGGCGACCCGGTATCCGCAGGTGGTCGCGATCGGGCTGGCGGGCGATGAGTCCTATCCGGCGAGACCGTTCGCTGAGGTATTCCCTGCTGCCCGGGATGCCGGGCTCCACCTGGTGCACCATGCCGGGGAGACGGCCGGCCCCGAGAGCATATGGGAGGCATTGACGGTGGGGCACGCCGATCGGATCGGCCACGGCATCCGTGTACTGGAGGATCCGGCCTTGGTGACCGAGTTGCGGAAACGCCGTATCCCGCTGGAGGTCTGCCCTTCCTCCAACGTGCTGCTCGGGCTGGTGTCGTCGCTGCCGCAGCATCCGTTGCCGAGCCTGGTGGAGGCCGGTCTCACGATCACCCTGAACACCGACGGGGAGACGTCGTTGACGGCGGAGTACCAGCGTGCCCGGGAGGTCTTCGGCTACAGCGACGCCGACCTGGGTAACCTGGCCCGCACCTCGGTCGAGGCCAGCTTCGCTCCCGCAGAATTGAAAGCCCGGATCGGTGCTGAGATCGATCAATGGTTGAGCAGCTGAGCATGCCGAGGTCGGTCCACGGAACGTCCTATATCGGGCGCTGGGCGCGCGTTCGATCAAATCGCACCTACTGATGAGTTCATCGGTGCCCTGGTAGGCGCTCCTCGACTACGGCCAGTGCTGGCCGCTCAGATCGACTGCGGCGCAGCACGTCCGGTAGCCGATCAGTGACGATGCCGGTGACGGATGGCTCGCCCCGGTCTCGCCCGGAGGTTCACGACACCGTTGAATTCGCTCCCCGCGCGCAGCTGCGCAAGGATTCGAGATAGGCGCTCATCGCGTCCCGGTTGCGGGTCAACAGGTCGATGCGTTCGGTCATACGGTTGCGCTGGTGCTCGAGCGTGGCGATGATCTCCGGGGTGGCGTCGGCGAAATGGATGTCGCGCGGATCGTCCAGGCAGGGCAGGATCTGCTTGATGACGCGGGTGGGCAGCCCGGCGTCCAGCAGACCGCGAATGTGGACGACCTGGTCCATCAGGCGCTCGTCGTAATCGCGATAACCGTTGGCACTGCGGCCGACACGGATCAAGCCCTGCTGCTCGTAGTAACGCAGCAGCCGCGGAGCGGTGCCGGTGCGTTCCGCGAGTTCCCCGATGCGCATATGTCCTATCCCACAACGAACTTCATTTGACCTTCACATGTATGTCAAGGTTTCAGGATAGCCCCATGAGCAAGGACATCACGCTTTTCAACTACAGCCCCATCACAGAGCGCGAGCCGATCCACTGGCCGGACCGCAAGCGCGTCGCGTTCTACATCGGACTCAACATCGAGCACTTCTACGTCGATCTCCCCGGAACGGCCACCTACGAGGGTACGACCGCACTGACTCCGGACGCGCTCAACTACGGCTGGCGCGACTATGGGCCGCGGGTGGGCATCTGGCGGCAGATCGAACTGCTGGACAAGTACGGCATCCGTGCCAGTGCGCTGTTGAACTCCGATGTGGGCGAACGGTATCCGCAGATCATCGCGGCCGGCAGGGAACGGGACTGGGCGTGGCTGGCACACGGCAGCAGCAACAGTCACCTGCACACAGGTCTCACGGTCGAGCAGGAGCGAGTCGCGTTGCGCGACATCATCACCACCATCGAGGAGACCACCGGAGGGCGCCCACGCGGGTGGATGGGTCCAGGACTCACCGAAACCTTTGCTACTCCCGAGCTTTTGGCCGAGCTCGGCGTGGGGTACGTGCTCGACTGGACCAACGACGACCAGCCCTACCGGTTGACGAGCGTGCCGGGCATGTTGAGCGTGCCGTATTCGGTGGAGCTCAACGACCTCGGGATCTTCGTGAGCAAGGGGCTCACCGGTCCCGATTTCGTGCAGATGGTCAAGGACCAGGTGGACCAGCTTTACGCCGATTCCGCGGACAGTGGCCGGGTGATGGCGTTGGCCTTGCACCCCTTTATCACCGGCCAGGCGTTCCGTCACCGCTACCTCGACGAGGCGCTGGATTACGTCGTCAATCATCCCGGAGTGTGGACGACGACCAGCGACGAGATTGCCGACCACTATCGGCAGGCCACCGCTGGCTCCTGACACGGCACAGGACTTCGTCGTCCTCCGGTCAGATCATCCCGCATGGGCCGCGTTCAACTTGTCAACTGGCTGGACTGTCGACAAACCTTCCGTTGTCTTTCAGTTTCTGTACTACGTCGTCCGACAGTTCCCATCTCCTTGCTTGATCCGCGGTGACACGCAAGGGAATACTCGCAGGGAAATTGAAGACATCGTGCGGGTCCCAGGCATTTTTTACTTCCACCAGCCTGGGAAGGTTATCGCCGAAGTAATGCCCCAATCGCGTCTCTATTCGGCGGTCGGTCCAATTTACGTAACAGGCCGAAGAGTACGGCCGCCAGGATTTTTGGAAGTCCTTGAACCAATCCATATGCCGTGCGTCCTCCGACGGGTCTTTCCAACCGGCTCTCGTCAGGACACTCAGCAGGGTCAGCCTGTTGGAGAACGAGAACTGCTCTGCTGTGTCTCGTTCCACCTCTGCGATCGAGGACAGATCCGATTCTGTTGCCGCAGCCCAGATCCACGTCCAGATATTTCCGAAAGCCTTCGCATGATGCTCTTTCAATACCTTGATTGCCTCGGCATCGAGAAAATTACTGGAGTTATTGGTGAGATTCGACGATCGGATTCGCTCATGAAATTCAGGAAGGCCACCGCCGACCTTATCGTAGATAACTTCGGCCGCCTCGGTCCAGGGAAGCGTTCGCACACTCCGCTCAGTCGACGGTGGAGTTTCTCGTAACAGTACGGTCAGGTATTCTTCAAATTCTTTCTGAGGTCCAACGAACACCCCACCGACATCAATCCATCCGACGGACTGCGGCATGATCGTGAAGTATGAGTTCAGTCTCCTATCGTCAGTGACGGCCCAGTGCTGCCAGCGATCGAGCACCGTTTCGAGATGCTGCCAGGGCCACATGACTCTGTAGGAAACCACATCCGGAATTTTGTGGGCTCGAACTGTGAAATTCGTGACTACGCCGAAGTTCCCTCCGCCGGAGCCTCGGCACGCCCAGAACAGATCCGGATTGGTGTCCTTGTCGGCTGTCAGAATACGCCCTCGGGCATCGACTATTTCCATGGAGACGACACTCCTGGTAAACGAACGGAGAGTTCGGCTCAACATTCCACTGCCACCACCCAACGCAAAGCCCCCCACGCTCACGTCGTAGCACGTTCCAGTGGTGACCGCTTGACCACGTTCCGCCAGGACATGGTTCACTTTTCTATTCTTGATACCAGGCCCGAGGCGTACCAAGCTGTCCGAGACGTATTCGATGTGGTCGATACTCGAGACATCGATCACGATTCCATCGTCGACCGAGCAGTAGCCCTCGGTGCCATGCCCTCCGGATCGAATTCTAAACTGCTTGCCCGCATCACGTGCATATTCGATAGCGGACGAGACATCCTTCGAGTCCTTGCAGTAGATGATCTCGTCCGGGCGGGAATCATACATAGCGTTCCAGCATTTACGTGCCTGATCGTACGTATCGCTATCCTTGGTCACCACGGTCAGGTCAGAGATCTTCATATCGGCACATCTCCTTACATTCTGTTCTGACGGAACATGCAGGATTGCCGGGATAGCTCGCTCGTCTCAACTGTTCGTACACGAAGCCTACGCGGAGCATACCCAACAGTTTGCTCCATCACCGGGAAGGGGACGGTGAACCAGGCTCGACAGTGCGATCATGGTGGGCGTGGAACCGACCGAGACGCATGACGATCTGCGCGACATACTCAACCGGTGGGACCCCATCGGCGTGGCAGACCTGGTAGACGACGAATACGACTGCTTGATAGCGCCGCTGCTCTCGAGGCTGAACACCGGAGCGGGCCGAGCCGAGATCGGCGAGTTCCTCAGACATGAATTGGCGGATCACTTCGGGCTGAGTCGGGAGAATCGCGGTGTGAACCAGGTCGCTGACCGCTTGGTCGCGTGGTGGGTAACCGCTCGAGCCTGACGTCGGGCGTGTGGGATGCGTTGGCCGAGTAGGTGGTTCGCGCTGCGGCGCGAAACTTGTTCGCACATGCCACTGGGCAGGTGTGTTCATGCGAGCCGTATCCGTTGGCCGCCAGCAGATCTCGCGAATATCCGCTTCTGGCAATCAATCGAGCGGCAGACTGGCGATGGGTTCGATGCCGATCAGGGCTTGCGCCCGGCACCAGCCCAGGCCCAGGACGGCCCGGCGTAAGGCTCGGCCTTGAACAATGGTTCTTCGGCGAGTTCGGGGTGCCAGTCCTCCAGTGTCACTACTCCCGGTTCGATGAGATCGGTTCCGGCGAACAGTGTTTCGATCTCGGCACGAGTGCGTGGGACGATCGTTTTGCCGGCACGCTCGCCTACTTGCGCGGCCCGCGCCATTCCCCGCATATCGAAATCCCCGGTGACATGACTGATGGTCAGACTACTGCCGGAGGGCACCGCATCCAGCAGCCGCGCGATGATGCCGTGCGGATCGGCCTCGTCGGGCAGGTACATCGCGACCATGGCCAGCATGATGGCGACGGGACGGTCGAGATCGAGGGTATCGATGAGGGCCGGGTCGGTCAGGATCGAGTCGGGGTCGTGCAGATCGGCGTGGATGAACGCGGTCCTGCCCTGCGGGGTGCTGCCCATCAGGGCGCGAGCGTGCGCCATCACGAGGGGGTCCTTGTCCACATAGACGATGCGCGCCGACGGGTCCACCTCCTGCGCTACCTCGTGCACATTGCGCGCGGTCGGCAAACCCGTACCGATATCGAGAAATTGGGTGATGCCGAGCTCGGTCATCACATAGCGCACGGCCCGGCCGAGGAAGGCGCGGTTCGTGCGCACCATGGCACGAAGGCCGGGAATGTGCGAGGCGATCTCGTCGCCGAGTGCGCGATCGGCCGGGTAGTTGTCCACGCCGCCGAGCCAGTAATCGTAGAAGCGTGCCTCGTTCGGTTTGGTGGTGTCGATGGTGGTCGATAACCGTGTAACCGTCCGGCCGCTGTCCGACATGATGAAGCCCCTCTCCGTGGTGCTCGCGCCGGGATGCGCTGATCACACCACACGAGCCACCGACCCTCGGCGACTCGCCAGGCAGTACGACGCCAGGATATTCCCGGAAATCGACCGCGTACCGCCATTTCACTCGGAACCGTTGTCCGAGGCGAGATTCGGCGAGCGGACAGCGGGTGCGGGATGTTCAGGCCCGTAGGCAAACTCTCCGAATGGTGGAATATCCGCATGAACGCGTCATCCGTGACCCGGCCGATGGGCTCGCGGCCACGATATGTGGCAGGTGCGTGGGCAACGGTACCGGTTACCGGCTGTCGAGATCGCCGTTCGCCCTACATTACCTGCGGCACATGGCATCTCGACATCCATGTCAACCGCCCTGTCCCATATCAACCCAGTTGACATTTCCCATAGAATAGGCGTATGACGAGCTCATCCCATGACGCGTTATTCGAATCCGCCTATCGTGGCCAGGCCCCCGAAATGGGGCAGGGCAACCGGCCGCCGTGGAGTCTCGGCGAACCGCAGCCCGAGATCTCCGCTCTCATCGACGACGGCAAATTCCACGGTGAGATCCTCGACGCCGGCTGTGGTGAGGCCGCGGTGTCGCTCTACCTCGCCGAGCGAGGCTTCACGACCGTCGGCTTGGATCAGTCACCGACCGCGATCGGGCTCGCACGTGCGCAAGCCGCCGAGCGCGACCTGAGTAACGTCAGCTTCGAGGTTGCCGACATCAGCGCGTTCACCGGTTACGACGGCCGCTTCGGCACCATCGTCGACAGCGCCCTGTTCCACGCGATGCCGGTCGAATCGCGTCAGGGTTACCAGGAGTCGATCGTGCGCGCCGCGGCGCCCGGCGCGTCCTACTTCGTGCTGGTATTCGACAGTGCGACCGTGCCCGCCGGTCCGGTCCACCCGGTCACTGCCGAGGAGCTACGTGAGGTGGTGGGCGCGTACTGGGCAATCGACGAGATCCGGCCAGCGCGTATCCACGCCAACGTCCCCGAGAAATTCACGGGCTTCCAGGACTTCGCCGGCAGCGATATTCAGGATGAGGGCAACGGCCGCAAGTCGGTACCCGCCTGGCTGCTGTCGGCACACCTGGCCTGATGATGGTGGCCGGGACCGTTACACCCCCCGGACGGAGGCGGGGGTACCGGCCGCGCGGCGGGCGGGCCCGCCGCTCACGCGCTCAACATGATTACCAGTAGCACAGCACCGATGATGATGGCGGGCACACCGAATACGATCGTGCCGACGATTGCTCCCAGCGTGGCGCCGGCGATAGCGGTGATGATGCAGCCACCGAGGAATCCCGGAATCGCGAGCGTGCCGAAGCTCGGAATTGCCGCGGCCCCACCGGCCAGCGCGCCACCGATCACACAGCCCAGCGCGGCGCCCACGAGGGTGCCGATGATCGTGCCCAGCGCTATGCCGATGCTGAGGACGGTTCCGAAGGTCGACAGCGCGGCGGCGAGCGACATCGGATCGAGGGCGATCTCGTTGAGCTGCGGAGAGGTTCCCGGCGCGGATACCGCGCTGGCCGGATCCACGCTCGGCGTGAGGGTGGCGGTGGCGCCATCGGTCACGGCCGCGATCGGCCATATCCGATCATCGCGGTAGTAGACCAGCGGCAACGCGACCATCAGCCGGCCGTCGTCATCGCGTATCTCGAGTTGCCCGTCGGCGATATCCATCGAGCCGGCGTCGATGGTCACACTTGCCGAATTGCCTACGGCACGCGCGGTGTAGCCGACCTCCGATATCCCAGGATCAGCCTGGGCCGTCACCGTCGAACTCAGTACGACGGCGACCGTGGTCACCGATAACAATGCGAAACGTATTCCGTTCATCCGAGCATCACTCTCGTTCCGTCGGCGTAGCACCTGCGGGTCGGGTGTCGCATGCGATACGCACACGAATGCATCGAATCGTCGAAAACACACAAGCAGAATAAGGATCAGTTGCACGGTAGCATTCGCTGCCCGCTCGCAATGGCCGGGGTGGCCGGCAATGACCCTACGTTTGATTCGCCCGCCGCTCCGGCAGTGCGCAGGCCATGCCCTCAGCCATGCCGGTGGGGCGGACGCCGAGCGCGATGTTGATCCGCGCACGCTGATTCTCCCAGGCGATCGCGGCGGCCAGCTCGGCCAGCTGCGCCTTCGACAGCTGCGTCAGGAGCTGTTCGCGCAGTTCGGGTACACCGACGGCCGGGGTCGCGGTGACGGCCTCGGTGTAGGCGAGCACCAGCTTCTCCAGATCGGTGTAGGCGTCGCTGGTGCGGAAACGCGGTAGTTCGGTGATCTGCCGCTCGGTCAGGCCGGCCGAATTCGCCAGTGCCGAACCGATATCCAGGCAGTACTCGCATTCGACCATTCCAGCGACCTTCAGCTCGGCCAATTCCTTCAGTCGCGGTTCGAGCCGGTTCGACAGAATCAGCATCAACTCATAAGTCGCGGTACCGAACCCCACCTGTGGTCGCCGCAACCACCATCCGAACAGATCGGCCCGATTCCGTCGCATCCGCGTGAAGACCTTGACGTACTGCCGAATCCGCCGCATTGCCCGCATCTCCCACACTCCCCTGGTGACGTCGCCTCGGTTCCCCTCGACGATATCGGAGTGTTGCGGGCGGGCATATTCGCTCATCGACATGTAGCGCGGATCGAGAATCTGCGACATACTGCCACCAAGGTGGCAGTATGTCCTGATCGGCCTGGGCTGCGGTCTTGACGGCCCGGCTTCGCCACGCTCCGTACGCAATCTGCGGCGAGCGAATCGCCTGCTCTATTTCTTCCCGGGCGTTCCCGGTCACTGGACGCGTCGTCCCTCTCCCGAGATCGATCGCCGCACCGCCACCCTGTGTCATTCACCGCGACCTATGCGGTCGGACCATACCTTCGCCCATACGACAGAATCGAGTGAAAGCCCATGAGTACCAACAGAATTACCAACGGCACCGAGCGAACGGTCATCGAGAACATGCTCGACCGTAACCGCGAAGCGCTCGTCGCGACCGTGCGTGGTCTGTCCGAGGCCGATGCCCGCCGGCGACTCGTCGCGTCGCTGACGTCGCCGATCTCCTTGATCAAGCATGCCGCCGCCGCGGAACGGATTTGGTTCCAACGGTTCTGGGCGGGACTCGACGCATCCGAATGCGACGGCTACTCGAACCGAGACGAGGGCACCTTCGCCGTCGCCGACGACGAGTCGCTGGCCGACGTGATCGCCGAGTTCGAGCGCGCCAGCCAACGATCACGGGTGATCGCCTCCCGCTTCGATCTCGACGACACCAAGGACAACCCCCGCGAAGGAACGGTCAGCATGCGATGGACCCTGCTCGCCATGATCGAAGAGTTCGCCAGGCACGCAGGTCATGGCGATATCCTCCGCGAACAGATCGATCAGCCCACACCCCGGCAACCGAACCCGTGACACTTCGTGGTGCTACAGGACAATCGGGCCGTGGATGCGTCCTGTTCCATGCGGTCACCCTGCCCGCGCCTCGGGTACCAGTGTCGTGGCAGTTCGTACACTGGAACACTATGTGGCCCACCCGATTCGGGCGGTGACCGACGCACGATATACTGGCACCGCTCGCGGGACCTTCAGCACAGGAGTGTGCTTCAGGATCCCGGTCGAGGCGCATTCGGGGCGGTGAGCTCGGCCAGTTCGGCGGCGAGGTTGGCGCGGGCCGCGGCGGCGTAGCGGGCCTGGCCGGTGGGGGTGCGAAACAGCGGGTCCTGCTGGATCAGGCCCCTCAGGACCGCGGCGCGGCCGGAGCGGAACAGATCGTCGGGGACGTGGGCGTACTCGGCGCGGACGGCGGAAGTGTATGCGGCGTAGGCGGATTCGTCGGCTGCCAGGACGGCCAGGTCGGCGTCGCAGAGGACTGCGCCGTTGCGGTCATCGGGGGCGGGGTGGTGGCCGCCGGTGAGGCGGACCAGACGGGCCGCCTCGGCCACTGTCTCGGGTGGCACGCCCAGGCCTGGCAGGACGGATTCGACGAGCCGGGCGCTGGCTTCCTCGTTGTCGGTGCCGTCCACCGCGTAGATCGCATCGTGGAAGAAGGCAGCGTAGCGAACGGCGTCGAGATCTGTTGCGTCCGCGGCCAAGTCGTCGATCACGGCCAGCATGGCGGCCAGATGCCCGACCGTGTGATAGCGGCGATGCGGTTCGCCGTACCGCCGCACCAGATCCTCCCCGACCGCCCGCGCGCCCGGACCGGCCAGCTGCGTCCAGCGGTCCAGCAGCTCCACGTCCAGACTCATCGCCATCCCGGCAGTCTGCCGAATCCGCGCGGCCGGTACGGCCTTTTTCACACCGTGGTCTTCACCACGGTCGGACCGGGCCATAGCTTCTCGGGAGTCCATATCGCTGACCGCTTGTCGGACAAACGATCTGGGCCGAGGTGGATCGGGGCGGCACGGTTCTGCTGGGATCCAGTCACACAGTGGGGGTCTCAGGGCTCATGAGGGTGTGCGAGCGACGCACAACCTATGAGGAGGACGTCATGCAGTTTGTGTTGGTGGTCTACCACGGCACGTACCCGTTGCCGGGCACGCCGCAAGCCCAGCGAGTGTCGCCAGAGGACAAGAAGGCGGCCTATGCCGACTTCGCCGCCCTCAACAAGCTGGAGAACTGGAGCAGCGGTGCACCGCCCATGGGTCTTCCGCAAGACGCGACGACGGTGACGGTGGCCGACGGTTCGGCCGTCATCACCGAGGGCCCGTGGCTCGGTGTCCGGCACGCCGTCGGCGGATTCGCAATCGTCGAGGCCGAGAACCTCGACGCCGCAATCGCGATCGCCGCCCGTATCCCGCAGGCACGGCTGGGTGGCGCGGTCGAGGTGCGGCCGTCGGCCAAGTACTACTGACAGCGCGTCTGAGACTCCGCGAGGCAGTCTGTGACGCCGCCCTTCTCGGGCGTCCGGTACCCGCTCCGACTGGGATCGGGTACCGGTTCTCGCGTCATCCGGGCTGGTTTCACACACCCGGTTGGGCGCGCCAGAGCCGTCCCGTCGGCGAGCATTGTCAACCGGGGCTCGTGCTTCGGGCTCCCGGACTCGGGCATCGATCCAGTTCCTCGCCCCGAGCAGCGAGGTTTATCGCGGCGTTGAGGTCACGATCCAGCCGCGTCCCGCAACCACAGGCAAAGACACGGTCGGCCAACGTCAACCCGTCGTTACGGACTCCGCAGCCCGAACACAATCGGGTTGAGGGAAACCATCGGTCGACGGTGATCACGTGCCCGCCGCGCCATGCTTGTTTGTAGCGGAGTTGGCGGGCGAACTCGCCCCACCCGGCGTCACCGATCGCGCGCGCCAGATGCCGGTTACCGAGCATGCCTGCGATGTTGAGGTCCTCGATGACCAGCCGGTCGTGGGTCTTGACCAGCCGATTCGACGCCTGATGCAGGAAATGTGCACGGATATTGCGGATCCGGTGATGATGGCGCGCCAGCCGGGCGGCAGCAGCGCGGCGTCCTCGGCTGCCCTTCTGTTTCCGCGACACCGACCGGGCCAGGCGACGCTGGCGGCGCATGCCGGTCACCAACGGACGGGGTTGATCAGTTACCCGCTCGACCTCGACGCCGCCAGCGGTGGCGGCCACCACCAGTGCCGACAATCCACGGTCCACGCCTACCCACCCCTGGTGGTCGCCGGGAGCGCGGACCGGGTGCCGGTGCGCGGCAGGCAGATCCGCGGCCTCGGTAGCGAGACTGATCATCCACCGGCCCGCCCGATGAGAGATCGTCGCCGACAGGATTCTCGCCCGGCCCTTGGTGGTCATGCGTCGCAGTCGGCGGGTGTCCTCCCGCACCCGCACCACACCGATCACTGGCAGGGTGACCGAGCGGGGCCGGTCTTCGCCGACCCGGATCGAGGCACGCCCGCGAGGGGAACACCTGTTCCGCAACCGAAACGACGCAACCGTGGAGGATTTGGCCTTGAACCTCGGGAAACCCACCCGAGGTCCGGCGCGCGTGCCGGTGCGGGAATCCCGCCACGCACGCAACCCGTGCCCGAGATCAACCGCGGCCTCCTCGAACACCTGCTGGGACACCTGGTTTCGCCACCCGAGCCCGATCGCGGTCAGCGACACCGCCCCCGCCGGGTCGACAGTGAATACCCGTCCGGCGTCCTCGGTCTTCTTCCACGCGTTGAACCTGTTGATGTGGTCGAACCCGGTCCACGGCACCCGAACATCGAGGTGACGGCGACGACGGTTCAATGCTGTCTTCGTCTCCGCCAGGCAGTGGTTGAACGCGAACCGTGCCGCACCGGCATGCCGAGCCAGCATCGCCTGCTGCTCGACCGTCGGGTCGAGACAGAATCGGAAGGTCGTGAACCGCGCCACCGCCACAGCATGACATCGGCCACCGACAACAACCGGCGACCACACACGACCGCCGGGGGCCGACGCTATCCAAACTCAAGTTCTCAGATGCCCTCTGAGCGGGCCCGGCGCGTCGTTCGCGCGCCGGGCCCGGAGCACCGGCAGATCAGTCCGGCCGACCAACCACAGCGGCGGCGACACGGTCCACGAGATCGGGGGCGCGGACGATGTCGATCCTGACGATCCTGTCGTGGGCGACGGTGAAGACCAGCACCGAATACGGCTGCTCGTCGCGGGTGATCAACGCACCGATCGCCCCATTGACCAGCAGGCGGCGCAACCTGCCACCGCGCGGAACACGCACCTGCGCCGCCACAGCCGCCGCGCCGTGGACAACGCTCGCGGGTCGGGTGGCGCCGTAATCGGTCCGCAGCACGATATCGGGATCGAGAACCTGGAGCAGGCCATCGAAATCGGCCTGCCGGGCGGCGGCGTAGAACGCGTCGACCACCTTGCGCTGCCGGGCCAGATCGGGATCGGGTCGGGGAACCTCGGCTCCGCTCACGCGCCGCCGCGCGCGGCTGGCGAGCTGCCGTGCGGCGGCCGGAGTGCGACCGACGATATCGGCGATATCGGCGAAGGGCAGGTCGAACATGTCGTGCAGCACGAACGCCACCCGCTCGGCCGGAGCGAGCCGTTCCAGCACCACCAGCAGCGCCAGTCCGACCGCGTCGGCGAGCAGCATCTCCTGTTCGGGATCGAGATCGGCGTCGGAGATGATCAACTCCGGCAGTTGTGTGTCGAACGGAACCTCCCGACGAGTGCGACGGGAACGTAACTGGTGCAAGCACTCTCGCGCGACGACGGTGGTCAGCCATCCCCCGAGGTTGTCGATCTCCGCCGAACCTGTGCGGCTCAACCGCAGCCAGGCATCCTGCACCGCGTCCTCGGCTTCGGCCACCGACCCCAGCATCCGATACGCCACCGCCCGCAACCGGGGACGCTCCTGCTCGAAACGCTCGGCCAGCCACTCGGTCTCGTCCATCTGTCACACCATCCCATCGTCACGACTCACGTACTCGAGCCGCCGCGGCCCTCGGATGTGACGACATGTCCTCGATGTGACATCTGGTCGCGCGGTGTCTGGGCGGTGCCGGCTGCGGCGTACAGCCATGTGGTGATATGATGTCCGACGGCCCCGTCGGTGAGGCTGGCGTGGGCCGGTATCTCGGCGCGAGTGCCGTGCGGGTAAAATCGTTGCGGTAGAGCCACATCCAGGATGCGGACTCTGCATTCCGTTGTCGCGTAACGCAATAGCGACCCCCGACCGATCAGCGACATAACCATCCTCCTCCGGACGCATCACGTCCGATCATTTCTCCGATCGAGGGCGCCGAGCGAATCAGCGCCCCTGGAGCACGGGGTTACCTCGATAGGTTCCAACCAGCAGCAGAATGGTCGCGAGCAGGAAGATCGGCCAGGGCGTGAGCGGGAGGACTACGGTGTCGATCACGGTCCAGATCAGCAGCGCCCACCCGATGAACGGCGGTGGCGTGATGCCGCGGCGATCCAGCCACACCACGGTCAGGCCGAGCAGGACCAGCGGCGGGCCGAAGCTGTCCACCGACAGCCAGTACGCGCTGTTCGCCGAACTCATCGCGGCGAGGTCGTCATGCCACAGCGCCCCGCCGAACCACGCCCCGGCGTACCGTGCGGCGTGGTCCACCGTCAGGGCGCCGATCGTATGCCCGATCCCGCACAGCACGAAGATCCAACCGGCCCATTTGATCATTCGAATTCTCCGTTCTCTTCGCGAGGCCGCGTGGGAATGCCCCGCACATCCTCGACCGGAAAGTCGGGGTCGCGGTCGTGGATCCGCCAGAGCAGCGGATGCGCTCGGTGGCGGGCAATCTCATCGACGTGTCCCCCGACGGCCGGGTCCGTATATCAGCCCTCAAACCCTGATATACGGTGGCGTACAACAATGAGATTAGCCCCTGATATACGGTGCCGTATAGATGGGAAGATGTGAGGGGAGTCACCGTATGGGCGTGGCGCGCACGCCACGCGAGGCGTGGATCGAGCAGGGGTTGCAGACGTTGGCCGCACGCGGCGTGGACGCGGTCCGTATCGAGGTTCTGGCCAAGGCGCTGGGAGTGACCAAGGGCGGGTTCTACGGCTACTTCGCCGATCGCGACGCACTGCTGGAAGCGATGCTGGACGCGTGGGAGCGGGAGAGCGTCGACGAGGTGCTCGACCGCGTCGCGCAGGAGGACGACCCGCGGGACAGGGTCGTCCTGGCCGGACAGTTGACCCTGTCCGGCGAGCGCCTGCTGGCAATCGACCTGGCGATCCGCGACTGGGCCCGGCGGGACGAGTCGGTGGCCGCGCGGATGCGTCGGGTGGACGACCAGCGCATGGGCCTGCTGCGAGAAATGATCGGCACCTTCTGTTCCGATCCGGACGAGATCGAGGCCCGGAGCCTGCTCGCCTTCTGTCTGGCCATCGGCAATCAATTCCTCGCAGCCGACCACAACGGCCGCACCCGCCACGAGGTCCTCGCCCGTGCATCCGCGATCGTGCTCGATCGCCCTCCGGGCCCCGCGCTGCCTGGATCATGATCGGCTGCAACGGGTCACCGGACGTCCCATGCGCACCGCTGTGCTCGAGTTGCTTCGATAGGCGGGATCGCGATCTCGTCACCTCCTGCCCGCCGTACGTTCTCGTCCTGGTGGTCGGATAGTCGGTCGCTTCGAGCACCGTGGGCGGTGGAGACCGTGCTGTCGAGTCTTGACCGGAGCGACTCGCACTGCGCGGTTTCCAGTTCCGATGATCGTTGTACAACCAGGGAGTCCGGGCAGTTGGATCGGCGGAACAAGAGGCTGAGCCGCCGCAGTCTGCTCAGTGCCGCTGGGGCCGGGGTCGCACTCACCGTGCTGGCACAACCGATACAGGTATTGCCGATCACGCCGAGTGTGAGCGCGGCCCCCGAGGAGTGCGGAAAGCGGGCGGATCTGGCCGAACAGGCGATCGTGGCGCGGCATGTGCGGCCCCTGTGGGGTCTGCCGCGGATGCAGCTCGGCCTGAACACCTGGCCCCACTCCCTGGCCGAACAGTCCTTCCTCCGATGGAATTACTGGTGGCAGGCCCACCTGCTCGACTGTGCGGTCGACGCCGCGCACCGCGCCCGTACCCGCGAACGCATGGACCGGGTCGCCGCCCTCGCGCAGGGTATCCGCACCCGCAATCTCACCGGCTGGACCAACCGGTACTACGACGATATGGCGTGGCTGGCGCTCACGCTCGGACGGGCCGACCGGCTGCTCGATGTCCGATTCGGTGACGCCGTCGGGGAATTGCGCACCGCCTTGACCGATGGCTGGAACCCGGCCGTCGGTGCGGTGCCCTGGCGGGTGGGCGACGACTACTACAACACGCCTGCGATCGGTCCGACCGGGCTGGCGTTGGCACGGTCGGGCGAGCTGTCCCGTGCCGCTGGACTCGCCGATTTCCTGCACACTCGATTACGCGACACCGACACCGGCCTGATCCTCGACGGCGTCCACGAGCCCGGCGGACGGGTGAACCGGGCCATGACCACCTACTCCCAGGGCGTGACCATCGGACTGGAAACCGAGTTGGCCGTGCGCACAGGCGAATCCGAGCATCACCGCCGCGCGGCAGCGCTGGTCGCCGCGGTCGAGGCCCGGCTCACGCACGCGGGTGTGATCACCGCGGCGGCCGGGAACGACTCCGGGTTGTTCATGGGTATCCTCGCGCGCTATCTCGCCGAAGCCGCACTGACTCTCGGCCACACCACCGCCGCGGATATCGTGCACGCCTCGGCGCGGGCGGCCTGGGACAACCGCGCGGAGGTGGACGGGCTGCCGCTGTTCGGCGCGGACTGGGCCCGGGAGGTCACGATCCCGGAGTACCTGGGAATCGTTCCGCCGCTCATGGGCTCGTTCACGGCATCGTCGCCGACGAACCTGAGCCGCGATCTATCGGTACAGCTGAGCGGATGGATGCTGCTCGAAGCCGACTGTCGGCTCACCGCCGCGGGGCGCTGAACTCACTCTGTGCACAATGAAGGACACGCATTTTCTCCGGGCCAGGCATGCCAAGCGAACGTTCTGTGCTGCAGCGGCTCTCGTCCGGGCGGCCGACCCCTGAGTGGCTTATCCGGATGTGTCGACCGTGTGACACGGCTGCGGCTATCTTGATGGCGATCAAGTGCCACGGGTGTGAAGGTGATACCGGATGTTGGATTACGGCCTCGACATGTCCGATGTGGAGCGCGATCTCGCTCTGCCCGACTTGGTGGCCGAAGGAGATGAGCTCGACGCCCTGGTATCGGCGCAGGACGACTGGTCCACGGACACACCGGCAGTGGGGTGGACGATCGCCCACCAGATCGCTCATCTCGCGGTAGCCGATGCGAACGTACTCATCGCCATCCGGACCCCCGAAGCGTTCGACGCCGTGCTGAAGCAAGCGGAAGCCGCGGGCAGTCGATCCGCCGATCTCGACGCGGCCGCGGGAGCGGCCGAACCGCGATCGGAACTGTTGCGACGATGGCGCGCTGGTCGAACCGAGGTGGCGGCGGCGCTGCGTGACATTCCGCTGGACCAGGGGTTTCCGTGGTTCGGCTCGCAGCTGACCGCGGCGCTCATGGTCCCGCTACGACTGATGGAGACGTGGGCGCACGGGCAGGACGTGTTCGATGCGCTGGGTGTCTCGCGCCGTCCGACGAGTCGACTCCGGCCTGTGGCCTCCTTGGGAGTCGTCGGGCGAGAGCTGTCGTTCTATGCCGCCCAATTGCCTACTCCGGCAGCGCCGTTCCGTATCGAGCTGGCTGGTCCCGACGGCGAGGCCTGGGTATGGGGCCCCGACGATGCCGAGCAGCGGGTTCAGGGTAGCGCCCTCGACTTCTGCCTGCGAGTCACCCAACGCAGGTCCCTGGCCGAGACCGACCTCACGGCGGTCGGCGAGGACGCCCGGAAGTGGCTGGAAATCGCTCGCGTTTTCCTGTGACGAGACTGGTTCCCCGAGGCACTGATCCAGCGGAAATCGCACTGTTCGGGTGATGCCCGCTCACCCGGGTGGCGGGGAGTCTTGATATCGGCCCGGATCGAGGGCACGCGGCGCCCGATAGCGAGGGGCGTATCGGGTTCCGCGGCAATCCGTATCACTGACGCACGGCGGCGACGCGCCAGAAACTCACTGACCGGCGACGTCCGGCATGATCCGGCCCAACTCCATTGCCCGGCTCGCGGGCACCTCCTGGATCCCGATGACGAGCTGGTCGTCGGCCACACCCGTGGCCTGCTGAACCAACTGCCAGATACCTGTCAGAAGCTCTCGCAGGTATTCCGATGAGCGACCGGTTCTGATCGTCACGGTCACCGCGACCGGCGCCGCGGGGATCCCCGCGGTGAATCCATTCCCTGCCGCGTATTCGTAGAAGACGATGTGTACCCAGTTCCTGGGTACACCAGCATGTTCGGAATGCAGCGTCGTCAGCCGATCCGCCAACTCGGACTTGGCTTCGTCACTGAGAGCGCCCGACGGCGTGGTAATGGCGTACAGCGGCATGACCGGCTCCGATGATCATCGCGACAAGCCCTGGCTACGTGTTCATCGATTGTAGGCGCTGTCACTGTTGGGCCATCGAATTCGGGTGGGGTGAGTGGTGAGATCGGGCGGGTGGGGATCGGTGATCGGATTGTGTTCTCGGGCAGGCGGTCACGGACGTACGCTGATTCGCATACCCGGGCCGAGAGCCGTCACGTCGATGATCCACCGCACTGATTCGGACCGCTCGGACGGGGAACAGTAAAGGTGGGCTCGAGCAAGCGTGAGGAGACCCGCTGATGAGCATGGAGATCGTGCTGCTGCTGGTGTGCGTGGGCGCCACGATCGCGCTGTGGTGGGCGGTCGCGGCATGTCTCGAACGGCGGATTCGCCCGCGGGCATGGTGGAGACATCGACCGGCGCGGCCGCGTCGGGCCGCGCGACCGGCTCCCGAATCCACCGGCCCTGCCCCGGTACTCGATACGCATCTGACACTGGCGTGGGCCGATCCGGCGCAGGTGTGGCCGGCATTGAACGCGGAGAACGCGTTGCTGGCGGCACGGATGTCGGGACAGCTCACGCCGGTGGAGTATCGGGCGCGGCTGGCGGATCTGGCGCGACGATGCGAGCCGACCTCGGCCGCCGACAGCGAATGAGGCTGGGCGGCAACCGATATGGGCTCAGTCAGGGGCCGGGACGGTCGATGACGGTCGCGCCGACCGGGGTGCGGGCCGGGCGGCGGATGGGGGCGATGCCCCAGTCGGAGTGCACGGCCTGCTCCATGGCCCGATGGGTTTTCATCTGGACGTAGCCGAGCAATTGACGCAGCGGTTCACGCTCGGGCTCGGATAGCTGGTCGATATGGCGAGTGAGATGGGTGAGATCCTCGCGCAGACACGACACGGTGTAGACAGTGCCGCCGCGGCGGGTGGCGGCCAGAACCGAGGACAGGCTGTTCTCGATATCGGCTCGGCGCCCGGCGATCCAGGCGGCGGGGTCGGTGACCGCGGCGCGGGTGGTGGCGTCGACGTAGTCGTAGAGCTGACCGATCCCGCGATGGTACGGATCGGTCGGGTCGAGTTGTTCGGCCTGGTCGGCGAGGGAGACCAGGGCGCGGCGGATACGGTCCACGCTGCCGGCGCTGGAGTGCTCGCGCAGCGCGTCGAGCAAGGAGAGGAGTTGTCTTTCGAGCCGGGTCATGACTGCCTCCGATCACGAGGGAGATCGGCGGGCAGGCCGCGCCCGCCACTCCCTTGTCCAATGTGGCCCTTCCCGGCCGGAAAGGGAAGAGGCCAAGGGCGTGTGGGCGGCGGAAGGGCAGTGCGGGTCAGCCGCGACGCAGATCGCTGCTCGGGTGGCTGAACCATCCGGTGGCGAGGGCTTTGTAATAGTCGTTGGTGGCCAATAGTTCTCGATGATCTCCTGCGGTGACGACCATGCCGTGGTTCAGGACGATGATGTGGTCGGCGGCTTGTACGGTGGAATATCGGTGCGCGATGACCAGCAAGGCGCATTCGGTGGAGATCAGGTCGACCGCGCGGTGCAGCGCTGCCTCGTTGACGGGTTCCAAGTGGGCAGTCGGCTCGTCGAGCAGCGGGCTGGGGCGGGTCAACAGCGAGCGGGCCAGCGCGATCCGCTGGCGTTCGCCACCGGGGAGTTTCATGCCGTGTTCGCCGACCCCACGCCGCTCCACCATCCGGATCCCGTTGTTTCCGTGGGTATTTCGTCTCGTGGGCCAGGATCGCTGCTGGGTGGGCGTAACGATCGGGGATGTGGGGCGATTCGGGTGGTGAGTTCGTTTGTCGTAGAGGGGGAAGTAATGGTGTTCGGCGCGGACGGTCGCGGGAGTCGGCGGCCGTGGCGGCGGATGGGGTGGGTGCGGTTGGTGCTGGGGGTGCTGGTGGCGGTGGGTCTGGTGATCGCGGCGCTGGTGCTGCTGGGGCAACCGGAGCAGGGTAATCGACCCGCCTTCGATCCGGTGGTGCCGTTGCCCGCGGTGATGACGCCGGTGGTGATCACGACCAGCGGCGTGCCGTCGCCGTTGTGATCGGTGAATCCCGCACCGCCGCTGCGCGTTTCGATGGGTCAGCCGTGGTAGCGGCGGTAGACGCGGGCCGCGCCCGGGTGCAGCGGGACGCCGTCGGTGCCGATGAGGGAGCGGACATCGAGGAATTGGGTGCCCGCGGCGACGGCGGGGACGAGGCGGTCGGCGCGGGTGATGAGCAGTTCGGTGAGGACGTCGGCGAGGGCGGGGGCGAGAGTGTCGGTGGTAACGAGCAGGTTGGCCACGCCGATGGTGGGTACGGCGGGGGCGCCGGGATAGGCGTCGGCGGGAATGACGACGCGGTCGTAGAGATAGCCGAAGCGGTCGCGCATCGGTCGGACGAGGGCGCCCATATCGATCAGGCGCAGGGTATGCGGGACGTCGAGGATCCCGGTGGGGACACCGCCCGCCCACAGCAGGGCGTCGGCGTTGCCGTCGGCGATCGCGGTGACGGCATCGCGCAGGGCCAGGTGGGTGAGGGTGACATCGCTGCCCGGATTCAAGTCCGCGGCGCGCAGGAGTCGTTCACCGGTGAGCGTGGCCCCGGATCCCGGAGCGCCCAGGCTGATTCGCGTGCCGCGCAGGTCGGCGACCGCACCGATGGGACCGTCGACACGGACGGCCAGTTGCAGGTAGTTCTCGTAGACGCGGCCGAGGGCGACGAGGCGTCCGGGTGCGGAGTGGACGGCGTCGGCGAGGGTGAGGGCGGCATCGACCTCACCGCGGGTGAGCATCTCGAGGTTCTCCAGCGACCCCATGGTGGTGACCGGTTCGATGTGCAGGGTGCCGGTGGCGGCGGCCGCATCGGCCAGCAGCGCGGTGAAGGCGTCGTAGAAACCGCCCACCTCCCCCGCCGCCAGTCGCACGGTGGGCGGGGCGTCGGTAGCGCAGCCGGTGAGCAGGGCCGCGCCGAAACCCGCGGTGGCGGTGAGGAATCCGCGACGACCGAGGCGAGTCATCGTGGGGCCGCCGGGAGTTCGATGTCTACGGCCAGGCCGTGCGGGCGCACCGCGCGCACGGTGAGGCGGCCCTGATGGGAGACGGTCAGGGCGGCGGCGATGGGGAGGCCGAGGCCGGATCCGGTGGCCCGCGCGGTGGAGCCCCGGTAGAAGCGGGTGGTGAGTCTGTCCAATTCGGCGTCGGGGACGCCGATTCCATTGTCGGCGACGGTCAGGGTGACGGTGTCAGGGGTGGCGGCGGCCGACAGGTGCGTATGAGCCCCTGGCCGGCGTAGCGGCTCGCATTGCTGAGCGCGACGTCGAGTATCCGGGCGAGAACCGCGGCGGGGACGGCGATATCGGGCGCGGCGCCGGGGTCGGCGGTCAGGCGCAGGCCGGAGCGGTCGAAGGCGGTGTGCCAGGCGTCGATTCGGTCGCAGATCACTTGCGCGGGCGCGCAATGGTTGTCGATGTCGGCGGGGTGGTCGAGTTCCGGATCGGCCTCGGCGACGGCGAGGGACAGCAGTCCGTCCAGCAGGGCGGTGAGCCGGTCGGCCTCGGTGACCGCGCCGCGGAAGGTCGGTGCGGCCTGGTCCGGAATCGCCGGTTGCAGGGAATCCAGGCGAATGGTCAACGCGGCCAACGGGTTACGCATGGCGTGGGCGGTGTCGGCGACGAGTTGACGTTGGGCGCGCTGGGAATCCACGACGGCGGCGGCCATGGTGTCGACCGATTCGGCGACGGCGAGGATCTCCGGGGGGCCGCGGTGGTGACGGGTGATGGGTGCGACGGGGTGGCGTGGGGTGGGCAGGGACGCGGTCAATGCGGCCACCGCGGTGGACAATTCGTTGAGCGGCCGCAGCACCCAGCGCGCCAGCAGCAGCGCCAGCGCGGTGAACAGTGCCATCGCCGCGAGCGCGCCGCCGCCGACGATGCCCCAGGTGCGCAGGATATCGGCGCGGGCGGCCGCGGTGGAGGCCTGGATGACCACCGCGCCGTCGACCTGGACACCGGAGCCCAGCGGCCGGGCGATCAGGACGGCATCGGGTGTCCACGGCAGCAGTTGCGCGATCGGGGCGGGACGCTGGTTGCGGCGGGCGGCGGCGAGGGCCGCCTGGACCTCGGGGTCGGCGGGATCGACTCCGGCGTTGACGAGGGCCTGGCCGCGGGCGTCGACGATGAGGACCGGTTCGCCGTAGAGCTGGTGGTAGCGGCCGACTTCCGCGGCCAAGGCATGGGTGTCACCGGTGGTGGCCGCGGTGTCGGCGAGGGAGGCGAACCAGTCGGCGTCGGCGCTGCGGCCCAGCAGGAGCTGCTGGGTGCGGCTGGTGGCCTCGATGGAGCACAGCGGGGCGGCGAAGGCGAGTACCGCGATGGTGGCGAATACGGTCAGCGCCGCCAGCAGTCGTCGTCTCATTCGCCCCAGCGGTATCCGTAGCCGCGAATGGTGGTGATCAGGCCGGGGCGGTTCAGTTTCTGGCGCAACCCGGCCATGTGCACGTCCAGCGAGCGCGACACCGCGACGAAGGCGTCGCCCCAGATGCGGTCCATGAGTTGCTGGCGGCTCACCGCGGCGCCGGGACGTTCGACGAGGGCCTCGACGAGTTCGAATTCCTTGGCGGTCAACATGATCGGGGCGCCACCCACCTCGACGCGGCGGGCGGTGAGGTCGACGCGGACATCGCCGGTGAGCACGAGTTGCTGCGGTGGTTCGGTCGCGGCGACGGCGCGGCGGGTGACGTTCTCCAGGCGGGCGAGAAGTTCGGCGATACGGGGTGGTTTGATCATGTAATCGTCGGCGCCGCCGCGTAATCCGCGCACGATGGACCGTTCGTCGCTGCGGGCGGTGAGGATGACCACCGGCACGGGATTGACCTCGCGCAGTTGCCGCAGGATGTGCAGGCCGTCGGCGTCGGGCAGGCCGAGGTCGAGGATGACCGCGTCGTAGCCGCGGTGGGCGATGAGTAGATCCGCGCCGCGACGCATGCGGCGCGCCTCGTGCCCGCGCGCGGACAGGGCCTCCACCAAGGCGTCGCCCACGCCGTCGTCGTCCTCGACCACTGCCAACCGCACCGCGCCGAATCTCCAGTTCGTCCGTATTCGTTCGAGCTGCGATGGTAGCGCCCCGGCGGGGCGGATACGCGAAAACGCCGGTGGGAGCGCTTCAGCGGCGGGCGCGGACCGGGTCGGCGGCGGCGTGTTCGGCGTCCAGCGGCGAATCGGTGGAGGTTTCGCGCATGAACCAATAGGTGAGCAGCGAGACGAGGATGGCACCGGAGACGTACCAGAAGAACAGCGATTCGTGGCCGATCTGCTTCAGGCGCAGGGCGATGGTCTCCGCGGTGCCGCCGAAGACGGCGGTGGTCAGCGCGTACGGCAGGCCGACGCCGAGGGCGCGGACCTTGGTGGGGAACAGCTCGGCCTTGACGATCGCGTTGATGGAGGTGTAGCCGGAGACGATGATCAGGGCGACCATCATCAGCGCGAAGGCGGCGAACGGATTTCGGGTGTGGCCGAGCACGGTCATGATCGGGACGGTGCATACGGTGCCCGCGACGCCGAAGAAGATCAACAGCGCCCGGCGGCCGATGCGGTCGGACAGCGCCCCGGCGATCGGTTGCACGATCACGAACACCAGCAGGGCGCAGAAGTTGATCCAGGCCGCCGTCGGTTTGGCGATACCGGAGGTGTTGATCATGAACTTCTGCATATAGGTGGTGTAGGTGTAGAAGGCGATCGTGCCGCCGAGGGTCAGCCCGACCACGAGCACGCATTCACGCGGGTAGCGCGCCAGCACGCGCAGGGAGCCGCGCCCCTCGCTGGTGGCCGGCGCGACGACCGCGGCGTCGCCGGGTGAGTTCACGACCGTCGACAGCTCCCGTGCCTCGGCGTCGAAGGCCGCGGATTCGTCCATACTGCGCCGCAACAGCATCACCACGATCGCGGCCCCGGCGCCGATGAGGAACGGGATGCGCCAGCCCCAGCTGTCCATCTGCGCATCGGTGAGCGCGTATTGCAGCACGATCTGCACCGCGAGCGCCACCAGTTGCCCGCCGACGAGGGTGACGTATTGGAAGCTGGAGTAGTAACCGCGTTTACCGGCGGTGGCCACCTCCGACAGATAGGTCGCGCTGGTGGCGTATTCGCCGCCGACCGACAGTCCCTGCAGCAGGCGGGCGATCAGCAGCAGCACGGGTGCGGCGACGCCGATGCTCTGGTGGCCGGGGGTGAGTGCGATCAGCAGCGATCCGGCGGCCATCACGGTGACCGTCAGGGTCAGCGCGGCGCGGCGGCCGAAGCGGTCGGCGTAGCGGCCCAGCAGCCAGCCGCCGATCGGGCGCATGAGGAATCCGACGGCGAACACCGCGGCGGTGGACAGCAGCTGCGCGGTGGAATCGCCCTTGGGGAAGAACGTTTTCGCGAAGTACACGCTGAACGCGGTGTAGACATACCAGTCGTACCATTCGACGAGATTGCCGATCGATCCGCGCAGAACATTGGCGACGACGCGGCGTTCGCTCATCGGCTGGCCCGAACTCACCTGACCTCCCCACTGGACGCGCGGCGCGCATCCGTTGCTGCGACCACTGTGTCGGGCCGGGTGATCGGTGCGCGAGGCCCCGTCCGGATTTCTAACATTGTCTTAAGACAGTGGGGATACCGCTTCCAGCTCGTCGGTGGTCTCGGGGACCTCGGTGCCACGCAGTGACGCCCCGGCGGTCTCGCGCAGGAACATCCACGCGCACAACCCGACCAGACAGGCGGCGACGGTGTAGAAGGCGGGGAACAGCACCCAGCCGGTGCGGTCGATGACCCATTCGTCGACCAGCGGCGCGGTGCCGCCGAACGCCGCGGTGGACACGTTGTAGGACAGCGCGAATCCGGCATAGCGCACATGGGTGGGGAAGATCGCCGGGAAGGTCGCGGAGATGGTGGACAGCTGCGGCACGTACAACAGGCCCAGCACCACGAATCCGGTGATGGCCCAGCCCATTCCGCGGCCCATCAGCCAATACATCGGGATGGCCAGCACCGCGAGCCCGATCAGCGATACCAGCCACATCGGGCGCCGCCCCACCTTGTCCGACAGCCCGCCCGACAGCGGCATCACCAGCACCATCGTCAGCTGCCCGATCAACACCATCGCCGTGGTCTGGGTGCTGGACATGCCGATCGTCTTGTTCAGATAGGTCGGCATATAGGCCAGCAACGTGTAGTTGACGACGTTGAGGGCGATGACCAACCCGGCGAGGGTGAGCAGTTCGCGGCGGTAGTCGGTGATGAGTGTGAGCAGTCCGCCGCTGGGTTTGTCCTGTGCGGCGCATTCGGTGAATACCGGGGATTCGTCCAGGCGGCTGCGCAGATACCAGCCGATGAGCCCGAGCGGCACCGCCAGCAGGAACGGTATCCGCCAGCCGAAGGCCTGCATCTGATCGTCGTCGAGCACCACCTGCATCAGCAGCACGACCGCCGAGCCGCCGACGAAACCGCACAGGGTGCCGAATTCGAGGAAGCTGCCGAAGAAGCCGCGGCGGCGGTCGTCGACGGATTCGGCGAGATAGGTTGCCGCGCCGCCGTATTCGCCGCCGGTGGAGAAGCCCTGCACGACACGCAGCGCGATCAGCAGGATCGGGGCCGTCACCCCCGCCACCGCGTGACTGGGCAGCAGGCCGATCAGGCCGGTGGCCCCGGCCATCAGCAGAATCGTGGTGGCCAGCACCGCTTTACGGCCGACGCGGTCGCCGAGCGGGCCCCACACCATTCCACCGAGCGGGCGCAGCAGAAACGAGATGGCGAAGCCGAGCAGCGTGCCCAGGGTGCCGAGGCTGCCGGGGAAGAATGCGTGGGTGAGGTAGCCGGCGGTGGCGGCGTAGACGCCGTAGTCGTACCACTCGGTCGCATTTCCCATCGCCGCGGCGGCCACGGATCGTCGAAGCTGTGGTTGTGGGTCGCGGGAGGTCACGCGTTCCTCTTCCCTGGGTCGAACACTTCTTGTCACCGGTTCGGGATGCGAACAGGTAGCTGACACCGTCGACTACCCGGTTCGACAGTGAGGCAAACAACGACCACTGTCTCGACGGTCGATCGGCGTACCGGGCGACCAGCGGCGACGGCCGCGAATATGACAGTGGTCACACAGGTTTCGTGGCGGGGTCGGGCTCGCTCCGGGAGTGCGCTTATGCGACGCGTACATTGACTCCCCGACCGTGTCGCAGTTCCGGATGCACCGGACGATCACCCGAAGGGGCATCACGTGACCACGACCGCCGACCGGCGTCGGTCGCGCCGTTCGAGTGTGGCGGCCTGGCTGCTGCAGGGCGCCGACGACGATCGCTACTCCCGCCATCCCGGGCCGATGGTCAAGGCCGCCGAAACCCGGCATCAGCGCTCGTGGTGGCGGGTGATGTGCCTGACCGGTGTCGACTACTTCTCCACCCTCGGCTATCAGCCGGGCATCGCCGCGCTCGCCGCCGGGGTGCTCTCGCCGCTGGCGACACTGGTGCTGGTGGGCTTGACCCTGCTGGGGGCGTTGCCGGTGTATCGGCGGGTGGCGGTCGAATCCCCGCACGGCGGCGGATCATTGGCGATGTTCGCCGCGATCCTGCCGCGCTGGACGGGCAAGCTGTTCATTCTTGTGCTGCTCGGATTCGCGGCCACCGATTTCGTGATCACCATGACGCTGTCGGCGGCCGACGGCGCCGCGCATATCGTGGAGAATCCGTATGTGCCCGAGGTGTTGCGCGGGCATGCGTTGCCGATCACCCTCGTGCTGCTGGCATTGCTGGCCGCGATCTTCCTCAAGGGTTTCGCCGAGGCCATCGGGGTGGCGGTCGTGCTGGTCGGCACGTATCTGGCGTTGAATCTGGTGGTCGCGGCGGTCGGGTTGTACGAGGTGGCCACCGCCAGTGGGCTGGTGGTGGACTGGACCCACGCCATGACCGCCCAGCACGGCAATATCGCGGCGATGATCGGGATTTCGCTGCTGGTGTTCCCGAAACTGGCGCTGGGGTTGTCCGGCTTCGAGACCGGAGTCGCGGTGATGCCCCAAATCACCAGCGCCCCCGGCGAATCCGAGGACAATCCGCGCACCCGCATCGTGGGCACCCATAAACTGCTCACCACCGCCGCGGTCATCATGAGCGGCTTCCTGATCGTGTCCAGCTTCATCACCGTCGTACTGATCCCGGAAAACCAGTTCCGGACGGGCGGTTCGGCCAATGGGCGGGCGCTGGCGTATCTGGCGCACACCTACCTCGGCGACGGTTTCGGCACCGTCTACGACATCTCCACCATCGCGATCCTGTGGTTCGCGGGGGCCTCGGCGATGGCGGGGCTGTTGAATCTGGTGCCGCGGTATCTGCCGCGCTTCGGGATGGCGCCGGAATGGGCGCGTGCCACCCGGCCGCTGGTCCTGGTGTTCGCGCTCATCGCCTTCGGCATCACCTGGTACTTCGACGCCGATGTCGACGCCCAGGGCGGCGCGTACGCCACCGGGGTGCTGGTGTTGATCACCTCCGCCGCGGTCGCGGTCACCCTCTCGGCGGCCCATCACCGCGAACGCGGTAAAACCATCGGATTCGGCGTGGTGACAGCGGTATTCGTCTACACCACCATCGCCAACATCTTCGAACGGCCCGAGGGTGTGCAGCTGGCGTCGCTGTTCATCGTGACCATCATCGTGGTGTCGTTCGCCTCACGCGCGCGCCGCGCCTTCGAGCTGCGCGCGATCGAGGTCGACTTCGATGAGCGCGCGGCCTGGCTGATCGACAAGATCGCGGCCAGCGGCAGCATCCGCGTGGTCACCCACGACCGGGAGGCCGAGGACATCCGCCACCCCGACGACTATCGGGAGAAGGAGACCGAGCAGCGGCTGGAAAGCCATATCCCCGTCGGAGATCCGATCCTGTTCCTCGAGGTGATCGTCAAGGACGCCTCCGAATTCTCCACCGACCTGCATGTCCAGGGCATCGAGATCGATCATTACCAGGTGCTGTCGGTGGAGGCCGCGGCGGTGCCCAACTCCATCGCCGCGATCCTGCTGGCCATCCGCCACCGCACCGGCCTGAACCCGCACGTGTATTTCGAATGGACCGAAGGCAATCCGATCGTGAACCTGCTGAAGTTCCTGTTCGTCGGGGAAGGCGAGGTCGCGCCGGTCACCCGGGAGATCCTGCGCCGCGCGGTCGCCGACCCGCATCAGCGTCCGCACGTGCACGTCGACTCCTGAACACAGGCTCGTCGGCTCGTGTAATCTGTTCCGTCTCAGCGGGTTTCGCGACAGGCCGGTCCTCTCAGAGCGCGGGCCAGCCCGAGTCGCACAGGATCGTCGCGGCCGCCTCGGCCTGGCGCACACCGGATTCATAAGCCGGGGCTTGCGCGGCGGGGTTGAACACGTCCGGGCCGAACGCGGCGATGGACATGGTGTCCGGCACGATCGATACCGCGGTCGCGCCGTCCAGATCACCGTCGGACGGCAGATGCCCGAACCGATGCGCCAGCGGTTCGACGATGACGACCAGATCCGCGCCCGCGGCCAGATGCGCGTTGATCGGGGAGCCGATCCCGCCGTCGATGTAGCGGTGCGCACCGATCGGGATCGGCGGCAGCACCCCGGGCGCGGCGCTGCTCGCCGCCAGCGCCAGCGCCAGCGGCACCTCGTCCGCCGCGGTCCAGCCGCGCAACTCGCCGTCCTCGATGTCGACCGCGGTGATCACCAGATCCGTTCGCGGCCACGGCTTATCGCCCACCAGCGCCGCCATCCAGGCGATATGTTCGCTCGGATCACCGGGCTGCGCGGCCAGCGCCAACTGCCCCACCTTCCGGCGCGCGGCCGCCAGATCCAGACCCGGCTCCCGCAGCGGTGCGAACACCTCGCCGATCGGTCGCGACGCGGGCAGCTCTTCGCCGCCCGCGCGCGGCGGGGTCAGCACACTCGACGGGTCGCCACCGCCGGCGAGCACCGCCGCCACGATCGCCCCCGCGGAGGTGCCGACGAACCGATCCGCCGCCGCCAGATCCACCCGATGCGTGCGTAGCCCGCCGGCCAGCCCTGCCAGCCATGCCAATCCGACCAGACCACCTCCACCCAGCACGAGCGCGATCCGAGCAGAAGTGGGCGACACGGGCTCCGGCATGATCACCACCCTACCCATCGGGTATAGGCCCACCGCGGGCAGTGGCACACCGCAGGATGACTCAGGGCGGTCCTGTTCAGCGGCCCTGCCAGACCGGCGGTCTCTTCTGCGCGAACGCCAGCACCCCCTCGGTGGCATCGCGCGAGGACAGCGCGGGTGCGGCCGCTTCGCCCTGGCGGGTGAACGATTCGGTCGTGGTCCAGTCCGGGGACGCGTCGATGATGCGTTTACTGGCGGCGATGCTCAGCGGTGCGTTCACCGCGATCCGCTGCGCCAGCGCCAGCGCGGCCTCGAGTGCGGTGCCGGGTTCGACGACCTCGTTGACCAGACCCAGGTGCGCCGCGCGGTCCGCGGTGATCGGGTCGCCGGTCAGTGCCAGTTCCATCGCGATCGCGCGCGGCAGCCGCTGCGCCAGTCGCAACACTCCGCCGCCGACGGCGACCAGACCGCGTTTGACCTCGGGGATGCCGAATGTCGAATCCCGTGCCGCCACCACCAGATCCGCCGACAGCGCCAGTTCGCATCCCCCGGCCAGCGCCGGGCCCTCCACCGCCGCGATGAGCGGTTTCACCGGCGGGCGGGCCGCGATGCCGAGCGGGCCGCGCCCCTCGGTCATCGGGACCTCCCCGCGCGCGGCGGCTTTCAGATCCATACCCGCGCTGAAGTAGCCGCCCGCGCCGGTGAGGATCGCCACCTGCGCGCCCGCATCCGCCTCGAACGCGTCCAACGCCCGCTCGATACCCACCGCCGCCGCGAGATTGATCGCATTGCGCACGTGCGGCCGGTTGACGGTGATGATCGTGACCGGGCCGCGGCGCTCGACGAGTACCGGTGGTTCCGGTGGTGCGGGCAGCGGCACGCGGTGCTCGCCATCGATAGTGAGCGCGCCGCCGGATACCGTCACCGCCAGTCCCAGCAAGTCGCGGTCCAGGCATGCGGTGATGGTGGCGGAATCGGTGCTGCGCACCAGGATTCGCTCACCGGCGCCGGTGATCAGGCTCAGTACCGCCGCCTCGGGCACACCGTCGCGGGTGTAGGGAACGGTGTAGGCCTCCACCACCGCCGGGCCGTCGATATCGCTGCGCGCCGGGCGCGCCGGGGCATGATCGATGATCGGAGTCAGATGCCGATACGGCTGTCGCGGCGGCTCGGTGGAGTACACCCCGAGCGCGTGTTTGGTGACATACCAGCCCAGCGACGTCGCCAGCCCGTAGCTGCCCGGATCCGCGCGCAGCCGCCGCACCAGCGTCGCCACCGCATACCCGCCGTAGTTGTTGCCCGGACCGCCGCCGAAGGTCAGCCCGCCGGTCACCGACAACTCCCGCGCGGGATCGTCGAGAGGTAAACCCAATTCGCGTGCCGCGATCTGCACCGCCACCGGGAAACACGCGTACAGATCCACATGCGCCAGCGCGTCCACACCGATCCCCGCGTGCGCGAGCGCCGCCGCGCCGAGGGTGCGGATCGCCGGGGAGGCGGCCAATTCGGCGCGTTCGCTGGTGAACCATTCGTCGTGCCCGGACGCGCCGGCGTGCAGGAATACCCAGCGGTCCTGGGCGATTCCGGCGGCCTGCGCGGCGGCGGCACTGCACATCACCAGGCCACTGGCCATATCGACGGTCAGGTTGGCGCATTCGAGTTTGGTGTAGGGCGTGGACACCATGCGATTGTCCGGGGAGGTCTTCTCGATCTCCGCGGCGCTGAATCGCTGTGGCTGCCAGGCGTATTCGTTGTCCGCCGCGACCACAGGCCCGCGATCACCGCGGCGTGCTCGTCGACGCCCAGGCCGAGGTGATGGCGGTTGGCCGATTCCAGCAGCGCGTACATGTTGATCGGGGCGATCAGCCCGGCCGCGGTCTCCGCGGCGTTGTTGGCGGGCTTATCGATCCCGACGGTGCGCGTCGGGGCGACCGCGGAATCCTGTACCGGCCAGGACAATTCGAGCCCGTCGCGGTGTGCGGCGGCCTGGGTGGCGCCCGCTTCTGCGCCGGTGATCAGCACGATCTCGTAGTCGCCCGCGGCGATCGCAGCGGCGGCCTCGTTGATCACCAGCTGCCCGCCGTCCCCGCCGAAACTGCTGGACTGCAAGGTATCCACCGCGCCCGCGCCGATCCGCGCCGCCACCGCGGCGCCCAGATCCCGGTACTGCCACGATGCGCACGCCACCGCGAATACCGCGTCCGCACCGCGCAGCAGCGCCTCGTCTCCCCCGGCATCGGCGGCGGCGCGCCGCAATGCCCGCGCGGCGAGTTCGGCCGGATCACAGCCGGGATCCGGTGTGCGGCCCACGAACTGACCGGCGCCCACCAGCACCGGGGTGCGCGGATCCAGCTCACGACCCGATGCCTCGTGCCGCACCGGCCCGCGCGCCACCCGCGGGCTCAGCGGACCGGCCGCGGCGATCGCCTCCGGCAATCGTGCCAGCGATTCGCGCATCGCCTCACCGAGGCTGCGCGCCACCGATCCGCCCAGCGGTCCGTCGATCGGCGGGCCCGCCACGCCCGCGTCGAAGGCCACCGACGTCCGAGAATCGGTGCCCGACACCGTGATCCAATACCCCAGCCGCACCTGCTGCGGGGCCTGGCCGCGCAATTCGAAGCCGTGCTCGTCCGCGGCCCGCACATGCCAGCGGATATCGACCGGCAGACCCATCACCTGTGCCTGCTGGATGAACTCGAGCCCCACCCGCACCGGGCCGGGCGGATCGCCGCGCCAACCGGTGTGCAGGGTGAACCAGTCGCCGAGCCGATCCAGATCGCTCAGATAGGCCTGGACCGTCGAGACCGGTGCGGCGATGTCCTGTTCGGCATGCGCGGTCGTGGTGAACTCCGCCAGACCCGGCGGGAGCCGCCGATCGGTGACCGGCGGTGGTGCGGCCGCCTCGGCGCCCAGCAGCCCGGTCACCAGGTCGCGGGCGATGCGCGGATCCCGGCGCACCGCGACCAGCAGCGCGGCCCCGGCGCGAAGCTGCTTGCGCGCGGCACGAATTCGATCGAAGCCCGGCACGATCCCACCTCCTCGACGAGTGTGAGACCATTAGATGTCCAATAGTCTCACCCGTCAAGGGTGCGGAAGGGAGCGCGGATGACCAGGCCCGGTGCGCCGCTGCCGAATCTGCTGCGCCGCGCGGCCGGGCGCGCCTTCGCCGGGGCCCATTCCTCACCCGACGATGCCGACGCCGCCATCCTCGACGCCGCCGTCGCTGTGCTGGCCCGGCGCGGCACCCGCGCGGCCACCATCGCCGAGGTCGCCGCCGCGGCCGGGGTCGGGCGCGCCACGGTGTTCCGCCGCTTCGCCGGTAAGGACGAACTGTTCGAACGCGCCCTCACCCGCGAGATCACTGTCCTGCTCGACACTCTCGCCGCGCGGCTGGCCACCCTCGACGACCCCGCCGAACAGGTCGCCGCCGGATTCGCGCTGTGCCTGTCCCTGCACCGCCATCCCCTGCTGGCCGCCGGACCCACCCCCCGCGCCGAACTCCTGTACGCCCTCACCCACGGCGACCGCGCCCCCATCATCGCGGCCCACGCCCGAGTTCGCGCCCACATCGCCCGCGCCCAGGCCGAAAACCGACTCCCCCCAGGCGATCCCGACGCTCAGGCCGACGCCCTCATCCACGTCACCCTCGGCTACCTGCTCGCCCCCAGCCTCGCCGTCGACCTCACCGACCCCACGGCCGTCGCCCACCTCGCCCGCGTCGCCATCGCCCCCATACTCACCGGCCCCGCGAAACCCCCTGCGACCCAGCGGTGATCGCGGACCCCGCACCGCCCGCTGGGCGGACGGCGCGGGGACAACTGGGGCCGCACCCGGACGGTACGGGGACAACTGGGGCCGCACCCGGACGGTATGGGGACAAGCGCGGCCGGACGGTGCGGGGACAAGCCGAGCCGCCCCGGACGGAAGCCGGGCCGCGAGTGCGGTAAACCGCTAGCGCACGCCTACAACCGGATGCCGAGCAGCGCGTCGACCGCCTGGCCGACGAGGCCCGGGGCCGACCGGTCCGGGCCGCCGTAGTCCAGGGCCTGGGTGGCCCAATTGTCCAGCGCTGACAGGGCTTTGGGGGTGTCGAGGTCGTCGGCCAGATGCTGGCGCAGGCGGGCCACGGTATCGTCGGCGGCCGGGGCCGAGGTCAGGGCCGCGGCCTTTCGCCAGCGTTCCAGGCGGGCCTGGGCCTCGGACAGGACGGCGTCGGTCCATTCCCGGTCGGCGCGGTAGTGCCCGGCGAACAGGCCCAGGCGCACCGCGGACGGATCCACCCCCGCCGCACGCAGTTTCGAGACGAAGACCAGATTGCCGCGCGATTTGGACATCTTCTCCCCGTCCAGCGCGATCAGCCCGGCGTGGACGTAGTGGCGGGCGAAGCGGCGATGGGCCACCAGCGCCTCGGCGTGCGCGGCGGAATACTCGTGATGCGGATAGATCAGATCGCTACCGCCGCCCTGGATATCGAACTCCGGGCCGATCCGGTTGAGCGCGATCGCCGCGCATTCGATATGCCAGCCGGGGCGGCCCGCGCCGAACGGTGACGGCCACGACGGCTCGCCCGGGCGCGCCGCCCGCCACAGCAGCACATCGATCGGATCGCGCTTACCGGGCCGGTCCGGATCGCCGCCGCGTTCGGCGAACAACCGGTCCATCGTGGCGCGGTCGTAGCCGGACTCGTAGCCGAACTGCTCGGTGGCGTCGTGGCGGAAGTACACATCGGGGAATTCGGCGTCGTCGACCACATACGCCGCCCCCGAGGCCAACAGCTTGTCGACCAATTCCACGACCTCGCCGACCGATTCGACCGCACCCACGTAATCGCGCGGCGGCAGCACCCGCAGCGCGGCCATATCGTCGCGATACAGCGCGATCTCGCGGTTGCCCAGTTCCTGCCAGTCCAACCCGTCGCGGGCGGCGCGTTCGAACAGCGGATCGTCGACATCGGTGACGTTCTGCACGTAATGCACCTGATGTCCGGCATCGCGCAGGATCCGGTTGACCAGATCGAAACTCAGATAGGTCGCGGCATGGCCGAGATGAGTCGCGTCATAGGGGGTGATGCCGCAGACGTACATGGTGGCCACCGCACCCGGGGTCACCGGGCGCACCTGCCGGTCGGCGGTGTCGTACAACCGCAACGGCGGTCCGGATCCGGGGACGGTCGGGACAGGGATTTCGGACCAGGACTGCATGATTCGAGGGTAAAGGGGTGATCGAGACACCATCGCGGCGACCCCGTCGCCACGTGGCGCACACCACCCTCGGACACCCGCACGACCTGCGTATTGGCAGTGCGTGCCGAAAGTCAACAGTTGCAATCACGCCGCGCGATATCGGACAATCCACACCGGATCAGAACGCGGGCCACGGGATCGGGCGCGCGCTGACCGGCAGCGGCAGCACCGGATCATCGAGCACCTGCCGCCCCCGCGCACCGAGCGCCTCGATCTCGGCATCGGTGATATGCGCGGCCAGCCCGTCGCCGACCTCACCGGGCAGCGCCTT
Source organism: Nocardia sp. NPDC051570 (assembly GCF_044454005.1). Classification (NCBI taxonomy): domain Bacteria; kingdom Bacillati; phylum Actinomycetota; class Actinomycetes; order Mycobacteriales; family Nocardiaceae; genus Nocardia; species Nocardia sp. NPDC051570. Next base: position 151,832 of record NZ_JBITDI010000011.1, on the reverse strand, counting down.
GACCAAAGCCGCGATATCGGTGAGCGATTCGTCCTCGATCGGCTCACCGGCCCACCCCCACAGCACCGTGCGCAGCTTCGGTTCGCTGTGCAGGCAGATGCCGTGATCGACCCCATAAACCCCGCCGTCGATGCCCTCGAGGGCATGGCCGCCCTTGCGGTCGGCGTTGTTGAGCAACACATCCAACACCGCCATCCGGCGCAGCCGCGGATCGTCGGCGTGTACCAGCGACACCTCCTCGCCGGTGCCGTCGACCGCGCGCAACACCTCCCGGAATCCCGCGGGCACCGCCCCGATCGGCACCAGATCCACCAGATCCAGCCGTCCGCGGCGCCCGGAATCCACCGATTCCACCCAGCGCTGCACCATCCCCGGCCCCAGCGGGCCGTCGCGCAGAATCGTCTCCGGGATGACCGGCCAGCCCAGCGCCCGCGCCACCAGATACGACGCCACCTCCCGCCCGGCCAGGGTGCCGTCGGGGAAATCCCACAGCGGGCGCTCCCCGCGCACCGGCTTGTACACCACGCGCGCGTCGACGCCGTCCAGATCGCAGACCAGGGTGAGATTGCTGGCGGTGGTGACCCGCCCGATCACCGACAGCTCACCGGTGTAGAACGGGTCGCCGTCGGTGCTCACGGGCTCAGTCCTCCTCGAGATCGGCCGCGCCGAAGATATCGCCGCGTTTGTAGCCGTTGGTACGCACGCACATATGCCCCTTCACCGACAGTGGTTCCCCGCACAGCGGGCACGGCGGGCGGCCCGCGGCGATCACCTTCGTCGAGCGTAACGCGAACTCCCGCGCCTGCACCGGGGTCAGGAACACCCGCACCGCGTCCGGGCCCTCCTCGGTGTCGTCGAGCACCACCGATTCGTCGACCTCGGTCTCGGTGATCGCCAGCAGCTCCACCACCACCGCACCGGCATCGGCGTCCCAGCCCAAACCCATTGTGCCGACCCGGAATTCGGCGTCGATCGGCGTCTGCAGCGGTGCGATGTCGTTGACCTCGTCCGCCTGCGGGGGCACCGGCGCGCCGAAACGGCGCGCCACCTCGTCCAGTAACAGCCCCATTCGATCGGCCAGCACCTTCACCTGCTGCTTCTCCAGCAGCACGCTCACCACCCGGGGCTCCTGCACGGCCTGTAGATAAAAGGCGCGATCGCCTGGTTCACCGACGGTTCCGGCGACGAAACGATCGGGGGTGCGAAACACATGGATTGCTCGGGCCATCTGCACCTCCTGATACCGGCTGCACTACTCACTACGCGAATCGGGGCGGTCCGCATTCCCATTATCCGTACTCGCGGCCGCGCCCACCTCCCCGCCGGGGACCGGTCCCGCCCGCTGCTCCGATCGTTGCTCGGAAGTTGCCGCCAGCGCCGACAGATCGGTGCCGGTGTCGTTTACCCGCCAGACAAACGGGGCGGTCGGGGTGTATCGGACGACGCTGAGCGAGGCCGGTTCGACCACGATCCGCTGGAATCCGTCCAGATGGATCCCGAACGCGTCGGCCAGCACCGACTTGATCACATCCCCGTGCGAGCATGCCACCCACAGCACATCGCGGCCACGTTGCTGGGCCAGCTCGCGGTCGCGGGCACGGATCGCGGTCACCGCCCGATGCTGTACCTGCGCCAGGCCCTCACCGGCCGGGAACACCGCCGCGGAGGCATGCCGCTGCACTACCGCCCACAGCGGCTCCTTGACCAGCTCATCGAGCGTCCGGCCGGTCCAGTCGCCGTAGTCGACCTCGGCCAGCGCCTGATCCGGTTCGGGTTCCAGGCCCAGCTTCTGCGCCAGCGGCGCGACCGTGCGGGCACAGCGCTCGAGCGGGGAATGGGCGATGAGCTCGATCGGCAGGGCGCCCAGCCGCGCGGCCACCGCCTGGGCCTGTTCGCGTCCGCGGTCGGTCAGATCCACCCCCGGACTGCGCCCGGCCAGCGTGCGCGCGGTGTTGGAGGTCGACACCCCGTGCCGCAGCAGGATCACCGTCATGGCACCCAGCGTAGGCGATCATGTGAGGGGGTGCGGCGGAACATCCTGCGGTGCGTGCAATCTCGCAGCGAACACACCGGAAGCGGTGCCCTACCACCACGATCGCCCCCGGCGGTTCGCGGGCCCATAGCCGGTCCCGAACCGGTTGGGGCCCTAGGCTCTTACCCCGTGACGGAAGTGTGGGCGCGGTGATGGAACAGCGAGCGGTCGGGCGAAGTGGATTACGGGTGTCGCGGATAGGGCTGGCCACCCACACCTGGGGCAAGGAGACCGACGCCGACGACGCGGCGGTGCAATTGGTGGCGTTCGTCGAGGCCGGGGGCACTCTGGTGGACACCTCGCCCGCCTATCACGGCGGCGCCTCCCAGCGCATCCTCGGCGGGTTGATCGATGAGCTGGTGCCGCGCGGTGATCTGGTGCTGTCCGGCTGCGCGGGCCTGGTACCGGTGCCCGGAGTCCTCGACCCCGCCGGCGCCCCCGCCGCGGAGATCCATTGGGCCGTGGACGCCTCCCGGCGCACCCTCATGCGCCAACTCGACCACACCCTGGCCGAATTGGGCACCGACTACCTCGACATCTGGAGTGTCGCGGCCTGGGATCCGCACACCCCCCTCGACGAGATCGCCACCACCCTGGAATACGCGGTGCGCTCGGGCCGGGTCCGCTACGCCGGGGCGCGCGGAGTGAACGCCTGGCAGCTGGCCACCCTCGCCGCCGCCGCGCCGATCACCGCCGCCGCGGTGCCCTATTCACTGCTCGCGCGCGGCCCCGAACGCGATATCGTGCCCGCCGCCCAGCATCACGGCGTCGGCCTGATCGCCACGACCGCCCTGGCCGGGGGCATCCTCACCGGCAAGTATCGCGACGGCGTGCCCGCGGACTCCCGCGGCGCCGACGAGGCAACCGCCGCGGAGATCCGCGACCGCCTCGACGAGCGCGCCACCCGCGTCGTCGACGCCCTGGTCACCGCCGCCGACGGCCTGGGCACCTCCCCCCTGGCGGTCGCCCTGGCCTGGATCCGGGACCGTCCCACCGTCGCCGGCATGATCATCGGCGCCCGCGACATCGCCCAACTCACCGGCATCCTCGCCGCGGAAACCCTCGAACTCCCGCGCGCCATCGCCGCGGCCCTCGACGACGTCAGCCGCGGCTGAACGACCCTGTCCGGCCGAGGATTTCCCACCCCTCCCGTTCCCGCCTCGGCGCCGGGCAGCCACATCGACTGTGCGCGGGCCTGGACGCCGGTGACCTTGATCTCGGGCGGCAGGGGTGGGCATACGGTCGGCGATATCGCGCCCGTTCGTGGTCGCGAGGGCAAGGGATATGAAATCCATTCGGCCACAATGGATCCGGTGGACGATTGCGGAAGGGAGCCGGGGTGATCGGGGTTACGGGAAAGTGCGCCCGGTCCCGGTGGGTGGGGCGGGTCGGCGATAGGAGCAGGCAACGACCTCTTAGGCTTGCCTTCATGAGCTGTCTCGATCGCGCCCGATCCGCGCGCACCCCACGCAGTCGATCGGCGGTCCGAGTTGTGGTCGCGGTTCTCGCGGTGGCGCTGGTCGGGGGGGTGAGCGCGTGCGGGAGCTCCGAGAGCGGTGGCGCGGGGGCGGGGCAGGGGCCCGCGACGGCCACCCTCGCCGATCCGAATCCGGTGCCACTGGGCACCGTGCCCACGCCGGTGCTGCCGGCGACCGTGCCCTCCTTCGAGGCCGGTGAGGTCACCGTCACCGACGTCAGTCGCATCATCGCCGTCGACCGCGGCGGCACGCTGGCCCAGACGGTGTGGGCGCTCGGGCTCGGCGATAAGCTGGTCGGCCGCGCCTCCGCGGCGTTCCCGGCCATGCAGCAGGTCACCAACGTCGCGGGCGGCAACGGCAGCGTCAGCGTGGAAGCCGTTGCCGCGCAACGGCCCACGGTATTCCTCACCGACTCCATCACCGCCACCCCGGTCCTGCGCGACCAGCTGCGCGCACTGGGCATCACCGTCGTGCTGTTCGATCCCGAACGCACCCTCGCCGGGGTCATCCCGCAGATCCAGGCCGTGGCCGCCGCGCTCGGCGTGCCCGCCCAGGGCGAGAAACTGGCCCAGCGCACCCGCGACGAGATCGCCGCCGCCACCGCCGCGGTGCCCCACCGCGATCCGAAGCCGAAAATCGCGCTCCTGTACCTGCGTTCGACGGCGATCACCATGATGGGCGGCCCCGGCTCCGGCGGCGACGCGCTGATCACCGCGCTGGGCGGCATCGACGCGGGCACCGCGGTCGGATTGACCCAACCGTTCGTCCCCATCACCAGCGAGGCCATGATCGGCGCCGCGCCCGATACCTTCCTGGTCATGACCGACGGGCTGGCCTCCATCGGCGGAGTCGACGGCCTGGCCAAGATCCCCGGCCTCGCCCAAACCCCCGCCGGCCGCAGCAAACACGTCATCGATATGTCCGATAACGTCCTGCTCAGCTTCGGCCCCAACACCGGCCGCGTCCTGGCCGCCCTCGTCAAGGCCCTCTACGGCATTCAGGTATGAGCAAGCACAATCACCCGGACACCTCGAAACAAGCCGCCCCCGAAGGCGATTCGGGCCCCGAATCGGCCACCGCCGACATCGGCGTGCCGTCACCCGCCCCACCCATCGGCAACCATCACGTCGACGCACCGGAACCGACTGAGCGCGAACACCTCTCGTCTCCGGAGGGCGGAACCGGCGATACCGAGACACCATCGGGCGATACACCGTTGGGGACAGAAGCATCGGTCACCGAGGCAGACACCGGCGACACTCCCGCGACCGGCGATCACCGGCATTCGCCCGCACGGGCCGAATTCGCCGACGCCGGTGCGCAAGTCACCGCCACCCTCCCGGGCCGCCGCTGGTCGCGCGTCGCGATCGTGAGCGTGGTCGGCGTCGTACTGCTGGTGCTGCTGGCGGTGATCTCCGCGGCCGTCGGCCAGGTGCCCACCACACCGCTCGAGGTCGCGGGCAGCGTGCTGCACAAGATCGGCCTGGATTGGGGTCCGCTGCCGCATCATCCGGCCGGTGAGGTCACGTTGTGGCAGGTGCGTTTCCCGCGCGTGACGCTGGCACTGCTGGTCGGTGCGGCACTGGCCACCGCGGGCGCGCTGCTGCAGGGCGTATTCGCCAATCCGCTCGCCGAACCCGGCATCATCGGCGTCTCCGCGGGCGCGGCGGCCGGCGCGGGTGTGGTGATCGTGATCGGCGGCGCGTTCGCCGCGGCCTGGTCGGTCGCCGCGGGCGCATTCGTGGCCGGACTGCTCACCACCCTGCTGGTGTATCTGCTGTCGCGCTCGGGCGGGCGCACCGAAACCGTGACACTCGTGCTGACCGGTGTCGCGGTCAACGCCTTCGCCGGTGGCCTCATGTCGTTTCTGCTGTTCACCGCGAGCCCCGCCGCGCGCGATCAGATCGTGTTCTGGCAGATGGGCAGCCTCAACGGCGCCACCTGGCAGTCGGTGGCGGTCGTCGCGCCGCTGGCCGGGCTCGGCATCGCCGCCGCGGTGCTGCTCGCGCCGCGACTGGATCTGCTCGCCCTGGGTGAATCGGCCGCCCGGCATCTGGGCGTGGACGTGGAACGGTTGCGGCGCAACGTGATCGTGATCGTCGCCGTGCTCGCCACCGCCGGGGTCGCGTTCACCGGCATCGTCCTGTTCGTCGGACTGATCGTGCCGCATGTGGTGCGCATGCTGGTCGGCCCGGCGCACCGCGCGCTGATCCCACTGTCGGCGATCCTCGGCGCGATCGTGCTGCTGGCCGCCGATATCGGAGCCCGCAGCCTGGTCGCCAACGCCGATCTGCCCCTGGGCATGCTCACCTCCCTGGTCGGCGGCCCGTTCTTCTTCTGGCTGCTGCGCCGCACCCGCGCCCGATCGGGAGGCTGGGCATGAGCGGCGAAATCCACACTCGCCCAACACCTCCGGACCCGAGAGGGAAACCGGCAAAGCGGAGTACGTGCGAAACCCGCAGCGGCGCATGGCCGATGGATCACCACGCAGTCGCCTCGACGACGGGAGACCGGCGATGAACAGCCTCGCCCGCCGAGTGAACGGCATCCTCGGCCGCGCCCACGACATCCCCGCCGCACCCGAACCCGGCACCGTCACCGTGCGCGCCCACGGAGTCGCGATCGAACGCGGCGCGGGACGCCGTGTGCTGGACGCGGTGGATCTCGAGGTGGTCGCCGGGCAGATCCTCGCACTGGTCGGCCCCAACGGGGCCGGAAAGTCGACACTGCTGGCGGCGCTGTCGGGAGAACTGGAACCCCTCACCGGCACAGTCGAACTCGACGGCCGCCCGATCACCGCGTGGACACCGGTGGATATGGCACGCCGCCGCGCGGTGCTACCGCAGAACCATCTGGTCGGATTCCCGTTCACCGCACGCGAAGTGGTCGCCATGGGACGCTCCCCCTGGGCGCGCACCCCCCGCCAGGACCTCGACGAGACCACGATCGCCGCCGCCATGGCCGCCACCGATGTGGAACACCTTGCCGCACGCCCGTTTCCGGCACTGTCGGGCGGCGAACGCGCCCGCGTCGCACTCGCGCGAGTGCTCGCGCAGGACACCCACACACTGCTCCTGGACGAACCCACCGCGGCCCTGGACCTCGGCCATCAGGAACAGGTGTTGCATCTGGCCCGCGCCCGCGCCGCCGCCGGGGCGGCCGTGGTGGTGGTACTGCACGACCTCGGCGTGGCCGCCGCCTACGCCGATCGCATCGCCGTCCTGCAGACCGGCCGCCTCATCGCCGCCGGACCGCCCCGCAAGGTCCTGACCACCGAACTGCTCACCGGCGTCTACCAACACCCCGTCGAGGTGCTCGACCATCCCGTCACCGGCGCCCAACTGGTCCTGCCGGTCCGGCGCTGACCCGGCGCACGGGACGACCATGATCCCGGCGCGGGGACAAACGGCACGAAGTGAAGTGAGCGGCTGATCGCCCAAGGGCGATCGCGCTACTCCGCGGCGGACTCGTCGTCGTCCTCGTCGGGGCGGGCGTGGTCGGGTTTGCCGGGGGTGGGGTCGCGGTTCAGGTCGATCAGGGGGTGAATGCCCGCGCCGTCGGGAGCCGCGTGGCGGCCGTGGCTGGAGTGCTGAGATTCTTCCGGGTGTGTCACGGCCCCTAGGTTAACGGGGCTTGGCACCCGCTCGCGACACCCGGTGCCCGCGTGGCGAATCCATGGGAGTCGACTCCGATGCGCTGCGCCGACCCGAGCGGGCCGGGCGCGGCCGCGCCGCGCGGAGTGCGCCGTACCCACTGGCGGCGAACCCGTGCTGCGGATTAGCTTGTCGAGGTGACCCATCCGCTGCTGTTCCTGCTGGCCGCCGCCACCCTCATCGCCATCCCCGGCCCGAACCATCTCTACATCACCACCCGCAGCATCGCCGAGGGCCGCCGGGCGGGCATGGCGTCGGTGCTCGGCGTGGAGAGCGCGACCCTGCTGCACGTGGCCGCCGCGGCCGCGGGCCTGTCCGCGCTGATCGCCGCCTCCGCCACGGCCTTCTCGGTGCTGCGCTACGCGGGCGCGGCCTATCTGCTGTATCTGGCCTACCGCACCCTGCGCGGCGGCGACGCCGCCGACCAGCCGGTCCTCACCGCCCGCCCCCTGCCCCGGGTGTATCTGGACGGGCTGCTGATCAACCTGTTCAACCCGAAGGTGATCCTGTTCTTCCTGGCGTTCCTACCCCAGTTCATCGACCGCGGCGCGGGCAATGTGCCCCTGCAGATCGTGATCATGGGCGCGGTCACCGCGCTGCTCGGCATCGCCTCGGATGTGGTGTACGTCCTCGCGGCCGGATCCCTCGGTGGCTGGCTGCGCGCCCGTCCGACCTTCCAGCGCCGCCAGCGCTACGCCACCGGGCTGATCTATCTGGGCCTGGCCGCCTTCGCCGCCCTCGCCGGTCCCCAACCCCGCCAGACCAGCTGAGCGCATCGATATGCTCACCGCCACACCAGTTTCAGCACCGCCGGTGTCAGCAGCATGCGGATCACCGTGGCGTCCAGCAACAAAGCCGCGATCATCCCGTAGGCGATGTACTTCATCAACACCAGATCCGAGAATCCGAATGCGCCGGTCACCACGATCAGGATCGCCGCCGCCGAGGTGATCACCCCGCCGGTGTGGGCGATGCCGTAGCGGATCGCCTCCGCCGGGGCCGCGCCGCCCGCGCGCGCCTCGGTCATGCGCGACTGCAGGAACACCTCGTAATCGGTGGACAATCCGAACAGCACCGTCACGATCAACACCAGCACCGCGAACATCAGCGGCTGCGGGGTGAATCCGAACAGCCCGGCCCCGTGTCCCTCCACGAAGATCCACGTCAGCACCCCGAGGGTGGCGCCCAGCGACAGAGCGCTCATCACGACCGCCTTCACCGCCAGCACCAGCGACCGGAATGCCGCGTACATCAACCCGATCGCCGCGGCTATCAGGATCGCGGCCAGCATCGGCAGCCGGTCGATCAGCCCGTGGATGGCATCACGTTCCAGTGCGGGCACCCCGGCCACCATCACCTTCACCCCCGGCGGATCGGGGATGGCGCGCAGCACCGCGATCGCGGCATCCGCGCCGCGGCTGTCGACCAGACCCGTGGACAGCACGTTGATCCCGTCGGTGGTCGGCGCGGCCGCATCGAACGGGCCGGTCAGCCCCGGCGCGAAATCGGCCTGGAACCGAATATCGGACAGCTGTCGCGGATTCGCGCCCACCACCACCAGTTTCAGCGGTTCGGTGCGGAAGGTGGGGAACAGGGCGTCGAAGCTCTCCTGCGCCACCCGCGCCGGATTGCCCGCGGCCAGATAGCGTTCGCTCAATCCGCCGAATGCGATGTGGCGGAACGGAATCAGCAGCAGCACGAGCCCGGCCACCACCGGCACGATCACCCGCGCCGGATGCCGCATCGCGAACAACGCCAGCCGGGAGAAGAATCCGCGATCGATCTGCTCGGCGCTGCGGACCCCGGCCAGCCGATGCCAGCCCCACAGGTCGATACGCCGCCCCACGATCGACAGCGCCGCGGGTAGCGCGGTCACCGACAGCACCGCCGCCAGCAGCACCGAACTGATGCCGCCGTAGGGCACCGAACGCAGCACTCCGTTGGGATAGATGAACAACGCGCCCAGGCTGACCGCGATGATCGCCGCGGAGAACACCACCGTGCGCCCGGCGGTGGCGACCGTGCGGGCGGTGGCCTCCTCCACGCTGCGTCCCGCCGCCAGCTCCTCGCGGAACCGGGTCACCGCGAACAATCCGTAGTCGATCGCCAGCCCCAGACTCACCAATGTCACCACCGCGCTGGCGAATACGTTGACATCGATGTGATCGGTGAGCAGGCGCATGATGCCCTGGCTCCCCAGGATCGTCATCGTCCCGATCAGCACCGGCAGCGCGGCGGCGATGATCCCGCCGAAGACGAAGTACAGCAGCACCGCCACGATCGGCAGCGCGATCAGCTCGGCGCGGCGGATATCGTGCTGCATGCCGATGTTGATGCCCTCCACCACCGGTTGCAGCCCCGCCAGCTGCACCGTGGTGCCGCCGGGCCCGGCGCCGGGTCCGCTTGCGCGCAGATCGTTTTCGATGGCCAGATAGTTGTTCACCGTTTCGGTATCCGCGCCGCGCAATCCGATGCTGGCGAAGGCGTGGGTATGCGAGGCGTCGGCGAACTGGCCCATCATGGGGCCGTCGAAGTAGCTGTCGATCTTCTGGATGCGATCGGGGAACTTCGCGCGCAGCGCCGCCAGCGCGTCGGTCACCGCGTCGCGCACGGCCGGATCGTCGACGGTGGCGCCCGGCGGGGCGGTGTAGAGGACGATCACATCGGCGTCGCGATCGCGCCCGAAGGTCGAATCGGCCAGTTTCGAGGCGATCACCGATTCGCTGTGCTCGTCGAACCAGCCGCCCTGGGTCAGCCGCGAGCCCAGATCCCGCCCGTAGATCCCGCCGACCGCGACCAGCAGCACGAACATCGCGAACACCAGATACCGGTGGCGGTGGACGAATCGGCCCCACCGCAGCGCCTGCTCGTGCACCATCGACTCAACCGCAGGCGGGGGTCTTGTAGTCGGCCGAGCGCAGGATGCCGCACAGGTCGGTGCGCGAGATCTTCCAAGCCCCACCCTCGTCCACGAAATGCACGATCGTGGTGCGCACGTTGGTGCCGGTGCCGTCCTTGTCCAGGCGCATGGTCGCGGTCAGGGTGCCGTCGTGATTGTCGAATACCGGATCCACCACACCGTAGATCGCGCGCGGATTGTCGTGCAGCGCCTTGTACATATCGGGGATGGCGTCTTTGAACGCGGCGCCGTCCTGGATGAGCGCGGTGCGGTCGGAATCGGGCAGCGTCGGATCCAGGGCACGCTTGATCTGAGTGTCGAGCTCGGGCGCGGTCGGGACAGGCGGGCGGTTGGCGCGGCTCACCGCCGCGGCCTGCGCCGAGGAGGTCAGCGCCGCATAGGCCGAGGACCGCGCCGCGGCCACCGACGCCTCGTCGGAACCGCTGCTACAGCCCGCGGCGAGTGCGGCGGCCGCCGCCAGCACCGCCGCCATGCGCGCCGAACCTCGCACTGCCATTGCCGTCCTCGCCGAAGGTCGAAGTTACCGGTCGTTCGGCTACAGTCTGTCATGTTCGGCGAAGATCACCGAGCGTAGCCGAACGGCTGTTCGAACAGGCTGGGCCGCAACGGATTACGCGAGACCGAGCGTCGCCTACCGCGCCTCGAGCACCGCGCCGAGCCGCCCCAGCAGCGCGCGCACAGTCGTCGGACCGTGGGCGGGCAGCGCGGCGGCGGTGGGGATCAGATCGCGAACCAGGGCGGTGATGCTGCGCTCGTCGTCGAGATCGATATCGGTGACCCGAGCCTCGGCCAGGGCGACCACATCCTCGGGACCGGGCACCGCGTCGGCGAGATCGGGGCGGTAGATCTCCAGGGTGAGGGTCGAGCGAACCGTGCGAAAGGCGAACGAACGACCGTCCTCGGTGGCACCGAATCCGTGCGCGAACGGACCAACGGTAATGTCTTCCAGGATAAATCCAGGCGTATGGTCTGTTTCCAACCGGGACTCCCTGCATCGACTGCTGTTCACCTCCCACCGTAACCGCTACCACCGACATACCGCCGCGCCCGGCAGCCCGGGTGCGGGTCCCGGGATGTGGTCCTTCCCGGCGGAACCACCCCGGTGAGCGGCCCGACTCGGTCACCATGGTCAGATGAAGAGGTACGCATGAGTGGCGGGTGAGAAGGAGTTCGGTGCATGCGCGGTCCCCACGGGAACCGACCGGTACGGCGGCGGTGGCCGTCGGCACTGGTCGCGGCGGCACTCGCGGTCCCGATTCTGAGCGGCTGCTCGAGCAGTAATCAGGACACGACCGCGCCCGCGGCCGGTGCGCCCGGCGTGGCCGCGGTCGCCCCTGCCACCGCTCATCCGCCCGCCGGGACCGTGCTCGCGACCGCGCCGATCGCCGCGGTGCTGAGCGAACCCGCCAGCGGGCGGGTGGTCATGCTCGATGCCGACGGTCGCGGCGTGCGAGTACTCGACCCGGCCACCGGCGCGGTGCGCGCGGTGGGTCTGCCCGCCACCACCAGCTGGGCGCTCGGCGCACCGGGTGAGATCCTGCTCGCCGCGGGAACCCAAGTGCTGCACCTGGATCCGGCCGCCGCCACCGTCCGCACCACCCCCGTCGACGCGCCGGTCCGCGCGCTCACGCGCCGCCCCGACGGCACCACCGCCCTGGCCCTGGACGGCGGCAAGGTCGAGATCCGCACCCTCGACGACCAGCCTCAGGACCTGAAGGTCGAGATCCGCGACACCAAGGGCAATGTCGTCCGCGACACCGTCACCGGCCTGGGCGCCATCGATGCGATCGCCGCCGCGGGCGACGCGCTGGCCGTGCTCGACCGGGACCAGACCACCCTGACTCAGCTCGATCTCGCCACCCACCGCCCGGGCCTGTCGCTGCGCGCGGGCCAGGGCACGGTCGGCCTGATCAGCGACCATTTCGGCCGCCTGCTGGCCACCGACACCTCGGGCGGCGCGCTGCTGGTCTACACCGCCGATCCGCTCGTACTGCGGCAACGGTTCCCGGTAGGCTCGTCGCCCTACGCACTCGCCTACGATCGTTCGACCGAGACCGTGTGGGTGACGCTGACCGGCAGCAACGAAGTGGTCGGCTACGACCTGTCGAAGGGTATACCGGAAGAAGTGGGACGCTTCGCGACGGTACGCCAGCCGAATTCGGTGACGATCGATGAACGCACCGGCGAGATGTTCGTGGGATCCGCGACCGGTGACGGTCTCGAGCGGATCGGCGCGGACCAGAGGAAGAGAGGGCAGTGATGACTCAGGCCTCGGCACACCGTTCGCAACGCCGACCCGCGCTCCCGGTGGGATGGGAGGAGACCACCCAGGAGGGGGAATACGAATACGTTCCCTTACGCCTGCCTCCCGATGTCAACCGGGTCAGCGCCTCCATCCGACTGGCCATCCAGGCCGAATTCGGCGGCTGGGAGCTCTCGCGCGTGCGCGCCTACACCGACGGCAGCCGCCGCGTGCTGCTGCGACGCCGCAAAACCAGCGTCCCCACGCCGGAACCGGGGATGTGAGGCCGGATATGTACGCGCTATTACTGCGGCTGATGTTCCTGCTGCCGCCCGAACGCATCCATCACCTGGCCTTCGCCGCGATGCGCCTGGCCACCGCCACCCCCGGTGTGCGCGCGCTGCTGGCCCGCGCTACCGCGCCCGCCGATCCGATCCTGGCCACCCGCGCCTTCGGTGTCGACTTCCCCGCTCCGCTCGGACTGGCCGCCGGATTCGACAAGGACGCCGAGGGCGTGAATGCCTGGGGCCCACTGGGTTTCGGCTTCGCCGAGATCGGCACCGTCACCGCCCACGCCCAGCCGGGTAATCCCGCGCCGCGACTGTTCCGCCTGCAGGCGGACCGCGCGCTGATCAACCGGATGGGCTTCAACAACCACGGCGCCGCCGCGGCCGCCGAACGCCTGCGCCGCCGGCGCACCGGCGGGGTGCCGATCGGCGCCAATATCGGCAAGACCAAACTCGTCCCCGCCGACGCCGCGGCCGCCGACTACGCGACCAGCGCACGGCTGCTGGGCCCGCTGGCCGATTTCGTCGTGGTCAACGTCAGCTCCCCCAACACCCCGGGCCTGCGCGATCTGCAGGCGGTGGCCTCGCTGCGGCCGCTACTGCGCGCGGTGCTCGACAGCGTCGAGGTGCCGGTGCTGGTGAAGATCGCCCCCGACCTGTCCGATGACGATATCGACGCCGTCGCCGACCTCGCGGTGGAACTGGGCCTGGCCGGAATCGTGGCCACCAACACCACCATTCGCCGCGACGGCCTGGCCACCCCCGCCGCCGAGGTCGAGGCCATGGGCGCGGGCGGGCTGTCCGGACCTCCGGTGGCCGACCGCGCCCTCGAGGTGCTGCGCCGCCTCTACGCCCGCGTCGGCGACCGGCTGGTGCTGATCTCGGTGGGCGGTATCGAAACCGCCGATCAGGCCTTCGAACGCATCCTCGCCGGCGCCACCCTGCTGCAGGGCTACACCGGATTCATCTACGGCGGCCCGGGCTGGACCCGTCGCATCCACCGCGGCCTGGCCCAGCGCCTGCGCGCCCGCGGATTCACCAGCCTCACCGAGGCCGTCGGCGCCGAACACACCCACGGCCTGGAACAGTCGGCATAATCCGCATCGGGTGCACGGCACGGCGTTCGTGCACCCGATGCCGGTCGGCATCGACTGCCGCCCGGATGTCGGTGCCCTGTCATCGAATTCGTGATCCCGAGTAAGACCCGTCACCTATGCCCGGTTCGCCGGTAGGATGAGTGACCCGCATCACCCGACGGCGGGGATGGGAATGCGGATCGGTACCGCACTCGGGAACAAGGGATATATGACGACTGATATCGGTTACGCACACCAGTCCGGCGCCACGGTGACCACCGTGCCACAGGCGTTCCAGCAGACCGCGGCGCTGCGGCCGCATCAGGTCGCCCTGCGCACCGTCGGCGGCACCGTGCAGATCACCTGGGCCGACTACGCCCGCCGGGTTCGCACCATCGCCGCGGGCCTGGCCGAACTCGGTGTCGCACATGGCGACACGGTCGCCCTCATGCTGACCAACCGACCCGAATTCAATCTCGTCGACACCGCCGCCCTGCATCTGGGCGCGACCCCGTTCTCGGTCTACAACACCAGCTCCCCTGACCAGATCGCGCACGTGTTCGCCAACGCGGGCAACCGGATCGTCGTCACCGAACGCGCCTTCCTCGACGCGATCACCGGCTCGGGCGTGGCCCTCGAGCACATCATCGTCGTCGACGGCCCCGCCGCGGACACCCGCACCCTCGCCGAGGTGGAGGCGAACCCCAAGGCGGACTTCGACTTCGACGCCGCCTGGCGGGCCGTGACACCGCAGGATCTGTCCACCCTCATCTACACCTCCGGCACCACCGGCCCGTCCAAGGGCGTGGAGATCACCCACGCCAACGTCGTCGCCCAGATCGTGGCGCTGATGGCTGGACCGCTGACCGTGGGCCTCGACGATCGGGTGGTGTCGTATCTGCCCGCCGCGCACGTCGCCGACCGCATCTCCGGACACTGCATGAACCTGTTCACCGGCGTCACCGTCACCTGCGTACCCGATGCGCGCGAGATCGCTGCCGCCCTGCCCGACGCGCGGCCCACCGCGTTCTTCGGGGTGCCGCGGGTATGGCAGAAGATCAAGGCGGGCATCGACGCGAAACTGGCCACCGAATCCAGTCCGGTGCGAAAGGCCTTGGCCCAGTGGGCCATCGGCGTCGGTATCGCCACCGCCCGGGCCCGCCTCGGCGCGGGCGGCTCGCCGCTGCTGCGCGTGCAGCAGAGGATCGCCGACGCGCTGGTGTTGTCCAAACTGCGCCATGCGCTGGGCTTGGACGAGCTGCGCGTGGCCTCCTCCGGCGCGGCCGCCATCCCGCCGGAAACCCTGGAATACCTCCTGGGCCTGGGTTTCACGGTGACCGAGGTGTGGGGCATGTCCGAGACCGCGGGCATCGGCACCTTCACCGAATTGGACCGCCCCCGCCCCGGCTCGGTCGGCCGGGTCGTGCAGGGCTGCGAGATCCGCCTCGACAGCGACGGCGAACTGCTGCTGCGCGGACCCATCGTGACCCGCGGCTATCGCAATATGCCGGAGAAGACCGCCGAGGCACTGGATTCCGAGGGCTGGTTGCACACCGGTGACGTCGCCACTATCGACGGCGATGGCTACGTCACGATCGTCGACCGCAAGAAGGAACTGATCATCACCGAGGCGGGAAAGAACATCTCCCCCACCAATATCGAGAACGCCGTCAAGGCCGCCTCCTCGCTGATCGGCCAGATCGTCGCGATCGGCGACGCCCGCCCCTACATCGCCGCGCTGATCGTGCTCGATCCCGACACCTCCGCCGTGCGGGCCAAGGCACTCGGCGTCCCCGACGCCGATCCGGCCACCCTCGCCGCCCGCCCCGAGATCATCGCCGAGGTCCGCGAGGCCGTCCTCGCCGGCAACACCAAACTCTCGCGCGTGGAAGGGATCAAACGCTTCACCCTCCTGTCGCAGGCCTGGGAGCCCGGCGGCGACGAGATCACCCCCACCCTCAAACTCAAGCGCGGCCCCATCGCCGCCAAGTACGCCGACCGCATCGGCGCGCTCTACACCGACCCGCTGCCCGAGGGCGTGCTCAGCCTGAGCTAGATCCCGCGAAACAACGTGGGGCCCGGGCGTTTTCGCGCCCGGGCCCCACATCGTTTCGCAGCCGTCAGGGCTGTTCGTAGGTGGCGACGATGACCGCCCGCGCGATCGCATGCGAGAACAGATTGAACCCGAGGAACGCCGGGCTCGCCTCGCCCCCGATCCCGAGCGAGTCCACATCCACCGCGTGCACGGCGATGAAGTACCGGTGATGCCCATGTCCGGCGGGCGGTGCGGCACCCACGAATCCGGCGAATCCGCCATCGTTGCGCAGCGTGATCGCCCCCGCGGGCAGCGAACCGCCCTCGCTCCCCGCGCCGCTGGGCAGCGAGGTGGTCGCGACCGGGATATCGGCCACGGCCCAGTGCCAGAACCCCGACGCTGTCGGCGCGTCCGGGTCGTACACGCTCACCGCGAAACTCTTCGTCTCGGCCGGGAATCCCGACCACGACAGCTGCGGGGAGATGTCCTTACCGCCGGCGCCGAACACACCGGAGACCTGATCGTTGCCGAAGACCGCGCCGTCGGCGACATCCGAGGACGTCACGGTGAAGTTCGGCAGCTGCGGCAGCGCCGCATACGGATTGAAGGAGTAGTCGGGCACGAGTGCGGCCGTCCTTTCGTGAATCGTCAGCTGTGCAGAAGGAAATGCTCCAGGACGCGGGTCCCGAATTCCAGCGCATCCACCGGAACCCGTTCGTCCACACCGTGGAACAACGCCGTGAAGTCCAGTTCCGGCGGCAGCCGCAGCGGCGAGAAACCGAAACAGCGAATCCCCAACGTGGCGAACGCCTTCGCATCGGTGCCACCGGACAGCATGTAGGGCACCGTGCGGCCGTCGGGATCGTGGGCCAGGATCGCGGCGTTCATCGCATCGACCAGCGGCCCGTCGAAGGTGGTCTCATAGGAATCCAGTTGAGTGATCCACTCCCGCTCCACATCCGGGCCGATCAGCTCGTCCACCTCACGCTCGAATGCGGCCTGGCGCCCGGGCAGCACCCGGCAGTCCACCACCGCCTCGGCGGTCTGCGGAATCACATTCGCCTTGTAGCCCGCCCGCAGCATCGTCGGATTGGCGGTATCGCGCAGCGTGGCGCCGATGATGCGGGAAATGGTGCCCAGCTTGGCCAACTGACCCTCGATATCGGGTCCGGTCGGATCGAAGTCGATGCCGGTCTCCTCGGCCACCGCGGCCAGGAACTCCGCCACCGAATCGGAGATCACCAGCGGAAAGGTATGTGTACCAAGGCGAGCTACGGCCTGTGCCAGGATCGTGACCGCGTTGTCCGCGTGCACGAACGAGCCGTGCCCGGCACGCGCCTTGGCGCGCAACCGCATCCACGCCAGCCCCTTCTCCGCGGTTTCCACCAGATACAGCCGCCGCTCACCCCCGTCACGACGCGGCACGGTCAGCGAGAATCCGCCCACCTCGCCGACCGCCTCGGTGATGCCGTCGAACAGATCCGGGCGATGCTCCACCAGCCAGTGCGACCCCCAGCGGCCGCCGTTCTCCTCATCGGCCAGGAATGCGAACACCAGATCCCGCGGCGGCACCGTGCCCTCGAGCTTGAACTGGCGCGCCACCGCCAGCATCATCCCGACCATATCCTTCATATCGATCGCGCCGCGGCCCCAGACATAGCCGTCACGCACCGCGCCGGAGAACGGATGCACGCTCCAATCCGCGGCCTCGGCGGGCACCACATCCAGATGCCCGTGGATCAGCAGCGCCCCGCGGCTGGGGTCCGCGCCGGGCAGGCGCGCGAACACGTTGCCGCGCCCGGGCGCACCGGATTCCACGTATTCGGTGGTGTAACCGGCCTGATGCAACTGGTCGGCCACCCATTCGGCGCATTCGCGTTCGCCTTTGGTCGTTTCCAGCTCGCCGGTATTGGAGGTGTCGAAGCGGATCAGCGTACTGACCAGCTCCACCACTTCCGATTCGGCGAGCGACTTCTCGATCTTGTCACCGGGTGCAGGCACGCACTCCTTCCTACCACCCGGCGACCGCGCACCGCGCGCCGCGCATCAGCTCGCGTGCACCCGCGCCGCGCCGATGCGATCGATGCGGGTGCGACCCCACGCGCCGAGCGGTTCGAGCGCGGCGTTGAGCGCGCGGCCGTCCTCGGTGAGTGAGTACTCCACTCGCGGCGGCACCTCCCGATACACCTCGCGGTGCACAATGCCGTCCTCCTCGAGGTCGCGCAGCTGCTGGATCAGCATCTTCTCCGAGACTCCCGGCAGCGCGCGGCGCAGCTCACCGAAGCGGCGCACCTCGGAGGCCTCGAGCTCCCACAGGATCAGCGATTTCCATTTGCCGCCAACCACATCCATCGCCGCATCGATGCCGCAGAAGTAAGGCCCACATCTCTTCGCACTCATAGCTCCGCTACCTCGATACACACCAGACGGTAAGTACCGCACAAGATAGTGAGTACTTGGCGGAAAGGGCAATACGGGCAAACATGGGTTGCGGCGCCGCCCCCGACCGTTCTCTCGTAAGGAGTTGACCCGCAATGCAATCCACCCCCGTCACCATCCTCGGCCTCGGCGCGATGGGCCGGGCCCTGGCCACGGCGGCGCTCGACGCCGGATACCCGACCACGGTGTGGAACCGCACCCCCGGCCGCGACACCGAACTCGTCGCCGCCGGAGCGATCTCCGCGCCCGCCCTCGCCGACGCGATCGCGGGCACCGGCCCGATCCTCGCGGTTCTGCTCGATCACGCCTCGGTGCACGACACCCTCGACCCCGTCGCGGACTCTCTCGCCGGGCGGCAGCTGATCAACCTCACCAGCACCGCCCCCGACGAGGCGCGCGAACTGGGTACCTGGGCCGCCGCGCACGGCATCGAATATCTCGACGGCGGCATCATGGCGATTCCGGAGATGATCGGCACGCTCGGCTCCTCGATCCTGTACTCCGGTCCACAGGAGGTCTTCGACGACCACCGCCCGCTGCTGGAGGTGTTCGGTGTCGCCGAATACTTCGGCACCGACCCAGGACTGGCGTCGCTCTACGATTTCGCGCTGCTGTCGTCGATGTACATCATGTTCGCCGGATTCGCGCACGGCGCGGCGATGGTCGGCTCGGCCGGGGTCAGCGCGCAATCGTTCGCCGCGCGGGCCACCCCGTGGCTGCGAGCCATGACCGCCAGCTTTACCGGGCAGGCGCGGTTCATCGACAGTGGCGACTACACCGCCGCGACCCAGACCATGGATTTCAACAAGTCCGCCCTGGACGCGATCTCACGCGCCAGCCGCGCTGCCGGAGTGTCACCGACGGTGCTGGGCTCGGTCAAGGCGCTGATCGACGCCCAGGTCGCCGACGGCCACGGCCCCGAATCCTTCGCACGGATCTTCGAAGGCCTGCGCTCCTAACCCTGCACGCTCCGCCCGGCCGCCTTTCTCCACGCGCCGGGCGGACTGCGGTCTCCGCGCATGCAAAGCTCGGATCCTCTCGCCTACCAATTGATCTCGCGTGGCGGGCAGCAGCGGCCGGGCCGCCGGATTCGATACCCGGCGGCCGCCGTTTCTCGTCCCGATTACGCCGCGGCCGGTGTGCGCACCGGTTCGGGCTGGGTCTGCTCACTCCAGCCGGGCGGACCGAACACATAACCCAGCCGCCCCCGCCAACTGTGCGCGTCGCGCACATCGCGCAGCATCGCCCCGAATTCGTGATAGTTCACCTTCATCGGATTGCCGGTGCCGATGTTGTGGGTCAGTCCGTAGCGGATCGGTTCGCTCTCGGCGGCGAAACTGCCGAACATGCGGTCCCAGACGATGAACACCCCGCCGTAATTGCGGTCGATATAGGGCGTGTTCGAGCCGTGGTGCACGCGATGATGGGCCGGGGTGTTGAATACGAATTCCAGTGGCGCCCAGAGTGTTCGGATGCGCTGGGTGTGGATCGGGAACTGGTACAGCAGTCCGATCGAGATCAGCGCGAAGATCATCCACGCCGGGAATCCCAGCAGCGCCGCGGGCACCCAGGCCAGACTGCGCACGATGGAGGCGATCGGGTTGAACCACGGCAGCCTGATCGCGGTCGACAGATTGAAGTACGTGCTCGAGTGGTGCACGCTGTGCGCGGTCCACAGCAGCCGGATTCGATGATCGGCCCGATGCGCCCAGTAATAACAGAAATCGGTGACCACCAGCCCCGCCACCCACACCCACCACTGGTCCGCGCGCAGATGTAGCGGCGTCAGCGACGCCGCCACCACCACCGTGGAGAACGGCAGCACATACTGCAGCAGCGGCTTGCTCACCTGCCCCAGCACATAGGTGATCCAGTTGGTCGCGGTGTCGCGACCGGAGATCACGCCCGCCGCGCGATCGCGGCGGTTGTCGAGCCATTCCACCAGCATCAGCACCGCGAAGGCGGGCAGTGCATACAACCCCAGTTCCAAGTTCATCGCACTCCTTTGTCCGAACCTGCCCCTGTGCCGACGCTATCGCCGCTGACCGGGCAAAACATCGCGCAGGCGAGGGATCGCGACTCCCCCGCGCGGGGGACGGCGCCGCGCGAGAGTGCCGGTATCGTCGCCATTTGTGCGGTGGAACAGGATGTGGGCGTGGGCGCGGCGGCGCGCGCTGGGCTCGGTGCGCACCTTCGCCGCTGGACGCGAACCCGGCACCGTGCGCCGCTCGCTGGCACGGCAATCGCTGCTGGTGGCCGTCGCGGCCGCCACGGTCGACACTCTCGTCTTCACCATGGCCGGCCTCTACGGCACCGCACCCGCCGCCGCGGCGGTGGCAACGATCGCGATCATCGCCGCCGACCTCGCGCTGGCCGCCCCGCCCAGCACGGCCGCGGCGGTCGCGCTGGCGCATGTGGCGGTGCGGCTGGGCGGATGTTGGCTGCTGCACCACCACGGGCTGCCGAGCCGCATCGCCGATGTCGGATTCCTCGTCGCCGGATACCGGGCCGGGGCATGGCTGTCCATGCGCGCGTCACTGCTGATCGTGCCGCTGATGGGCATCGGCGCCTCGCTGGCCAGCCTGGTCTCGGCCGGGCCGATCGCCCGCGACTGGCGGCTGCTGGCCACCCAGGCCGTGTCGGCGGGGCTGGTGCCATGGCTGGTCGGCCGCTATACCGCCGCGCGCGGCGCCTATATCGCCGAACTCGAACAGCGCGAACGGCTGCGCCGCCAGGAACACCGCGCCGCCCTGGACCGCGCCCTGGCCGACGAACGCGAGGCCATCGCCCGCGATCTGCACGACGTCATCTCCCACCACGTCGCCGCCATCGGCATCCATGCCGGGGCCGCGCGATTGGCCCTGGCCTCGCCCGAGGATCCGGCCACCCGGTCGCTGGCCGCGGTCGAGGCCTCCAGCCGCGCCGCCATGGTCGACCTGCGCCGCCAACTGGATCTGCTGCACGGCCGCGACGACGCGGGGCGCCGCCAGCCCGGCCTGGCCGATATCGAGGAGCTCGTAGCCACCGTGCGCGCCGCCGGCCTCGACGTCGACCTCGAGACCACCGCCGCCACCCCGCTCCCGGAATCGTTGGACGTCACCGTCTTTCGTATCGTGCAGGAACTGCTCACCAACGCACTGCGCCACGGCGACGGCACCGCGACCCTGCGCGTCACCTCCGACGCCCACCGGCTGCGCATCGATCAAACCAATCCCGTTGCCGCACACCAGATCGGGGCCGACACGGTCCACCGCGGCCTGGAAGGCATCCGCCGCCGCGCCGAATTGTTCGGCGGCACCGTCGAATACGACGCCCACATCGACCATCACTGGCGCATCGGCGTCGTGCTGCCGATCGGACGAACATGACCACACCGCTGCGACCGTTCGTCGCCGACCGCGATCGGCGACATGTCGGCGGGCACCAGCCCATCGCAGGCCCCGCGCCCATCCGGATCCGCGTGTACGGCACGGTTGTTCGTGAACCGCTCTCGATCGGACAACGATGACCACCCCGATCCGCGTGCTCATCGCCGACGATCACGCCATGTTCCGCTCCGGGCTGCGCGCGGTGGTGGCCGCCCATCCGGATCTGGACTGCGTCGCCGATGTGGGCGACGGCCGCACCGCGATCGCCGAAACCGCCCGGCTGCGACCGGATGTCGCGATCCTGGACGTGCGCATGCCCAAACTCGACGGCCTGGCCGCCACCGAGGCGATCGTCACCGCGGGCGGCACCCGGGTTCTCGTCCTGACCACCTACGACAGCGAGGCGAGCCTGGCCCGCGCCCTGGCCGCCGGGGCCAGCGGCTTCCTGTTGAAAACCCTGCCGCCGGAAGAACTCGTCGCCGCCATCCGCATCGCCGCGCGCGGGGATGCGGTCATCGACCCGTCGATGACCAGACGACTCGCCGCGCGGCTGGCGGGCACCCTCGCCCCCACCCCCGCCCCGCCGGAACTGGCCACCCTCACCGCCCGCGAACACGAGGTGCTGCTGGCCCTGGCCGACGCCGCCAGCAACAGCGAGATCGCCGCCGCCCTCGGCGTCGGCGAGGAGACGGTCAAGACCCACGTCTCGCGCATTCTCGCCAAACTCGGTGTGCGCGACCGCATCCACGCCGTGGTCTATGCCCACCAGCACGGCGTCATCCGGCGCTAGTGCCGTCGTTCCGATAGTCCCGAGGAGATCGCCCAGTGTGGGCTGACCTTGTCTTCGGGGCGCCGCAGCGGCCGGGAGGCTACCGGAGCGCGGCCGGAGGGTGGCCGGGCCATTGCACGGTGTAATCGGGCCGCTGATTGCCGAGGATGCGGGCATAGCGGAGCAGTTCGCGGACGATCCCGGCGTTCCCCATGGCCCACCCGGTGTGTGGTTCCAGATCCCCGGGAGTGACGCGGTGCTCATGGTTCGACCAGCGAACTCCGGTGTGGTCGACGATGGCTCGTTCGGTGAGATCCTCGACCAGGAGTCGGGCGAAATCGCGGGCGCGGTGGCGTTCGGCGGGATCGGGGTGTTCGACCATTCGATCGCAGGCGAGCGCGAGGACTCCCGCTGTGCCGCAGCAACATCCGTTGTTGTCCCAGAATCCTGGTCGTAGTCGTTGTGGCAGGCCGCAGTGGGTGATGGTGTGCCAGCACCGGTCTATCAGTTGGGCCCAGCTCACGTCACCGGTGAGTTCGGCCAGCAGACGGAAGGTCTGGGCGTCGCCGGTGGGGCCGTGGCACCAGCCGTAGCTGTAGCGCTCGATCAACTCAGGGCGGTGCGGCGGATCGGAATGCGGCACAAGAAATCCTGGCGGCCCCGCTTCGTCGCGGGCGACCACGTCGGCGGCACCGGCGAGCGCGGTGGCACGTAAGTCCTCGCGGCTGGTCTCGGCCGAGACCGCGGCCAAGGCATGCACAATGCCGAGGGTGCCATGGGACATGTGATGCAAGCGGGCAGGCGCAGGAAGCACCGCCCAGTTGATCCCGCCAGGTGTCGGATCTGCGGTGTGCAGGTACGGCTCGACCGCGAGCAGCGCGAGGTCCACATCGCCGGCGTGCAGGGCACCCAGGGCGATACCCGCGTTGCCGGCTATCAGCTCGAAGTACGGGCCCCATCGTTGGCCGTCGAACGCCGCGCGCACCCGATCGAGTCCTCGTCGGGCGAACCGCTCGCAGACCGGATCGTCGAGCTCGAGGTGCACCGCGTGCAACGCGACAGCCATGCCCGTCAGGCCGATATACAACGACCAGTCGCGTTGCTGTTCGACCTGCGCCGCGATCTCCCTGGCACCGCCGAGCGCGGCCTCGCCATAGCGGTCATCGCCGAAATGGCTGTGCGCCTCCAGCAAGGCCAGCACGATGCCGGCACCACCGTGATAGAGAGTCGGATCGATCTCCGGCTCATCGGCGGCAGGTTTCCAGACCAGGCCGTTCTCGCTCACCTGGGCCTGGGCAAGAAGCCAATCAACTGCCCCACGGGCCAACCGCTCCACCGGTCCGACATCAAGATTGACCTTGTCCCCCAACATGGTTGCCAGTTTAGAACACCGGTCCGACCGCGAGTTGGTGTCACCGTCCTCGTCGAAGGCTGATCTGCGGAACGACCAGACAAGGCAACCCCAGACAGCAGACGAGGAGCCGAAACCCCTTGCGGGTGGCCGCATTCCACCGCGACAGTGTTGCCGCATCCGCACCCCTCGCACACCCTGCCCGAAACCGGTCCAGCGCCGCAGCGAAGGCTTCCGTCCGGACCGGTCGGGCTCAAGACGAACGTTCCCCTCAGGGGTGCGGCGGGAAGTACTCCAGCGCCTCGTCCAGCGGCTTGCGCACCAGGTCGGGTACCTCGCAATCGGGTGCGGGATAGCCGATCGGGAACAGGATGTAGGGCCGCTCGGTGGCCGGGCGTTCGAGGATCTCGGTGAGGAACGACATCGGATTGGGGGTGTGGGTCAGCGTCGCCAATCCCATCTCGTGCAGGGCGGTGATGAACATCCCGCACGCGATGCCGACGCTCTCGTTGACGTAGTAGTTCTTGCGCAGCGACCCGTCCGGGCGCGGGGTGCTCTTCTCCGCGAACACCACCACCAGCCACGGCACCACCTCCAGATATGACTTGTCGGAGTTGGTCTCCAGCGGCGCCAGCGCATCGCGCCACGGTTCGGGCAGCCGACCGCCCTCGTAGTTGATGCGCTCCTCGTGTTCGGCGGCCTCGCGGATGCGCGCCTTCATCTGGGCGTCGGCGATCGCGACGAACTTCCACGGTTGCTGATGTGCCCCCGAGGGCGCGGTATTGGCCACGGTCACCGCGAGTTCGATCATCTCGTGGGGTACCGGGTCGGGTGCGAAGAACCGCACGCTGCGCCGGGCGTCGAGCTGCCGCAGCAACGCCCGCCCGCGATCGAGCCCCGCGGCGGGGTCCACGCGCGCCGGCCGGTACGGCACGAACGGGAAGGTGTGGCTTCGCGTCGAAATCTGGTCGGTCATGGCCATCAGCGTAATTCGTCAACCCCGCTGACGCCCTTGGTGTTTGACGCGCGGCCCGCGAGGCATTACCGACAGCGACATTCCCCAACTCGACCCAGGAGGTTCACGTGTCGGGTGTAGTAGTGGCCGTGGTGATCGTCGTCGTGGTCGTCGCGGTACTTCTCGTGATCGCGCTCGCCCTTCGGCCCACCCTGCGCAGGCGGCGACTGCGCACCAGATTCGGGCCCGAATACGACCGCGCCGTCGACCGCTCCGACGACCGTCACGCCGCGGAGGCCGAACTGGCCCAACGCGAACGCCGCCACACCGAATTGAATCTGCGGGAGCTGTCGGATCGGCAACGCCAGCGCTATCAACTGGAATGGGCGCGCATGCAGGAACAGTTCGTCGACGACCCCACCGCCGCCCTCGGCGCGGCCGACCGGCTCGTGACCGCGATCATGGCCGACCGCGGCTATCCCACCGACAACCACGAACAGAAGGTCGCCGACCTGTCGGTCGAACACGCCGAACCGCTCAGCGGCTACCGCGTCGCCCACGACATCACCGTGCGCGCCGCGGACGGCGCGGCCTCCACCGAGGAGATGCGCACCGCGATCGTGCACTACCGCCAGCTGTTCGCCGACCTACTCGGCACCGACCCCACCCGCACCACCCAACACCAGTGAGAGCATCATGAGCATCTTCTCCCAGCGCGACACCGACACCGGTACGGCCCCAACACACTCCGCCGCCACGGCGAGTGACTCCACCGTCGACGACGCCGAGGAACGCGATCGCGAACCGCACACCCACCCTCAGCACGCCGACGAGCACGAGAATCGGACCGTCGATGCCGGGATAGCCGAACACCCACGGCACGAAGCGGATTCAACAGTCGAGCCCACCTCACAGACCCAGCGCGTCGAGACCGAGCCCGCCCATGCCGACACAGTCACCGAAGACGCGGCCCACACCGCGCCCGCACCGACCGAATCAACGAAACCAGTGCAGTCCCAGGCGAAAACACTCGACCACGACACCCCACTGTTCGCCGATGCCGACCTCGAACGCCTGCGCATCGAATGGCGCGAGGTCCAATCGCTGTTCATCGACGACCCCCAACAGGCCGTCATCCGAGCCGACCACCTGGTAGGCGCCACCATCGACCAACTCACCACCGCCGTCGCCGACCGCAAAAGCTCCCTCGAAACCCGCTGGTCCGCAGGCAAATCCGCCGACACCGAGGACCTCCGCCAGGCCCTCCGCGGCTACCGCAGCTTCTTCCACCGCATCCTCGGCACCGGCCCCGACACACCCCACTGACCGAACCACCAAGCGCATCGGGCAGCCGCCCAAGTGAATTCGACCCGCCTGGACCGCCGCGTGCACGAGGTCGAGAGAGCATTGAACAGCGGCTGACCCACTCGCTCACCGCTGAAAGATGCTCTCCCGCAACCCTTGCGGCAGCCCAGTCACCAACTGCGTGAGATACCGCTGGATCTGTCCCGCCCGTAACTCCGCCGGAAGTGTCTGGTGCACATGGCGGATCAGCTCGCAGGCCTGATCGGGTACGCCCTGGCGCAGCAGCATCGCGGCCAGGTCCAGGTCCATCAGCGCTCGGCCCACCTGATCCTTGGCGGCCATCGGCAACTCGAGTACCCGCGCGCGCATGGCCTCCGCGGCGCGGCGGTCTCCGATCGAGGTCAGCACGTGCGATTGATGCCAGCGCAGAATGTATTCCGACGTGCCCAGGTTGTCATCGGTCGTCGCGGTCGCGGGCAGGGCCGCGAACATCCGCTCGGCGGCGGCGATCGCGCCCATCGCCTCGCGGCGGCGGCCGATGCGCGCCTGGATCCCGGCCTCGGCCAGCAGGCCGAACACATGCGCCGACCGGGCCTCGGGGGTCTGCGCCGATTGGGCCGCGGACAGGCCCTGATCCAGCGCATGCCGATAACACTCGTGGATATGGGCCATATGCGCGCGCAGCCACGCCTCCAGCGCGGTGTCCCCGGCCTGGCGGGCGGCGCGGCGGGCCTTGTACAGCCACATGAAGGTGTCGTGGATGTCGGCGACGTCGTTGAGCCGGAACGCGATCAGCCCGGCCACGATCGCCTCCACCCGCAGCAGCCGCCGATGCAGCTCCGCCGAGCGGTCGGCCAGCATCAGATGCTGGATCTGCGCCAGATCCCGCATCCGCGCCGGAATGTACTCCGAGGGCGGCTGCACGTACACCAGATAGCCACTCAGCTCGACGCTCTCCTCCAACGCTCGCACCGTATTCCACACCCCCGAGTCGACCGTGGGCGCGGGCGGCGCGGCGCCGCCGCGATGCTCCTCGGTGTAGTCATGGCCGAATCCCAGACGGTCGGGCCGGGTGTGATACAGCCGGCACAACGCGTCGAGGTACTGGTACCCCGGCATGTCCAGACCCGTCTCCCACCGCGAGACACTCTGATGTGACACACCAGGATTCGCCGCTCCCGCCTCCTCGAGCAACCGCCGCAACCGCTCGGTGACCTCGACGAGGGTATAGCCGTGTGCGATGCGATGTGCTCGCAACAACGATGCGCCGCAGTGCGCCCGGATCGCCTGGACCGCCTCCCACGTACTTCCCCCAGCGGTCTCGATGTCGCGCACAATCCGGCGTGCGCACGCGATGCTGTGTGGGGTTGTAACCACAACATCTCCAGATTCAATTAACGAAGGACGGACGCGTATGGGACTCTGCGTCTCCGAGGTCAACATTAGTCCCGAATCGCCTGTTTGCGTTCGCAATACATGGGGTTCTGCGCGCGAAACGTGCAAGCCGGTGTCTCGCTCTGGTGCCCGCGGCCGCTGCGGCCGCACTGTATGCGCCATGAAGAAAACCACACTCGCCGGCAGGGTTCCGGCAAACACTCAAAATCAGGGCGGCACCGGGACGCTCGCCACCCAGCTGATCCAACTGATGTCGGCTGCCGCCACAGTTGTCACAGCACTGGCGGCCTACCTCGCCTGCGCGTCGGTGATGAACATTCCGACGGTCTCGATCCTGTCGGGCGCCTGCTTGGTGGCCGGCTGGCTGGCACGGTCTCGGCCGTGGCGCAAGGACACCGCGTTGAACCGACAACTGCCACCGCCGGTCTCGTACGTCGAGCCCGACGATCGGTTGCTGCGGCGTCTGCGCGCTCGCAAGGAACACTGACGAATCCGCGTCACCCTCGCGGTCGGTGAACACCACCGAACGATTGCTGAAACACCGCCTGGTCCATACCGGTTGGAATTTACGAGCCGGTAGCCGAGCACGATAGGTACGCTGGCGGTATCGATGGCACGGCAATCGTACGTGGGAGCAAGATCACCGACCTGCGAGGTGTCGCGGCGCTGGTGTTACTGACCGCGTCCTATGCGATGCTGACGGTGTTCAGCAAGTATCTCGACAACGGATTCACCATCGCCCAGCAGGTGTATCTGCGTACCGCCGTCGCCTTCCTGCTCGCGGTGCTGCTGTTCGCCCGTCAACTGCGCTGGCGCGTCATCGCGCGGGCGGGGGCCCGGGAATGGACGGTGGTCGTGCTCCGCACCATCCTGCTCTACGTGGTGGGCACCCTGCTGTTCACCAAGGCCACCACCATGACCAGCGTCGCGGACGTGTCCTTCATCGCGGCGCTGCCGCTCGCCTCGGCGCTGGGCCTGGCACTGCGCCGCGTGCGCGCCACCCGCGCGCGCGTGGTGTGCGTGGCCGGGTCGGCGGCGGGGGTGGCGGTCCTGTCCGGATTCCGACCCGGATTCGGCGGGGCGACGTTCAATCACGGCGATCTGATCGCGCTCATCGCGATGGTCGCCATGGCGTTGAGTTATCTGGGCCGCGAATGGCACGGCGGCATCCTCAACAATCAGGAGATCACCACCCTCACCGTCGGCGTCGGCACCGTCGGGGTCGGGCTCACCTCGATCGCCCAGGGCCAAGGGCTGCCCCAGACGGCCTCACATCTGTCGCCCGCGGTGCTGTGGGGCGCGATCGCGATCGCCGGGGCGTTGAGCGTGCTCAACGTATTCCTGGTCAACTACGGCTTCGAACGCGTCGACTCGGTGCGCGCGGGCAATCTGATGACGCTGGAATGCGTGTGGGGCCTGCTGTTCGGGCTGGCGTTCTACGCCCAGGTCCCCACCGTCACCGGCCTGGTCGGCGGCGGGCTGATCGTGGGCTTCGCCATCGGCCTCAACGCCGCCGAGAAACGCCCCGCCCGACCCGAGCCCGCCGATACCCGAGAACTGAAGCGGCTGACCAGTATTGACGGTGCGGCCGCGCGAAACACCCCCGACGAACAGGACGACGACGATCGCGCGATCGCCTGACTCTCAGCGCCGCGAGCGACCCAGTTCGGCGAGCATCGCGTTGTAGGCGGTCAATTCGTCGTCCTCGGGATAGGCGTCCTGATGCCGATCGCCGCGCGCGGCCACCCGCCGATCCTGGCGCGCCCACTGCGACAGCAGCGCGCCCACCACCAGCAGCACCGGCACCTCACCGGAGATCCAGGCCAGGCTGCCGCCGATCTTCTGATCGGAGAACAGATCATGCATCCAGCCCAATTGCAGCTGCGGATAATAGGTCCCGCCGACGAGGGTCTCCATCGACATCACCGCCACCCCGAAGAACGCGTGGAACGGCATGATCGCGAACAACATTCCCAGCCGCCCCAGATGTGGCAGTCGCCGCGGCCCCGGATCGATGCCGATGATCGCCCAGTAATACAGATATCCGGTGATCAGGAAATGCACATTCATCAGCAGATGCCCCCAATGGAAGCGAATCAGCTGATCGAACAGCGCGGTGAAATACAACCCGTACAGCGAGACCACGAACACGCTCAACGCCACGATCGGATTGGCCAGCACCCGGGTGAACCGCGAATGCATCAGCGATTGCGCCCATTCCCGCGGCCCGGGCGGATTACCGCGCCCCGCCGGCGCGACCGCCCGCAACAGCAGTGTCACGGGCCCGCCCAGCACCAGCAGCACCGGGATGAACATGTTGAGCGCCATATGTCCGCCCATATGCACGCTGAACATGCCGTAGCCGTAGGCGCCGATCCCCGACGACGTCACCAGCAGCAGCGCGACACAACCACTCACCCACGACAGGGTGCGCCAGCGCGACCACTCGTCGCCACGCCGCCACAACCGCAGTGCCCCGGCGATATACGCCGCCGCCGCGAGAATCGCCGCGGTCCCGAGCACCACATCGAAACGCCACAGCGTCAGCAGCCGCCACAGGTTCGGTGGCTGTGGCAGATCGAATCCGAGGAATACCTGCTGGGCGGTGAAGGTCGCCCGCGCGAACGCCGGGGCGGGCTGCACCGCCATGACCGTCGAAATCCCCAGCCATACAACGGCTCCGGCGCTGGCCGCCAGCAATAGCGGATACCGCCGATTCGTCTTCCCCAGCGTCCACACCAGCACCGCGTGCGCGGCCAGGAGCACCGCCGCGCCGACCCCCAGCCAGCCGTACACCCCGCCGAAGGTGGCGGGCGGGGTGAGGATCGCGACCAGAATCGCCGCGGTGGGCGTCATCACCGCCACGGCCAGCCCCACCATGATGCGGTACCGCCGAATCGCAATCGTGCAATCGCCTGGGCGACGGCATCTTTGGGCCATACACCAGCTCAGCCCGGCCAGCGGGGCCAGCGCCAGCGCGAACGGAATCACCGCACCGGTCGCGTAATCGTGATTCGGCCCCTCGCCCGCATTGCCGGTGACCGCGGGCGCGAGCACCGCGATCGCACTGACGGCGGCCAATCCGAACAGGCTGTTCCAGGACATCGCCGTGCGCAGCAGCACGGCGACGAGCGCGACCGCGATCGTCGCCACGATCCACGCCTTCGGTTTCTCGGTCGCGGTGATCAGCGCACCCAGCGCGCCGATCCGCGCCGCCTTGCCGATCCCCAGCCCCGCCGAATCGGCCGCCGACACCGGAATCAGCACCGCGGTGGCCAGCACCCACAGCATCGACGCCCGCTCGGCCAATCGCACCCCGGCATATCCGTCGACATCGACACGGCCCGCGGCGGTGGGCGCGGTGCAGAACAGCGCGTACAGCAATGGGCCGAGGGTGAAACCCCCGGCCAGCGCGGCGATCAGCCGCAGCAACACATACGTCAGCGCCGCGGCGTATCCGGGATAGTCCAGGCCCTGCTGATGGTAGGGCCGCTGCCCGAATTCGGCGGTTCCGGCGATCGCGAGCACGACCGCGACCACCGCGGCGACCGCGAGAACGGCCGCGCCCCACCACCTTCGACGCCCGGAGGTGGCGGGGCCCTCGGTCGCCGGGCTCACCGCCGAAACTCGCGCAGCCGCAGGCTGTTCCACACCACGAAGAACGAGGAGAACGCCATCGCCGCCCCGGCGATCAGCGGATTGAGCAGTCCCGCCACCGCGACCGGAATGGCGGCGACGTTATATCCGAACGCCCACACCATATTTCCGCGAATCGTGCGCAATGTCGCATGCGCCAGCTCGATCGCGTCGGGCACCGCGCCCAGCTCCTCGCGCACCAGAATGATATCGGCCGCCCCGATCGCCACATCGGTGCCGCGCCCGATCGCCAGCCCCAGATCCGCCGCCACCAGCGCGGGCCCGTCGTTGATGCCGTCACCGACCATCGCCACCCGATGCCCCTGCCGCTGCAGCTGCCGAACCACGTCGACCTTGCCCTCGGGCAGCACCTCCGCGATCACCTCATCGATACCGACCTCATCGGCGATCGCCTGCGCGGCCCGGGCATTGTCCCCGGTCAGCAACAACGTCCGCAGCCCCAGCCGCTGCAGCCGAGCGACCGCGTCCGCGGCCGTGGGCCGCACAGTATCGGCCACCGCGATCACCGCGACCACCGCGCCGTCCAAGCAGAAGTACACCGCGGTGCGCCCGTGCCGCTGCTCGCGCACCAGCGCCCGCCGCAACTCCTCGGGCACGCGCACACCCTCGGTCTCGATCAACGCCGGACGTCCGATCAGCGCGGCATACCCGTCGACGACGCCCCGCGCACCCAGCCCGGGCAGCGCCTGGAAGTCGGTGACCTCCGGTAACCGCTCGCGCGGGCTCTCATCCGGCAATTGCGCAGGGAGACGGCCACTCTCGCCCTGGATCAGGGCCGCTCGCCCCTCGGCGGCTTCCCCGAGCGATACCCGCGCACCGACGCCATTCAGCAATTGCGCTCGGGCACCGCCACTCTCGCCCTCTACCAGGGCCGGACTCCCCTCGGCAGCTTGCCCCGGCGATACCTGCGCATCGGTCGCCGTGGGCAGCTGCTCGGCAATGGTCGCGCCCTCGGCCGTCGGTCGCACGGCCTCGCGGCGGGCGTAGGCGGTGATGGCGGCGGCGACCGCATGTTCGGAGGCGGACTCCAAACCGCCTGCCAGCGCGGCGATCTCGGTGGTCGAGCGGTCGGCGGCGGTGTGCACGGCCACCACCGTCATCTCGCCCTCGGTGAGGGTGCCGGTCTTGTCGAATACGACGGTGTCCACGCTGCGGCTGGTTTCCAAGGCCTGCTGGCCCTTGATGAATACGCCCAGTTGCGCGCCCCGCCCGGCGGCCACCATCAACGCCGCCGGGGTCGCCAGTCCCAGCGCGCACGGGCAGGCGATCACCAGCACCGCCAGTCCCGCGCCGACGGCCTTATCGATTCCGGCGCCCGACACCAGCCAGCCGCCCAGCGTCACCGCGGCGATGCCCAGCACCACCGGCACGAACACCCCGGCGATGCGGTCGGCCAGCCGCTGCAGCGCCGCCTTACCCGCCTGGGCCTCCTCGACCAATCGGATCATCGCCGCCAGCCGGGTATCCGCGCCGACCGCGGCGGCCTCCACCACCAGTCGGCCGGTCAGCGAGATCGTGCCGCCGGTCACCGCCATCCCCGGTCCGACCTCCACCGGCACCGACTCACCGGTCATCGCGGAGGCGTCGATACTCGAATGTCCCTGCGTCACCAGGCCGTCGGTGGCCACGGTCTCCCCCGGCCGCACCACGAACCGGCGGCCCTCGGTGAGTTCATCCACCGGAACGGTGATCTCGCTGCCGTCGCCGGACAGCACCGTCACCTCCTTCGCGCCGAGTGCGGCCAGCGCCCGCAGCGCTCCGCCCGCGCGCCGACGCGCCTTGGCCTCGAAGTACCGGCCCGCGAGCACGAATACCGTGACCCCGCCGGCCACCTCGAGATAGATCGAATCCGCGCCCAGGATGGCCGCCCACACCCCGTGCCCGCTGTGATCGGGCGCGGGCCGGGCGAACAGGGTCACCATCGACCACACCGTGGCCGCGGTGATCCCGATCGACACCAGCGTCTCCATGCTGGTCGACCCGCCGCGCAGCCCCGCGATCGCCTTGCGGTGCATCGGCGCGGCCGACCACACCACGATCGGCAGCGCCAACGCCAGCAGAATGCCCTGCCAGCCGGTGATTCTCGTACTCGGCACCGTGGCGAACATGATCGACAGATCCGCCAGCGGGAAGAACAGCAGCAGCGCCACCACCAGGCGGCGGAACAGATCCGCCGCGATCCGGTCCTCGGGACCGGTATCCAGCATCGTCGCGGTGCCCCGCACCGGCGTGGCGCCGAAACCGATCTCGGTCACCTTCTCGCACAACACGTTCGGATCCAGCTGCGGCGGCGCGTCCACGGTGGCCACACCGGTCGCGAAGTTCACGCTGGCGGTCACCCCGTCGAAACGGTTGAGGGTGCGCTCGACCCGCGAGGAGCAGGCGGCACACGACATGCCCGACACCGCCAGCCGGACCCGCACGCGTTCGGCGGCGGGGTCCTCGACGGGGGCAAGAGAATTCGTCATGGGCTCGGATTCCGTGGGTCAGGCCCGCCGGAACAGCGGCGGGGCGGGCGGATTCGTCGTCATCGAAGGTCAGGCGGCGGGGTCGTGCGTGGAGCGCAGATGCCCGGTGCGTCGCCCCGTGCGCGCACCGGGCGGGACGGCCAGCGGGCCCGGTGCGGCGGTGACCTCGGGCGGCTCGCCGGCGCCGCGCCGCTGGATCAACACCAGCACCAGCAGTCCGGCCAGCAGCACCATATGCGATTCGGCGCGGGTGGCGGTCATCTCCCCGCGCCACAGATCATGGGCGACGAATATCGACACCACCGCGGCGAAACTGCCGAACACCGCGATCAGCCCGGTCACCGCTCGCACCGACAGCGCGCCCCACACCATGCCCGCGCCGAGGGCGAAACTCCACGCCGTGCTCTCGTTGAACAGATGCGACCCGATCTCGTGCCCGGCGTGCACACCCACCCCGTGCCCGACCAGCTGCGCCAGGCCCAGCGCACACTGCACCGCGCCGACGCCGAGCAGGATCATCCGCAACGCCGAGGTCGAGGGCCCTCGCCGACGCGGTGTCACGCCCACGAATTCCGCGCGCGCCAGAATCGATTCGGTCAGATCGGGCGTGACCGGTGCGGCGCGCATGCGCAGCGTCCGGGTGGCCGCGATCGCCGAGGCGTACCACTCGGTGCAGGCCCGGCATTCCTCGAGATGCCGATCGACCTGTGCCGAGGGCACCGGTTCGGGTTCGTCGTCGATCCGGGCCGATAACGCTTCCCGGCAGACATCGCAGTTCACGGTGCAGAAGTCGGATGGCGGGCCACCGAAGTTCCCGCACATCTCTGTGGCGTGAAACACCCTACGCCCGGTAGTAGACGAATTCCGAGGCCGGGCTAGGGTGTGCGCCATGACATCGGAGTCCAACGACGAACGGATCACCGCGCTCGCCTTGGCCGCGGGACGCGGGGATCGCCAGGCGTTGGAGGAGTTCATCCGGGCCACTCAATCCGATGTGTGGCGCTTCATCGCCCACCGCGCGAGCCCTGCCCGCGCCGACGACCTCACCCAGGAAACGTATCTACGCGCCCTGGGCAGCCTGCGCCGCTTCGAGGCGCGTGCCTCGGCCCGCGCCTGGTTGCTGTCGATCGCCCGCTACGTCTGCGCCGACGAGATTCGCGCCGCCATGGCCCGCCCCCGCGTCGCCGCCGACGCCGACTGGGAGGCCGCCGCGGACCGCCGCCGCTCCGGAAGCGGCACCGCCGCAATCGAATTCGCCGAACTACGCATCATGCTCGCCGCCCTGCCCGAGGAGCGCCGCGAGGCGCTGGTCCTCACCCAACTCCTGGGCCTGTCCTATGAGGAGGCCGCCCAGGTCTGCGGCTGTCCCGTCGGCACCATCCGCTCCCGCATCGCCCGCGCCCGCGAGGATCTGATCGGCGAGGTGCGCGCGGGCGAGGCCGCGGGGAGCTGAGCCGAACTCCCTTGCGGGAGCGGCCCTTCCCAGCCGGGCATCATTCGAACGGCAGGTCGGTCACCGGCCGGTCCGGAGTGGCCAGGATCGTCGACAACTGCCGTTGGAAGCGGGCGGCATGGGTCGCCAGGTCCGAGGTGTCGAACAGGAGCGGGTTGCCGCCGACGACCAGTCCCATGCCGTCGGGGCGGTCGTAGAAGTAGAAGCCGATGTCCTCCTCCACGCCCGCGGTGACATTGTGGACCGTGGCCGGGGTGTCGGCGAAGCGGAGGCGGAAGTCGAACGGCATGACGTTGGCCAGTGGGCCGTAGGCGCGGTCGAGGTCGAAGGCCGGGCCCAGCTCGCGCCATAGGTCGACCACTCGGTAGCGCAGGTGGGGGGCGCTGTCGCGCAGAAACCGCTCGACCCCGTCGACCGCATCGGAAAACGTGGTGGCCTCGTCGAATTCGGCCCAGTAGTACACGACGTTGATGACCGTGCACGGCACCCGCGCCGCCGGGGTGCCCGCACGGGCCAGTACCGGCAGGCACAGCCGCACCCGGCCCTCGCCGGTCGCGCAATGCACATAGGTGGCCGCCGCCGCGAGCAACGCGGTCGCCGTGCCGCCGCGCGCCCGCAGCCGCGCGAGCAGTTCGGCATCGACTTCGGTTGCGGTCCTTGCCATTCGGGCGGTCATCGGTTGCGTGCGCGGCGCCACGATCGGCGGTGCGGGCCGGTCGCGGTGATAGCGCACCCAATACTCGCGCGCCGCTTCGTATCCGGGCCCGGCACGTTCGGCCTCCTCGTGGGCGAGGACCTCGGCCAGCGAACCGAACCGCGGCGCGGCGGGTTCACCCCCGCCCGCCAGCGCGGTATAGATCTCCGCGACGCGGCGCGCGACCATCGCCAGCCCGTACCCGTCGAGCAGGATGTGGTGCACCCGGTGATACCAGCGCACCCGCCCGGGCCCCAGTCGCAGGATCGCGTGCGTGAACAGCACATCGGTCACCAGATCCACCGCGGTGTCCAGATCCGCGGCCATCCACGCCTCGGCCGCCGCGACCGGATCATCGTGCCCGCTGACATCGACCGTGCGCACCTCCCAGTCGGGCACGCGCCGGCGAAACCGCACTCCATCGGCGGTCGGGCACAGCGCCAGATTCAACACCTCGACCTCGGCGACGGCTTGTCGAATCGACTGTGCCAGTACCGATTCGGAGATCGGACCGTGAAACTCGGCATATTCGGCGACATTGAACATCGCGGTCACCGGTTCGGGCCCGTCCACCTGGTAATGCCAGAACTCGTCCTGCGCCGCGGTCGGCCGCAGCTCATCGGTCGACATGTAACAGCTCCCACCACTCGCGCACCGTGGCGCGCTCGATCAGATCCATGAACCCGACCTGCGCCCCCGCGGCCCGCCATCGCTCAACCAGCGTCAGCACCCGCACCGAATCCAGTCCGGCCGCGAACAGATCCGCCTCCGGATCCAGCTCGTCGGGCCTCAGATACAACTCGTGCGCCACCGCGGCCCGCACGGCCGCGAAGCTCAACACCTCACTCATCTCGCAGTCCCTCATCCGATCCGTCGAATACCAGTGGGCCACAACGGCTCCCGCAGCTCACGTCGCAGGATCTTGCCGCTGGGATTGCGTGGAATCCGCTCCACGAACTCGAATCGGCTCGGAATCTTGTATCCGGCGAGCCGATCGGCGCAGTGCACGAACAACTCTCGTGCCGACACCTCTGATCGCGCGGCCACGAACGCATGCACCCGTTCCCCGAACCGCTCGTCCGGCGCACCCACCACCGCCACATCGGCCACCGCCGGATGTCCGGCGATCGCATTCTCCACCTCGGCGGGATAGATGTTCTCCCCGCCGACGATGATCATGTCCTGCAACCGATCACACAGGAACAGATACCCCTCGGGATCGAGATATCCGGCGTCGCCGGTGCGGATCCAGCCGTCGACGAGCGTGGCCGCGGTCGCCTCCGCGCGCCGCCAGTACTCGACCATATGCCCCGGCGTGCGCAGCCACACCTCCCCGACCCGCCCCGGCCCCACCGCGTCCCCGCGCTCATCGGTGATCCGCACGGCGAAACCCGGATAGGCGCGCCCCGCGGCCTGCAGCCGCGGACTGCCCGGATAGTGCTGATCCGGCGGCAGGCAGACGGCGGTGTTCCCGGTCTCGGTCAGCCCGTAGATCTGCGCGAACTCGCAATCCAGGATCGACATCGCCTGCCCCAGCAGGCTTTCCGAGATCGGCGAACCGCCGTAGACCAGCTTGCGCACACTCGCCAGCGCGGCCCGTTCGGCCCCCGGCTCGGCCAGCATCAACCGCAACATCGACGGCACCACGCAGACCGTGGTGACCCCGCGATCGCGGATCAACCCGATCGCGGTGGCCGGATCGAATCGCGGCATCGCCACCATCGTCGCGCCCGCACCCAACCCCTGTGTGGCCCACCAGATCCCGCCGACGTGGAAGCCCGGAATCCCGATCAGCCCGATATCGCCCGCTCGCCAGTCGATCCAGTTCTCCCCCGCCACCGCCAGCGCCTCGCGCACGGCGAAGAAGCTGCGATGCGCCAGCACCACACCCTTGGGCAGACCCGTGGTGCCGCTGGTGTAGAGCTGCACCACCGGGGTATCGGCATCGATCCGCACCACGGGCGGCTCGGCCGGATATCCGGAATACCAGTCGGCGAACCTCGCGGTATCGACGCAGACAACCCCGTCGAGCCCGTCGAGCCGATCCCGCAGTGGCGCATCGGCGATCAGCATCGCCGCCCCCGAATCGGCCAGAATATGCCCGATCTCCGCTGCGGTGAGCCGGAAGTTGATGGGCACGAACACCATTGCGCTGCGCGCGCAACCCAGCAGCGCGGCGTAGTAGTCCACCGACTCCAACCCCAGATACGCCACCCGCGCCCCCGGCGGCAACCCCGCCACCTGCAGCGCCCGCGCGATCCGATCCGCGGCACAGTCCAATTCGCCGTAGGTCAGCGTGCGATCACCGCACACCACGGCCGGCGCCGCGGCATCGTGCCCGCGCGTCAGCTCGGCGATCGTGCGGCTCATCGGCTCGCCCCCGTATCGACGACCACCAGCCGGATCCGGCCACCGCAGGCGCCGGCGCCGTCGGTGAACCGGAAGCTCGTGGACGCCGCGATGCGCCGCGCACCGGCGGAGGTGGTGTAGGCCTGCGCGTTCTCGAGCACGAATTCCCCGGTGAAGGCCGAGGAGTCGATGGGACGCTCGAATTCGGTCTGCACATCGGCGATGAGGATGTCGGGCAGATACCGGCGGCGGAAATCCTGCGGCGTCCACTCCTCGAACGCCGGGTGCAGGCCGTGCCGCACGACGGTGGCCACGGTCTGATACATCAACTGGTTGAAGCAGATGATCGCCTCGACGGCATTGAGATGTCCGGTGTCATCGATGTAACAAGGTTCGGCGATACCGAAATGCCCTGTGCCGGTGACCGAACGACCTTCCGCGCGCACCGACGCCGCACGCAGATAGCGGCAGTGCGGTTTATAACAGCACTGCACCTCGGCCAAGAACTCCGGATCGACCTCGAAAACGGCAGGAGCAGTGATCATTTCAGCAGCTCCGCATCGTCGTAGACGGTCACCCGCCACGACACCGCGGGCTCGGTGCGGTCGCTGTGCACCGCGCGATGCACCAGGCTCAGGTTGTCCCACAGCAGCAGATCGCCCACCTCGAACCGCTGCAGATGTACGGCCGGATCGTCCAGATCGAGTTGTCCGGTGGCGCCGAGCAATTCGAGCAGCAGCTCGCGCCGGTCGTTCCCGTCGGCGTCGAGCAGGGTCTCGGTGAATCCCTCGCTGACGTACACGATCGGCTCATCGGTATGCGGATGCCGCGCCACCGTGGGGCGGCGCACCGGCGGTGTGCGGGAATCGATCTCGTCGAGAATCTCCCCCACCGGGCGATACACGTCCTCGGGCCGGATCTTGAAACATCGCCGCACGGTATGCACGGCGGAACTGTCCGCGATCGCCGCGCGCAGCTCCGGGGTGAGCCGGGCGTGGGCGGCGGCCAGATCGATGAACAGCGTGCCGCGGTTGACCGTCGGCACCACCCGCGGATAGGTCAGGGTGATATCGAACGGGCGCGGCATGAACTGATAATCCGAATGCCAGAACCGCCCGGTCTTCGGCACGCCGATCTGCCGCCCGTCGGGTTCGGCGGTGGCCGAGACGAATACCTCCGGCACGTCCGGGTGGTGATATCCGGGCTCGTAATACGCCTGCGGAGAGCCGAGGCGCTCCCCGAGCGCGAGAAAGCTCGCCGCATCGTGGTGCTGATCCTTCAACACCACGATCTTGTGACGATAGATCGTCTTCTTCAGCAGTTGCACGTCCTCGTCGGCCCTCGGATCGAAATCCTCCACGATGACGCCCATACCTGCCTGCGGGCTGGTCCTCACAATCGTTTCCTTCGCGCACGGAGAGGCGCCGCGAATGCGACGGCGCCGGTATTGGAAACGGTCGGCCGCCACCCCGCCCGGGTTCCGCCCTGTGACATGACCGACATCCGGGAACCGAGCCGGGGGTCGCGGACGACGTGAGAGAACGTGTGTTTCGTGCGAACCCTGAGCCGCCGCGCGGCCGCGGCCATCCTGTGCGTCGCGGCCGTGGCCGCGCTCGCGGGCTGTGGGCGACCGGTCGAGCCGTCCCGGCCCGATCGGCCCGCCACCGCCGCGCCCACCGGATATCCGCTCACCCTCGACAACTGCGGCCACCGGCTGAGCTTCGCGCGCCCGCCGCAGCGGGTGGTGCTGCTCAACGGCGCGTCGGTGGCCGAGGCGGAAAGCTTCGTGACCCTCGGCCTGACCGACCGCATCGTCGCCAGCAGCCAGCACTACGGGGTATCCGATCAGCCCGGTATGGCCGAGGCGGTCGACGCGATCCCCAGCGCCGGGCTGCGCCGCGACGACAACGGCGAATTCACCCGCGAACAGATCCTCGCCCTGCGCCCGGATCTGGTGATCTCGACCTGGGCGGGCGGTTTCGACGACCGCACCGGACCGATCGGCCGAGAAGCCTTGGCGGCGGTCGGAATTCCGGCCTTCGTCACCCCTTCCAACTGCGCACTCGGCGATCCGAACGCCTCCGAGGCCGACCGCGCCGCGTTGACCACGCAGTCGGTCGCCGCCTCCGACGACCTGCTGCTGACCCTCGGCCGGATCTTCGACGTGCAACAACGCGCCGCCGACTACGTCAAC
This sequence comes from Nocardia sp. NPDC051570, assembly GCF_044454005.1. Lineage (NCBI taxonomy): Bacteria > Bacillati > Actinomycetota > Actinomycetes > Mycobacteriales > Nocardiaceae > Nocardia > Nocardia sp. NPDC051570. The sequence continues at coordinate 111,712 of NZ_JBITDI010000011.1, read as the reverse complement.
GCCCAGCACGCCCGGATCGCCGTGGCGACCCAGCCCGTCCCCGGCCGACCACGCCCGAATGTACTGCTGGTCTATCCCGGCATGTCGGCGATGAACACCCACGGCCTGCCCGCGGTCTTCGGCGGCGGCATCTACGACGACATCATCACCCGGGCGGGTGGGCGAAACCCCTTCGCGGGCCGCAGTTCCGAGGAACTGGCTCAGATCAACGCCGAGGCCCTGGCGACCGCCCCGGTCGACCTGGTGATCATCGGCCGCTACCGTCCCGACGAGGACGCCGACGCCATGGCCGCCGCCCTGTTCACCCGCTTCCCCGCCTGGTCCGCCGCCCGCACCCACCGCTACCTCACCCTCTCCGACAGCCCCTACCTGGGCCCTCTCAACGCCCTCGCCATCGAAAAGCTCGCCGATGCCCTCACGACCATCCACTGACGGGCCCGCATTCACGCCGACACCCGCACCACTGGAACCGGATTCGGCACTGATCGGATCATCGGCCGATCCCGGTGACGCGTCACCGCCGTCGGCACCGGAGGCTTCGACGACCACGAGGCCAGCGGCACCGCAGGATTCGCTCGTCGCGTCCACGACGGCCGAATCGGACCCGGCCCGCAGGCGGGCGGCGGCTCGGATTCTGAATTCGTCTCCGCCACATCGCGAGTCGATCGCTGCGGAACTGTCCGACGAACACCGACCGTCTTCGCGATCCGTATCAAGGTCGGGGCGTGCTGGACCCGTGAGCAGGGTGATCATACCGGTCGGGCTTGCGGCGGCCCTGTTGGTGGCGATGGTGGTCGCCATCGGGGTTGGGACGGTGGCCGTTTCGCCGGAGACCGTGGTGCGGGTGGTCGCCGATCACCTCCTCGGCGGACGGCACGCCGATCCGCTGGCCGATCAGATCGTCTGGCAGTTTCGCGCGCCGCGGGTGGTACTGGCGGCGCTGGTGGGTGCGGCGCTCGGGCTGGCCGGGGCCTGTCTGCAGACGCTGGTGCGCAATCCGCTGGCCGACCCGTACCTGTTCGGCGTCACCTCCGGCGCCTCGCTCGGCGCGGTGCTGGCGATGACCGGAATCGTCTGGGCCACCGGCACTCTCGGCGTCACCGGCTGTGCCTTCGCCGGGGCGGTGGTCAGTCTGCTGATCGTCTTCGCGCTCGCCCAGCGCGGCGGGCAGGTGCGCGGCTCGGACCTCGTACTCGCCGCGATCGCGGTTTCCTATCTGGGCACCGCCCTTACCAGCTACCTCCAATTACGTGCCCGCCCGGCCGAACTGCGCGGCGTGATGTTCTGGCTACTCGGATCGCTGTCCTCGGCGAACTGGAACAACCTGATCGCCCCGGCCGTCGCCCTCGCCGCGGCCATGCTGATCCTGCCCGCGCGAGCACAGGCGATGAACGCACTGACCCTCGGTGACGACACCGCCGCCGGACTCGGCGTCCACCCGAACCGATTGCGGCTGTTGCTGTTGGGCCTGTCCGCACTCCTGACCGCGACCGCCGTGGCCGTCGCGGGCGGCATCGGCTTCGTCGGCCTGATCATCCCCAACGCCGCCCGCCTGCTCGTCGGCCCCGACCACCGCCGCGGCCTGCCGACCGTCCTCCTGGGTGGCGCCCTGTTCCTGGTCCTGGTCGACCTGGCCAGCCGAACCATCGACCGCCCCAACGAGATCCCGCTCGGCATCATCACCTCGGCCCTCGGCGCCCCGGCCTTCCTCTTCCTCCTACGCCGTCGCCGAGAGGCCATGTCATGAGTGCGTCACGGCATCACCTCCGCCCTCGGCGCCCCGGCCCTCCTCTTCCTCTTGCGCCCTCGCCGGGAGGCCATGTCATGAGTGCGTCATGGAACGACATCGGTGGTGCCGCGCGCGGATGTCCCCATGATCACCGCCCGACTCGGCTTCGGGCCCTGCTCGTCCTGCCATCGGGGGTCGTCCGATGGTGATCGTCGCGTCGCATCACGGTGCCGCAGGCGGATGTCGACATGTTCGCCACCTGACTCGGCCTTCGCGCCCTTGCCGTGCTGCCACCGGGGGTCGTCCCATGGTGATTCACGGCACCACAGTCGGAGCCCGCCGCTGCTCCCACGAAACACGTTGCACGGCACGCACTGTGATGTCCAGCGAGCGCAGGAGGCCGTCATGAGAATCGTCGTAGACGGCCTCGGCGTCGAATTGACCGGCGCCGCTGTGCTCACCGACGTGGATCTGACCATCGAGCCGGGCTCCTTCACCGGCCTGGCCGGACCCAACGGCTCCGGCAAGAGCACCCTGTTGCGTACCCTGTATCGCGCGCTGCGGCCCACGGCGGGCGTGGTGCGGATCGGCCCCGACGACGTATGGCGCACCAGCACCCGGCAAGCGGGCCGCCGCACCGCGGTCGTCGCTCAGGATCACGGCCTCGAACACGGCTTCACGGTGCTGGAAACCGTGGCGATGGGCCGCATCCCGCATCAGGACCGCTTCGGCCGCGAACACGCCCACGACCGCGCCCTGGTCCGCGAGGCCCTCGACCGGGTCGGCTTGTCCTGGGCGGCTCAACGCCGCTTCACCTCCCTGTCCGGCGGTGAACGCCAACGCGTCCTGCTCGCCCGCGCCCTGGCCCAACAGACCCCGGTCCTCCTGCTGGACGAGCTGACCAACCACCTCGACCCCGGAGCCCAACTCGAATTGCTCACCCTCGTCAAGGATCTCGGCCTCACCACCATCGCGGCCCTACACGACCTCGACCACGCCCTGGCCTACTGCGACGCCCTGGTCCTCCTGCAAGGCGGCCGCGTATCGGCAAGCGGCACACCAGAATCGGTGCTGACCCCCGACCGCGTGGCAACAGTTTTCGGAATGCGCAGCGCCATCGTCCGCCACCCCCTCACCGACCGCCCACACCTGGTGACAGCACTGCCCGAGATCGACCGGCCGGACGCGGCGGGATGAAACCTGTGGGCAACACGGCACCTCGGTCGTAGCCGACACGGTCGAATATCGCCGAGACGAGTTTCTCGACCCGAACACCGAACCCACTCACTCGGACACCCCCGTGACCCGAGGACCGAAACGGTGATAGGTGTCGGTGGATCGGAAGGAAAAGCCTTGGCGTATCGAACGTTACGGTGGAGTGTGCGCGACGGTGTCGCGACGGTGACCCTGCACCGCCCCGAGCAGCGCAACGCGTTCATCCGGGAGATGGGTAACGAACTGTCACAGGTGTATCGGCGCTGCGATGCCGACGATGACATCCGCGCGGTCGTGCTGACCGGGACACCGCCCGCCTTCTGCGCGGGCGCCGATCTGGGCGCGGGTGCGGGCACCTTCGACGCACCGGGTGCGGGGTTCAGCGCCGCGGGTATCAAGTTGCCCGCCTGGCGGGTGCGCAAGCCCGTGATCGCGGCGGTCAACGGGCACGCGCTCGGCATCGGGCTCACCCTCGCCCTGCAATGCGATCTCCGCATCATGGCAGCCGATGCCAAATACGGTGTGCTGCAAGTCCGCCGGGGCATGGTCGGCGACGCCTATTCGCATTGGACGCTACCCCGCCTGATCGGGATGTCCCGCGCGGCCTACCTGCTGCTGACCGGAGCGACCGTCGACGGCCATCGCGCCCACGACCTCGGACTGTGCCTGGAGGTGCTGCCCGCCGACCAGGTCCTCGACGCCGCCCTCGCCCTGGCCCACGATATCGCCGACAACACCGCGCCGGTATCGGTCGCCGCGAGCAAACGCATGCTGTGGTCGTCGTTCGAGCACGATGCCGCGCGCATCGGGGAACTGGAGACCGAGGCACATCTGCTGCTGATGGGCGAGCCGGACGCCCGCGAGGGAGTGCGCGCTTATCTGCAACGCCGCACTCCCGAATGGACCGGCCGGGCGAGCGAGCTACCCGACCTCGACCAACCCCGGTGCGAACCTACGAACGATGCAGCGCCACAACCAGATCGGTGACCTGCTCGACCGGCGGGGTGTAGCCCGGAAAGTACGCGCACACCCGCTCGGCCACCGCACCGAACCGCTCCGCGATCTGCGCCGCGCACTGCTCGGGTGTCCCCCGCACCGCGATCGCCGAGATCAGCACCTCGTCGACCAACTCCGTCATCGCCTCGACCGCACCACGTTTGGACAGCTCGTTCAAACGCGGCTGCAGCTCCGCCCGCCCCTCCACCTCGAGCACCGGCAGATACGCCGGGGTCGAACCGTAGAAGGCGATCAGCCGCCGCACCCCCGCATCGGCGTGGGCCCGTTCGGCTTCGGTGCGCCACATCGATACCATCACCTGCGGCACGATCGTGAAATCGCCACCGTCGCGGCCCGCCCGCTCCCAGCCCTCGGCCACCGCGGGCAGGGTGCGCTCGCGAAAGTGGCGGGCGCTGTTGAACGGCATCACCAGCAGCCCGTCCGCGACCTGCGCCGCGGTGCGCACCATCAGCGGGCCCAGCCCGCCCATCAATACCGGCGCCACACCACGCGGATTCGGTCCCGGATCGAAGGTCGGGGGCATGAGAGTGTGGCGGGTGAACTCACCGCAGAAGTTCAACGGCGTCCGATCCTGCCACGCGGTCAGAATCGCCTTCACCGCCGCCACGAATTCACCCATCCGCGCCGCGGGCCGTGACCACGTCGCGCCATAACGGTTTTCGATATGCGGCCGAACCTGCGACCCCAATCCGAGTCGAAACCGCCCGCCGCTCAACAATTGCAGATCATAGGCGGTATGCGCGACATGCAACGGACTGCGCGGAAACGCCACGGCCACATTGGTCATGATGTCCACCGGCACCGCCGGCGCGATAGCCGCCAACGGCACGAACACATCATGGGGCCCCTCGAAGGTGAACACCCCGTCCACCCCCAACCCCGCCAACTCCCGCGCCCGCCCGATCACCCGATCCGGCCGCCCATCCACCTGAATATCAATCCGCATCCGGCACCCAACCTCCTACTCCCACAGAACCATCCCCCACCACCACCAGGCGCGCACCGGGCTCACCCAGTGGGACCGCCCGGCACGTCGGCGGGGTGCGGCGCGCTCCTGCTCGACCGGGCTGGTGCGGCAATGACGGCTCACCACAACGACACCCACGGTCGACGCGAGAAGGTAGGGACCCGATCCGATGGACTGCTGAGGTGATCTCGAACGACCCGGCATGGATGTTGCAATGGCCCACCGGCCTCCCCCGGTCCGTCGTATGGTTCGGAAGGGGCTGGGGTTCAACGATTCCAGTCGGTGGGCCCACGTAAGGTGACGGCACCTCCATTCGAGGGGCGGTGGACTCGGTCCACACACCGCGCCCAGGAAGGAGGTGGTGGGGATGGCGAAGCATCGCTGGGAAAAGAGCAAGGCCCCGGTCGATTACGGCACGATGTTGATAGCAACTGCCGTGATCGCCGGGGCGCTCATCTTGGTCCGCCGAGTCTGGCTGGCTAAGTAACCCGCCAAGGTGGGGCGTTGTATACGGCGGCGTCCCACCGCTCAGCATCACTCACATGACGAGGGTTAGTTTACAGATAGCGCCGCCCATGTGCTATCAGGGGCGTGACCGGGCCGGATCCCAGCGCTCACCCACCTCGTCGCCGCAATGAAGCCAGCTACGGCATCCGGCACTCGTCCAACCCCGATTCCCCCTCGGTTGCGCTCGGTCGCAAGGCTCGCTCAGCGGTCCACGAGCTGGGCAACGGGCCGTTCGATGTCCTGCCGCGACGGCGCGAACCACGTGACATAGAAGGTAGCCACCAGCGCCACAAGCGATCCGATGACCACAACACCGAACGGCAGCGGATGCGTCGCCATGGGGATCGCCAGGAACCGGATGCACAACAACACACCCGCGAACACCCCCGCCCCGAGCGCCACCACCCGCACCCGGCCCCGATCCCACCCCCGATCCGGGTCGCGCAGCACCGATTCCACCGTCAGGCACAGCGCCGCACCGACCACCAGATCGATGCCGTAATGCGCCCCCAGCCCGAGCGTCGCGACGAGTGTGCACACCAGCCAGAACGCCCCGCCCCACCGCAGCCACCACGGCCCGCGCCGCGAATGGATGAACAGCGACAACGCCCACGCCGTATGCAGCGACGGCATGCAGTTGCGCGGGGTGATCGCGTCGAAACGCCACGGCGCCAACGCCGCCGGCGCATCGGGCACCACATTCGGCCACACATCGGCGATCTCGAAGCCATGCCCCCACGACCCGTAGGCCAGCACCGGACCCACCACCGGAAACACCACATAGAACAGCGGTCCGACCAGACCCAGGGTCAGAAACGTCCGCACCAGATAGTGCCGCGGCCACGCCCCACGCGTCACCCCGCGCAACTGCCAGAACGCGACCACGATCGCCGCCACGGGCAGTTCGAAGTACACCCACCGCACCACACCCAGCGCGATCGGTCCGGCCGCGTCCAGCGCCTGACCGACCAGCCAGGACGGATTGCCCAGCGCATGATCGGCGGCCTGCACGTACGGATCGAGGACCGTCGGGCACGCCCAGGCGGTGATGTCGAGCCAGATCTCGCTCACCTTCGTGGCCAGGATGAGCAGCACCCCGAATCCGATGGTGCGCAACGCCGTTCGCCGCCGCTCATTGTCCCAGCGCAGCGCGACGATCACCGCCAGGGCGGTCAGCACGATGGTCGGGCCGTTGCCGACGGTGAATCCGCGACCCTCCAGTGCGCGCACCGCCACGAACATCGCATCGATCCCGACCGCCGCGGCGACCGCGACCATCCGCTCCCGCATCCGCAATCCGGCCAGCGCCAGCCCGAACCCCGCCCACGGGGTGGTCGCCGATTTCGGCGTCCCGCCGAAGTCGCGCACCAGACTGGTCAGGGGTCCGAGCGCACCGATCTGCGCGGCCATCAATTCCCCGCCGACCAGCGCGATCACCGCGGCCACCCCGGCGCCCCACAACAGTACCGGTCGCCATCGACGCCCGCCGAGCCCGTCACCTCTCGGCTCGATCGCCGAAGTCGAGCCCCCTTGCACGTCGTCCACAAGCATTGGGACATCGTAAACACGAGGTGAACTCGGGCCGACCACCGAACGATCTTTCTCGATCCCGGACATCGGGACCCGGACGTGTGCGGGACCGCTCGAACGGGCACAACTGGTATGTCGACCGGTCCCGTAGGTGGCGGCGGCGGAAGGGATTTCGCATGGACAAGGCCGATCTGCAGGCTCTGTTCTCCCTCGAGGGGCGCACCGCGATCGTGACCGGCGGCACCCGCGGCATCGGATTCGCCCTCGCCGAGGGGCTGGCGCTGGCCGGAGCCGATATCGTCGTGGCCAGCCGCAAGGCCGAGGCGTGCGCGCGGGCGGCCGAGCGGCTGCAGGAGTCGGGCGCGACGGCCCTCGGGGTGCCAACACATCTGGGCGACCGCGACGCGATCGCGGCACTGGTCGACACCACCGTCGACCGGTTCGGCGGCATCGACATCATCATCAACAATGCCGCCACCGCCCTGACCCAGCCCCTGGGCGAGCTCACCCCCGAGGCATGGGACAAATCGTTCTCGGTGAATCTGACCGGCCCCGTATTCCTGATCCAGCACGCACTTCCCTACCTGCGCACCAGCACTCACGCGGCGATCCTGAACATCGTCTCCGTAGGCGCCTTCTCCTTCAGCGCCGGAACCGCGATGTACTCCGCCGGCAAGGCCGCCATGGTCTCGTTCACCCGCTCGATGGCCGCCGAATTCGCCCCCGCCGGAATCCGAGTCAACGCCCTCGCCCCCGGCGCCGTCGACACCGATATGGTCCGCAACAATCCCCCCGAATTCATCGACCACCTCCGCGACAACGCCCTACTGCGCCGCATCGCGAACCCCACCGAAATGGTCGGCCCCGCCCTGTTGCTGGTCTCCGACGCCGGCAGCTTCATCACCGGCCAAACCCTCATCGCCGACGGCGGCCTGATACCCCGCTAGCAGATCACAAGGCCGAAACCTGTTCGGTCACAGCCATTTCCAGCCTCATCACTGTGGCCGGTGATCATCCGCATGACGTTCAACCATCGCCCACCCCAACAGAAGTCGGCCCGGTTCACCACCATCGCCGACCATCTGGTCGACAACCCGGCCTGCACCGCGACGACATCCTGATGGCAATCATGGAGACCGCCGCCGAAACTGATGGACCACCGCCCGCACGATCGATCCGGAAATCGGCTTCGACACCCGCATGACCCCCGGACGCCGTCCGCGCGGGCACCATACGCTGAGCGACGGAACATCATCGGCGTCGCTGCAAGGCGCGGCGCAGCGGTACTGCTGTCACGCCCACGAATATCCCGAAAACGGTCAGCTGGATCAGACCACCTTTGTTGCCGACAAGCCAACCGGGGTCGTCGTGGTAGTACTGCCAGTCGCTGATCCAGTTCCCGATCAGATCCAGGGCCGTCACCACCGCGGCGAGGATCGGCGCCGCCGGACGCCGTAATACGAGCAACACGAGGACAGCGGCGTCAATGACGACCAGCGCAATGAAGAACACCCGAAAGGGTTGCGGCGCATAGCGATATGCATCAAGCCCGGACACGATGAGATCGTGGAGGTGGTTCCAGACACCCCCCACCGCGAAGACGATCGCGTACACCGCCAGCGTCACGAATACCCAGGTCCGCATCGGCCGCTCTCCTCACAGCCGCAACGGGATTCGCGACTTCTGCTCAGTAGTTTCCCTCTTTCCGCCAGGGTCATGAGCGTCGGCGAGGTGGCTGTCGGTTCTCAGCTGATCTGTCGTAGTCAGGGGTCCTGATCTGGGTTCGCGATCTTGATGTTCCTGTTCGTCGGTCATCGCTTCCCATGTGAAGTGGCGGATTCCGGGAAGTTCGGGAGATCTCGAGTCGGCGCCGTTGACATCATCCAGTGTTCAGTAGTCGCGGAAGGTTTCGATCTGCGCGCCGAGTCGCTCGAGACGTTCTGCGAGTTGTTCGTATCCGCGGTTGATCGCGTAGACGTTGCGTAGGACCGAGGTGCCCTTGGCGGCGAGCATCGCCAGCAGAATGACCACTGCCGGTCGGAGTGCGGGTGGGCATATGACTTCCGTCGCGGACCAGTGAGTGGGGCCTTCGACGTAGACCCGGTGCGGGTCGAGCAGGGTGATGGATGCGCCGAGTTTGGTGAGTTCGGTGAGGTAGATCGCGCGGTTTTCGTAGACCCAGTCATGGACGAGTGTTTTGCCTTCGGCCGTCGCTGCGATGAGCGCGAAGAAGGGGAGGTTATCGATGTTGAGCCCCGGGAAAGGCATAGGGTGCACCTTGTCTCGTGGCGCGCGCAGTTGGGACGGATGCACCGTGACATCAATCAATCGTGTGTGCCCGTTCGCGGCGGAATACTCGCTCGACAGGTCGAAGCGCAGCCGCATCTGTTCCAGCAGGGCAAGTTCGACCTCCATGAATTCGATTGGCACCCGGCATATTTCGAGCGTCGATCCGGTGGCGATGCCGGCGGTGATCAGGCTCATCGCTTCGATCGGATCTTCGGAGGGTGCGTAGTCGACGTCGACGTCGATGTGCGTCCGGCCGTGGACGGTGAGAATGGTGGAGCCGATCCCGTCGATGCGGACGCCGAGTTTGTGCAGGAAAAAACAGAGATCCTGGACCATGTAATTGGAACTGGCGTTGCGGATGACGGTCACCCCGTCCCGTCGGGCTGCGGCCATCAACGCGTTCTCGGTCACGGTGTCGCCGCGCTCGACGAGCACGATCGGCATCGTCGGGGTGCGACGCTGGTCGGCTCGGATGTGATAGCTGCCGTCGGTCGCGTCGATGTCGATCCCGAACGGGCGCAGCGCCGACAGGTGCGGCTCGACTGTGCGGGTGCCCAGGGCGCATCCGCCGGCGTAGGGCAGCTCGAAGAGGTCGTAATCGTGGATGAGCGGACCGAGGAACATGATGATGCTGCGGGTGCGGCGTGCGGCTGCGCGGTTCATCGATTCCAGGTCCAGCGTGGGTGGCGGAATGATCTCGAGATCACCGCCCTCACCCAGCCATTCGACACCGGCACCGATACTGCGCAGCACCTCGACGAGCCGGTTGACCTCTTCGATGCGCGCGACCTGTCGCAGGACGGTGCGGCCGGAGTTCAGCAGCGCCGCGCACAGCAGGGAGACGCTGGCGTTCTTGCTTGTGTTGACCGTGATCGACCCTGACAGGGGTTGCCCACCAACGATCCGCAAATGGGTTGGGCCGCTCGTCTGTCCGACCGAGACGAGCTCAGTGTCCAGCGCCCGGCCGACCCGTGCGAGCATCTCCAAACTGACGTTCTGATGGCCGCGCTCGATCCGGTTGACGGCACTCTGCGACGTGCCCAGCGCGGACGCAAGTTGCGTCTGCGTCCACCCCCTGGACTTGCGGGACTCGCGCACGAGCCGTCCGATCTGCTCGAGCTGATCAGCCTGCGTGGTAGTCGCAATCATCGCAGAAAAATATCATATGTGGTCTTCATGCCCGCATCGGATGGCGTGAAATGGGGCCATTAATCTCATATGAGAGATGTTTTGGTGCTTCTGCGCCCCGTCGGATAGCTAACGCGCCGATCGTTGGTGGGGCGGTTGAGTTCTCGGTGCATGTCGACCCAGTGCTCGAGCATGTAGCCTTCGGCTCCGATCGTGGCCGCGAAGGATTTCGACTGACCCAGGTACGACGAGAACAACCGCGCCGACCCCGCGATCTCCCCGGCGACCTGCGGAAACGACCGCCAACGCATCCGTCGCCGGTCGCCGGACACGGTCACGAACTCCACCTCGAACCAGGGATCGCCCAAGACAGTCGAATCGCCTTGGGGCTCAGAAACATTCAGCACCGGGCTATCTTCGCCACTTCAGGCGGGAACTCGCCACCGATCCGCCACTTCGGGTGGGAGCCGACAGTGGCCGACGGGTGTTGCCCTCCCCACAAGCCATCCCTAATAGTGACAGCAGATGCTGTCGTCACTGTGCTATGGTCACCTGACGACAGCATCTGCTGTCACTGCTCGGATCGCAATCAGGAGATCGCCATGCGCACCCTGCGTTTCCACCAGACCGGTGAACCCCTCGATGTCCTGCAGATCGAGGAGGCCGACCCGCCGCAACCGGCACCGGGCCAGATCCGGGTCGCCGTCGAGGTCTGCACGCTCAATCCCGCCGATTTGTTCCTGTGCAGGGGTCTCTACCCCGGCGACCTGCCCCGCGGGATCGGGCTCGAGGTCGCCGGAACCGTCGACGCCGTCGGCGAGGGCGTGACCGGTGTTCGGATCGGGGACGCGGTGTTCGGACCCGCTCCGTTCGCCGGACCGACCGCGGGCGCCTCCGACCATGCGGTGCTCGACATCTGGTTTCCCCGGCCGCCCGCCCTCGAACCGACCGCCGCCGTCGCACTGCCCATGGCCGTGGAGACCGCCCAGCTCGGCCTGGACCTGCTCGGAATCACCCCCGACACAACCCTTCTCGTCAGCGGAGGCGGTGCCACCACCGGCTTCGCCGCCGTGCAGCTCGCCCGCAGGACCGGCGCGCGGGTGATCACCACCGCGGGCCCCACTCATGCCGAGGCCCTGCGTGCCACCGGCGCCGAGGTCACCTCCTACGGCGAGGGCATGGCCGACCGCGTACGCGAGCTGGCAGACGGACCCGTCGACCTCGTCTTCGACGTCGCACCGCCCAACGACGCCACCATCCCCGAACTCCTCCGCACGGTCACCGACCCCAAACACGTCCTGACCATCAGCAACCTCACCTCCGCCCGCGAGCTCGGCGCCCGCGACGCGTTCACCGAGGGACCTATCACCCACCGCTACGAGGTCATCGGAGAGTGCGCCCAGCTCGCCGCCGAAGGCCGCTTCAGCATCCCCGTCGCCCGGATCCTCCCCCTCGCCGACTGGCGCACGGCCGTCGAACTCAGCCAATCACAGCGCCCCGGAGGCAAACTCGTCCTCCGGATCGGCCCGCCCGCCGAGCCCCGCTGAGTACGGACCTCGTCATGAATGACAGTGTGCCACTGCGGGACTCGGGTCAGGCGTGGGCTCGGGACATGTCCCAGGGGGACTGTGGGAGTACCTCGCCGGTTTCGAGGAGGGATTTGAGGTTGGCCAGGACGGCGGGCCAGCCGTCCGAGATGCCTTGGTACATCTCCTGATTGGGCAGGTTCTCGTGGGTGACGGTGAGGCGGACGATGTCGTGGTGGGGTTCGACGAGGAAGGTGACGATCGAGGGGGCGCGCGGGGGTTCGACGTGCGGGGAATCCTCGAAGGTGATGACCAGGCGGGTCGGCGGGTCGGATTCGAGGACCTTGCCGACGACGTCGATGGCGCCCGAGCCGTCGGCGCGGCGATGCTCCCAGGGCGAACCCGGTTGCCAATCCGAGACATTGGCGTGGCCCCAGTACCGCGCGGTCAGATCCGCATCGGTCAATGCCCGCCAGACCTGTTCGGCGCTGGCGCGAATGTAGGTGACGTAGACGTAGTTCGGTATCGCGGTGCTCATGGCTGACTCCTCTGCTCGATATCTGATGACGCCGAGGGCGTCCAGGCGGGGCTGGTCGAATTCCGAGATCCAGCGCAGTTCGATGTCATGGATCGGTGCCGGGTTGATGTAGTGCACCCGTTCTCGCCCACGTCGCAGCACGGTGACGAGTCCGGCTCGCTCGAGGATGTCCAGATGCTGCGTAAGCGACTGGCGGGCCATCTCCACGCGCTCGCACAACTCGCGCAGCGTCTGGCCGTTGTGTTCGCGCAAGCGGTCGAGCACCAGCCGCCGGGTGGGGTCGGCCAAGGCCTTGAAGATCGCGTCCATGTCCGGATGCACTCGTCAATTATGCAGGCATTTACCTGCATAAGTCAACGGGCAAACGCGAGCGCCCCGAGCCGTGGATCGGCTCGGGGCGCTCGGAAGGGTCGGAGATCAGCTCACGAACGGCAGATATCCCGGGTAGACGAAATGGCTGGGGCCGCCGCCGGGCTGCCCCCAGCCCACGACCGCCGGGAAGTTGAACGGCAGCCGCTTCAGCTCGTGCGGGTTACCGTCCCGATCGGCCTGCCAGCACCGCATGATCACGCCATGGAACGCGGTGCAGGCGATCCGCGTGCTCGTCCCGTAGGGCGAGGTGATGCGGTAGCTGGAATCGAGCGGATTCCAGTACCCGGGATCGGTGGGCGTGAGGAAGCCGTGGGCATCGAATACCTCGACCGGGCTGTTCGGCTGCTGCACGGGCCACTCGTCGGCGGCCGCGGTACCGGCGCCGGCCACCAGGACCGTGGCCGTCGCCACCGCCGCGGCCACCCCGAGGGTCACTCGTCGCAAAGTCTTCGCTGTCTTGAACAACTGACACCACCTCTGTCGATCGACGTTGATAGGGATCTGTGGGACCCATCGCTTCCGAATGGTGGGTCCGTTACAGGCGTACCCGCTGGCCAGTGCCCAGTGGGCGGAGTGTGCGCATGCCCACACAAGATCGACATCACGCCCGCGACGTGGCCGAATCCTTCGGCGTCCACGCCGAACGCTCGCCCGCGCTATCCGCAACGGCGGCGTCACCCGGGCCGGTGCCACACCGCAGCCACCGAACCACAACGGCCACACGGCCTGTCACCGCCGCGACTGTCATAATCACCGCGTGCGAAGCTCGGCGGTGGACTATGCGGAAACCGCGGTGGCGGCGGTCCGCGACGACGCCACTGCTCGGTACGCACTCATGCGCCGCCTCTACGAGGGTCTGCCGCAACCGGGCAGTCCGCATCTGCCCTATCGGCGCGCCGCCTTGACCTTCATGAATTGGCAGCTGCGCCGCGGCCTGCTCGAGCCGACCGACGGCGCCCGGCCGGGTAGCCCGTGGTGGCGCGCGGTGAATGAGCAGCTGCTCCGCGATCTGTGCGAGGCCCGCGCGATCCACGGCGGACATCCGGGCGTCCCGTCCTCCGCGAGCGTGCTCGCGACCCTCGATTTCATCTGCCGCCCCTCCGCGCAGTCCTGGTACCGGGCGCACAACATCGGCGTCGTCTCCGCCTATCTCGAACACGAACCCCTCGCCTGGGCCGAGGGCAGGCTCGAACGGTTCTGCGTCAATCTCGTTCTGATGCGGGTCCTCTACGCCCACACGCTGGTCGCCGCGCCGCGCCTGGCACTGGGCTGGCTCGCCCCGATGGCTCCGCCCCTCGGGGACCCGCGACTGGGGATGACCGGCATCTTCCTGTCCCTGTCGCGGGTGCTCCCGGCGCAGTATCCGATCGGGGAGAACGTGGCCCGATTCGTCGAACTCGAGCACGGATTCGGTCATCTACTCGACGTGGGCGTGATCCGCCCCCGCATCGAGCACCTGTACGACTGGTCCGCGCGCGAACTGCGACTCCCCGGCCTACGCGACCTCCTGCACGACGGAATCCCTTCCTACGCTTGGGACTCCGCCGATCACGAGCCGTGGAATCCACCGCCCTCGCTACTCGCCCGCTGGGCCCTGCGGGGCCTGCGCTAGCTCCGCCTGCGGTTGATCGTCGCCGCCCTGGAGCATGAAGTTGTAGGTGGCGTAACGCGGGAAATCGGTGCCCGCGTCCTCCCAGGAGTAGTCGCGGCGGCCGATATGGGTGAGGCGGATCGAGGTATCGGCCAGGATCCGGAAACCGCTGCGATACGCGCGCTCACAGAACGCGTAATCCTCCCCCAGATACCAATGGTTCTCACCGTCGGGCTTGATCATCGGCAGGAAGTACGGGACGGTGACGCGCCCGAACTGCTTATTACAGATCGGCAGCTTCTCGTGTTCGATCATCGTCTCGTACACCACACGCTGGGTGTACAGGAAACCCGTTGCGGCATACTTGATTTCCATCAGCCCGCCGCCCTGACCGAACAGCACGTTCTTGGTGCCCGGAATCAGATGGCAGGCCAATTCGCGCACGCCCTTCTTCGGGTAGATGCCACAGACGATGGGCAGATCGTGTTCGCGCAACCGGTCCACCGAATCCGCGTCGAAGCCGATATCGGAATCGATCCACATCAGCGCGTCGAACCCGTCCAGCAGCGCATCGGTGGCCATCTGACTGCGGCCCTGATCGATGGCGGCATAACCGGATACGCCACGCACCGTATAGCCGCGTCGTTCGAGCTCGCCCAGGCCGCGGGCGCATCCGGGTTCCAGATAGCTGCCGATCGGCACGAGTACGACGCAACGGGACGGGTCCATGGTGATCGACTCTCCTAGTTTTCTGCGGTCAAACCCGCCAGTGCGATTTGATACATCGCACCGGCAAGATCGGTTTCGGTATCGATATCGAAGGCGCGCAACACCGTTTCGGCGGTGACGCTGCGGGTTTCGGCGGCATCGACCAATTCGGCGACCGCCGGAAGCGACGCGGTCTCACCCAGGACGGCGCAGACGATATCGACGACCGTCTCGGTGGTCCACAGTCCCGGAATGGCCGCGCCGATCTCCGCCGGTTCGGGTGATTCGCCGCGATACCAGCCGGTGCCGTCCCACCAGTAGCAGAACGAGAGCAGACCCGTGGCCGCACGCTGGTTCAGGATCGGGTTGGCCAGCCATTCCGGCGCTCCCGCATAGTAATTCGGCAGATCCGCGCCGTTATTGTAAGCGGCCTCGAGCGCGGGTGCGTCCCACAACCCGCCCGACAGAACCGCGCGCTGCCCGGCGAGCAGATGCAGCGTCGAGCCGCTGCCGTTGGTCGCCTCGAACAGTCCGGTCGCGCCGAGAATCCGCGGCCCGCCCTCGGAACGGACGGCGACGGCCGCCGCGGCCACGGTCGCCCAGCGCGCCCACATCAGCCGCGGATCCGGCAGGCCCACCGGCACCGCGTCCACGCCCCGGTCGCGGTCGGCGCGGGCCGCGATGACGGCCTGACGCGGCGTCCGGGACTGCCTGTCGTCGTGATGGATATACCCGGCGAGCCACACCGGCAGCCGATCCTGGGGGTAGGACTCGAGATCCTCGCGATAGGCCTGCGGTGGGAGCAGCTCGTCGCCGGTGAAAGGGATCTCGCCGTAATCGTATTCGAGCTCGACACCGTCGGATTCGGTGTAGTGCACCAGAACTCGCCACCAGGCGTGGCCGGTGAGCGGAACGGTCACCTCGCGCAGCAGCTGGGCCAGCTCTCCGGCCTGCTGGGGCACGGTGATCTGGGTGGTGTCGTCGCGTTCGTCGGTGAACACCGCCGCGGCCGCGATGGTCCGTACGGTGACCGAGAAGACCAGATCCAGACGCTGCCAGTCGGCGGGTGCGTCGGGCAGCACAACCTCGACGATGGCGCGCGCGAGATTCCGTGCGTAACTCGGGATATCGGCCGGGACCTCGGTGGGCTGCTCCACTTCGACGATCGGCTCGCGGTGCTCGGATACGACCGGGGGCGGATGCGGATCGGCGGCCGAGGCGGTGGGTTCGGCCGCCGGTGTGCCGCCGAATCCACCGAGGGTGAACATGACATCGGGCGCGGCGCCCGCGTCACCGCCCGCCGCGGGCGGATCGTCGGTCCTGGACGGGGCATCACCCGCCGTGGTCTCGGCATTGTTCATCTGGTCGGCCGTCCTCGAGCGGAGTCAGTGGCGATGGTCGTCGTCGGACACGATCGAGCGAGCCGATCTCGACATGTCGACCGGCGCGGCGTTCGGGTCGCGGTCCGGCGAATCCGGCGGACTGGACGGCGCACGGGAGTCGCCGGGGATGTGATCCTGGAAATCCACCGCGCCCGCGAGCAGATCGGAGAGTTTGGGCCAGCGCGCCCGGCGATCCACCATGGGCTGCATCATCTCTCGCATCCGGCGGGCTGCCTCCTGCGCGGCCTGCTGGGTGGCCATGGTCACCGCCGCTGCGATCTCGTCATCGGACAGATCGTCGATCTCGTCGGAGAACTCCACATCGGTGAGGATGCCGTCGGCATCCACGGTGACGACGACTCGGCCGTCGTGCAGTTCGGCCGTCGCGGTCAACTCCGCCCGCTTGCGGTGCGCCTCGGTGATATCTCCGAGCTGCGCGCGCAGGCCCTCGAGGACCGTCGCCATATCGTTCTTGAGTTGCTCGTTGCTCATGCGAACCCTTTCACAAAAGGAGCGCGGCCGGCGGCGGCGCGGTCGTCGGGTCGACCCAGAAGTCCGTATCCGGCGCGGTCGGGGCGACGAACGGATCGGGCATCAGATGTTCGAGTTTGATCTTGCGGGCCCGGACCCGGCCACTCATATAAGTGCCTTCCTCGAGTATCCGCTCGTAACGCGAACTCGCCTCGAACGCAGCCAGTTCCGCGCGGGCCCTGGCATCGTTCACGCTCGCGAGATCCAGCGCCTCGAAGGCCTGCCGCTGGTTGTCCATGCGCACCGTCGGGCGGGCGCGATCGACATTCGCGCCGTGCTGAGTGACGGTGTTGCGCGCGGCATCGACGTTCGCGCCGTGCTGGGTCACGATATTGCGGGCGTTGTCGACATTGCCGCCGTGCTGGGTCACGGTGGCGCGGGAGTTGTCCACATTCGCGCCGTGTTGGGTGACGGTGTTGCGGGAGTTGTCGACATTCGTGCCGTGTTGGGTGATGGTGTTGCGCGCGTTGTCGACATTGCCGCCCTGCCGGTTCACGGTGGCGCGGGCGTTGTCGACGTTGCCGCCGTGCTGAGTGATCGTGTTGCGCGCGTTGTCGACATTGGCACCGTGCTGGGCGATCGTCGTGCGGGCGTTGTCGACAGTGGCACCGTGTTGCGTGACGGTGTTGCGCGCGTTGTCGACGTTGGTTCCGTGCTGGGTCACGGTGTTGCGGGCGTTGTCGACATCCGCGCCGTGCTGAGTGATCGTGTTACGCGCGTTGTCGACATTGGTTCCGTGCTGGGTCACGGTATTGCGGGCGTTGTCCACATTCGCGCCGTGCTGAGTGATCGTGTTACGCGCGTTGTCGACATCCGCGCCGTGCTGATTCACGATGTTCTGGGCGTCGGCATCGTTCGGGTTGGTGCCCAACGTGTTTCGGGCATTGTCGACGGCGTCACCGTGCTGGGTCACGGTATTGCGCGCATCATCGACATTCGCACCGTGCTGGGCCACGGTATTGCGGCCGTTGTCGACATTCGCGCCATGCTGGGCGACGGTGTTGCGGGCATTGTCGACATTCGCGCCGTGCTCGGCGACGGTATTCCGCGCGTCATCGACGTTCGCGCCGTGCTGGGTCACAGTATTCCGCGCGTTATCGACGTTGCCGCCGTGCTGATTCACGGTGTTCCGCGCGTTGTCGACATTGCCGCCGTGCTGGGTCACCGTGTTACGGGCGTTGTCCACGTTCGCACCGTGCTGGGCGACGGTGTTGCGCGCGTCATCGACGTTCGCGCCGTGCTCGTTCACGGTGTTGCGGGCGTCGTCGACATTCGCGCCATGCTGGGTGACCGTGTTGCGCGCGTCATCGACGTTCGCACCATGTTGATTCACGATGTTGCGCGCGTCATCGACATTCGCGCCGTGCTGATTCACGGTGTTGCGGGCGTCGTCGACATTCGCGCCATGCTGGGTCACGGTGTTGCGCGCGTTATCGACATCGGCGCCGTGCTGAGTGACCGTATCGTGCGCCTCCTGCGCGGTCGGCGGTGGCGTGGCCTGCTGACCATGGATCTGCTCCTGGTATGCGAGGGCCTCATCGAAGTTGGTCTTCGCCTTGTCCAATGCCTCGGTCGCCTTCTTCTGCGCATCCAGCGCGCTGTCGAGCGGTCCCTGATGCTTGGCTATATCGCGATCGACGTGCCGCACAGCGCTTTCGGAACCCTCCACATTCCGTCGCTCGGTGATCACGTTGCGCTCGGCCTGCGTGAGTTGATCCTTCAGCCCCTGATTACCCGCGTTCCCAGGCTGTTTCAGCTGCTGCTTCAGATCGGCGACCTGTTGCACGGCGTCGGCGTGCGCGTTGCGGGCGTCGGTCAACTGCTGCTGCAGGGGTGCGCGTCTGGTGTCGAGCCCGTCGAGGGTGTTCTGACTCGCGTTGAGGCGTTGCTGCACAGCGGTGTTCGCGGCCTGGCGCGCGTCCAGCGCCCTGTTGAAGTCCTGACGGCGCTGATCCACCTGATGATCGGCCTGGTCCAGCTGCCGCTGCGTCGGATGCTCCGGTGGGTTCCGCTGATTCGGTGGCGTCGTGGCGTTCTGCTCCGGATTGTTGTGCGCCGGTACGGCATTGGCGACGTTGTTGAGCGAATCCTGCACGTTCGGATCGTTGCGGAAGCCGTCGAGCCTGGCCTGGGCGTCAGTGGCGTCCGTTCGCGCCTGATCCGCCTGCGCGCGGGCCTGATTCGCGATCTCCTGGCGCGTATTCGCATCGCCCGCATGGGCATTCGCGGCGTCCTGAGCGCGTTGTTCGGCGGCCTCCGCATGCTCCTCGGCGATATCCGCCTTATGGCTGGTGTTCAGCGCGTCCATCTCCGCGCGATGCCGTTGGACCTCGACAGTGCGATTGACCTGATACTCGTCCGGGCGGGGGCGGAAAGGCGTCAGATTCCGGGCCTGGCGCGCGAAGGGGTTCTGGTCCTGGCGATCCAGTCCCCGGGCCGTGGAGTAGTTGCGTTCGTGCTGATCGAGCAGATCCTTCTGCCGCTGTTCGAACGTCCGCGGAGGCGGCTGCCCCTGATTACCGCCCGCACCGTGGGCCACGTTGCCGCCGCCCGGTCCGGTGTTGCCGCCACCGGTGCCGTGGGCCGGATTGCCACCACCGCCGATGTTGCCACCGTGCTGATTCCCTCCCCCGCCGAGCTGATGCTGATTCCCGCCGCCGCCCAGATTCTGCAGTGGCACATTCAATTCCGGATGCGTGGCCGTGAACTCCGCACCCAGGCCGGGCTTTCCACCCAATTGGCCGATATGGCCGCGTTGGCCGCCGGTGATCGCACCCTGCGTGGCGCCGCCGATGAGGCCGGTACTGATGTTGTCGAGGTAGTTACCGCCCGCCACCACGGTGTACAGCACACCGCCCGCCATCCCGCTGACCACATTCGTCGCCGCGCCCGCGACCGCGCCGTTGGCCATGCCCGCCCACCCCCGGGTCGGGTCGACGCCGAAGTTCTTGAAAAGGTCACCGCCCCACTTCTGAAAGTAGACCGCCGGGAGATGGCTGGCCCACTTTCCGACCATCGACGAACCCATCGACAGGCCGATCTCCTGCACGTTGTACCCGTCGCGATGCCCCTTGGCGATCTGGATGGTCTGCACGAAGAAATCCTGGCTACCGGACCAGATGCCCACGTTCACACCGCTTTTGACCAGCCACTTGACGAATTCGTCCGGCATCACGTCGAGAACGTCGCGGGTGAACGGATTGTTCGCCCAACTCTTCGGCGCCAGGTCCAGGAAGGTCTTGCCCGGGGTGATCTTGCGAACGCCGAGGCCGATCGGATTCGCCAGCAGATCCCCTGCCTTACCAGGGATATCGGGGATGATCTTGATGAACTTGATGAACTTGCCGATGAGCTTCCCGACTCCGGGAATCGATGTCAGGAAGGTCTCCACCGCGCGGCCCATGCGCCACAGGAAGGCGCGCGTCGCGCCGATGGCGGCGGCCTCCACGGCCGGGGCCGTGGGCGGGAACAGCCAGGCCATGAAGATCTCGCCCGCGAGCAGCGCCAACGTCAGAATGACCATGAGCTTGGTCTGTTCCATCGTCGTACCCGAATTACGGGTCGACTGTCCGATCTGGTCCATCAGTTTCGCGAGCTGATCGAGGGAATGATCGCCGGTGATCAGCTTCGTCATCTCGGCGCGCACCGAATCCTGGCCCGCGCCGGAGGGATACGCGGCCAGCGTCTCGTTCATGACGGTTTCGATTTCGGCGACGAGGTCGTGCAGCGCCTTCGCGGCGGCTTTCCATTCGTCACCCATGGCGAACATCTTGTCCTCGTCGCCATCGGGCCATTCGGCGCCGCCGATATAGGACAGCCAGCGCAGTTCGGGGGGTAGGTAGAGGGACATAGCGAATCGCGTACTTTCTGCTATGCGCCCGGGGTGTCGGCTTTCCGCAGTTCGCCGGCACCGTCGATCATGCCCTGTCCGAACTGCTGCAACGATTTCACCGTTTCGTCAGCGCCGGAAAGCAGTTCGGTTCGAGACTCGAGATAGCCGTCATCACCGTCGGCGAATCCCTTCCCGAACTTGTCGTTACCCCACGTCTCCGTACCGGCCGCGCCCACGGAACTCTTCAACTTACCGACGATACCGTCCATCTTGTCGCGCACCGAAAGCATATGATGCCCGGCATTTTCCAGTTTGGTCGGATCGACTTCAATCGGTTGCGTCATTGCAACTCCTCGGGTTCACGCAGGCTTGCGGGTATATCGCTCGGCATCATCGTCAGTGGCACCGATGCGCCGGGACCCGTGATGCCCACGTCCTTGGCCATGACCGGAATCTCGGTATCCCGCTCCAGCAATGGCCACATCAGGGCGCGGCCCTTTCTGGTGACCTCGCGCGCAGCGGCGCGCACGGCGATCGGAAGCGCCTCGGCGACTTCGGCATACGAGAGGTCGCCGATATCGGCGGAGAACTTCGTCTCGATGAGCAGACCATCGGCATTCACGGTAACCTTGATCCGCTTGTCGCAGGCCAATGCGGTGGCGGTCAGCAACTTTCGCCGACTTTCGAGTGCCGCGATTTCACGCTGCTGTTCCTCGACGTCCTCCGGAGTCCTCGCGGAGGATCGTGCCCTGTCTTCTACCATAGCGAATCCTCCTCTCGCCCTATACATGTCAGCGTGACCCGACGGACGGGCGGCGCAGCGCAGGTCACCTGGAACGCAGGTTACCGCAACATGTCCGGTACCGCGTACCATGTGCGAACAACGATCCAACAATGTGCCAGAAAAGGTCCGGAGACCGGCAACGATGGGTTAACTTCCGGCGTGCGGGAGGGTCGGTGTGGGTCTAACATTTGGGCGTGGAGGTTGCCGATGAGCAATGAGCGATTGAAGGCCGATGCCGCGATGATGATGGAGGCATTGTCCGAGCAAATGTCTGGCATCGCCGAGATTCAACGTAATCGGGCTCGCCTCACGGCCACCGTCAGCGCCTGTGACAAGCGGATATTCGTCACCGTCAATGCCGATGGCATTCTCATCGAGACGAAGTTCGCCGACGATGTCAAGGACCTCAGCTACGAAGAGATCGCAGTGGCGATGACCCAATCGGTCCAGGCGGCCGCCCAGAAGGTCCAGGGGATGGCGCGGGAACTCATGGAACCGCTGCGTGAACGCAAGGCCCGGCTGCCGCGTCTGTCGGAAATGTTGGAGGGCGCACCGGATCTGGGCTCTATGATGCCCACCGTGCCGCCGGTCTCCACCGCGCCGCCGGGTTCGCGCGTGCGTCATCACGACGAGCCGGCGCCGGCGTACGAGAATGTGGAGGACTTCCGATCTCGGCGCTCGATGATCAATGACACCGACCGGTAGGTGCTGGTTGAACCGCTATGGGACTCTATCTGCCGCCCGAATTGGCTTGGTTGGGCTATGTCGCGGGCACCGAATGGCCCGAGGGTGACGAAACCGTAATCCGCGAGGTATCGCGGGCGTGGAAGGACGCCGCCAGCGGGCTGCGCGCGGTCATTCCGGATGTCGAGACCGCCAAGAATATGGCCGTCCATGCCTATAGTTCCGGAGACGGTTCCAAGAGTATCGGCTCCATGTTCGACGGCATTCTGACCGGCGATCAATCCTTGGATTCCCTTGCCACATTCATGGATTCGGTCGGCGATGCGGCCTTCGATATGGCGACTCAGGTCGAAGCGGCGAAGCTGATGGTCATCATTTCGCTGATCGCCCTGGCCATCGAGATCTTCTGGGCCTGGATGTTCCCACCGACCGCACCGGCGGTCGAGGCCGCCGCCGTGGGCACCACGCAGGCGATCGTCCGATTCATGGCGAGATTCATCGAGGACAAGATCGTCGGACAGGTGCTGCGCGTCTTCGGTGAGAAGTTCGCCAATCTGGCCAAGGGCTGGGTGGCCAAGATCTTCGAGGCGGCGCTGATCTCCGCCGGTATCGATGCGGGCGTACAGCTGGGCCAGATGGCGGGGGGCACGCGGAAGAGCTTCGACGCCAAGGAGTTCGGCGCGGCCGTACTGGGTGGCGCCGCCGCGGCCGGGGCCGGGAAGTTCATCGGTGACTTCCTCGGCAAGGGAACCGGGAAGTTGTTCGGCGATATGACCAACCCGTGGATCCGCACGGGGAACGGCATAGTCATCGGCGCGGTGGGTGGCGCATTCGGCAATGTCGCGGCGAATGTGGCCGCGGGTGTCGTCACGGGCGATTTCACCGAGGGTCTCACCAGTCCGCACGGCTGGGTGGGCAGCGCGGCAGGCGGCGGTATCGGTGGTGGTATCCGGGGATTCCGAGGCCATATCGAATTCCCCGGGGGGAACAAGAACTTCGAGATCGGGTCGTTCGATCCGGAAGGTGGCGGCGGCCGAGGTTTCGGTCTCCCGGACGGACATGGGTTCCCCTCCGGGTCGGGGGACCATTCGCCCTCGACGACCCCGACCGGATTCCTGGGCGAGGACAACACATTCAACCCGCGCGGCTCCGGCGGCGGCCCATTGTCCCTGCCCGACGGTGAGCATTCCGGCGGCGGCAATCGGACCTTCCCCGCCGGGAATTCGACGGGCGGCGGTCGAGACTTCACCGGCTCGAACGATGCCCGGGCCAATGGCGGGCAATCGCCCACCGGCGAGGGTTCGGCGAATGGCGGACACCAGCCGCCGGTGGATTCGAAGACGGCGGGCGGCGGTCAGAAGTCCTCGCCGACCGGGAATTCGCCCGAGGGACAGGGGAATTCGCCGGAGGGTGCCAATCGGACCGTCCCCGCGTCCGGATCGACCGGCAATGGCGGCAATCAGACGTCCTCGCCTATCAAGGGTTCGGCCGGCGGAGACGAGCAGCAGTCCACGCCCATCACCACTTCGGGCGGTGGGGACGGGCAGAAGTCTTCGCCCGTAGACAGTTCCACCGGTGGTGGCCAGAAGTCCTCGCCCATCGACAGTTCGAGTGGTGGTGGCCAGAAGTCCTCGCCGATCGACAGCTCCAGCAGCGGCCAGAAATCCACGCCGATCGACAGTTCGACTGGCGGCGGCCAAAAGGCCACGCCCATCGACAGCTCCAGCAGCGGCCAAAAGTCCACGCCGATCGACAGTTCGAGTAGTGGCAGCCAGAAGTCCACGCCCATCGACAGTTCCACCGGTGGCAGCGAGAAATCCACGCCGATCGACAGCTCCGCCGGAGGACAGCGATCCTCCCTGCCCTCCGGCGGAGACCAGAAGCCCGTTACATCCGGAGTCTCGGCGAACAGCACCGGCGACGGCGCCGCGCCGCGCCCGCCCGTGCGCACCGGGAGCGATGCGAGCACATCCTCGTCGAGCACCGACGAATCACCCCGTCCCGCAGGCCAATCGGGACCGCGTCCCGTCTCGGCCGGAGCCGGAGATCAGAGCGGCCGTCCGGGATCGACAGACAGCTCGACGACGAATACCGGTGGCAACCGGCAGGGTTCGGGCGGCACACCCTCCCGAGCGTCGAGCGACACCAATTCCGGAATACGCAATCCGGTATCGGCCTCCTCGACGGACTCGGCGAACGACAGCAGATCCGCGCCGACGACGAATACTCGTACCCCGGTGAGCAATCCGGGCGACGGATCGGCCCCGGCGTCGAACAGGCCCACCGCGAGCCCGACGCCGGGCGGCACCGGCGGCCGGTCCGGGGCCTCCGGTGGCAGTTCGTCACCGCAGGCCGACAACCAGTTGGCCCCGTACGGATCTCGCGCACACGGCGGTAGCGGCTCGGATACCGCAGGCCCGCACGCGGGTGCGGACGTGCACGACGACAGTGGATTCGGCGGATCCGCGGGCACGAGCCGTGGGTCACGCGGCGACGGCGATCACGGACCGGGCTGGAAGCGCAACCGCGACGGCACCTTCACCATTCGGCTCGACGACGGCACGGAGGTCCGGGTCCAGGACGGCATCGTATTCGTCGGTGTACCGGGCGCGCACGACGGCGGCGGGGCCGCGACCCCGCACACCTTCCGGCCCGACGGATCGGTGAAGTTCACCGGCTCGAACGGTTCGACCGTCACGGTGAAACCCGATGGCGGATACGAATATCGGTCGTCGGACGGCGCGAAGACGTCCTATCAGCCCGACGGCACCAAGGTCGAATCCGGACCGGGCCGCCCCACGGTGGTCACCACGCCGGACGGCACCGTGCACACGGTGCCGACCGATCGGCAGAGCTGGGTCGGCCACGACGACGGCGGCTTCACGGTCGTCTCGCAGGACGGCACCCACCACACGGTCGACTCCGACGGAAACATCACGGTCATCCGCCCCGGCGACGACCATGGGATCAAGTTCTCCCCCGACACCACATCGGTCGAATTCGTCGACGCCGACGGCAATCCCACCGGAACCACCGCCGGTAAGGCGGGCAACGGCGCCGGTCGGTTCGGCGAACAGACCTTCGGCCGCCCGGATCGGACCTCGACCACGATCCGGTCCGACGGCACGGTGGTCACCCGCGGGCCCGATGGTTCGTCCACCACCGTGAAGTCCGGCGGCACAACGGAATTCGCCGGACCCGACGGGCATACGACCAAGCACGACCCGGGCGGCACGAAGATCGAATTCGGGCCGGACCGGCCCACCGTGGTCACCCACCCCGACGGCGCCAGCCATACGGTGCCGACCGATCGGGGATCGTGGAACAAGAACGCGGACAACCAGCTGCTGATCGGCTCTCCGGACGGCACAATGCATTTCATCGAACCCGAGGGCGGCAAGGTGCGGGTGGGCCGCGGTGTCGACGACCCCCAGCGTTTCACCGTCGACACCGAGAATCACTCCGTCGAATTCGACGGCCCCGACGGCACGACGGTCAAGGTCGAGGTCGGATCCGACGGTTCGGTCAAGACCACGGGCTCCGACGGCGCCACGGTCACTGTCGAACCCGACGGCTCGGCGAACTTCGTCGCCGGGGACGGTTCGAAGACCGGATTCGGTTCCGGGGGTAAGGAATCGGGCTCGAAGTCGAACTGGAAGGACAGCGGGGCGAACTGGCACAAGGACGGCGACGACGTCCACATCACCGCGCCGGACGGCACGCACTTCACGGTCGACGGCGATAAGAAGATCCACCTCGGCCACCCCGATGATCCCGAGCACCTGATCACGGTCGATTCCGATCATTCGATCCACCTCAGTCGACCCGACTGGACCTCGCACAGCATCGCGCCCGACGGCTCGGTGCGGACCACAGCGCCCGACGGGACCGTCACCACCGTCAAACCCGATGGCACAACGAGTTTCGAACAACCGAGCGGCGACGTCACGGTGTCCAAGTCCAGCGGCACCGTGCTGCAGACCGGATCGGACAAACCCACGACGGTGTCCGGCCACGACGGCACCGAGCAGACCCTCACCCACGACGGCTCGGTCATGGTCAAGGGCCCCGACGGCACCGTCCACACGTTCAACGATCCGGGCAACCCGCTGGGCGGGCGGAACACCACCTATCCGGACGGGTCCACGACCGCGGTCCACAAGGCGCCCGACGGCATGGGCTTCATCGACCGGCTCACCGAGCGACCGCCCGGGATCAGCCTGGGCCGACCCGACGGCACCGCACTGGAGGTGACTGCCAAGGGCACCATCACGGTCACCGATCCGGGCGGCACCACCTATGAGAAGAACGCCAAGGGCGCGGTGCGGGTGACCGGGCCCGGGAAGGATCCCGGCGGCGACAGGTCCCCGATCGAATCCCAGGGTGGCACCGTGAAACTATCCAACGGCGCCACCCTGGAGAACACCCCCGACGGCTTCAAGGTCTTCCACAGCGATTCGGTATCGGAGGCCGGTCACGGCGGGGTGAAATTCACCGACCAGCAAGGGATTACGCGTGAGACGCGACCCGACGGGATGATCGGGGTCGGCAAGCCGGACGGCTCGATCCAGGAGATCCGCTCCGACGGTTCCGTGCGGGTGACCGACAAGGACGGGACATCGGAGGGCAGTCGCCCCGACGGTACGACATGGACCGTCGACGACAAGGGGAAGGTGCACGTCAACGATCCCGACGGGACCCAGCACGAGCCGGTCGACCGGGACAGCCCGAACATCCGCGGCCGCGATCTGGTCGGCAACCTCCCCCCGCATCTGCCGCATTATCCGAAACCACCGGATCCGGCGTTCTACCAGGCGCCCATCGCGCCCGCGGCGCTACAGTTCATGCCGATGCCCGATCTGCCCCAGCCGCCACCGGATTGGACTCCGCCGCCGAACAATTGGACCCCGCCGCCCACTTGGACTCCGCCACCGTTCACTTGGACGCCACCGCCCTATCAGTTCGCTCCGCCGTGGTCGAACAACTGGGGCCACTACTCCCCCGTACCGCCGGATCTGAGCGCACTGACCGCGCGGCAGCTGGCGGGGCTCTCGGCGCTGTCGAACCTGCGCGTGCCGAATCTGCCCGGGCTGTCCCACCTTTCGGCGCAGCTGTCCGGATTATCGAACCTGTCGAATCTGCCCGGGATGCCGAACCTGAGCGCACTGTCGAACCTGTCGGCCGCGCAGCTGGCGGGCCTGTCGGCGCTGTCGAACCTGACCGGACCGAATCTGACTGGACTGTCGAACCTTTCGGCCGCGCAGCTGGCGGGCCTGTCGAATCTGCCCGGCCTGTCGAATCTGCTGGGCGGGCTGTCGAATCTGTCGCCGCAGCAGCTGTCGGCTCTGCTGGGCGGCTCGGGTGCGGCTGAGCTGCAGGGGCTTTCGGATCTGCTGTCGGCATTGAACAGTCTGCCGGGCGGGGGCGGGCTCGCGGGCCTGTCGGGCCTGGGCGGGCTGCTGTCGGGTCTCAACGGCCTCTCGGGTGCGGGGGGCCTGTCGGGCCTGGGTGACCTGTCCGGGCTGTCGGGCCTGTCGAATCTGTTGAACCCGGTGCTGTCCGCCGCGAATCCCGCGCTGTCGTCGCTGCTCAACGCCCTCGGCATACCGAACGGGCTGGAGTCGCTGTCCGCGCCGGGAATGCTGGACGGGCTGGCGCAGAGCGGGCCGGGGGCGATGAATGGGCTTGGCGCGGGCTCGGATTCGGGTGCACCGTCGGGCCACGACCGGAGCGGAGCCCCGGGCTCCCAGACGCCGGGCAACTCCGGCAGTGCCGACTCCTCGGGCAACTCCGGGGGTTCCGGCTCCTCGGACGGTTCCGGTGGCTCCGCAACATCGGGCGGCTCCGGCAGTTCGGGAACGTCCGAGAGCGACGGTCGCGGCGGCCCGAACGTGCCGTACAGCCAATCACCCGAACAGCTGTCCACATCCGGTGACTCCGGAGATACTCTGTCGTCCAATGGATTCGATGGATCGCCCGATTCGACGGGAGCCCAGGATCCGGCGTTGCCCAATCCCCCGGCGGCGCAGGACCAGGCCGCGCAGAACGCCGCGAGCTCCCCGGGCTCAAGCGGTGCCCCCGCCTCGCCCGGCGGCGGCGCACCCGGCGGCCGGTCCCAGACCGAGGCCGAGAAGCGGCAGGAACGTAAGAAGGACCGCAAGAAGGACGACCGGAAACGGCGCAAGCCGCCGAAGGCGGTGGTGCTACCCGCCGAGGGCGAGCAGGAACCCGAGCCCAATGCGCCCCAGGCCGATGTGGACGTCATGTTCACGCTGGGAGAATCCCTTGGCGCCCAGGCACGCTCGCGGGACAAGCCGACACCGCCACCCCAGACGGCGGTGCCCGGAACCGATCCGGCCGCACCCGACCGCTGACGAAGACTCGACCGAATGCAATGACGTGATGAGGAGTGGAAAACAATGGCTGATGGGAGCGGCTCCGGCAGCGGAAGCGGGAGCGGGACAGGCGCCGGTGGGCCTTCGGACACCTCTCCCCTGGATCTGTCGGACTGGACGAACCTCAGCGACCAGGCCACCAATGGCGGTCTGAATCTCAATCAGAACCTCACCGCCGTCGACTCGGTATTCACCGACAGTGCGAATGCCATCCAGGAGCTCATCAAGCAGCTGGACTACTACCGCAAGTACGTCACCGACAACCAGCTCAACGCGATCAAGCCGCTCTCGAACGAGTTGGGCGGCACCGAACTGACCAATGTCTTCAACCGCAAGGGCACCGACATCGTCAACGGGATCGACAACATGCAGCGGATCCTCCAGAAGATGGAGGATGCGTTCATCACGGCGCTGAAGAAGTACCGCGAC
Organism: Nocardia sp. NPDC051570; assembly: GCF_044454005.1. Classification (NCBI taxonomy): domain Bacteria; kingdom Bacillati; phylum Actinomycetota; class Actinomycetes; order Mycobacteriales; family Nocardiaceae; genus Nocardia; species Nocardia sp. NPDC051570. Next base: position 82,558 of record NZ_JBITDI010000011.1, on the reverse strand, counting down.
GCCGAACAGAAGTCGGTCGATGATCTGAACAGCATCCACAACAACGGCGTGAAGAACGATCCGGGCAGCCGCAATCCACCCGGCGCCTCGAACTTCGGGCCGAGCAACAACAACAGCATGCCGAGTGATCCGACGGCGCCCAGTAACAAGGACAACAACATCTCGGTGTCGATCACCGATGCCAGCGCCTGGGGTTTCGACGGTTTCTACAACTTCGGTCGTTCGATGATCGGCAGCGACTGGAACACCAATATCGCGGGCACCCGCTACCAGTGGATGGCCACCCAGATGGCCGCCGACATCTCGAACGTGACCAACCAGCTGTCGCGGATCTCCGACGATATGTGGAGCGGCACCGGTAAGGATCAGGCCGTCAAGGCGGTGAAACGCTTCGAGGACGGTTCGAAGGCCTTCGGCGACAGCATCAATGCGCTGGCCTCGGTGCTGAACTACACCTCCTCGTGGCTGAAGTACACCTTCGACGGCATGCCCGCCTACACCTACGACGATTTCCGCCACGGCCGCGGCGAACCGCATGTGGCGTATGTGGACTGCACGCTGCAGAAGTGGCGCGGCTGGTATCTCGATCGATACAACGATCGGTATGTGAAGGGCATCAAGGCTTCCATCCAGGCGTTCCCGATGATCACCGTGCTCGGCTCGGGCACCGGAAACGCCAGTTCGAGCGGCAGCGGCTCGGGTAGTGGCAGTGGCTCGGGTAGCGGTTCGGGCAGTGGCTCCGGTTCCGGTAGCGGCAGCGGCTCGGGTAGCGATTCCGGTTCAGGCAGTGATTCGGGTAGCGGCAGTGGATCCGGTTCGGGCAGCGGGAGCGGCTCCGGCAGTGGCTCCGGAAGTGGCAGCGGGACCGACAGCGGCAGCGGCTCGAACAGCGGAAGTGGTTCTGGCGGTGGCGGTGGCAGCAGCCAAGGCGGCGGGGGCGGCGGGGGCGGCAGCTACGGCGGCGGGAGCGGCTACGGGGGTGGCGGCAGCGATTCCGGCGGCGGCGGTGGCGGGAGCAGCCAAGGCGGCGGTGGGAGCAGTCAGGGCGGCGGTAGCGGCAGCGGTGGCGGTGGCGGCGGCCCCAACATCCCGAACATCCCGAGCGATTCGGGCAGCGGCGGCTACTCCGGTGGCGGCGGCTCCAGCATCGGCGCCGGAATGCCCGGCGGCAGTGGGTCTTACGGCGACGGGTCCTATGGCGGATCCGCCTCGACGGGTTCGGGCTATCCCGGTTACGGCTCCACCAGCGATTCGGGCTCGGGCGGCGGCTCAGGGTCCGGATCGGGCTATGCAACGGGCTATGCGAAGGGCTATTCCGACGGTCTCTCGGCCGCCTCATCGATACTCGGCGGCGGCAGTGGCGGCAACAGTGGACTCAGCGGGTCCACCTCGCCGTTCGGTTCGAGTTCGGGGTCGGGCAGCGGAACCTCGCCCTTCTCGCCCAAGGGATCGGGCCAGGGTTCGGGTTCCGGATCGGGTCTCGATTCGATCCTCAGCTCGCTGCTCGGCTCCGGCAGCGGTTCCGGCCTCGATTCGATCCTCAGCTCGCTGTTCGGTTCCGGCAGTGGTTCGGGCCTCGGGTCGATACTCGGTTCACTGCTCGGCTCCGGCAGCGGTTCGGGCCTCGGCGCGCTGATCGGTTCGCTACTCGGACAAGGCGCGTCGGGCCTGTCCGGTCTCGAACAACTCCTCGGACCGAATGGCATGTCCGGCCTGGATCAGCTGCTGCACAATGCCGGTCTGCCCGGTATCGATCAGCTCCTGGGCTCCGGCTCCGGACTCGGCACCGATTTCCTGAGCAAACTCGGCTCGGACTTCGGTGCGCTCGGCGGGGATCTGTCCACCGCGGGCGGCGCGCTCGGCGGGCCGCTGGGCGCGGCGTTGAGCGGCGCGGGCGCGGGATTGGTCGGCGCGGGCTCGATGCTGTCCAATCCCGTGACCCAGCAGGAGGTTTCGCGGCTGTTCCCGCGGGCGAGCCTGCCGCAGAGCTTCGACGGGAGCAGGAGCATGGTCGATCCGGCCACTGGCGGCAGCGGTGGTGCGCCGATGGGCGGTGCGCCCATGGGTGGTGCGCCGGGCGGGGCCGCCAACGCGGGCGCCGGCAAGGAATACAAGCGGCCCAAGTTCCTCGACAACACAAGTAATCTCGACGAGGTCCTCGACGACGGGATCGATAAGGTGAGGCCGGTGATCGAGCCGTGACGCTTTCGTGGGAATTCACCGGGCTGGAGTTCCAGGTGCTGTGCGAACGGTTTCGGGAGGGCGCCATGCCGACCCCACTGTTCTATACGCTCGACGAACCCATGACGCTCGACGAATCCGCCCGGTTGAAGCAGACGACCTGGCTGGAGTTGCGGGCGAAATGGGATCCCCTGTGGGACTCCATGATCGAGGTCATGTGCGCCCCCGACCTGTTCATCCGGCTGCGCGGCTGGGACGAGCAGGATATGGAGAACGGGAGCAAACGCCTCTACATGCACTTCGCCCGCAGCGGTGCGCAGGCGTTCCGATTCTCGCAGAAACCCGGAAAGTCGTTCTGGCATACCGACGGCTTCACCGTGACCGAATGCGATCCGCGCGGCCTGGCCGCGGCGGTGGTCCGGTCGCTGCCCGCGGTGGAGGCCGGGCGGATCTCGAGCGTTCCGGTGGTCACCGATCCGCAGGCGTACGTCGGACATGGCGGCGGCAGCATGTTCCGCGACGACGATGACGACGACGCGCCCGCGGCCCGATCGAGCAAGTTCTGGCAGACGCGCGCGACGCTGACCGGGACGGTCCTCATCGCGCAGGGCCGTTCGAAATACGGTCCGCGCGGAATTCACGAAACGAAGATGCTGTGGCGCGATGTGGTCGGCGACGGCCGCTACGTGATGGCGATGGACGATGCGCCGGTGGCCATGGCCACCGGACCGACCCGGTTCGCCGAACGCATTCAGGCCGATATCAACAACCTCATGCAGCGGCTCGACACGCATTGGGAGGCAGGCGTCGAGGGCGGCTACGACGACGACCGATACTGAGAGAAGGAGATTGCGATGGGCGAGGACAAGGTCGAGGTCGACACCGCACAACTGCGCAACGCCGCGGGCAAGGTCGACGATGTGGCCGTGCGCGTGTGGAATACGGTGAAGGGCCTGGAGAACACCCTGAACGAGAAGGGCTATCCGTTCGGGCACGACAACTACGGCAAGAAGTTCACCGACGGTGATTCGGGTTATGAGAAGTCGAGCCACAACCTGATGGACGGCGCGGAGAATATGACCCGATCGCTCAACCAGTTCCGCGACAGCATGCGCGACGCCGCACAGAAGATGGACGATATGGACAAATGACTTCTCTTAGGACCGATCCGCGGCCGAAGTGGCACCGGATACCGGATGGCCCTGACCCATCGGCATAACCTACGACGAACTTACGAGCGAGACCATTATGGTGAGCCCGAGGGCGCGCCGCCGATAGCTGTGCAGGGCGTCGCGCCGATGACGGGTTGGCTTCACCGGAAGAAAGGAGATGGCGGCTATGCGGGACACACAATCAGCAAAGGATATCGTCTTGGCCTTCTACGACGTCGCGGTGAACGAGAAGGACGTCGAGCGGACCAGGTTGTTCCTGGGCGACACCTACATCCAGCACAATCCGCACGTGGCCGACGGTCCAGAAGCGTTCTTGAGGTTCGTAAAGTTTCGGCGCGACAACCATCCAGATGCATATAACAAGGTCGAGCTCGTTGTCGCTGAAGGCGACTATGTCGTCATGCAGGTCCACTCCGTAGTGCCGGGCTTTCCTAGCCGAAAGATCGTGGAGATCTTCCGAGTGGAGGACGGCCGACCGGTCGAGCACTGGGACACCGTCCAGACCATCCCAGTGGAGCTGTTTCCCCCGATCAACGACAACGGACTGTTCTGACGGCGGATTCGGCCGCCTAGCCGCCGCTCGCCGCTGTGATCGGCTCGTGCGCGAACAGGATCAAACAGCCAGCCCGGCTGAAGCTTTGGTGTTCCAGCGGATACGGATAGTCGACGAAGTCGCCCCGCACACGATGTGCCGTGTGCCGGGCGCCGTCGGGGAACACCATCTCGTCATCGGCCTCGCCGTCGAGGAACAGGAACCGATGCGCGTGGCGCGGTGAGAACGAGCCCGGGTCGAAGTAGGACAGGCCCACGATCCGTTCGTCGAAGGTCTCATCGAAGGTGACCTCCAGCAGCAGCCGAAACCATTGGCCGGGACTGGATTCCGCCCAGATGTCCGGGCTGAACACGCTGTCCTGCGGTGCGCCCAGCCGGGCTCCGGATAGCAGCAGCGCCAGGCCTCCCCCGGCACTGCGGACGGGTAACGAGATCACCGGTCAGGCGCTTGCCGAATGCTTTGCCCCGCTGGCCGATACGGATCGCAGCATACCCGAGCCGTTATCCGCAGAGCTGCTCGAGCAGTCGGTACAGGAAGTCACGGCTGGTGTCGAGTCCGGCGATCGGGGCGCGTTCGTTGACGCCGTGCTGGCGCTCGGAATCGCTTGTCTCCATGTACAGTCCGCTGATCCCGTACATCGGGATGCCCTTGGCGCGGGCGTAGCTGCTGTCGGTGGCGCCGGTCGACATGACCGTGCTCACCGCGGAGGTGGGGAACATCTCCTTGGTCAAGGCCGTGACCGCGGTCAGGACATCGCCGTCGACCGGTGAGATGCCGCCCGCCGCTTGCACATCGGGGGTGACGGTCAGCGCGTTGTCGGCCAATGTCGCCCGCAATTGCCGCTCGATATCGGCCGGATCCTCCTGCGGCAGAATGCGGCAGTTGACCGTGGCCTGCGCCGATTGCGGCAGGGCATTCTCGGCCTCGCCGGCCTTCAGCATCGTGGCGACGCAGGTGGTCCGCAGCTGCGCGTTGTAGACCGGATCCGCCGACAGGCGGTCCAGGACATCGGGACTCGGATTCCCGGCGGCGGCCGCGCGCAGATCGTCGGCCAGCTGGCCGGTATGTTTCGCGGCCAGACCGGAGAAGTAATCGCGGGTCGCGGGGCTGACCGAGGCCGGGAAACGATAGGCGGCCAGGCGATTCAGCGCCGCGGTGAGGCTGTAGATGGCATTGTCGGGCGTCGGCACTGAACTGTGGCCACCCTTCGATTTGGCCTCGACTGTATACACGGCATAGATCTTCTCGGCCACCTGCACGGCCTGCATCGCCGGTTTCCCGTCGACGAGAATCGAATCGCCGCCCTCGTTGAGGCCGTATTCGGCGGCCATGAGATCGGGCTTGTTCGCCAGCAGCCATTGCGCGCCGTCGTTATCGCCCGCCTCCTCGTCGGCGGTCAGCGCCAGTACGATATCGCGAGTGGGCCGGAAACCCTGCCGCTTCAACAGAATCAGGTTCGCGACCCAGGCGGCGGCCATGGCCTTGTCGTCGACCGAACCGCGGGCGACATAGAAGCCGTCCTGCTCGGTGAGCTGGTAGGGATCGGTCTGCCAGCCGTCCGCGCGTTTGGCCTCCACGACATCGAGATGAGCCATGAGCAGTAACGGTTTCCGCTGCCCCGATCCGGTGAAGCGCAGGACGAGATTGCCCTTTCGTGGCACGGGTTCGAAGATCTGGATATCCGAATCCGCGAATCCCGCATCGAGCAGGCGTTTCTTCACCGCATTCGCGGCAATCGTGGTACTGCCGGTCGAATGCGAGGTGTCGGTGTTCACGAGTTCTTTGTAGATATCGTGAAACAACGTCGTATTGTCTTGTGCCGTCGCGCCCGACGCGGCGGCGGAATCCTTCTTCGACGAGCCACCCGATCCGCATGCCGTGACCGAAAGCGCCGCGACGAGCCCCACCGCGGCCAACGAAACCCACCGATCGCGCCGAATTATGGGAGACATCAACGGAAGTTAACACAATGGGCAGCACGAGCGAGCCGAAAGCGCCGGATTCCCGACAATCCGGCTATCGCGACCGGGGCTGTGCGTCAAGGCCGGATTCCGTCCAGTGAGCCCCGTCGCGCGGTCCCGGCGCGAGATAATGAGAACACGTTACCGTTGGGCCATGCCTATCCCGGGAACGGCTCCGGCGCCGTTGGACGAATACCCGATCCATCAGACTCCGCTGCCGATGGCGCGGGTGTCCGGCGGCGATCGGAACTTCTACGACCGCAGCTACTTCAACGCCCACGACCGAGACGGCGGCACCTTCCTGGTCACCGGAATGGGCGTATATCCGAATCTGGGCGTCATCGATGCCTATGTCACCGTCCGTCACGGCGACCGGCAGCGCAGCGTCCGATTCTCCGACGCGCTCGAGGATCGAAGCCTCACCCAGCGGGTCGGCGGTTATCGCGTCGAGGTCACCGAAGCGCTGCGACGGATCCGCGTGATCTGCGAACATGAGGACTTGTCCTGCGATCTCAGCTGGACCGGATCGTTCCCCGCCGTGCGCGAACAACCGCATGTGATCCTGTCCGGTACCCGCCCCACCATCCAAGCCACCCGGTTCGCACAGCTCGGAACCTGGGAGGGGACATTGCATGTCGACCGCACGGACTTCACGGTGGATCCCGCGGTCTGGCTGGGCAGTCGGGACCGGTCGTGGGGTGTCCGCTCGGTCGGCGAGCCCGAGCCGCCGGGCCGCACGGCCGGGGACCTCGAGGGTTTCTGGTGGATGTATGTGCCGCTGCGGTTCGACGATTTCGCGATCGTGGTCATCGTGCAGGAGGACCCCGACGGGTATCGCACACTCAACGACGCGGTGCGGATCTGGCCCGACGGCCGGATCGAACAGCTCGGCTGACCTCGCGTCGACATCCGATACCGTTCCGGCACACGACATGTCGAGTCCGTGCGCCTATCGCTCACCACGCCCGACGGCGAGCCGGTGGACGTCCGCATCCGGCCCGGCACCCAGGTGGCCCTGCATATCGGCTGCGGATACAGCCCCGACCCCGAATGGCTGCACGGCCGCTGGATGGGCCGCGGCTGGTCGGGTTCCACCGCCTACGACTTCACCGATCAGGCGATCACCGCCCGCGTCCCGTACGGTGTCGTCGAATACGTCGCCCACGCGTGGTGCGGTGAGGCCGAGGGCTGGGGCATGTTCGATCACGCCACGCTCGGCCGCCACGACCCCACCGGATTCGCCGACTGGACCTCGGTCGCGCCCTGAGCGCACCGCCCGGCCGGAAACTCGGATTCCGTTGCGGCCGAGGGCATAGACTCGGGTGGGTGGCTCGCGATCAGTGGGAGACACCGCAGCAGCAGGCGATCCGCCGCAAGAACCGGATTCGCCTGGCCATCGTGGGCCCGATCGCGCTGCTCGCCGTCGCGATCGCGATCATCGCTTATCTGCGCAGTCCGGAGCAGACCGGCTCCACGTCCTCGGCCGCGCACATTCCGCCGACCTTCCTCGGCGAATGGCGAGGCGTGGCCGACAACGGCCACGACACCTTCGATGTGGTCCTGACCATCCGCGGCGACAGCGACGCCGATGTCGCCAGCTCGTCGACCATCGACAAGGCCTCCGGCGTCCGCTGCGACCACACCGACCGCGTCGCGGGCGCCACCGACACCGAACTGACCCTGTCCGCGACCACGGCGACCGGCGGCCCGGGCTGCGATCCGAGCGCGCAGACAACGGTCCAGCTGCACACCGACGGATCCCTCGCCTACCGCACCGCGAGCCCGGGCGGCACCGTGACCGGCACCCTACGCAGGAGCTGATCGCCTACCGATGCGGTTGGGCGGCAGTAGAATTGGGCCTCGACACCGAAGGAGCCCGTGGTGACGAATCCATCGACCGTGGAATTGCCCAGCACCCCTCGGATGCGGGACCTGTACCTGCGGGCGTTCGCCGGATCGCTCCCGGTACCGCTGCTGACCGCCCGGTCGGCGCAGTTGCCCACGACGACCGTGCGGTTGCCCGGAGTCCGGATCGATCGCGCCAATCTGGCCGCCTTCACCACGGTGTGCGGACTGCCGCTCGCGGACACGCTCCCGCTGACCTATCCGTATGTGCTGGCCAATCCCGTCACCATGTCTCTGATGGTGTCGCGCACCTTTCCCTTCGCGCTGCCCGGCCTGGTGCACCTCGGCAATGTGATCGAACAGCGGCGCCCGATCGGTGTCGACGAAACACTCACCGTCGCCGTGCATGTCGAGAATCTGCGTGATCATCGGCGCGGCAAGGTGTTCGACGCGATCAGCGAGGTGTCGGCGGGGGCGGAGCCGGTGTGGCGGCAGACCGCGACACTGCTGAAACAACAGGGGAAAGCCCGAGGGCGGCGGTCCGCGACGGCCGAACCGCAGGCCCCGGCGGCATCGCAGGAGACGATCCGCGTGGATCAGCGGGTCATCGACGCGTACGCCGCGGCCTCCGGCGATCACAATCCGATTCACGTCTCGCGCATCGGCGCCCGGATCCTCGGCTTCCCGGGCACGATCGCGCATGGCATGTGGGAGGCCGCGGCCGTACTCCGCGCGGTGACCGGTGTGACGGGCGAATCGTCGCGCTACGAGGTGACATTCGGTAAACCGCTGCTGCTGCCGGGGACGGTCGAGTTGTTCGTGGATCATCCGGATGACGCTGGCGGCTGGCACTTTTCGCTGCGCGATGCCCGCACCGGCGCGACACATCTCACGGCGACCCTCGCTCAGATCGCATAGGATTCGGCGAACGCCTTGAACCGTTTGCTCGCCGTCTTCGACGTCGCCAATTGCAGTCCGCGCACCATCAGCTTGGGCGCGAGGAACTTCGCCTCGATCTCGAGGGCCATCGTCACCTGCGTCCCGTCCGGATCGGGCCGCAGCGTGTAGGAGCCGCGCTGGATGGTCAGATAGGTGCTCCTCAGCACGTTCCAGTTCACCCGCTCGATGCCGTCCCACCCGTATTCGATCAGCTCCCGATCCACGATCGGACCGAAGGTCGCATCCAGCGCCACCCGGATCGGGCGGCCCTGATCGTCGGTCGATTCGATGCGGACATTGCGGTGCAGCGCAGACCATTCCGGCAGCCGCCGCAGATCGGTCAGCGCCGCCATCACCACCTCGGGACCCGCGCGCACCCGGAATTCGACATCCACGCGGGTGCTACTGGCCATCGCGATCCGATCCCGCGGCCACCACCAACGCGGGAGCGCCGGACCGCTGACCGCGCTGGGCCTCGCGGGCGAGCAGCCGGTCGCGTTGCTCCTCGAATCGGGGGATCTTCACCTGCGCCATCTCCTCGAGGAAGGCGGCGAATTCGTCGCGGATCCGTTCGCCGCGGCCGGTGAAGTCGGTGCGCTCGAACACCTTCCAGTGTTTGAGCACCGGCATGACCACCTCCTCCAGATGCTGGCGCAGGTCGTAGACGCCGTGTTTGGCCATCAGCGCGCCGTTGCGGCGGAAGTCCGACATGCCCGCGCCGGGCATCTTGAAGTGGCGCATGATGTGCGACACCGCGTCGATCATCGCATCGGGCGCGAGATCGAAGGCCGCGGCGCACAGGTTGCGATAGAAGATCATGTGCAGGTTCTCGTCGGCGGCGACGCGTTGCAGCATGCGGTCGGCGATCGGATCCTCACAGACCCGGCCGGTATTGCGATGGCTGACCCGGGTGGCCAACTCCTGGAAGGTCACATACGACGCCGAATGCAGCAGGCTCCGATCCGCGCCGACATCGGTGGAGGAGAATCCGGCGGTCATATGCTCGATGCGGGCCCGTTCCAGCGCGACCGGATCCACGCCGCGGGTGACCACGAGATAGTCGCGCATGGCGATGGCGTGCCGATTCTCCTCGGCGGTCCAGCGCCCGACCCAGGTGCCCCACGCGCCGTCCCGGGAGAAGTTCTCGGCGATCTCGCGGTGATAGGAGGGCAGATTGTCCTCGGTGAGCAGATTGGTGATCATCGCGGCCTTCGCGACCTCGTTCAGCCGGGATTGTCCCGGCTCCCAATCGATTCCGCCCATCGCGGCGAAGTTGCGGCCCTCGTCCCAGGGCACGTAGTCGTGCGGATGCCATTCCTTGGCCAGGGACAGGTGGCGCTCGAGATTCTGTTCGACGGTCGGTTCCAGCTCGCGCAACAGCACGAGCTGAGTCATCCCACTGGTCATACCCTCACCCCTTGATACTTCGCAGCCACGGTTCGATGGCCTCGGCGGCGTCGGACACATGTTGTTCCAGAATCGAGAAATGGTCGGCGGCGACGTCGATCCGCTGATCGGCGACGGCCCAATGCCGCCGCGGCGCAGCGGAATCGATCGGCACCGTGGCGCGCACCGCGAGGCTGGGCGAGGTGATCGGTGACGGCTTCCACTCCTCGAACAGGCGCAGATAGTTGGCCATGGCCAGCAGGTTGTCGTCGGTGACGACGACGCCGCCGGGATCGCGGGCCAGGATGTGATGCATTGCCCAGCCGAAGGTCTCGTGACGTCCCTCGGGTTCGGGATCGAAGGTGTCGATCATGATCAGTCCGCGCGGCGGCCGCCCGAGGCGTTCGAGATGTTCGGTCATCGAATGCGCCAGCACCCCGCCGATGGAGTGACCGAGCAGCACGAACGGGGTGTCACCGCAGGCGGTGAGAAGTGTCTCGGTGATCGCCTCGATCCCCACCTGCCACGATGACGGTAGCGCCGTCGCGGTCGCGAAGCCCGGCAGCGTCAGCGCGAGCGCGCGCGGTCGCCGCGCGAATCGAGTTGCCAGAGCGACGAACTGATGCGGTCCCGAACCCGCCAGGAATGACGGCACGCAGATCAGCACGGGCGCGTCACCCTCCGACAGCAGCATGGCCGAGGCGCCGTGTGCGGCGCCGGCCGCCACGTCGAAGGTGGGCCGGAAGCGGGCCGCCGCGGCCAACATGGTTGCGGCCCCGACCAGATCGCCGGTCAGATCGGCGCGGCGCACCAGCGCGCCGAGCGTCTGGGTGCGGGCGGGCGGCGGCGCGGCGGGCCGGGATCGGTTGGTGTCCAACCAGAATCGACGCCGCTGGAACGGGTGGGTCGGCAGGTCGATCCGATGATAGGTCTGCGACGACGGATACCACGATTCCCAGTGCACGCGGGCGCCCGCGACGTAGGCCGTGGCCATGGCGGCCGCGAGATCGCCTGCGCCGCCGGGACCGAACGGTGCCAGCCCCGCGATCACCGCCGCGTCCTCGGCATCGACCAGCGCGCCGACGGGTGCCGACGATCGCGGGCCGAGTTCGATGAAGGTGCGATACCCGGCCGACACCAGCCCTCCGATCCGCTCCTGGAAACCGGTCCCGGTGGCACCCGAAACCGCCTCTCGTGCAGCCGCTTCAAGGGTAGCCGTGCCGTCGATCACCTGTGCGGCCGTTGCGCCCACACCCTCGCCGATCACCGGCGCGTCGGGAAGACTCGCCCGCCACACCGCTGCGGCGGCGACGGCGAAGGCGAACAAACCTTGGCGCGCAACATCATCGCGATCGAGCGGCGGCGCCCCGTCCGCACCGGTGACCACCGCGAGGAGGTCGGCTCCCCCGGCCGCGGTCAGCGCTCGCGCGCACGCCCGGAAACGTTCGGCGAAAATCGGTGTCGCGTCAAGCAATTCGGCCGCGCCTCGGGCCCAGCCGCGCGCGTCGGCGCGAATGAGGTACGCGACCCGATGCCCGCCCTTGACCCCCGCGCCGCGCGCGATGCCGTCGCGATACTCCGCCCGCGGCGGGACCGGCCGCTCGGCGAGGACCGCCAGCGCAGCACGCAGCTGCGCGGCGGTCGCCGCGACGATCGCGGCGCGATGTTCGAGGTGGGCGCGGGTGGTGGCCAGGCTGCGCGCGAGATCGAGGAGCCGGTCCGGTGGCAGTGCGGCGACACGGCTTTCGAGCTGGCGGGCCTGGGCGGCCAAGGCGCGCGCGGTGCGCGCGGACACCGGGAAGACCAGTGCGGTGCCGGGGGCGACGGGCGCGCGAGTCACCGGGCGCGGGGCGGGCGGCTCCTCGACGATGAGATGGGCGTTGGTGCCGCTCACCCCGAAGGCCGACACCGCCGCGCGGCGGGGCGTGTCCGGACGGGTGGGCCACGGTTGTTCGGTGGTGAGCAGGGCCAGTGAGCCCGCGCTCCAATCGACCTTGCCGCTGGGAATGTCGACATGCAGGGTGCGCGGAAGTGTGTTGTGCCGCAACGCCATGATCGTCTTGATCAGTCCGCTCGCCCCGGCCGCGCCCTGGGTGTGGCCGATATTGGATTTGATCGAGCCCAGCCACACCGGCCGCTCGGCGGGCCGGTCGCGGCCGTAGGTGGCCAGCAGCGCATTCGCCTCGATCGGATCGCCCAGGGTCGTGCCGGTGCCGTGTGCCTCGACGGCATCGATATCCTCGGATCGCAGGCCCGCATCGGCGAGGGCCGCGCGGATCACGCGTTCCTGCGCGGGCCCGTTCGGCGCGGTCAGCCCATTGCTCGCGCCATCGGAATTGATCGCCGAACCGCGCAGCAGGGCGTAAATCTCGTGGCCGTTGCGCCGTGCGTCGCTCACCCGCTCCAGGAGCATCAACCCCATCCCCTCCGACCATCCGGTGCCATCGGCGCTGTCGGCGAAGGATTTACACCGCCCGTCCGGCGCGAGCCCGCGCTGGCGGCTGAACTCCACGTACACCGTCGGGGTCGACATCACCGTGACTCCCCCGGCCACCGCGAGATCGGTCTCCCCGCGCCGCAGTGACTGCATGGCCAGATGCGTCGCCACCAGCGACGAGGAACAAGCGGTATCGATGGTCAGCGCGGGCCCGGTGAATCCGAACACGTAGGCCACCCGCCCGGAGGCGACGCTGCTCATCATGCCCATCCCCCACCGGCCCAGCAGCGTATCCGCGTGCCGGGCCGCCAACCAGGTGTAGTCCTGATACATCAGCCCCGCGTACACCCCGGTTCTGCTGCCGCGCAACGACATCGGATCGATCCCGGCGTGTTCGCACAGCTCCCAGGCGCCCTCCAGCAGTAGCCGCTGCTGCGGATCCATCGCGGGCGCCTCGCGCGGGCTGATCCCGAAGAACTGCGGATCGAAATCGGCCACGCCGGACAGGAATCCACCGTGGCGCACATAAGAGGTGCCCCTATGGGCCGGATCCGGATGGTAGAGGGCGTCCAGATCCCAGCCGCGGTCGTCGGGAAACTCACCGATGGCGTCGCGGCCGTCGGCGACCAACTCCCACAGCTGTTCCGGTGAACGCACCCCGCCGGGATACCGGCAGGCCATGCCCACCACCGCGATCGGTTCGCCGTGCCGGCCACCGGCCTTCAGCCGGGCGTTCTCCTTCATCGATGCCCGCAGCGCGCGGACCAGTTCCTCGGTGTCGACGGCCATGGCGTGCGACTCCTCCCGTCATTCGTCCGACAGCGCGAGCCGCACGAGCGCCTCGGCGTCCATGCTGTCCAGTTCGTCGGTGGGCCCTTCGGGTTCCGGCTCGACGTCTTGCGGGAACAGCCGCTCGTCCAGATAGCCCGCGATCGCCTCGGGGGTGGGATGGTCGAATACCACGGTGGTCGCGATGGTCAGGCCCGATTCGAAGGTCAGCCGGTTGCGCAGTTCCACCGCTGCCAGCGAATCGAAGCCCAGATCGGTGAAGGCCCGCTCGGGATCGACCGCCTCGGGCGACGGATAGCGCAGCACGCTCGCCACCTCTGTGCACACCAGTCGCAGCAGCTCCGAAATCCTTTCGGCGCGTGGCAGTTCGGCGAGCCGGGCGGTGAGCGCACCGGTGGCGGGTGCGGCCGAGGCTCGCGGCACGAGATCGGCCAGCACCGTCGGGACCGGGAAATGCGGTGCGCGCAGGGCGGCCGGGTCCAGGCGGATCGGGATGACCACCGGCTCGGGCGAGGTCGCGGTCGCGTCGAAGAGCCGAAGGCCCTCGTCCGGATCGAGTTCCAGGACGCCGGAGGTGACCAGTCGCGCCTTGTCGGCCGCGCTCAGCCCGCCGGTCATCGCGCTCGGCTGCGCCCACAGGCCCCACGCCATCGACACACCCGCCAGGCCGTGGCGGCGGCGCCAGGTGGCGAGGGCGTCCAGGAAGGCGTTCGCCGCAGCGTAATTCGCCTGTCCCGGCGCGCCGAGGACACCGGCGGCCGAGGAGAACAGGACGAAGGCGACGAGGTCGAGATCGGCGGTCAGCTCGTGCAGATGCCAGGCTGCGTCCACCTTCGGCCGCAGCACCTTCGCGAGCCGTTCCTCGGTGAGGTCCTCGACCATTCCGTCGTCGAGGACACCGGCCGCGTGCACGATCGCGCGCAGCCGCTGGTCGGGTCGAAGTTCCGCGATGAGTACGGCCGCCTGGTCGCGATCGGCGATATCGCAGGCCACCACCTCGACGTCGGCGCCCTGACCGGTCAGCTCCGCCAGGAGCGCGTCGACGCCGTCGGCGCGCGGGCCGCGGCGGCTGACCAGGATCAGGCTGCGAACACCCTGGGCGACAAGATGTTTCGCGACCAGTGCGCCGAGTCCGCTCGTCCCGCCGGTGATCAGCACCGAGCCGTCGAGTCCGCGCCACGGCGGCGGCTCTGCGGGCACCCGCATCGCCCGCAGTCGCGGCACCAGCACCGTCCCGGCGCGCACGGCCAGTTGCGAGATGCCCGAGCCGACCGATCGGGCGACCACGTCCGTGGACCCGTCCACATCGGCCAGGGCGAAGCGGTCCGGATGTTCGTTCTGTGCGCTGCGGACCAGACCCCATACCGCCGCGACCCGCGGATCGGGCGTCTCGTCGGCATCGACCGCGACCGCGCCATGGGTGACGAACACCAGCCGCTTCGTCGCGAACGCCTTGTGGGACAACCACTGCTGGATCAGCCCCAGTGCCCCATGGGTGATCGCCGCCGTCTCACCCGGTACGTCGGCATGGGTCCCGAACAGCTCGGCCGGATCGGCGAGCACGAGATCCGGGACCACGACCCCGGCCTCGATATCGGCCACCAGCGCGTCCAGATCCGGATATCGGCGCGCACCGTCGGCCGCGGCACCGAGCACGGCGAAGGATACGGAAGCCGCTGCGGCCGTGTCCATCTCGTTCCAGGACCAGCGGTACAGCGAGTCACCCGCCTGCGCCGCGGCGAGCTGGGTGAGCGATACCGGCCGGGCGATCACCGCGTCGACCGACACCACGACCTCACCCGATTCGTCGACCGCGGTCATCGCCACCGCATCCGGACCCGCCGCGGACAACCGCACCAGCAGCGATTTCGGTGTCCCCCGCCGGATCCGCACCCCCGACCACACGAACGGCAGCCAGGCGGTGTCATCCTCGGACTTGGCCAGGAAGGCCGCATGGAAGGCCGCGTCCAGCGTGCCCGGATGCAGCAGGAACTCCTCGGCGGGTTCGGGTTCGATGCGGGCGAACAGATCCTCGCCGTGCCGCCACACCGCGCGCAGCCGCCGGAACCGCGGCCCGTAGCCGAGACCGCGCTCGGCCAGCCGCGAATACAGCCCGGTGATATCGACAACCTCCGCAGCGGGCGGCGGTTCGGTCGAATCATGCGCAGCGGCACTCGGTTCCGCATTCAGCGTCGCGGTGGCGTGCCGACGCCAGCCGTCCCCGGCATCGCTGTGCAGGGTCAGCGATCGATGGGCCGGATCGACAGCGGTGACGCGTGCCTGTATCGCCACCGTCCGATCGGGCGGAATCAGCAGCGGCGCCTCCGAGGTCAGCTCGCCGACCACCGGGAATCCGAGCAGACCACCCAGATGCGCCGCGATCTCGACCATGACCGCGCCCGCGACGACCGTGCTGCCGAATACGGTGTGCTCGTCGAGCCACGGCTGCCGGGCCCGCGACCAGCTGCCCAGGAACAGCCATTCCGTCCCGTCGGCCAGCTCCACCGACCCGTCGAACAGCGGATGCCGAGCGGGAGCGACGCCGCGCGTGGCCGAGGCCGCGGGCTGCGGGTCGACCCAGAAGCGTTGGTGTTCGAAGGGATAGGTCGGCAACCCGATCCGCCGCCCGCCCCGCGGCAGCATCGCCGCCACCTCGATCGGCAGGCCCGCGATATGGGCGCGGCTCAGCGCGTTCAGCAGCGTGATCGCCTCGGCGCGGCGCGGCCGCAGGATCGGCACGACCAACGCGCCGCGATCGGCGTCGGCCAGGCCCTCGCGGGCCAGCACCGACAGCGCACCGCCCGGCCCGACCTCGAGGAAGGTATCGATTCCGGCGTCGGCGAGCCAGCCGATGCCCGCGCCGAAGCGCACGGTGCCGCGCATATGCCGGACCCAGTAGTCGGCGGTGCCGAAATCGTTCGATGGCGCGCCGGTCACATTGGACACCACCGGAATTCGCGGTGCGCCCGGGGTGATGGTGCGGGCGATCTCCGCGAATTCGGCGAGCATCGGCTCGATCAGTGGGGAATGGAAGCCGTGGCTGACGGTGAGCCGCTTGGTCCGTCGTCCGCGGTCCGCCCATCGTTCGGCGATCGCCGTCACCGCCTCGCCGTCACCCGAAATCACCACCGCCGCAGGGCCGTTCGCCGCCGCGAGCGCGACGCGTCCGCCCGAGCCGATCAGATCCTGGCCGATCTCGTCCTCGGTCGCCTCGATCGCGACCATCCGCCCACCGGACGGCAACGCCTGCATCAGGCGGGCGCGGGCGGTCACCAACCGGCACGCGTCGGCCAGGTCGAGCACGCCCGACACGTGGGCGGCGGTCAACTCCCCGATCGAATGTCCGATCAGATATGCCGGTCGCACCCCGAAGGATTCGACGAGCCGATACAGCGCCACCTCGACCGCGAACAGTGCCGCCTGGGTGTAGCCGGTCCGATCGAGCAGCCCCGCCTCCGCGGTACCGGCCACGATGGTCTCGATCGGCAGCTCCAGATGTGTATCGAGTTCCGCACATACCTGTCGATACGCCTGCGCGTACACCGGATAGTGCCGCGCCAATTCGGTTCCCATGCCGACGTATTGGGCGCCCTGCCCCGGGAACATGACCGCCGCCGCGGACCGTCCGTCCAAGCGGATCCGGCCCGCGACCACCGAACCGCCGACGCGTCCGGCCGCGAGAGTGGCCAGCCCGGACAGCAATTCATCGGCGTCCACGCCGATCACCGCGGCCCGATGTTCCAGAGGCGACCGGGTGGTGGCCAGGCTGTAGGCGATATCGAGCGGATGTTCGGGATGGTCGGTGAGCCGGTCGTGCAGCCGACGGGCCTGTGCCGACAAGGCATTCGGTGTGCGCGCCGACAGCGCCCAGACCAGTGGTGCGTCGCAGTCGGGTTCCGGCGGGATCGGCTCGACGGCCGGGGCCTGCTCCACGATGAGATGGGCATTGGTGCCGCTGACCCCGAAGCCCGAGACCGCCGCGCGACGCGGACGGTCGCCGGGACCCGGTGCCCACGAGCGTGATTCGGTCAGCAGCGCCACCGCTCCGGCGCGCCAGTCGGCCTTGCGGGTGGGTGTGTCCACGTGCAGCGTGCGCGGAAGGGTGGTGTGCCGCAACGCCATCACGGTCTTGATCAGACCACTGGCGCCCGCCGCCCCCTGGGTGTGGCCGATATTGGATTTGATCGAGCCCAGCCACACCGGCCGCTCGGCGGGCCGATCACGACCGTAGGTGGCCAGGATCGCATTCGCCTCGATCGGATCGCCGAGCATGGTGCCGGTGCCATGCGCCTCGACGGCATCGATATCGGCCGGACCCAGCCCGGCGTCGGCGAGCGCCGCGCGGATCACGCGTTCCTGCGCGGGTCCGTTCGGCGCGGTCAGCCCATTGCTGGCGCCGTCGGAGTTGATCGCCGAACCACG
This sequence comes from Nocardia sp. NPDC051570, assembly GCF_044454005.1. Taxonomy (NCBI): domain Bacteria; kingdom Bacillati; phylum Actinomycetota; class Actinomycetes; order Mycobacteriales; family Nocardiaceae; genus Nocardia; species Nocardia sp. NPDC051570. The sequence continues at coordinate 64,873 of NZ_JBITDI010000011.1, read as the reverse complement.
CAGCACGGCAAGGATTTCGTGGCCGTTGCGCCGCGCGTCGCCCACCCGCTCCAGCAGTACCAGCCCCATACCCTCGGAGAATCCGGTGCCGTCGGCCGCATCGGCGAACGATTTACAGCGCCCGTCCGGCGCCAGCCCGCGCTGCCTGCTGAATTCGATGAACAGGCTCGGCGTCGCGAGTACCTGCACGCCCCCGGCGATCGCCAGATCGGTCTCCCCGCGCCGCAGCGACTGCATGGCCAGATGCGTCGCCACCAGCGACGAGGAACAGGCGGTATCGATCGTGAGCGCGGGCCCGGTGAATCCGAAGGTATAGGCGATCCGGCCGGAGGCGACGCTGCTCATCATGCCCAGTCCCCACCGGCCCTCCAGCCCGGCCGACGGCGGACGGGTGAGGTAGGAGTAGTCGCTGCCGCAGACGCCGAGGAAGACCCCGGTCCTGCTGCCGCGCAACGCGATCGAGTCGATCCCGGCATGTTCGAACAGCTCCCAGGCGCCCTCCAGCAGCAGCCGCTGCTGGGGATCCATCGCCACCGCATCGTGCGGGCTGATGCCGAAGAACTGCGGATCGAAATCGGCCACATCGGGCAGGAATCCGCCCGAGCGCGCGGAACTCGTGCCCAGATGCCCGGGGTCGGGATGATAGAGATGGTCGAGATCCCAGCCGCGATCGTCCGGGAACTCACCGATGGCGTCGCGGCCCTCGGCGACCAACTCCCACAACTGTTCCGGCGAACGCACCCCGCCCGGATACCGGCAGGCCATGCCCACCACCGCGATCCGCGCGTCGGCGATCTCGACCGGAGACGACTCCTGTTGCGGCACAGGCACTTCGACCACGGGCTCCGCGACCTCGATCGCGCCGCTGGATGCGATCCGCTCGAGCAGATATCCGGCCACGGCCGACGGATTGGGCTGATCGAACAGCATCGTCAGCGGCAGATCGATGCCCGAGGCCTGTTTCAACTGCTCGGTCAGCGCCAGCCCGGCCAGCGAGTTGTAGCCGTAATCGCGGTAGGCCCGATCCGGCACGACCTCGCTCGCCGGGCACCCCAGCAGGGCGGCCGTCTCGGTGAGCACCAGATCCAGGCAGAGCCCGTACCGGTCCGCGGGCGCCGCGGCGGCGACGCGGTGGGCGAATGGCGACGAGTCGGTCATCTTCGTATCCCTCCCGAGGGGTAGCGCTGTCCCGCCGGATCAGACGAGCTGGCGGCGGATCAGCCCTGGGTGGCGATCCTGTGCGGCAAGCAGATTCGACACCGCGCCCGCGCCCAGGAATGCCAGCGGTTCGGGCGGGAACGGCTTCTCCTTACCGCGCACGAACAGCAGATTGCTGTAGGAGGTGTCGCGGTCGAGGATCAGATCGCGCAGGGCCTTGCCCGCGGTGTGGGTGAGCGCGATTCCGTTGCCGCAGTAGCCATGTGCGTAGAACCGTCCATCGCCCAGCGCGCCGATATGCGGGACGACCTCCCGGGTGATCGCCACGCAACCGCCGTAGGTGTGGGTGAACGGCACCTCCCGCCAGGCCGGGAAGTAGCGGGCCAGTACGGCACGCAGCGTCTCGGTGGCCCGCGGATTATCGATATGGCGGGGCACATCCATATCCCGGCGGAAGCGGTAGTGGGCGCGACCGCCGCCGAACAGCAACCGATTACCCGCGGTGAGACGACCGAAGACGATGAAGTTGCCCGCCTCGACGAACCCCTCCCGCTCCGGCCAATGCACCGCGCCCAGCTCCTGCTCGGTCAGCGGCCGGGTCACCGCGGCATAGCTCCACACCGGCACCACCTTGCGCCGGAACTCGGCGAACTGATGCTGATAGGCATTGGTGGCGTAGAGCAGTGTCGTCGCCGTCACCCGCCCGTGCGGTGTCCGCACCACATGCCCGACCGCAGTGGATTCCACGCTCAGCGCCCGGGTCTGCTCGTGCACCGCGATGCCCGCCGCGGTGACCGTGCGGAACAGCCCGCGCGCCAGCCGATGCGGATTGATCAGGGCCCCGCCGACTTTCACCGCGGCCTGGATCGCGGGTGAGTCGATCCGCTCCCGCGCCCGCTCGCGATCGAGCAGATCCAGACCGGACTGCGCGCCGAGCCGGGCGGCCAGGTCGAGATCGCGCTCGAGCAGCCGGATCTGATCCGGGCCGGCCGCCACCTGGTAGTAACCGGCGGATTCGAATTCCGCGTCCACCTCGTTCTTCACGCAGAAGCGGTTCAGCTCGAGCATCGACTTGCCCACCGCGGCATAGGCCAGCTTGGCCCGTTCGGCGCCGAACCGGTGCACCAGCGCGCCCAGGCTGTGCCCGATGGTCGGGGTCACGAAGCCGTCGTTATGGCCCGACGCACCCGCACCCGCGTAATCGGCCTCGAGGATGTGGATGCGCAGCCGGGGATCGGCCTTGTGCAGAAAGTGCGCGGTCCACATCGCGGTGTAGCCGCCGCCGATGATGCAGACATCGCAGGTCACCTCGCCCCGCAGCGGCGGGCCGGGGGTCACGGGTTCGGTTTCCCGCCAATAGATCTCGTGCTTCACCGCGGCGTTCGCAGCGCCGGTCCGGGCCGGTGCGATATCGGTCATCGGATGTCCTCCCGGTCAGAGCAGCGGGCTCGCGGGTTCGAGGCCGAGCAGGCTGCGTCCGTAGGCCTCCGCGCCCACGGTCGGGGCCATCAGCGCGTGATTGGCGAAGGCCAGCACATCGCGGTGGAAACGCTGGAAGTGGCTGCTGCTGCGGATCACCGAACCACCGGCGGCGGTGTACAGCTCGTCGACCACCTCCCGGGCCAGCCGCACCGCATAACCGGTGTGGCCGCGGATGGCGAGCTTCTCCTCGGTCGCCAGATCCATCCCCGCGTCCGCGCGCTGCTGTGCCAGCGTGGCGCAGCGGTCCAGCAGCGCCTCGGCGGCGGCGAGTTTACTTGCGACCGTACCGAACTGGATCTGGGTGAGCGGATGCTGCACCTGATCGAACCAGGTGGTGTAGGTGATCGGCCGACCCGGCACGCGCTCGAGCATCAGCTCGTAGGCGCCGCGGGCGATGCCGACGATGGCCGCCGCCGATTCGATGACGACCAGGCTCATGAACGAGTAGCCGCGACCCGGCATCGCGGCGTTCCAGCGGCCCGGATCGCCGCCGAACAGCATCTGATCGATCGTGATGGCCCGATGGGCCGGGACGAACACATCGGTGATGGTGAGTGTGCAACTGCCGGTCCCCGCCGCCGCGCTGACCTGCCAGTCGTCGATGATGCCCAGTTCCGAGGTCGGCACCGCGGCCAGCAGCGACCCCCAGCTGCCGTCGGCGCGCTGCAGGCCGCCGGGGATGAAACTCCATTCGGCGCTGCGGCATCCGGAGGCGAACGGGCAGGCGCCGTTGAGTTTGTAACCACCGTCGACCTCACCGAACATACTGGTCGGGGCGACACTGATGGAGAAGCGGGTATCGGTGTCGGCGAAGATCTCCTCCTGCGCCCGATCGGGCAGCAGCGAGGCGAGATACGCGCCGTCGGTGGCGGAGTTGGCCACCCACGCACTCGATCCGCAGCCGCGGCCGATCTCGCCCAGCAGGTGGCAGATCTCGATCAGTGGCAGATCCAGGCCCCCGAACCGCTCGGGCACCGCGGCCCGGAACACCCCCGCCTCGGTGAGCAGTCGCAGATTCTCTTCCGGCAGTCTGCGTTCGGCCTCGGCCGCGAGCCCGTTGGCACGCAATACCGGGACCGCGGCACGCACCGCGGACAGCACGGATTCCAGTTCGGTTGTCAATCGCTTGGTTTCATCGGTTGAAGTCACCGGGGCTCCTCGTTCACCATGGTCGGGACACATCGGACAATCTGGCAGGGTGGCAAGAGTGGATATCGTTACGCCGACTCCTTACGTCGAGACCACGACCACGGTCGACGCCGAGCGGGTGCGCGCCTATGCCGCGGCGACCCTGCAGGATGAACTGGCCGTCGACCGCAACGGTGGCGTCCCACCGCTTTTCGCGATCGGCGCGCTGGCGGGCCCGGCGATGGAAGAGCTGCGCGGTCGTCATCTCGACGCATCGGTGCAGGCCCTGATCCACATCACCCAGACCGTGCGGATCGGCGCCGCGCCGCGCACCGGCGAGACGCTCGACATCCGCGCCCGCATCGCCGAGGTCTTCGATATCGGACCGGCGCCCGCGCTGATGCTCGAGGTGCACGCCGGGCCGACGGTCGGCACCGCGACGGTGCTGCTGCCCGAACAGCCACGGGTGCAACGCGGTTCGCCGCGCCTGACCCGGCCCGAGCGGGGCGAGGCGATCGGCGAGCGCGAGATCGAGCTGCCCGATGAGCTGCCCGCCCGCTATGCCGACGCCAGCGGGGATCACAATCCCATCCATCTCGATCCCGAATTCGCCCGCAGCGTCGGACTTCCCGGTGTGGTCCTGCACGGCATGGCGACCTACGCGATCGTGTGGGCGGCCGCCGAACGCGTGCTGGCCGAGGCCGGGGGACCGGACGCGGATCAGCGATTCGTCGGCTCCCGAGTGCGTTTCGCCCGTCCGGTCGTTCCGGGGGCCGCGCTGCGGGTGCGGGTGCACCGGACCTCCGACCCGGCGCAGTTGACCGTGTCGGTGGAGCAGCACGGGCGACAGGTGTTGCGCGACACCTACTTCACGCTCGACCGACCGGGCGACTGACTCGGCTCGGATCATCCGCGCCACCGGATCGCGGCCGCGGAGGCCATATCGCCGGCGTGCGCGAATCCGGCGACGACGACCAGATCGCCGTCGGTGACCGCGCCGGAGCGCAGCGCGCGTTCGAAGGTCACCGGCACCCCGGCGGTGTACAGGTTCCCGAACTCCTCATAGGAGTCCAGATGCCGCTCCTCGGGCACGCCGAGGGCTCGGCGCCAGTTCTGCAGGAACATCTTGTTCGGCTGATTGGTGATCAGCACGTCGATATCCTCGGTGGCCACCCCGATCTGCTTGCACACATCGGTCACCGCCTCGGGCACCAGCCGGTTGCCGCGCGCGATGATATCGCCGAGTTTCTCGTGCGGGAAGCTCACCATCAACTCCTCGGTGCCCGGCTCCCAGTACTTCCTGGTTCCGGTCAGGCCGAGATCGCGGGCGTATTCGGGTGCATGGAGCACGCTGGCCCCCAGCAGCGGCGCACCGTCGGTCGCGCTGACGTAGGCGACGCCGCAGCCGTCCCCGGCCACCGATGCGTACGGGCTCTTGCGCACCTTCGGTTGCGAGAAGAACTGTCCCGCACCGTTTTGCACATTGCACAGCAGCGCGGTGCGCACCGCCCCGGCGGTGATCATCGTATCGACGATCTTCAGCATGTACCCGAACGAGGCGCAGCCGCCGTTGTGCAGATCGGTGATCCACTGCGGACTACAGCCCAGTAACTGGCTGGCCTCCGCGCCCGAACCGGTGATCGGATGATCGGGCAGCATGACATTGGTGATCAGCAGATCCACCGCACCGGCCGGTTCGATGCCGAGCCGGGCGAACATCGGCCCGGCCGCGGCGGCGATCATCTCGGCGGCGCGTTCGTCGCGAACATGATGGCGGGTGGTGGGCGTCTTGAACAGCGGATTGCTGGCGATCGGGCTCGCCAGCTCCGCCTCGGTGAAGAAGAAGGTCGCCGGGACGGGCGGGCCGGGCAGATAGCTGCCGAAATCTCTGATGCCGGTGGGCATATCGTCGTCCGTTCTCGAATCTAACAGCGTTGGAAGATGATTCGCGCGAGACCGGCGTGGCGGCGGCGGAACACCTGGATCGACACCTTCAGATAGCGCTCGTAGCGCTCGACGGTCTCCGCGCCCACCAGCGCCACCGCCGCCGCCCGGTTCGCGCGCAGCTGGTCCAACCAGACCCCGCAGGTCATGGCGTAGTGCGCGGCGTCGTTGCGGACCGACACCACATCCATCAGCCCCTCGCCGGCGGCGAATACCTCGGCCAGCCAGGGCACTTCGGATTCGGGGAAGATCCAGCGGTTGAGCCAGATCATCTCGCGCTGGATCGACCAGTCGGCGTCGGTGTTGTGGCCGCGCACGATGGTCTGCAGCCCGAGCCGGCCGCCGTCGAGCAGCCATTCCCGGCAGCTGGTGAAGAACTGCCGATACGCCTCGATCTTGCGTTCCCGGCTCATCCCGGGAGCGGCGAAATGTTCCATCGCGCCGATGGAGACGATCGCGTCGTAGGGCTGTGCGGGGCGATGATCGGTCCAGTTCTCCAGCCGCAGATCGCAGCGCTCGTCGGCCCAGGCGGTGGTGGTGGCCAGCTGCGCCGCGCTCAGCGTCAGCCCCGTCACATGCTCCACCCCGTGGGTGTCGAGCAGCCGCCGAACCATGGCGCCCCAACCGAATCCGACATCGAGCACGCGTTCGACGCCGACCGCGTCCGCGCCGACGGCCAGATAGTCGTGTTTGCGTTGCTGCGCGCGTTCGAGGGTGTCGCCCTCGCCCTCCCACAGCGCGCAGGAGTAGGTCATGGTGGGGTCGAGCCAGAGCCGGTAGAACTCGTTGCCCGCGTCGTAGTGATGTTGGATGGCTGCGGCCGAGGCCCCGAGATAGCCTGCGTCGGTGGTCATTTCATGCCCCCGCGGGACGGTGCCGGGCCGGTGCGGGCGATGCGCCCGAGCCGTTCCATGCGTGCGGCCAGGGTGATGGTGCCCTCCAGCCGGAACGGTGGCGGGCGTCGTCCGTCGACGTCGTCGAAGCCGTACTTGTCGGCCAGCTCGCCGACGGCCAGCCGGGCACCGGAATAGGCCGCCAGCTCCGGATCGGCGCTCAGCGCCGCGACCGCTCGGCCGACGTATTCGGGCGAATGCGCGATCTGGGCGGGGCCCTCGCCGACCAATTCCCATGCGCCCGCGACTCGTTCGGTGCGCACGAATCCCGGATGCAGCGCCACCGCGACGACGTCGGTCTTGCGCAGATCGTAGGCCATGCCCACGACCATCCGATCCGAGGCGTATTTGCAGATGTCATAGGGCATCTGGCCGAGGTACACCTCACCGTCGGTGAACGACACGTTCACGATGAGCCCGGCCGGGGCCGCCATCAACAGCGGCGCCGCGAGCCTGCTGACCGCGTACTGCCCGCGCAGCGATCCGGCGAACAGGTCGTAACGCCACAGCGGTTGTTTCCAGAACGGCGCATGGAAGGGCGCCTCCTCGCTGAACCGCTCGTAACCGGCCCACGCATTGTTGACCAGCAGATCCAATCGTCCAGTGGCGGAGAGTATTTCGAACAGCGCGGCGTTGTCGGCATCGTCGGTGTGATCGCACCGCACCGCGATGCCCTTACCGCCGCGCGCGCTGAGGAGTTCGGCGGTCTCCTCGACGGTGCCCGGAATCCCCTCGGTGCTGCCGCCGGCGCGGGTGCTGCGCCCGGTGACGTACACCGTCGCGCCGCACTCGCCCAGGGCGAGTGCGACACCGAGTCCGACGCCGCGGCTCGCGCCGGTCACCAGGGCGACGCGGCCGGACAGGTCCGGTGGTTGCCAGCTTCCACTCGTCGCCATATCAGGTCCTTCTCGTCGAGGTCGGGGACGCGGATTCGTCGGCCCAGTACTTCAGGCTGTTGCGATAGGCGGCGCGGTCATCGGGGAAGTCCAGGCCGAGGCGCTGTCCCAGTTCGGTTTTCGAGCTGGGCAGGACGCCGCCCGCCTCGAAGGTCATCTCGCTCACGTCGATCAGCACCTTGATGAACGACCGGCTCAGCGGATGCAGTTCGGCCAGCGGAACGGGCAGCGGTCGCCGCGGATCGACGATGCGCAGCTCCCCCAGGTCCCGCCCCAGTGATTCGGCGTGTTCGGTGAGGATCTCCCGGCCCTCGGGAACGGTCATGGCGTCGCCGCCATAGGTGAGCCAATAGATCTGTCCGCGCAGATCATCCGCCTCGACGGCCCGCACGACCGCGTCGACGGTGACGTCGAGGGGGACGAAATCGAGCCGGTTGGTGGGATGCGCGGGCAGGTAGGGCGCCTTGCCGCGGCAGATGAATTCCGACATCACCTGCACGATCTGGCGTTTGCTGCTCGCCCCGGTCCGGGAGTCGCCGACCAGATTGGTGGGCCGGAAGATCGAATACGGCACCCCGCTCGCGGCGAGTAACCGCTCCGCCTCGAGTTTGGACCAGACATAGGGGCGGACCACGTTGTCCTCGGCGACCCCGGCCAGTCCGGTGCGTTCGATGCCGTGCACGAAACAGGTGCTCAGATAGTGCACGGGCGCACCGGCCCGGCGGGCGAATTCGACGACCCGTGCGGTGCCGTCGATGTTGATGTCCTGATAGCGGGCCCGGTCCTGGCCCCAGGTGGTCAATGCGCCCGAATGCACGACCACGTCCGTACGTTCGGCCAATTCGTGCCAACCGGATTCGGTCAGGCCCAGCCACGGCCGGGACAGATCGCCGTGCACCACCTCGTCGACATCGGGCAGTTCGGTATCGGCGTGGACCAGTCCGGTGACGTGATGGCGGGACAGCTCGGAGACCAGCGCGCGTCCGATCACCCCGGATGGACCGGTCACCAGAATGTGTCGTTTCCGTTGTGCTGAGCCAACTTTCATATGGCCTGCCTCACCGCTTCCTCTGAACTCCCCCACCACTGTCGAATGGACTCGCTCGCCTTCATAGGGACTCGGCGAGCTGTATCGTCGCGACGGGCGCGAATCCCCCCTCGGCGAGCAGCTGACGGCAGCGGTGCCGCTGCACCTTCCCGCTCGGCGTTCGCGGTAACGCGTTGCGGCGCAGGAAGACACATTCCTCGAGCAGCAACGCCCCGGTCGACATCGCCGCTGTCGCGGCGCGGCGCGCCACCGCCTCGTGATTCACCCGGGCGCCGGTCTCGAGCAGCAGCGTCAGCCGGGACCGGCCGGGTAGCCGCGTATCGATCAGCGTCGAACAGCCCAACCGCAGATCGTTCGCCGCCTCGATGGCCTTCTCGACCTCGCGCAGATACACATTGCGGCCGCCGACGGAGATCATGTCGTCGCTGCGGCCCACCGGATAGAGGTGACCGTCGACGACGAAACCGAGATCGCCGGTGTCGAGCACGCCGTCGCTGAAATGCTCCGCGGTGCGCGTGGCGTCGCCGTAGTATCCGGTCGCCAGCGAGACCGAGCGAAACCTGATGGGCGCCAACCGATCCCCGCCGGGTTCGGGTTCGATCAACGTCATCCCCGTGCAGACCGGACCGGCGCTGACGACCTTCGTCGCACCGGGATCGTCCGGATCGACCCGGCGCAGCAGACCGGCGGCCAGGGCCACCGAATCCATCGCGAGGAAACGCGGCTCCTCGGATATCGGCGTCGCGGTGACCGCCAGGGTGCCCTCGGCCAGGCCGTAGGCGGGCATCAGGGCCCGGCGGCGCAGCCCGAATCGGCCGAGGTTGGCGATGGCGTCCTCGAGGACCTCCCAGTGCACCCGTTCGGCGCCGATGATGGCCGCCTTCAACTGATCCAGCGACCCGGGCAGCTCCTTGACGCGCAGCGCGGTCACGCGCGCCGCGACCTGCAGGGCCGTCGGGCTGCCCGCCGTGTAATGCGCGCCGTAGCGGGCGATATCCTCGAACCAGGTGCGGGGGGACATCAGAAACCGTTGCGGCGTCGAGTAATACGTCGTGACGTCGTTCCACCAACCGCTCAGCAGTCCGCCGAACAGACCCATATCGTGCGACCACGGCAGCCAGGTGACCCCGATCTCGCCCGGTTCGGCCGCGGTGAGATGCGCGAGCATATCGAGCTGGGCAGCGATCGCCCGCGGCGTCAGCATGCACCCCTTGGGTGTGCCGGTGCTGCCCGAGGAGTATTGGATGAACGCCACCTCGTCCTCGCCGGGCGGAGTCGGCTCGGCGGCGCTCCCGTCGGAGGACAGCGATTCGAACGAATGCGCCGCGACGGTGGGGTGCACCGGCTGCGGCAATGCCGCCAGGGTGGCCGAATCGGCAAGCAGCACAACGGGTTCGAGGTGCTCGCAGATGCCGCGCAACTGTTCGGCGTAGCCCGCCGCATCGGTTCCGGCCACCCGCACCGGCAGCGAGGCCACGGCGGCGCCGCATATCCAGCCCGCCGTCAGGGCCCGGGCCGCGCCCGGGCCGTTGGCCAGCACGGCCGCGATCCGGGTGCCCGGTCCGACCCCGAGCCGGCGCAGCGCCGGGGCCGTTCGCTGCGCCTCGTCGATCAGCTCACCCCAGGTCATCGAGGTGTAATCGCCATCGACCCAGAACCGGGCACACGAGTCGAATCCCCGTGCGTCGGCGATCAATCGCTGCCACAGAGTCATTCGACGTCCGCTACATCGATCGGACCCCTGTCCTTGGTGCTCGCCTGTCCGCGTTCGGCGAGGGGACGCAGCGGCTGATGCGGCGCCGCGCGGCCGCTACCGACCCGGGTGAGCCCGTCGGCCCGCATCCGCAGCTTGGCCGGATCGATGCGGATCACGTCCCAGGCCAGATGCGTCTTCTCCAGGGAGTAGATGGTGATCGCGCTGAGATCCAGTTCCCACCAACGCATTCCGTGCCGCGCCGACCGTGGGAAGGCGTGGTGGTTGTTGTGCCAGGACTCGCCGAACGACGGGATCGACAGCCAGGCCACGTTGCGGGATTCGTCCGCGGTATCGAAACGCCGCCCGCCGAAGTAATGGCCGATGGAATTGACGGAATAGGTCACGTGATTTCCGATGAACATCCGCACCAGCCCGCCCCAGAGGATTCCGGTGAGAAAACCCGCGAGCGTACCGGTGAGTGCGAGCCCGAGCAGTCCCGGTAAAAGCAGACCGGCCAGTACTACCGGCAGGAAACGAATGGACAGGAAACGGATATCGGCATCGCGACAGAGGTCGGGGCAATACCGCACCGGATCGGAGGTGAGATGCTTGTCGAACAGCCAGCCCAGATGCGAATGCCACAAACCCTTCAGCACGCCGCGCGGCCCGGCCTGATCGTCGAAATACGGCGAATGCGGATCGCCCGGCTTATCGGCGACGCGATGGTGCCGGCGATGATGGGCGACCCAGATCAGCGGCGGCCCCTGACCCGCCATTGCGCCCGCAGTAACAAGGAAGATCTTGATGGGACGATAGGTCTTGAACGCGCGGTGCGCGAGGAGCCGATGGTAACCGATGGAGACACCCAGTCCGGCGATCACGCTCATGATCACGAATACCGCGATATCAGAGGGTCCGACCAGTGAATTCCACAGCAGCACGACGGCCGCGACGACTCCGGCGAACGGAAGGAGAGAGGCGACGAGAATATAGATGTAATGCTCGCGGCCGTTCATCGCGGCACCTCCTCTTCCGAGGGGAACTTCTCGGCGAGTATCTCGTTCGCGAGTGCGACCAGGGCGCCCAGCGTCTTGACGTCCGCCGCCTGCGCCGGATCGAACTCGATCTCGTAGTCCTCCTCGATCTCGAAGACGATCTCCGCGGTCTGCAGGCTGGACAAGCCCAAATCCTCCAGGGGAGTCTGCTCGGTGAGCACCAGGCCGGTCGGGAAATTGCCTTTCAGCTTCTGCTTGATCTTGGTCTCGACCTCTTCCAGAGTAATCACTGATCAGCTCCTCTTTCGTGCTGGTAACGCGCGTCGAGATGACTCGGAGGATCGGTTGACTACGCTGTCTTCGAGCGCGGACTAATGGAGTGCCCCGAATTGGTAGGGGCAATCTGGAATCAGATATCCGCGATTGATCTTCCCCCGAGCAATGTGACGTCGGACTTGTGTGACGTTACTGCTACGGCGAGTAACGTGTCAACGCTGGACAGTTCTGGGGCCTTGCGTTAAAACGGTGATCTTCATGGCCGGGTTTCCGCATTGTTGCCGTCCGCGTGCGTTTGCAGTGTGCACACCCGTTTCACGTCGACGCCGATGCGTCTCTCATTGGTTGCTCAATACGAATACAGCGAGCCGATGCCCCTTGTTCAGGGGTCTGGATGACTTGGTTATCCGGTACGTTTCATTCGGCATATTACTGATAGTCGAAGATCGTCCGCGATCAGGTGGCGACCGGTGTTGACGCCGCCGCGATCCGGCTGGTTCACTCGTACGAGGTGGGGCGGAAGAATCACTGCACGACCACATTTCGGGGAGGCACTATTGCCGACAGGAACCGAACCTCCAACCCGACTGATCATTGTTGTGACCGATAACAATATCGTGGCGGCGGCTGCCGTGCGCGCAGTGACCGATTTGTCGGCATCCGCCGTACCCGATCGCGACGAGTATCGCCAAGTATTGGCGCGGGCACGGCGCTTTCTCGCCCTGGCCACTCCCGACGACGCCCTGCGCCTGGTCGAGGCGCCCTCACTCGAACGTGTCCCGGACGCGGTGGCCCAGGCGGGCTGTCCGGCCGGGTCGGTGCTCACCCTGCTCATTGTCGACCACCACGAATACCGTTACCGGGTCACCGATCCGGCCACACTCGAGCGGCGGATCGCCGAACTGGCCGCCGCGCTGCCCGATTCGATCGAGTTCGAGCCCTCCCCGACCACCGTGCAGATCTACACCGATCCCGATGTCGACCCGTTCGTCTCGCTGGAACACTTCACCCCGCGCTGGCGGCCCGATGAAGACTGGGTCGTCACCGCCGATATCGCCTGCGCGGTGGTCGATTCGATCCACGCGCACCGCACCAACAGATTCCGCCCCGACCTGGGCCGCAGCGCCCTGGCCGGCGCGCTCGCGGATTTCCTCGACGAGGCGGCGGGCAACGACTGGGGGCTGCATTACTACACCGGCTCGGTCGTCGCCTCGTTCATCGACGATCTCGGCGAACACGCGCGGCGGCAGGGCAATCCGGTCGTGCGCGGCCCGAGCGAACACAGCCTGGCCTGCGCCGCGCTGGCCCGCTGGTCGCTGGACCGTGCGCCGTATCTCATCGTCACCACCAGCGGTATGCACGACGAATTCCGCGGCACGCTGGCCAATCTGTGCCGCGTCGCCGCGGCGGGCTTCATCGTCTGCGCCGATTCCCGGCCCGGACAGTGGTATCCGTTCCAGGGCACCATCCACCGCCACGAGGACTCGCGAGAGGCGTTGCGGGCCAAGGGAATCGCGCTCGTGCACATTGCCGTGGCCGCCGATATCCCGCGCGGGCTGGCCGAGGCGTTCGCGCACTATCGCGCGGGCCGAGGCCCGCTGCTGATCATCGCCTCGCGCGATGTGCTCCAGGTCGCGGGCGAACTGGATCCGATCGAGATTCTCCCCGCCGCGCCGCCGCCCCCGATCGAGGTGCGTCCGACCGCGTTCGAGGATCTCGTGGACCTGATCAACTCCGCGCCCAAACGGCTGCTGTGCCAGCCCGCCGAACTGACCGACACCGGGCGCGAACTCGTCTACACCCTCGCCGCCAACGCCGGTGTGGCGCTTACCGATTCACTCGCCCGGCCCGGTTCGGTCGCCGCCTATCGCCAGGGCGTCGCGGTGCGGGAGTTCCTCGGCACGATGAGCCTGTACGGCTACTCCGCGCGGGTCTACGAATACCTCTACTCCGACGGCCGGGTGCGCCCGGCCGACGAACAGGCCCTGCTGTTCGTCGACACACCGATCGCCGAGATCGACACCCCGTTCTCCGAACCGGCGCTGCGCCGGATCGCCCCGGCCCAGATCGTGTCCGACGACCGCGATCGAGCGCCGTTCGCGGGCATCGTCGTCACCGGAGACCCGGAGAAGGTGCTGCGCGCGCTGCTCGACCGGCTCGATGTGGACCCGGCGGTGCTCGCGCTGCGCCAGGGGGCCATCGACGCCACCACCGATTCGCGCTCGGATGTCATCGGGCTGCTGCCGATTCGGCCGATGACGATCAACTACTTCGTCCGTCGATTCCGCACCGAACTGGTCCGGCTCATCGAGGAGGACGGCTACGACTACCTCGGCGTCTACGACGTCGGCCGGGCGGGCCTGTCGGCCACCTGCAATCTGCCGCGCACCCGCGTCGGCTATTCGGGCTGGTTCGGCCGGGCATTGATGGGCGACGCGCTGCAGGCGCTACCCGGCGTGATCACCCGGCGCGACACCAACGTGCTGGCCTTCATCGGCGACGGCTCGGCCGCATTGACACCGGATATCGTGCCGACGCTGATCCAGCAGATCGTCGTCGACGGCTCGCCGTTCCCGCACAACCTGAGCATCTTCCGGTTCGTCAACGGCGGTCATTCGGTGATCCGCACCTATCGCGAGAGTCATCGGCTGTCCGCGATCGGCACCCAGACCAGCGTGGTCAGCCATCTCGACGACGACTGGGATCGGACCGTCGGCCCGCTCACCGTGCGCCACCGCCGGGTGCTGGCATTCGACGATATCGACCTCGCGCGGCTGACCCGGCCGCACGGCATCGATCTGTACAGCGTGGTCCTGGGCCACAACAACGAGGGCGACGGGCTGAGCATGTTGTCGGCGTTCAGCTGGCAGCGCGACGAATTGTCCAGCCGCGCATTGTCATTGGCAGGCGTACTGCCGAGTGGGAGGTCACGGTGAAGTTCGGATTTCTGGTCCATCCGGTCTCGGTGGAACAGCAGAACATGATTCGGGCCGCGAGCCTGCTCACCGCGACCGTCGCCGGACGTGCCGGGCGCGGGTCGGGCGGATCGGCGGCACAGTATCTTCCGGTCCCGTCGTTCGGGCAGGTCGTCTCGCCGACGGGCGCTACCTGTTCCGGTGAGGTGCGCTATATCCCCTATACCGCACAGGATCTGCTCGGCCGGGTCTCCGATTCGGTGTCCTATGTGGTGGATCAGGTGCGCGCGCTGCAGGCGGGCGGGGCCGAACTGGTCGGGCTCGGCGGGGCCACCTCGATCATCGGCAACCGCGGCCTGCGCATCGCCGAACAGGTCGACATCCCGGTCACCAGCGGCAACTCCCTGACCGTGTACGCCGCGCACCGCCTGGTGCACGAGGTACTCGACGCCCTGGGCGAGCGGATCGAGGAGGTACCCATCGGCGTGATCGGCGCCCCCGGTGCCATCGCCAGCGCGTTGGCCGCACTGCTGCTCGAAGATGGCGCGACGGTCCTGCTGACCTGCCGCAAGGGCCGGGTCGATCCGCTACTGCTGCTCGCGGAATTCCCACAGCGGCACCGCGATCGGATCAGCATCGTCGATCAGATCTCCGAATGTCTGTCCCGCAGCACCGTCGTGCTGTCGGCCTCCTCCACCGGGGGCATCATCGAGGAATCGGCGTTGCGACCGGGCACGGTCGTGATCGATGTCGCACTGCCGCGGGATGTGGTCCGCGCCGAGCGGCCCCGCGACGATGTGCTGATCCTCGACGGCGGCCTGATGTCGGGGGCGGGTGCGATACTCGGATCCGCGTTCGGTCTCACCGAACAGCTCAACGGCTGCCTCGCCGAGACCATCGTGCTGGGACTGGAGCAGCGCGCCGAAAACTATTCTCTCGGAAGGACACTCGATACCGAGCGGGTCGGCGAGATCGGGGCGCTCGCCGCCCGGCACGGCTTCCGGGTCGCGCCGCCGGCCAGCCTGGGCAGGCCGCTGCCCGCCGGACGCCTGGCCGCATTCGCCGCCGTCCGCGGCCGGATACGCGGCGGCGGTATGGACGAAAGCACCCTGGCCCGGACGAGATTCGCGAAGTACGTGAATCCGCGCGTCGGGCAGATGTATACCGTGCACGGGATCGACCGGGTGTTCGTCGGCGGCCGCGGCGCCGTTCTGACCACCGCTGACGGCACCGAATACCTCGACTTCGTGGCCGGATACGGCTGCCTCAACGTCGGCCACAACCATCCGACGGTCACCCGCGCCGCGCGCGGATTCCTGACCGGCGGGCAACCGACCTTCGTGCAGTACACCTCGGTGCCCGCGCGCACCGGCGAACTCGCCGAACGACTGTGCCACCTGGCGCCCGGCGCGATGGAGCGGGTCTTCTTCAGCAATTCGGGCACCGAGGCCGTGGAGGCCGCGCTGAAGATGGCCCGCGCGGCCACCGGTCGGACCCGAATCATCTATGCGGACAACAGCTTCCACGGCAAGACGCTGGGCGCGCTCTCGGTCACCGGCCGCGAATCGCATCGGGCGCAGTTCCATCCGCTGCTGCCCGACTGCATCCAGGTCCCCTACGGCGACGAGGAGGCGTTGCGCGCCGCGGTCACGGGCGCGGCCGCCTTCATCGTCGAACCGATCCAGGGCGAGGGCGGCGTCGTCATCGCCCCGCAGGGCTACCTCGCCGCCGCCGCGCGGATCTGCCGCGAGGCGGGCGCGCTGTTCATCGTCGACGAGATCCAGACCGGGCTCGGCCGCACGGGCACGATGTTCGCCTGTGAATCGCAGCTGGTCGAGCCGGATGTGCTGTGCCTGGCCAAATCGCTGTCGGGCGGGCTGGTTCCGATCGGCGCCACCCTGACCACGGCCGCGATCTGGGACGCCGCCTACGCCTCCCCCACCCGCTCGATCGCCCACACCTCCACCTTCGGCGGTGGCAACTTCGCCGCCGCCGTGGCGCTGGCGACACTGGATGTGATTGTGGGAGAGGAACTTCCGGCGCGCGCCGATCGGCTCGGCAAGCGCTTGCGGGCCGGGCTGTCGCAGGTCTGCGCACCCTACGATTTCATCGCCGAGACCCGCGGCGTGGGCCTGATGAACGCGATCGCCTTCGAGCCGGGCTACTTCACCGGCGCGACCGGCGCCGCGGTCGGCGAGGCGCTGACCCGCCTGCCCGGCGGCCTGCACGAGCTGGCCGACACGCTGCCCGATGTGGTGAGCGCCAGCCTGCGCCAAGCGGGCGCGGCGATGGAACAGGCGCTGACCGATCTGCTGTGCATGCGATTCGTCTCCGCGCTCGGCGCCGACCACCGCATCCTGACCTTCATCACCGCCAATACCAATCAGGTGATGCGCATCCAACCGCCGCTGGTGGTGACCGAGGCCGATATCGATCGCTTCGTCGCGGCCACCGGCGAGGTCTGCGCCACCGTGCAACCCCGGCTGGGTCGCTGATCGTGCGACACGCCCGAATCCTAGGAGGAAGTCTTGGATCGCAACCTCATTCGTCAGCGGGTCATCCGGATGCTCAGCGACACTTTGAGTATGTCGACCGACGAACTGGACGACGAGAAGATCGATCTGCGCGACGATCTCGGTATGGATTCCATCGACTTCGTCGACCTGATCGAGCTGCTCGAGGCGGAACTGGGCCGCACCGTCGAACGCGAACAGCTGGGCGGGGTGCGCACCATCGGTGATGTCATCGATATGGTGCGCGAACTGGCGACCACCCAGAGTGCGACCGCCCCCGGAACCGCCCCATGACGAGCCGTCCGGACACCGCGCCCGCGGAGCATCGGCCCGAGGATTCGGACCCACCGCCCCCGGCCGACGGATCCGGTTGGGCCGCGGCCGTTTCGGGTTTCGCCGCGCGCAATCGGTGGCGACTCGTCGCGGTGTGGGTGGTGCTCCTGGTCGCCGGGGGGATCAGCGCCGTCTCGCTCACCGGATCGCTGCAGGCGGGCGGCTGGGACGTCGCCGGTTCGGGCACCGTGGCGGTGCGGGATCTGCTGTCGCAGGGCCTGGTCGGACGCGGGGCCACCTCCGCTGCGCTGGTGGTCCACGACCGCGATAACACCGCCGCCTCCCCCGCCTTCGATCAGCGCACCCGCGAGGTCTTCGATCAGGTGCGGTCGGATCCGCGGCTGCGCGTGACGAGCAGCTTCGGCTGGAGCACGCTGTCGCCGCTGGCCCGGGGCACCTTCCTGGGCAAGGATCGCGCGACGGTGGTGACCTCCGTCGGTTCGGGGCTGTCCGACGACGAGGCGACCAAGGATCTGCCCGGCATCGAGAAGGATCTCAATGCCCGCTTCGACTCCCAGGGCCTGGATGTGGCGCTGGTGAATGTGCAGATCTTCCAGGGTGCGATCAACGAGGATTCGGTGCTGAGCCTGGTCCGCGCGGAGGCGATCGCCCTGCCGCTGGTCGCGCTCGTGCTGCTGTTGCTGTTCCGCAGCGTGGTCGCCATGCTCGCGGCGCTGGCGACCACGCTGACCAATGTGGTGTTCGCGCTGGGCATTCTCGGTGTCGTCGCGCGGCATGTCGAGCTGTCCATCTTCGTCCAGAACGTCGTGCTGATGTTCGGCCTCGGTGTCGGCGTGGACTATTCGCTCATCACGATCAAACGGTTCAAGGAGGAACTCGCCGCCGGGCGGGACGTGGGTTCGGCGGTCGCGCGCACGGTGGCCACCGCGGGACATACGGTCATCGCGTCCGGGGTGACGATCATCGTCGCGGCGGCCGCGCTGTTCGTGGTGCCGCTCAACGCGATCGTCTCGATGGCCGCGGGCGCCGCGCTGGTGGTGGCGATCGCGGTGCTGGTATCGAGCCTGCTCACCCCGGTGCTGCTGCATCTACTCGGTCACCGGATCAATACCGGCGCGGTGCGGCTGCCCGGCCGCATCGGCGGCGCGGAGACCGCCGACGACACCGCATTGACCGGCCATCGCTGGTATCGGGCCGCGCTGGCGGTCATGCGGCGACCGGTGACATTCCTCGCCGCGGGGGCCGTGGTGCTGATCCTGCTGGCGATTCCGGCGCTGAGTATGACCCTGTCGCTGCCGGATCTGCGCGTGCTGCCCGCGTCGTCGCCGGTGCGGATCGGATCTCAGTACATCGCCGACGAATTCGGTCCCAGCGCCGCGCTGCCGGTCCAGGTGGTGGTCCAGAGCCCGGCCCCGGTCACCGATCCGGCCGTGGCCGATGAGCTGACCCGTTTCGTCCACGATGTCGGCACGCTGCCTGATGTGCAGGCGGTGAACTCGGCGATGACTGTGCTGCAACAGGTTTCGCCCGCGAATCCGTTCGCCGCGCTCGCGCCCGCGGCCTTCGACCGGCTGCCCGCCGACGCGCAGCAGGGCGTGCGCTACTTCGTGCCCGCCGACGCGCACCGCTTCGTGGTCGAGGTCATTCCCGCGCACGATCCGGCCGATCCCTCGACGACCCGGTTGCTGAACCGGATCGAGGATCGGACCCATCAGTTGCCCTCGCCGCTCACCGCGGAGGTGGGCGGCATCGCCGCGCGCTCACAGGATGTGAACCGGGTGATCTCCCACAGCCTGCCGCTGGTGATCGCACTGATGCTGGTCGCGGTGTACGTCGTGCTGCTGCTGTCGTTCCGCTCGGTATTCCTGCCGCTGAAAGCCATTGCGATGAACGTGCTGTCGGTCGGTGCGACCTTCGGCGTGCTGGTGATGCTGTTCCAGTACGGATGGAACGGTGGGGCGTTCGACCATGCCGGATATCTGGTGTCGTTCGTGCCGCCGCTGATCCTCGCGATGATCGTCGGCCTGAGCACCGATTACGAGGTGTTCCTGCTGAGCCGGGTGCGCGAGGAGTATCGCGCGAGCGGCGACAATCGGCTCGCCGTCGCGCGGGGTATGGCCCGCACCGCACCGCTCATCACCGGCGCCGCCATCCTCATGATCGTCGTCTTCGGCGCGTTCGGCCTGGCCGGGAACATGCTGATGCAGCAGATGGGAATCGGGCTCGCCGTCGCGGTCGCACTCGACGCGACGCTGGTCCGAGTCGTCATCGTGCCCGCGGCGATGAAGCTGATGGGCAGATGGAATTGGTGGCCGTCGCGCTCGGTGCGCCCGGCCGACACCGTCCCGGTCTTGGGAGGCACGGATGTACACGAATGATGACCGCTGCGATGTGCTGGTGGTCGGTGCGGGGATCGGCGGCGTCTGCGCCGCGACCCTGCTCGCCCAGCAGGGCTATCGAGTCCTGTTGACCGAACGGCTGAATCGGGTGGGCGGGCGCGCCTCGACCGAACCGATCGACGGATTCCTGGTCAACACCGGGGCCGCGGCCTTCGAATTCGGCGGCACGCTGGAACAGGTGTGCCGGACCGTCGGCGTGCCCTACGGCGCCGACCCGGCCACCGGCCGCGGCATCCGGGTGCCGCGCCCGGCCGTCGTCCTGCGCCTGGGCCGCATGAATATCGATCTCACCCCGGTGATCGGCGGCTGGGCCAACGGCACCTTCCGCTGGATCTGCCGCGTGAGCCTCGACCGGCTCCCCCGCATGGCCGCCAAGCGCGGCGTGGCGGTGGAGGAGGTGACCTTCGAGCAGTGGCTGAGCCGGTTCACCAAGAATCGATGGATCCACGCCATGCTGCGAAATCCCCTGGCGTCGTTCTTCGTCACCGAGA
Organism: Nocardia sp. NPDC051570; assembly: GCF_044454005.1. Taxonomy (NCBI): domain Bacteria; kingdom Bacillati; phylum Actinomycetota; class Actinomycetes; order Mycobacteriales; family Nocardiaceae; genus Nocardia; species Nocardia sp. NPDC051570. The sequence goes on along the minus strand of NZ_JBITDI010000011.1, from coordinate 44,745 downwards.
CCGACGAGTTGCCCGCGGCGGCCGTCTTCACCTTCTTCGCGCACAACACCGGCCTGCGCAAGTTCGGATTCCATCCCGAGGGCAGTATCGGGCTCTCGCGAATGCTGCTCGACCGTTTCACCGAATTCGGTGGGCGGTTGCGGACTTCGACCGAGGTGCGCCGATTGCGGATCGAGGACGGCCACGTCGTCGGTGCGGTGCTGACCGCGGACGGCGCCGAGACCGAGATCGACTGTCTCGCCGCGATCAGCGATGCGGGTCCGCGCGCGACGGTCGAACTCGTTGGCGAACAACACTTTCCGCAGTCCTATCTACAAGCGGTCAAAACCGTCCGGCCCGCCGCGCTGATGGCGGTCAACTTCGCCATGCCGACCTCGCTGGGCCGCTTCGGCGCCATGACCTTCGGCCCGACCCGCAACAGCAGACTGCTCGAACTGATGAACTTCACCGCCACCTGCCCGGAGATGGCTCCGCCCGGATGGCATCTGTATCTCGGCTGGGGCCTGCCCGCGGGCGGCGATTTCGACAGCGAGCGGGAATCGCAGCTACTGCTCGAGGATCTCCGCGAGGCGGTGCCCGGATTCGACACCGCCCGAGTGCTTTCGGTGAAGGTGAACCGGGACGACTGGCCGGCCCAGCACGCCTCGCCCGGCACCGATCTGCGTCCGGCCACCCCGATCGCCAACCTGTGGAATGTGGGCGACGGGGTAAAGGATTTCGGCGACGGCGGTATGGAATCGGTGGCCAAGACCTCCCGCGCGGTAGTGGATTCGGTACTGCGTGATATCCCTGTTCCCGGTCGGCACTGAGCAGGTGCGTCACCGCAACAGTTTCTGAATCTCCCTGGCAAGGTGGACATTCCCTGCGGCTATGAACTTCTGGCGCTTACTCATTGCGTCCTTGATGTCTGCCAATGACGTCAGATTGTCATCGAGAGTCAAAGGCGCGCCGTGCAAGTCGACCACTTCACCGCCTGCGGCTCGCAGAATATAGCGCCCCGGGGAGAGATCCCAGATCGCGAAGCCTTTGGCGAACTCGATCATCGCGTCAGAAAACCCAGCAGCGACGTGGCAGAGTCCGACGGATCCGAAATCGAGCCCGATGCGGCCCCTGGCTCTGCCATCTACGGATTTCGCGCTGAGCGCTGTGAAGAAGTCGCGTTGTACTGCGAGGGGGTGGAACCGTTGTTCGGGCCGCATGAGGTAGTTCGTCACCAGCGCCTCGGACAGACGTGCCTGAGATGGTCGGTCGAGGACGTGTTCGCGTCCGTCCCTTGTGATCAGGAATGCGCGATCGGTTCCGTCGTGGTCCTGGGCGGCGAGGTAAAGCTGGAAGTGATGGAAGATGTCTCCGACGACGGCGGTGATGGGTCGGGCTTGTCGGCGTGAGTAGACCATGACGTGGGTGTATCCGTACAGACCCCGCACGGCCAGCTCGCTGGTATCGAGGGGGTCGACGAGAACGCAGAGATCGGGATCGGGGTCGCTGCCGATGACCTCGGGGTCGGCTTCCTCGGATGCGTAGACGAAGGAGGGCAGATGATGGCCGAGGAGTTCTTTGTACCGCCGGTGCATCCAGAGGTCGTATTCGGACAGGAAGTTGTCGCTGTGGCGGAGATTCTCGTTCTCGCCGCGATCGCCGGTGAGCGCGGCCTCGACGAGTCGAGGCCGAATTTCGTCCATGGCTTGCCGAACCGTGCTGGCGATATGCTGGGCGAGTTCGGGGATGGCGCTGGGATTGGTCACGGGTGAGGCCCTTTCGGGTTAGCGCAACTCGAGCGGGGGTTCGATTCCGGGTGGGCTCATGGTCGCGGCAATGAAGACGGCTTCGAACTCAGCGGCATGCATGATCTTCGCACCGGTGAGATCGTCGAAGCTGGCGACGCTGAGGTCACGGCCTTTCGTCATGGCTCCGAAGACGGCGAAGTAGAGTTCGGCACCGGTGTATCGCGCTCGGATCTGGCGGGCGAGGTATCCGATGACGTTGGCGTGTTTTACCTCGAAGTCGCAGATGACGATGGTGGGTTCGGTTCCGGCGGTGGGAAGAACGAGGCGTCGTCCAGGTCGACAAAGTGTCCGATCAGCGGCATAGCGGATATTGCCCGTGTCGATGTCGGTGATCCCGGCCTTTTCCCGTTCGCCGGGGTGACCCGGGATGTAGGTGGTGATCAGCGGGCCCGCGCCGCGAGCCTCGGCAGTGCGCAGGTTGCCGATCGCATCGAGGGTTTCGACCGCGCCGTTGGCGGTCAGGTTGTCTCAGCTTGATCTTCAGCCTTCAGGGCTGTGACGGGTCATCGGTCCTGCGGTCGCTGACCTCGTCTTCTCGTGTGGTGGCGGCTCCATTTCGGGCACGCCGATCTGCATCCGGTAGGGCTGATCCACTGGCCAGGGCCAGGTTTCGGGTCCCCGGTGCCCCCCGGCCGCGGCGATCGCGGCGGTCAGCGTGGCGCGATCGCAGCCGCTGGCGAGCAGTGCCGACAACAGGATGCGGGCCTTGAGCGGGTGCAGATACCCGCACGGGATCAGGCCGCGCGACAGCAGATCGCGTTCGGAGCCCGGGAATCCGTAGGTCGATTCGAGCACCGGCCCCGCACCGGTCCGCGACGCCAGGACGACGGGGATCCGGGCGGCGAGGCGCTCGAGCGCCGGGACCATGGCGGCCGGGACATGGCCCGCGCCGAATGCCGCGACGACGAGTCCGTCGATGTGGTCGGCGATCGTGTTCAGCAGGGTCTCGTCCTCGCCGAGTGCGACCGTGAGAATCGGAACACGCTGCGCGCCCGCGGAGGTGCCGGGTACGACGGTGCGGTGGACGATCCGATTGTGAAAGCGTGGTTCGTCTTCCACCACAGAGCCCAGTGGGCCGCCGTCGAGTGAACGGAACGCGGCGGTGCTGGTCGTGTGGGTCTTGCGGACCCGCCGTGCGGCATGGATCTCGTCGTTGAATACGACCATGCAGCCCTGCCCGCGTGCCTGCGGGTCGGCCGCAACATGCAGGGCGGCAAGGAGATTCGCGGGCCCGTCGGCCCCCGCCTGCGTCGGATTGCGCATGGCTCCGGTGACCACGACCGGTTGCGGACCCGCATGGATCAGGTCCAGCAGATAGGCGGTCTCCTCGATCGTGTCGGTGCCCTGAGTGACGACGAAACCGTCGGCGCCCCCGCCGTATTCGCCGATCGCCTCGGCCAGCGCCAGGACATCGGAGAAGGTCAGCCCCGCCCCCGGCAGCTGCCGGAAATCCACGACCTCGACATCGATCCCGCTCGCGGCGAGCCCCGGCACCGCCGCCACGAGCTCCGCCGCCGACAGCGCCGGTGCGACCCCGCCGGTGGCGGCGGTCGACATGGCAATGGTGCCGCCGAGCCCGAAAACGACTACGCGACGGCCTGTTTCAGAATGCGACACCCCGGCAGCCTATGCCAGGACGGTCGGCGAGTTCGACAGGCCGACACCGGCGAGTTCGGCGAGCTCACGCGCGGAGCTCGAGCACTTCCTCGACTGACGACGAGGTGGCACTGTCACAACACGAGCGGGTGCTGCCCCATCCGCTGCTCGCCGTACACCGCGGAGGTGCGCACCGCATCGAAGCCGTATTCGATCATCGCGGTTTCGTAATCACGCACTGCCGCAACGCGATCCGCGCCACGGGCGATCTTGCCGAGTTGGGTGGCGAGGAGGTGGGCGTCGCGCAGCGCGATATTCGCGCCGATGCCGACGGCGGGGCTCATCGCGTGGATGGCGTCGCCGAGGAGGGTGACGGCGGTGGTCGGCCACGGTCCGATGGGCACGCTGGATCGCAGGACGAGCGGAAAGACGGTCGCGGGTGTCCACATGTCGACGATCGAGCCGACCATCGGGTGCCAGTCGCCGACCATGGTCGAAACCATCTCTCGCAGTTGATATCCGGTGGCGTCACGCAGTTCGGCGTCGGTGCGAGGCAGTAGTTCGGCTCGGGCGGCGAACAGGCACATCATGTAGTCCTCGGTATCGGTCAGCCGCAGCCCGGGGGCCAGTCGCGCGACCGTATGCTCGAACGGCCGGCGCAACTGCACCGGAGCGATGCCGATGTGTTGGCGGTCCGGGCCCGAGACGCCGGTGTAGAGCGTGAACAGGTGCTCGGGAATCCGTGCGGCGATGTCCGGGGTGAGCGGGAAACGACCGTAGACGATGCGCACGCCGGTGTCCATGACCCGCGCATGCGGCAGATACTGTTGGCGCACCGCCGAATTCACTCCGTCGGCGCCGACCAGGACATCACCTGTGGCCTGCGAGCCGTCGCGGAAGAGCGCGGTCACGGTACCGTCGGCGTTGGTCCGGTAGCCGAGGCATTCGCAGCCGAAGCGGACATTGTCGTCGAGTCCGTCGAGCAGGATCTGCCGCAGCGTCAACCGGTTGACCACCACGTTTCGGTCGTTGCCGGCCCCGCGACCAGGGTCTGTGGTGGGCAGCGGATCGAGCCCGGCATCGAATATGAGGCTCGGCCGCGGCATCGAACAGGTCGCCCACACCACCTGATTCAGTCGCGGCGGGAGCAGATCCTCCAGGGCGGTGAGCCCCTCTGGGTTGAGTCGCAGCCGATACCCCTGTCGGCGCGATGTGGGCGACTCGTCTCGTTCGTAGACGGCGACGTCGATGTTGTCGCGGCGAAGACCCTGGGCCAGAGCCAGTCCGCCCAGCCCCGCACCGATCACGATGACGCGCAGATTCGATTCGGTCATGCTCATCCCTCTCCAGGTTCGACTAAGAAAGGGACGTTCAGGACACGCATGAATCGTGTGTACGAGCGCGATGCGCCGCCCGGACTACCGACCGGGCCGTGAGTTTCGACGTCCAGAGGCACTCTATCGCAGCCGCGATCGTGACGCCTGATCGCCAGCCGAAACGACATTGTGACCGAGAGTGATCATCGCTGAGACCGAATCGGACGACGATGGGTGGCAAAAGATGAGGTGGTGGGCAGCATATGCTCGACGATCCCGACCAGGCCCAGGCCCGAGTCTTCCTCCGGGTCCTCACCGCCCGAGCGCATGCTCTGGCACGTGAGATGACATTCGGGCACAACCACACGCCGGGGGCGCGACGTCGCCTCGAGGCCGAATTGTCCACGGTCTGCGGCTATATCGACCGGCTGCATCGGCGGTTCCCCGACACCGCGGCCGATCGGACGACCTGACCGAGACGATCCGGCCTCCGGTCGACGCTCGACCGGAGGCCACTCCTCGCCGGTCGAGCAGTACGCCCGACCGCGAATGTCGTTGATTCAGAGCGCTTTCAGGGTGAGGTGCAATACTGCAATCCGATTCACGCAGTATCGTTGCGAATACCTAGAGGAGCGATCGATGGCCGGTAACATTCTGACGGATGCTCGATTGGCCGCGACGTTACGCAGAGAAGACTATGGATTCTTCGGGCCGAATTCGGTTTCATGGCAGGTCTGGTCACATCCGGCGATGTTGCTCGGCCTGCAGCGGGCGATATCCTTACAGTTCCTGAATCCGTTCTTCGCGGCCGCGCACGAGGACGCGCAGGCCATATATCAACGCCCGGCGCATTTCTACGACATCACGCTCTCCTTCGTGCTGAGCGGAATCTTCGGGGACAGCCGGACGGCGCTGGAGACCTCCGACTTCATCATGAAGATCCACACCCATGTGAAGGGCGTCGAGCCGATCAGCGGCCAGCGCTATCACGCCAACAGCCCTGAGGCGCAGCTCTATACCCACGTCTGCACCTGGCATTCGGTGTTGAAGTGCTACGAAGTGTTCGGGCCGGGACCCCTGGAACCCGCCGCCGAACAGCAGTATTGGGCCCAATGCGCGATCGCCGCGGAGCTGTTCACCTGTAAGCCCGCCGACGTCCCGAGTTCGCGGGACGGCGTCCGCGAGTACTACACCGAGCTGCGGCCACGCCTGTGCGTGTCCGACCATGCCATTTCCGGTATGCGCCAGCAGTTCTACACCTCCGGCCCGTACGCCGATCTGAAGATCGCCGCGGTCAGCCGGATCGGTACGCCCGCCACGCTGGCGACCATGCCGACATGGATTCGGCAGCTGACCGGATTGGATCAGTCCGCCCTGGTGGACGCGGCGAGTATCCCGCTCTTCCGGACCGTTCTGCGCACGGTGGCGGCCTCACACCGCGCCACCTGGACCGCCGTGCGGATCGCCGCCCCGATTTCCGGTCGCATCGTCCGCCAGCATTTCCTGGCGACTCGCCCGCATCGCGCGGACATCACGACCCCCGCGGCGGCGCGGAAGGTCTACGGCCGTGTCTCGCACAAGAATTCGGCCGGTGATTCGCGCTACACCATCGAATCCGAGGCCGTCCGATGACCGCACCGCACCGCCGGATCCGCCCCGCCCGCCTGCTGCCGCCCCTGCCGATGCCTCTGCCGCTGGTCCGCGCGACGGTGCATCCGGTCTACCGGATCGCCTTCAACCACCGATTGCCGTGGACCACCCAGCGCCGCCTGCTGGATCTGACCGCACTGTTGCAGCCGCTGCCGAAAGGCACTGCCGTACAACCGATGACATTGGCCGGACGCCGCGCCGAACGCGTGACGGCCGGACCGGTCGAGGGCCGCGAGGCGATCCTGTATCTGCACGGCGGCGGCTTCACCGTCGGCTCGATGCGGACCCATCGCTCCCTGGCCGCGTATCTGGCGCGGGACACCCGGCGACCGGTCTATCTGCTCGACTACCGCCTCGCACCCGAACATCCCTATCCGGCCGGAATGGATGACACCCTGGCCGCCTTGCGCGCCCTGGCCGACGAGCACGGCCATCCCGCCGATTCGATTGTCCTGGGCGGTGATTCGGCTGGTGGCGGCATCGCATTGGCCGCCGCCCAGCAGCTGCTGACCCGCGACGACGCGAAACCCGCCGCCCTCGTACTCATCTCACCGTGGACCGACCCCAATGTGATACCAGAGCGACACCGCGATCTGGTCATCAACCGCACCTGGGGATCGGCCTGCGTCGCAGCGTATCTGGGCCAGGGCGATCCGGCCGACCCGCGCTTCGCTCCCCGCTGGGGCACGCTGGCCGGGCTCCCCCCGACCTATATCCACATCAACACCACCGAGCTGCTGTACGACCCGTGCACCGAATTGGCCACGGCCATGCGCGAAGCCGGGGTCGCACTCCGCTTCGTCGAGAGCACCACCCTGTGGCACTGCGCCCAGGCCCAGGCGGGCCTGCTCCGTGAGGCCGCCGACTCCCTGCGCGATATCGCCGACTTCCTGACCCGCGAGATCTGGGCCGCCCGAGAAGATTCGGGTTCGGCGCGGCCCGGTGCGCTCGGTTGAGCGGCGCGGGTGCTGACCGGATGTGGAGGAAGCGGCGTCGCCCGAATCGCCGGAGGAGGTCGTGGCGCGACCGGTTCAACGGATCTGTTTGTGGAAGATGAGGAAATCGCAGGGAGTGGCCAGTAGCGGAACCAGATGCGGATAGTCCTCCTCGAGCTCACCCTTGCCCACGAGGACGTAGTCGAGGCGGAGGTACCAGTTGCGCAGGAACTCCTTGACCGGGTGGGTCCAACCACGCGGCACCAGAAGTTCCAGCTGAACGGTGTCGGCACCCTGCTCGGCGCATCGTCGTTCGGCGAAATCCACCAGTGCTCGGCCGAGTCCGGTGCCCCGTTGTTCGGGCGCGCACACCAGCATGCCGAATTCGCCTACGCCGTCGCCGAATTGCTGTACTCGCACAGCCCCTGCGATCCGGTCGCCCACGTCGCGAGTGACAGCGATCTCGCCGCTCGTGATCAGCGATGCCAGCTCGGATGTTGTTGTGCGACTGTAGCCGTCGCGCCAGATACCTGCTTCCGCCACCGTGTATACACGGTTGATCAGTTCGGTCAGCTCCGCCATCAGCACGACATTTCCTGCCGCCTCCACGGGGAGCATCTCGATGGACGCCATCGATGCCTCCTTCGACTCCAAGATCGACGATAACGCATACGAGCGGGCAGTCGATCCGGTAGCGCAGCGCCTGATTCCGGTGGCGGTCATATGCATCGAAAGGTGTTGACCGTCACCGGCATCGGCTGCAGATCCGGGCCGGAACGAAGAGGAGCGCGCGGTGCTGTTCGCACCGGTGTTACGCGGTCAGCTGCAGTCGCATCTCTCTCGGCGGCGTAGCTGGTACGCACCTAGAGTTCCGGCGGGGAATCAGTTACTTCAAGTGAACTAATAGAGCGGCGATGAGTGAGCTGCCTCACTCACCGTCGGAATGGTATCCGCGGGCCAGTCGTTGTCGACCACTGACCGTTACGGCTGTTCCAGCACATCGAATGGAATGGTCGCCTCGACCGGGTCATCGAGTAGCAGCACGCGTCGGTGAACCGTATGGGCGAGGTAGCGGCGACCGGACCAATCGAGGCGGTACTCTTCGATCTCCTCGATGCGTTCTTCCTTCTGATCCAGCCGGACGATCAGGTATCGCGGAATACCTGCGGTAGCGTACTGAATTCGCTTATCGCTGATATCGACATCGATGGTTGATTCAGAAGTAACCTCGACCACCAGCAGAATGTGCTCACGGACGGTGTTGACGTCGTAGGGTTCGCAGTCCCGAATCCAGATGTCGGGGTACCGGATGTTCAACTTCCGATCCGCCACGGTGGATTCCGCATCAGCGAATCGTGCGGCCACATCGGAATCCACGACCATGCACGGGCCACCGTCACGGCGGGCCGCCTCCAGCATCCCAGCCAGCCTCCTGACCACCCGGCTGTGCACGGGGCTCTGGGCCATCAGCCGGACCACGCGCCCGTCGACGATCTCGATGTCACCGAGTCCGGCAGTCACCCCTTCGGCGAACTCCTCGGCCGTCACACGCATAGTCGCCATCATTGCAGTCCGGACCGGACCACGAACCCGGTGCGCTGCTGGAAGTACGGGGTCAAGGCGAGGAGGCCGTCGACCCGGTCATCAGCAAGACGAGTTTCCCGCGCACGTGCCCCGTCTCGCTCACGCGGTGCGCCTCGGCGACCTCGGCCAGCGGGAAGGTTTGCGCGACCGGGAGTGTGAAGTGCCCGGACTCGATCAGTTTTCCGATCTCGCCGAGCGCGTGGAGTGCGCGGCCGGAATCGCCGCTGCTGAATCTCACCCCGTACTCCCGGGCTCCGTCGAAGTCGGCGATCGTGATGACATGCCCGACGCCGCCGGCCAAGTCGATGAGGTCGGGCAGCACCCCGCTCCCGGCGATATCGAGCGCGACATCGACGCCGTCGGGTGCGAGTGCGCGCACCCGCCCGGCGAAGCCTTCACCGTAGGCGACGGGCTCGGCCCCGAGCGTGCGCAGGTACTCGTGGTTCGCCCGACTCGCGGTGCCGATGACCCGCGCGCCGCGCAGCACGGCGAGCTGAACCGCGGCGGCGCCGACACTTCCAGAAGCGCCGTTGACGAGCAGCGTGCTGCCGTTCCTGACACCGAGTTGGTCGAGCGCGCGGGTGGCCGTCTCGACGGCGGCCGGAAGTGCTGCGGCGTGGGCGAAGTCGAGCGACGGCGGGATCGGCGCGTAGTAGGACAGCACCGCCAGCTCGGCCTGGGCCGGTCCCTCGACGGAGAAGCCGAAGACGCGATCGCCGACGGCCACATCCGTGACACCCGCGCCGAGCTCGTCGACGATGCCCGCCGCCTCATAGCCCAGGGTCTGCGGGAGCTCCTTGTCCATCAGGCCCGTACGCTTCTTCCAGTCGCTGGGGTTGACCCCGGCCGCGCGCACCGCGATCCGAATCCGGCCGGGGCCCGGATGCGGGTCGGGCAGATCCACGATCTCCAGGACCTCCGGACCCCCGAACCGCTGGAAGCGGACCGCCTTCATCACTCGCTCCGATCTCGACTCGGTGAAACGTTTGCCCCTCAATGTCTTTCGGGCATCAGGTGCGGCGTGGCTGGCGGTAGTCCGCCCATTCGTCCTCGGCGCGTTGGGCCTGGCCCTGGGTGAACTCGTTGCGGCAGGCGTCGGGGGTGTAGTTCATGTGATTGTGCATGGGGTCGCCGGTCGAGGACTTGCAGCTCTTGACGCCCTCGACGCACTTGAGGGCGGGGCCGTTCTCGGGCGGGGTGTCGGCCACCGTGTCGGCGGGATCCTGACATCGGCCTTGGAAGGGGTGGTAGAGCCCGAGCCAGTGCCCCACCTCGTGGGTCGCGATCTTGCCGGTGTTGTATCCGTTCAACGATCCGGCGGGGAGGGCGACGTCGTTGACCACGACCCCGTCCAGTTGCGGGTTGTCCCGAAGGTCGTGAGGGAAGGTCGCGATCCTCAGCAGACCGCCGCCGAGATTGTTGAGATACAGGTTGAGTGCCTTCGCATCACCCTTGTGCAGTGCGGTCTTCATCTCCGGCCTCCGCCAAGTCGTTCCGCTCGGACTCGACCTCGACGATGACCTGCGTTTCCGGCGGCGCGTCGTCGTCCACCACTATCCTGGCATCGGTGGTCTGCGGCGGCGCGCAGGCGGCCGGCGCGGGAGGCGTCAGCGGCGTGCCGACGCTCAAGGCGGTCACGAACCCGCCGATGAGGGCCACACCGAGCAGAACAGGAGTTGCCTCGAGCCGCACGCAGATACCTCCCTGGCGAACCGACCGGAACCACATCTGATTCGTATCTGCAGGCGGCCCGGATAGGTCGCGGCGGCCGAGGATTTCACCGCGCCGTCTCGATATCACCCACCCGCACATCCGGATCGGCCACCACCGCCGCCAGCACTCGCCGCCACCGCTGAATCAGCGAGTCGACGGTCTCCCGATCGAATACATCCGTCCGGAAGCCCGCCCGCAGCCGCAGAGCCGGGCCGGGCAGAACGTTCAATTCGAAGGGATAGTGCGTCGTATCGTCCACATGGACGCCGGTTACCGAGAAATCCTCGGCGGGGTAGTCGACCTCGCGCGGATCCTGCGGGTAGTTCTCCACGGCGAACAGGGTGTCGAAAAGTTCGGAATGCCGTGTCCAGCGGTGGATCTCACTCAATCCGATGTGCTGATGATCGATCAGGCGGATCTGGTCGTGGCGCGCTCGGTCCATCAGCTCCGATACCGGCATCGCGGGATCCGGGCGCAGGCGAACGGGCACGGTGTTGATGAACAGGCCGACCATGGTCTCCACGCCCGGCAGTTCCGCCGGTCGGCCCGACACCGGTGACCCGAACACCACATCCTCGCGCCCGGTCGTGCGGGCGAGCAGAATCCCCCACGCGACCTGCAGCACGATGCCGAGCGTCGTCCCGTGCGCACGGGTCATCCGGTGCAACGCCGACGTCAGATCCGCGGGCACTTCGGATTCGACGACGACGCGCCCGGTATCAGCCCCCGCACCACCCACCGCCTCCGCGAGGAGCGTGGGCCCGGCCACTCCTGACAGGGCTTCACGCCAGACCGCTTCTGCCGCAACATGATCCCGCCCGCCGTACCACTCGAAGAAGCTGCGATACGGGGCCACCGGCGGCAGCCGGTCCGCCTTGCCGCCCGCGAGGTAGATGTCGAACAGCTCGCGCAGCAGCACCGGGATCGACCAGCCGTCGCAGACGATATGGTGCATGGTCAGCGACAGTCGAATTCTGTTCGGGGACAGGCACATCAGGAGTGCGCGCACCAAAGGCTCCGCGGTGAGATCGAATCCGCGCGCCCGGTCCGCCGACAGTGCCCGCGCCCACTCCTCGTCACTGGCCGTCTCGAGCTGCGACCAGGGCAGCCCGGGGTGACCGGCGACGACCTGTACCGGTTGCTCGAGACGACTCTGCACGAATCTGACTCGCAGCGCGGGGTGCCGGTCGATCATCGCCGTGAACGAGGCGCGCAACCGTGCGATGTCGACCGAACCCTCGAGCTCCAGCCGGATCCGCACCACATACGGATCCTGCGCCCGTCCGGCGTAGCGGGCGTGGACCAGCATCCCCTCCTGCACCGGAGTGATCGGCAGCACGTCTTCCAGACCCGGATACTCGGTCTCGAGACGATCGATCTGCTGCTGGGTCAGCGATACCAGTGGCAGATCCGACGGTGTGCGGCCGCCTCCGGTCCGCTCGGCGCACGCGACCATCGCGCCCAATGCCGCGAACCACATCCGCCCCAGCTCGCCGACCTCGTCCTCGGTCAGCAACGCCTCGGCCCAGGTCCAGGTCGCCGCCAGCCGCGGCCCGTCGACATCGTCGCGGGTTACCGCATTCAACTCCAGCGCATGCGCCAAAGCCATGGTGGGCGTGGCACTGTCGAGCAGGGCTCCGTACCCCTCGCTGGGACGCCACGGTGCGTCGTCGTGGGCCGAGGAGATCCGCCCGAGATAGTTGAACCCGACCTCCGGGTTCGGATCCCCCGCCAGTTCCGCGCGGGTCGTGCGGTTGAGATACCGCAACAACCCGAATCCGAGGCCGCTACCGGGAATCGCGCGCAGCTGTTCCTTGACGCGTTTCACACGCTCGGCCAGCGCCGCATCACCGATGAGCACATCGGTCCAGTCGATCCGCCCCGCATCGAGGCGGACCGGGTACACGCTGGTGAACCAGCCCACTGTGCGGGACAGGTCGATTCCGTCGGCCAGCGCCTCGTCGCGGCCGTGCCCCTCGACATCGACGACGACCGGCACGCGCCCGCGACCACGCCGAGCGGCCCACTCCGTCATCGCCACCGCGAACGAGGCCAGCAGGATGTCCTGTACACCGGCGTGGAAGGCGGCCGGCACCGAGCTCAGTAGCGGACCGGTCTGCGCCACCGGCAATGTGAGCGTCAGATGACCGGCACTGCCATAGGTATCCCGGCTCGGATCGAGTGCACCGACCACCGATTCGGTCTCGGCCCGAATGCTCTTCCACACCGGCAACTCCGCCTCGCGCGACGGCGACATCGCCTCCTCGGCAAGGATTGTCGACCATCGGCGAAACGACGTCCCCGTCACCGGCAGCCCGATGCGATCACCGCCACGGATCGCCTCCCACCCGATCGCCAAGTCCGACAACAGAATGCGCCATGAGACACCATCAACCGCGAGGTGGTGGATAGCCAGCAGCAACGCCCCCGCACGATCCGGCCCGGCATCGAACCACACCGCCCGCAGCACCGAATCCCCTGGCGGCCCGAGCAAATGCCCGGCCGAGGCGTACGCATCGGCGACCAGCTTCTCGATCTCCTCGCGGGATGTGCCCGAGCAGTCCAGCCGATCGAGACAGGTTGCGGCACTGACCGATCCGACCGCCCCCACCTCCAGTGATCCGGGGTCCTCAGCAACGACCCGCAATCGCAGCATGTCGTGATGATCGATCAGCGCCTCCACCAGGCGAATCGACTCCGCCGCCCGCAGAGCCGGCGGAGTCGATATCACCATCGCCTGGCAGAAGCCCTCGGCGATATCGCCGCGTTCGGCCAGCCATTCGACGATCGGCGTGGCGGTCACCGGGCCGACACCGATATCGCCGATATCCCTCGACCGATCGGCAGCGACGAGGTCCCGGGCGCTCGCGGCCAGCGCCTGCGGGGTCTGATGGGTCAGCACATCCTGCGGTCTGATCAGTACACCCGACCGCCGGGCCCGGCTCACCACCTGAATGGCCGAAATGCTGTCCCCGCCCAGGGCGAAGAAACCGTCGTCGACACCCACCCGCGCCAGACGTAGTACCTCCGCGAACAGGTCCGCGAACAGCTGCTCCCGTTCGGTGCGCGGCGCCCGGTAATCCGCCGTGGGCGCGAATCGGGGCTCGGGCAGTGCCCGTCGATCCAGTTTCCCGTTGAGCGACAACGGAAGTGCGTCGAGCACCACGATCGCCGCGGGCACCATGTACTCGGGCAATCGCGCACCGGCGAACCGCCGCACCGCCTCCACGTCCACCGCATCGGCGTCCCGGCGACCGGTCACATATCCGATCAGCTGCCTGCCGCCCTCGGGCGCCGACTCGCGGGCGATCACCGCCGCCCGCGTCACCGAGGGATGCGATCGCAGCACCGATTCGATTTCACCCGGCTCGACCCGGAATCCGCGAATCTTCACCTGATCATCGGAGCGACCCACGAACTCGAGCACACCCGCGGAGGTCCACCGCACCATATCCCCGGTCCGATACAACCGGCCGCCGGTATCGAACGGGTCGGCGACGAATCGCGCCGCGGTCAATCCCCACCGGCCCCGATATCCGCGCGCCAGCTGCACCCCGGCGACATACAACTCACCGACCACCCCGACCGGCACCGTACGGAATCGCCCATCCAGCACGAACACCCGAGAATTGGCCACCGGCAACCCGATCGGCACCAGACCCTGCCCCGGCAACTCCGCACCGACCTCGTGGAAGGTAACCTCCACGACCGTCTCGGTCGGCCCGTACAGATTGTGGAGTCTGGCGGCGGTCCGCGATCGCAGCCGCCGGGCAGTGTCGATCGGCAACCCCTCTCCGGAGGTGAACACATGCCGCAGCGATGACAGCCGCTCACCCTCGATCTGATCGAGGAAGGCGGCCAGCATCGAGGGCACGAAATGCGCGACCGTTACCGACTGCGCGGCGATGAGGTCGCACAGATACGCCGGATCGCCCTGCCCCTCGGGATCGGCGAGGACGAGCCGTGCGCCGGTCTGCAAGGGCCAGAACAACTCCCACACCGAGACGTCGAAGGCCGCCGAGGTCTTCTGCAACACCGCGTCGGTGGCATCGATGCCGTAGATCGACTGACCCCACGTCAATCGGTTCACGATCGCCCGATGGCTGACGGCAACGCCTTTGGGCCGTCCGGTCGAGCCCGAGGTGTAGATGAGATAGGCCGGATGGTCGGCACGCAGCACCGCGCGCCGATCAGCATCGACCGGATTCGGTGCACCGCTGGGTGTTTCCGGCATCAGCAGCGGTGACACCGTCTCGGGAAGCGTGGCCGCGGTGGCGCGGTCGGCCAGCACGACCATCGGCGCGGCATCGGCGAGCATGAAGGCCAGCCGGTCCGCGGGATAGGACGGGTCGATGGGCAGATAGGAACCCCCGGCCTTCAACACCGCCAACAGCGCCACCAGCAACTCCGGCGACCGCGGCACCGCGACCGCCACGATGTCCTCGGGACCCACTCCCCGCCGGATCAGTTGGTGGGCAAGCGCATTCGCCCGGCCGTTGAGTTCGCGATAGGTCAGCGTGGTCTCGGCGTGGACCAGCGCGACCGCCTCCGGCGTCCGCGCGACCTGCGTCTCGAACAAACTCGCCAGCGTCACTCGATCGTCGGGGTTCGTCCCCTGCACTGCGTTCATCGTCTCTCGCCCTTCGCCGGAATCCGCTATGCGCCGGACGCATTCAGCGGTGCGCCGACGGGCCGGATATCACCCCAGACCGCGCGGACCCGTGCCTTGCATTCCTCTGCGGAACCGGCCCGGCCCTGCGATGTCCAGCCCGTCGGTATCTCACGCTCCGCGGGCCAGAGCGCGTATTGCCCGCGCGCATTGACGACGACGACGAACGGACGTTCGTCGCGATCCACGTCGGAGGGCACACGGTCGCCGTCGAGGGGACGGCGGTCGATCTTGCCATGCGCGGTCAACGCCACGGTCGGGTCGATCACATACACATCGGGCCGCAGATGATCGGGTACGAATGCGGCCATATGCGCACGCAATTCGGCCGCGGTGACAGGTTGCGACGCACCGCAGGTCACGTAGGCCGCCAGATACTTGCCGCGCTCCGGATTCTGTTTCACCGCCACGAAGGCCGTGATGACCAGCGGATGCGCCAGCAGCGACTGTTCGACCTCGGACGGTTCGATGCGGTGACCGCGCACCTTCAGCTGGGCATCGATCCGCCCGATGAATTCGAGGACACCCGGTTCGACCTCGCGCACTCGATCGCCGGTGCGGTACAGGCGATCTCCGGGCGCCCCGAAGGGATCGGGCACGAACCGCTCGGCGGTCAGATCGGGAGCGCCGAGGTAACCGCACCCCAAACCGGCGCCGCCCAAACACAATTCGCCCGACTCACCCGACGCCACCGGCTTCAGGCGTTCGTCGAGAACATGGGCGCGGACCCCGCCGACGGCCCGGCCGATCATCGGCACGCTCGGCACCGGATCGGTGGCGTGCTGGGTGTGGATGGTGGCGAAGACGGTCGCCTCGGTCGGACCGTAGCAGATGATCAGCGTGCTGTCGGGCAGCTCTTGCCCGGCCCGTTCGATCGACGCCGGATAGACGGCCTCCCCACCGGTGAGCAGTTGACGCAGCGGGCGCAGCGCCCCGGGTTGCTCCTCGAGAATCAGCTGGAACAGCGCCGTGGTGAAAAACGCTGCCGTCACACCCTTTTCGCGGATCAGGCGCCCCAGGGTTCCGGCCGTGACCGGACCGTGCGGGGCAATCACCAGGCGGCCCCCGTTGAGCAGCGCGCCCCAGACCTCGAAGACGGAGACATCGAAGGTGGTCGGCGAGTTGAACAGCAGACACTCCTGCGGTCCCAGCGTCATCCAGTCGGCGTCGAGGACCAGATTGAGCACTCCTCGATGCGGTACCGCGACGGCCTTGGGCCGTCCCGTCGACCCCGAGGTGAACAGGACGTAGGCGAGATCGTCGATGTCGCCGCGCGGCGCGACCGGGCCACCCTCGGCGCGCACCGATCCGTCGTCCACCACGACAACGGCTGTCCCGCCGGGCAATTCGTGACGGAGCGCGGCGGAGGTCAGCACGACCCGCACATCGGCGATCCGCAGTTGGTCGGCGATCCATCGTCCGGGCTGGGTGGGATCCAGGGGAACGCAGACGCCGTCGGCCATGAGCACCCCGAGCACGGCGATCACGAACCGGTCGCTGCGGGGCAGATACACGCCCACCGGATCATTGGGCCCGATGCCCAGCTCGCGCAGCACCGCGGCGATCCGAGACGCCTCGGCGGCCAGCTCGCCGTAGGTCACCCGATCGTCACCGAATTCCAGTGCGACCGCGGCAGGCTGCCGCTCGGCCCAGTAGGCGAAGCGGCCGGGGATCAGCCCTTCGGACGTTACTTGTGCAGACATGAGAACCTCACTGTCGAAAAGTCGAATCCACTAGCTGCGCACCGCGCGCAGACCGACGAACCACGCCGTCACCGCCGCACCCGCGGCCAGCAGGCCGGCGCCCAGGAATACCGGCCGCGGATCGTTGCCGAGCGCCGCCGTCGCACCACCCACCACCAGCACGCCGAGCGGCTCCACCGCCAGGAACAGGAACTTCGCGGTGCCGGTCACCCGTCCGAGCATGTCGCGCCGCACGATCCGCTGCCGCTCGGTGCGGTTCACCAGACTCGCCAGGATCACCGCCCACAGATAGGCCGCATTGGCGATCAGCAGCGTCGCGAACGAATTGGTCACGCACATCGAGGCGATGGCGATACCCGCCAGGACCAGACCCCACACCACCACCCGCACATGCCCGAAGCGCCGGGCCACCCACGGCGCCGACAGCGCACCGAGCACGCCGCCGGCCCCGCCGCCCGCCATCACCACCGCGACCGCGAAGGTGCTCAGTCCGAGGGTGTCCTTGGCATAGAAGAACAGCAATCGCTCCACTGCCAGTGCGAAATTCACCGCCATCTGCATGGCGGTCAGCACCACGAGAACCCGGACCGACAGCAGATACCGCAGTCCCTCGCGGAACTCGCCGACCATCCCCGACAACCGCGCCGGGGACTGCGGCCGCTCCCGACCGCGGATCCGCCGCCGCGCCGGACCGAGTGTCACCAGCGAGATCACGAAGGTGACCGCATCGGCCAGCAGCGCCCCGCGCAGGCCCACGGTGGCCGCCAGCGCGCCGACCGTGACCGGGCCGAGCACCAGGGTCAGCTGGGTCGCGGCCTCGATCATGGAATTGGCCCGCATGAGTTGGGCGTCGGCGAACATATCGCGAATCGCCACCATCAGCGCGGTCGCGAAGAACACCTGCGCCGAACCCGCCACCAACGCCAGCGCGATCAGCAACCACACCGACAGCGCGCCGCAGGCCGACAATACGAACAGCGCCGCGAACACCGCGGTGCGCACCGCATCCATCGCGACCATCGTCCGCCAGGGGTCGACCCGGTCGACGATCACTCCGGCGGGCAGGCCCACACAGACGTAACCGATGGTGACCGAGGCCGCCGACAGCGCCGAAACCACTGGGCTGCGGCTCAATTCGAGCGTCAGCAGCGGTATCGCGAGCATCGACAGCGCATCGCCCAGCAGCGAGACCGACTGGCCGCCGAGGAAGATCCACACCCTCGGCGGCCACGGTCGCACGGGTGCGAGCTGGGTCACGCGCGCGTCCTGCTCCGCAATGCCATCGTCTCGGCGATGCGGTCCAGGCCGCCGAGCACGGTCGCCTCGTCGAGACCGAAGTCGATCAGGCAGGCGATCTCGTCCACACCCATCTCGCCGAGGAACCGGGCCCGCGCCGCGAAGGTCGCCGCGCCGCCGAGCAGCGCGCTCGACCCCCAGTAGCGGCGGAAGGCGAAGTCCTTCAACGTCTCTCGATCATCGGGGGTGAGCTTGTCGAGATCGAGGTCGTTGAGCACGGCCTTGGCCGCCGATTTGAGGATTTCCGAATTGGCCCAGAGGTATTCGCGGAACGGCCCCTCGACCACCGCGCGCACGGCATCGTCGTCGCCCTCGCCGAGGAACGCGTGCACCATGACCGTGACCGTCCCGGCGACCGGATCCAGGCCGGCCTCGGCGCGGCCTCGGCGGTAGGCCGCGATCCGCGATTCGAGTTCGGCCGGATCCAGGTTGATCAACGCGGTCAGCACGTTGAAACCGGAACGTCCCGCGGTGGCGAAGGTTTCGGGATTGGTGGAGACGGTCAGCCAGACCGGCAACTCCGGTTGCACCGGACGCGGGAAGGTCCGCAGCTTCACCCGCTCCCCCAGACCGTTCACATCCTCGATCTCACCGCCGCGCCACAGCGTCCGGATCTGTTCGACCCGTTCGATCGTGACCTGTTGTTTGCGTTGATAACTCGCCTGACCGAAGACGAAATCCAGCGGCAGGAACCCGGGCGCGAAGCCCAGGCCCACCCGGCCGCCCGACAGGTTGTCGACGATCGCCCACTCCTCGGCCACCCGCGCCGGATGATGCAGCGGCGCGACGACACTGCCCGCGCGCAGGTGGATCCGTTCGGTGATGGTCGCCAATCCGGCGGCCAGGACGGCGGAATTCGGGAACAGATCCCCGAACTGGTGGAAGTGGCGTTCCGGGGTCCAGATGGCCGTATAACCGAGTTCGTCGGCGCGGCGCGCGCACGCCTGGATCAGGCCGTATCGGTCGCCCTCGATCGAGGAGGCCGAGAAGAAGAAGACGCTGAACCGAGGATCCGACGAATCCCGCGGGGCGAGAGCCACCGGGCGCGCGGCCGCGGGCGCCACCGTCTCGGAGACCGCGGTCACGGCCGGGGCCGAATGCCCGTTGGACGTGGATTCCGTTGTGCGCGTGGACAATAGCGTCACCAAATCCTCGACGGTCGGATGATTCACGAACTCCCGCAGCGACAGCTCCCTACCCGTCGCGGTGCGCAGATCCAGCACGATCTGCACCGCGACCAAGGAATCGCCGACATCGAAGAAGTTGGTCGTATCGCCCAGTTCCGTGCCGAGGGCCTTGCTGTAGGCCGCCCGCACCTGGGCCCGCAGCTCGTTGGGGCGATGCCCGTTCGGCGCGGCAGGCCGCGGTGCCTCGACCGGCACACTCACCGGCGCCGCGCCGATGCCGGCGAGTTCCTCGCTGGGCCAATACCGGCTGCGCTGGAAGGGATATCCGGGCAGCTCGACCACGTGCGCGTCGCCGTCCCACAGCGCCGCCCAGTCGACGTCACCGCCGAGGCTCCACACCCGCGCCAGGGCGCGCGAGAGACAGACGGCCTCGGGCTCCTCCTCCGAGGTGGCCGGCAGCGCGGCGACCACCGGCAGCGCCGAGGGCCGATTCGGATGCCGCCGGGCGAGTTTGCTCAGCACCCGGCCGGGGCCGAGTTCGACCACCACATCCGGAGCCGACTCGAACACCGTGGCCAGCCCGTCGGCGAACCGGACCGTTCGCCGGGTCTGCGCCACCCAGTAGTCGGGGCTCATCGCCTGCTCCTCGGTGATCCAGTCGCCGGTCACAGTCGAGACGAACGGAATAGTGGGCGGCAGCAATTCGATACCGGACAGCGTCGCGCGCAGTTCATCCAGGCAGTCCTCGGTCATCCGGCTGTGGAAGGCGCGGGCGACACCGAGCCTGCGGCAGGCCGAACCCGCGCTCGTGAGCTCGTTCTCGATGGCGGCGATCGCCTCGACCGGTCCGGACAGCACACAGGATTCGGCCGAATTCACCGCCGCGAGATCGGCTCCCCGCTCGAGGAAGCGCGCCGCATCCGCCTCGGGCATGCCGACCGCGAGCATCGCCCCGACCGGCATGCGATGCATCAGTTCGGCCCGCGTGGCGACCAGGCGAGCGGCATCCTCGGCCGTCAGCACCCCCGCGACCGTGGCGGCCACGATCTCGCCGAGGCTGTGGCCGAGCATGGCGTCCGGGCCGACGCCCAGCCGCTGCCAGGTCCGCGCGAGCGCGTATTCGGCGGCGAACAAGGCCGACTGCGACAGCACCGTATTGTCGAAATCGGCGGGCTCATCGCCGAACAGCTGCTCGCGCAACGCGATTCCGGTGGCATCGGACAGCAGATCCAGGCACCAGTGGTGTTCGGTCCGGAAGATCTCGAAATCGGGCCACAGCTCCTGCCCCAGCCCCTGGTACCGGATGCCCTGTCCGGGAAACAGGAAGGTGATCTTCGGCGTCAGCCCGACGGGACCGTCGGCGGTGATCGAATCTCCCAGGGCGTCAACGGGATTCGACGACGAGTCGACCAGGGCGAAGCCGCGGTGACGCAGCGCGCTGCGACCGAGCTGTGTGGTGTAGGCGATATCGGCCGGATTCAGATCGCGATGCTCCTCCAGATGCCGTTGCATAGCACCGACACCCGCGTCGAGGGCGGCGGGCGACTGCGCGGAGAAGGTCAGGACATGGCAGCTCCGAGGCGCCGAACGGCGTGGCACCTCGTCCCATCCGGCGAGGACCACATGCGCGTTGGTGCCGCCGATGCCGAGACTGCTGACCCCGGCCCGGCGCTCGGCCCGGCCCGCGGACCATTCGACGGTCTTCGGATTCACGGTGAACGGTGCGGTATCCCAATCGAATTCGGGATTGGGTTCGGTGAAATGCAGGGTGGCCGGAACCGTTCCGGTCTCGATCGCCAGCACCGCCTTGATCAGGCCGGTGACACCGGCGGCGGCATCGAGGTGCCCGATATTGGATTTGACCGACCCCAGCAGAGTCGAGCCGAAGGCGTCGCCGTCCCGACGCAGACGGAATGCCTCGGCGAGCGCCGAAACCTCGATGGGATCGCCGATCGGCGTTCCGGTTCCATGCGCCTCGACGAAGCCGATCTCGGTGCTCGCCAGCCCGGCCCGCCCGAGGGCCTTCGCCACCGCACGCACCTGACCGTCCCAGCCGGGCGCGGCGTATCCGATCTTGTGCCGTCCGTCGTTGACGACCGCCGAGCCCCGGATCACCGCACGGATCGGATTGCCGTCGCGCACAGCATCACTCACCCGGCGCAGCACCACCGCGGCCACCCCGTTCCCGCGGACCGTGCCGGAGGCGGCGGCGTCGAACGGACGACAGCGGCCGTCGGCGGACAGGATCGCGCCCTCGACATGGTCGCCGGCCGCGCCCTGCGGCAGATCGATCGCGGCCGCGCCGACCACGGCCACCCCGCAGTCTCCCGCCCTCAGGCTCTGGCAGGCCAGATGCACGGCGACCAGCGAGGACGAACAGGCGCTCTGCACACCGAGACTGGGCCCGCGCAGATCCAGTTTGTAGGACGCGCGGGTCGCGAGATAGTCCTTGTCGGTGGCCAGCAGCATCCGATGTTGTTCGGTCGGCCCGGCATCGCGGTAGCGCGACAACATCGTATGCAGCAGATAGGTGCTCGGACTCGCCGAGGCGAACACGCCGGTCTCGGCGCCGAATCGCTCGGGCGGGCAGCCCGCGTTCTCCAGTGCGTGCCAGGCACATTCGAGAAACAGCCGATGTTGAGGATCGAGCAGTTCGGCCTCGGCGGGCGGAATTCCGAAGAAGTCGGCATCGAACATATCGATATCGGCCAGCACGCCATAGGCGCCCGATCCGTTGCCCGGAACGACGAGGGACTCCCGTTCGTCCACCAGATTCCGCCAGAACTCGGTGATATCGGCGGCGCCGGGAAACCGGCCGGCCATGCCGACGATCGCGATATCGTCGTCGCGCATCAGAGTGCCTTTCCATAGACATGTTCGGCCAGCGCCGCCACCGTCGGATGACGAAAGAAGCCGACCAGTTCGGTGGCGGTCGCCAATTCGCTGTCCAGCCGGTTCTTCACCAAGAGGAGTTGGAACGAGGTGCCGCCGAGATCGAAGAAGTTGTCGGCGATGCCGACCTGCGGGATATCGAGCACCTCGCACCAGATGCGCGCGATGCGGTCGACCAGCGCCCGGGTGTCGTTATCTGCTACCGAGTCCATGCGTCGAGCTCCTCGAGAAAGGTGGCGAGATACTTCTCGGCCGTGGTGCGGTCGAACAGCTCGGTGCTGTACTCGAGCACCGCGTCGAATGCGTGTGTGGTATCGGTGACTTCGATCAGGAAATCCACCCGCGACACCCGCGGGAGCACTACGTGATTCGCGGCCTCCGCGGCGCCGAGCCGCAGGTGGGTGGTGGGGTCGGGGACGAAGGTGAGAACGGTTTGGAACAGCGGCGTGCGCGCGGTATCCCGGGGCGGCCGCACCGCGTGGACGATCTGATCCAGCGGCAGATCCTGATTCGCGTACGCACGCAGCAGATGGTGGCGCACGCGGTCGAACAACTCCGAAAACGTCGGCGCGCCGGAGCAATCCGCCTTGATCGGCAAGGTATTGGCGAAGAATCCGATCACATCCTCGACGGAGATGACCGGCCGCCCGGCGACCGCGGTGCCGACGAGAAACCGCTCCTGACCGCTGATCCGGGCCATCGCCGCCTGGAAGGCCGTCATCAGGAACATATGCACGGTGCCGCCGAGCCGACGGGCCGCGGACCTTATGCCCGCCGAGTCCGGGATCGTGAAATGCAGTGTGGCACCGGCCGATCCGCGGACCGGTGACCGCGGGCGGTCGGCAGGCAGGTCCAGTACCAGCGGCCAGTCGGCCAATTCGGTTCGCCAGAAGGCGATTTGATCGTCCCAACGGCCCGCGGTCATGCCGTCACGCTGCCACTCGGCGTAATCGCCGTACTGCACCGGCAGCTCCGGCAGCTCCGGTTCCGTGCCCGCGGTGAACGCGTTGTAGCACAGCGATATCTCCCGCGCGAAGATCTCCATCGAGCGGCCATCGGTCACCGCGTGGTGCACGTTCACCACGAACAGATGATCGGTGGCGCTCACGCGGGCGACGGCCGCGCGCAGCAGCGGCGCCCGTGTCAGATCGAAGGGCCGTGCGGCGAACCGGTCGACGTGTTCGGAGATGACTTCCGGCGCGACATCATCGACCTCGAGGCGCACCCGCGCATCAGCCCGCACGATCTGCTCGGGCTCGCCCGCGCGATCGGCGAAACAGGTGCGCAGCGCCTCGTGCCGGGCCACGACCACATCGACCGCGGCCTGCAACCTCGTCAGGTCCAGCGCGCCGGTGATCCGCACCGCCCACAGCACGTTGTAGGTCGCACTGCCGGGTTCCAGCTGCTGCATGAACCACAGCCGGTACTGGCCGAACGATACTCGAGCCGAATCCAGGCCGCGGCGTTCGATCGCCGCGGCGTCCGCCGTCGCCGGTGTGCGCAGTGCGGCGGCCAGACCGGATACGGTCGGTTGCCGGAGGAATTCCGTGAGCTCGATGCCGTGGCCGGTGCGCGCCTCGACCCGGCTCAGCAGCCGGATGGCCAGCAGGGAATCGCCGCCGCTGTCGAAGAATCGGTCGTGCGGTCCCGGATCCTCGCCGAGCAGCTGCGACCAGATATCGGCGATCGATCGCTCCAGATCGTCGATCATGCCATCGCCACCCAGATGCGGCGCTGACCGCGGTAGGCCGTACGGCCGTGGGCGGCAAGCATATTGGCGACGATGAGCAGATCGCCGCGCTGCCACGGCAGGGTCAGCGCACAGTCGTCGTACGCCTGCTCGATCAGCGCCAGATCCGCCACGGGAATCGGGCTGCCGTCGCCGAGGTAGGCATTGCGCGGCAGCTCCCGTTCCGGAAACGCGGCCAGCAGTGCCTCGCGGATCTCCTCCTCCAGCGCGGAGACGTGAAACAGGTTGGCCTGGTTGAACCACACCGGGGCCCCGGTGTGGGGCTCGGCACGCCACGCGGCCCGCGTGGTGCTGGTGTGCAGCAGCGACCCGTTCCAGTCGTAATCCAGATCGTGTGCGCGGCAATAGCTTTCGACTGCCGCGCGGGAATCGGTCTGGAAGGCCTCCTGCCAGCCGAGGCCGAGGTCGTCGCGATAGGTTCTGGTGTAGCGCACACCGTCGGCGAATCGGTCCAGCAGATCCTGCGGCAGGCGCCGGAATACCGAGCGGCTGTCCGCGATCGGCGTGTGACCGCCCTCGTCGGCCGGTGTCTCGCACAGGAAGAACAGCCGCGCCGGCCAAGTGTCGGCATAGGAGTTCTCGTTGTGCATCGGAATACGTTGATCGGGTGGATATTCCGTGGAGGTGTAGATGTTCGCGCCGATCTGGGTCCGCGGCGTGGACCGATCGCTGTAGCGCAGCGCTGCGCCCCCGATCAGCCCGACCACCTCCTCGAACAGCCGCATATCGGGTTCCAGGCCGCGTAACAGCACCGCGCCGTACCCGTGCAGCGCGGTGTCGATGCGATCGCGGTGCTGCCGCAGCCACGACAGCGGATCGGTGATGGTGTCGGCGAGCGGGTAGACCATCGCGGCGGTCGACCCGTTGTCCTCGAGATATCCGGTGACCGGATCGAGGTCGATCACGTCCATCGGCGGTGTCGGGATCATGGAGTCCTCCTTGGGCACCGGTGGGCCGGGTTACGGCCCGAGCAGTCGGCGCACGGTTCGTTTGTCGAGAACGTCGGTGAGGGTGAACGTGAGCCCGCCGCGCCGCGCGCGGGTGACCAGCCGCGCGGCGTCGAGGCTGGTGGCGCCGAGTGCGAAGAAATCGTCGTCGAGGCCGATGACCTCGACACCGACGAGTTCGGCGATCAGCCCGGACAGCACCGTTTCCGGCGCTGTGCGCGCGTCGGTCTCGGATTCGGCGCGATCGTGCGCGGGTACGGGCAGGGCCGGAAAGTCGACCTTGCCGTTGGCGTTCAACGGCAGCGCATCCACCACGACGATCGATGCGGGCACCAGATGACTCGGCACGCGGTCCACGAGATAGGCGCGCAACGCGGTGGCATCGAGGGCCGCGCCCGCCGCGGGCACCGCATAGGCGATCAACCGGCGCGCACCGCCCCGCGAACTCGCGGTGACGGCGACCGCCGCGACATCGTCGGCCCGGGCGAGCGCGTCGGCGACCTCACCCGGTTCGACCCGAATCCCGTTGATCTTGACCTGATCGTCGATGCGTTCCACGAATTCGAGCAGGTCGTCGTCGCGACGGCGCACCCGATCGCCGGTGCGGTACATCCGTGTTCCCGGCGGCCCGAACGGATCGGCCACGAAGGCCAGTGCCGTGCGGCCCGGCATATCGAGATAGCCGCGCGCGAGTTGCGCACCGGCGATGTACAACTCGCCGAGGGCGACCGGCCCGAGCTTGGGATCGAGCAGCCGCAGTGCGGTGCCGTCGAAAGCGCGGCCGATCGGCACCGCACCGGGTTCGAGCGGGGCGCCCGGCGGTATCCGATGCAGGCAGCAGCCGACCGTCGCCTCGGTCGGGCCGTATTCGTTGTAGACCGTGACCCCGGGGTTGTCGCGCCGCCAGGCGTCCAGCGCCGACGACAGCAGCGCCTCGCCGCCGACGAGGAGGTCCGCGGTGGGCGAGCAGTGCGGGAATTCGGTGCGCAGCAACGTCACATGAGCGGGCGTGCCCTTCAGCAAGGACGGTCCCGGTCCGCTCGTATCCGCGGTGTCCAGTGTCGTGATCTCGACCGTGCCGCCGGTGACGAGCGGTCCGAAGACGCTGGTCACCGCGAGGTCGAAGGAGGGCGAGGTATGCAACGTCACCCGCCCGGTGAGGCCGGGATAGGTTTCGGCCGCCCGCGTCAGATAGGTGGCGAGCGCGGCGTGCTCGATGACGACACCCTTGGGCCGGCCTGTCGAGCCGGAGGTGAAGATGACATAGGCGATGTCATGCGGTGCGGGCATCGTTTCCGTTGTGCTGCTGCGGCTTTCGTCCTCGTCACCGATGCGGATGAGCCGCGCCGGACCCGCGTCCGGCGAACGATCGTCGGTGAGGACGAATCCGGCCCCGGCGTCGCGCAGGATCGATTCGATCCGCGGGAGCGGATCACGAACGCTCAGCGGTATGTATCCGGCGCCGGATCGAAGGACCGCCAGCAGCGCGACGACCAGATCGATCGAGGAGTCCAGGAGCACCGCCACCAGCCCTCCGCGTCGCACCCCGTGCGCGCGCAGCCGGTCCGCGAGCCGCGCCGAACGCTCGTCGAGCGCACCGTAGCTGAGCTGAATTCCCTTGTGTACGACGGCTGTTGCCTCGGGCGACCGCGCCACCTGCTGTTGGAACAGTTCGGCGACGGTGACCCGATTCGGGGTCACCGGTGCGGATCCGGTCATCGCCTCGACACCCCCGCCAGCAGCTCGAATACCGTCCGTGCGACCGTTTCGGACCGCAGCAGATCCTGTCTGCTCGTCGCGATCGGAATCGTCCACTCGGCAAAGCCCGGCTCACCGTCGCCCTCGATCGAACACACCGCCGTCGCCACCGACCAGGACGAACGCGGCGTGATCTGGTGTGCGGCACGCAGATACGCGGTGTAGGAACGGAATACATCGACCAGCTCCTGCCCGACATCCGCCGCCACACCCGCCCTCTCGAAGGCTATCCCGGTCTGCGCGCGATACAGCGCCAGCAACCGGTCGATCGTCGTACCCGGATCTCGATCCCATCGCCGGAGAATGTCATTCGCCGTGTCGATGACCTCGGCACGCTCGTCGGCCGACAGCGGCGACAGCGATCCGATGATCGCGCGAAAGTCACGATCCACCGAATCCTTGCTCGGCCGACCAGGATTGAAGACGACGGTCAGCGGCCGCAGCCCGCGCCGCCGCTCGATCTCATCGGCCACCGCCGACGCGAACACACTCCCCGCGCAATACCCCATGACGGCAACGACATTCGCGTCCTCGGAGTCGAGTTCCGTACTCCACCAGGCGATGTAGTCCTCGGCCGACGACCCGCTCGGAGGCTGGACCGCCTGCCACACCGTCAACGGCTCGGGAAACCTCGCGATGAGATCCCGAAACCCCGCCTCCACCCTGCTGGTCTGCTCGAAATCCACTGCCAGCACTACGGATTCACCCTCACCGACACTGAGTTGCCGCCACCCCGGCGGCACCCCGGATCGACTACGCATCACCAACGATTCCAAAACCATCGCCTCTCTGCGAGGATTCACGGAGCTTGCCGCCGATCACATTAGTTTCGGATGAAACTGTCGCCATAATGTTTGGATCATGAAAGACTCGCCCGCGCAGACGGCAAGATCACTTCTCGATCATTTCCCGAGCTCGAGCGCGGATCCGAGGACAGCGGGAGTTCACGCGATGCGCGGTGCAAGACTGGCGGACTTACCCTCGCACTGCGTCACAATAGACCCGACCGATCGGTATCGCATAACCATCCGAACTGGCACGACTCGCGAAACTGCCACCTGTGCAGGGCATTCGGTCGACAATGGAGGCTGTTCACCTCGAATTCCAGTGCTACATCTTGCTGATCCGCGGCCGAGACGACTCGGTCCCTGGAAAGGACAGTCCCATGGCGGATAGTGCGAAGAATCGGAAGTTCACCATTCTCTTCGACTGGTTCGATCAAGGTCGGGACGGCTACGTCTCCGAGGATGATCTCCAGCAGATGGCCACGCTGTTCATCGCGCTGCCCGGCGGCGAAGCCCCGCAGAAGGCACAGGCGTTGCGCGGTGCGTTCGACAAATGGTGGGGCCTGCTCCTTGCCGCGGGCGATGCCGACGGCGACGGCAGGCTGGAACGCGATGAGTTCATTCAAGTCATGCACTCGAGTGTCACGGCACCGGAGAACTTCGAGGGCGCGGTGTTGACCATCGCCGATGCCTTCATGGGCATAGTGGACACCACCGGCGACGGTTCGCTCAGCTTCGACGAGTACGTGCAGATGTACAAGGGCCTCGGCATCGACCCAGCCCACTCCAGCGACGCGTTCAGGCGGCTCGACCGCGACGGAGACAATGCGATCAGCTACGACGAATTCCGCACCGCCATCGTCGAGTTCTATCTCAGCGATGACGAGAACGCACCAGGAAACTGGCTCTTGGGCCCACTCGACTGATCGATTACAGACCGTGTACGAGGGGCGAGACAGCGTGGATCATGGAGACCCGCGGCGGCCGAACTGCTGTGTGTCCACTACCGCCAATGGCAATCACCGAGTGCCGCCGCTTCCGAACCTCCGTCAGCGAAGATGACCTGACCGGTCACGAAACGGTTGTCCGCGCTGGCCAGCCAGCAGATCAGCTCAGCGACCCATTCCGGCCGCCCCGGGAAACCACCGAACGGTTGCGGCGCAGCGGTTTCGACCGCCCTACGCACCTCATCGTCGGCGAAGATCCAGGCCGCCGCGGGCGTGTCGACGACACCCGAGGCAACGACATTGAGAGCAATACCGGAACCGGCCCACTCAGCGGTCGGGGCGACCTCGCGCACCCAGCGATTCAACGCACGCTTGGCGATCCCATAGCCACCGGCCACGCCACCACCGGATGGGTCGGCGTCGAGATAGGCGACAGCGGCGGCCTCTTTCCCGTCCAGACACGCCTGCACGATCCGTTCGTTCGACTGAGCCGTAACCGTTCGCGGCCAACCGCTCTCACGAACGTCCGAGTTGCGTGCCGACGTTCATCAGCACTCGCCCACACCCGGCATCATGAACGAGTGGAATCGACGCAACAGACCGAAACACAACACACTGCCGGAGAACGCGAGACACTCACCAACATCCTGGAATTCCATCGAAAAACACTGGCCCGCAAGTGTTCCGGACTCACCGCCGACCAGCTTCGCCTGCGGGCCGTGGAACCGTCGAAGTTGTCGCTGATCGGACTCGTCCGCCACCTGACCGACGTCGAGCAAGGCTGGTTCGACCGCATCCTGTCCGGCGGGGATACCCCGTTCCACTATTGGCACGACGATACCCCGGACGGCCGCGACTTCGACGTCGACGACGCTGACGTGGACGAATCACTCCGGTTGTGGCACAGCGCATGTGCCCGATCCCGCGAGATCGTCGATGCCTGCGAATCGCTCGACACCTCCCGTGTATATCAGCCGACCGGCGACCGCTACAGCCTGCGCTGGATCCTCACACACATGATCCAGGAATACGCCCGTCACAACGGGCACGCCGACCTCATCCGGGAGCGGATCGACGGCCAGACCGACACATAGAGCCGAACACCAAACACACGGTCCGCCAACATCTATACCGCTTACGGGTCGGCGACCAGACTCGATCCGCTACCTACGATCGGCCCGTTCGGTGTTCTGCGAGGAACGCGGCGAATTCGGTTTGCTGGTCCGCGGTCATGAGGGCTTTCGGGATGGAGAGAGCCGACAGTTTGCTGAGCACGAGATACCACACCTCCGAGGTTTCGACGGTGTGACTCAGCGCGGCCCATCGAATCCGGGACTCGACGAGCGGGTGGATGGTGGTGACTCCCTCATCGTCGAGGGTCACGTGGACCCCGTCCTTGGCGAGGCCGGACTGCTTCCGGATCGTTTGAGCGACGGTGATCGGCGGCATGGCCACCACCCAGAACACGCCGAGCCCCAGCAAGAAGTAGCCCATCAGCTCCGAAAACCCTTGCGCGAGAAACACAAGACCGAGCACCACCAGACCCACGCCCCCGATGTAGAGGGAGTTCAGCTGCGAACGCAGCACGAACTTCACCCCGCGCCGCCGTCGTTTCTTGTCATAGGGGACCCACATCGAGATCTGCACCGCGGCATCCTAGACCACGAAAATGCATCAAACGGAAATAGCGGACAACTGCCGCCGCTCTCCTACCCACACCGCCCGCCGGTCGTCGCGGACGTTTCGGATTCGATCACGGACCTCACACTAAAACCTGAACATCAGTTCATGTCCAGGGATAGGACGCGCGGCCCCACCTGCTCACCGAGCATGGCTGAGGCAAGCGAGCAGCCGCGTTCCGGTCCTTCGACCGAGCCGTAACCGTTGGCGGCCAACGGATCTCACGAACGTCCGATATAGCTGATGAGGGGCCGTTGGACAGAAGAGCTGTGCCTCACCGTGCGAGTAAGCAGCCTGATCGGTCGACGTCGCCGCAACGGCCTCGATAAGACGGGCGAGCGCCGAGCTTTGATCAGTTACGTTGCGGGACAGTCCGGTTCCGGTCGGTGCGCAGCCGTTGGTTTCACTGGAGTATGGCGTCAGCGGGTGGGTAGCCCGGCGCCAGCTCAGGAGGATCGAGATCGGGAAGCCGGTCGTTGCGCCGGGTCGTGAGATATCGGTCTGTGAGCACGTAGCACACGACGATGAGCAGCAGTGACCAGCCGAATGTGATCCGCAGGTATTCGAGGTCGCGGCCCAGTGCGGGCCAGTGGTCGAGTAGCCATTTGTCGTAGGTTATGAATCCGAAGATGGCCAGCCATGCGGGCCAGTTCCGGACCACGGAGTTGCTGAGCACGATCGTCAGCAGCAGGGGGAAGATGAACATCGAGTAGTACTGCTGTCCAAGGGTGCTGAGCAGGAACTCGGCGGTCATCAGCACTCCGGTGGTGGTGGCGACGAAGAACAGCTCGTCTCGCCGGTAATACCGATAGAGCAGCCACAGCGAGACCGCGACAACAGCCGCGAACAACGCTCGGATCAGCAGCGACATCCACGAGGGGATCCCGTAATAGAGCGCGTTTCCAGCAATGGAGGAGTTGAAGTAGTCCCGTGCCTGCGCACTGTAGGGCAGGGTTCGACGGAAGTACGCGACCGGGTCGGCCGACAACGGCCACGCCACTGCCGTAACAGCCAGTGGCACTACGGCCGCTGCAGCGATTGTCGCCCACTGCCTTCGAGCGGCAGCAATCAACAGCAGCGGGGCCAACGTCGGCTTGACCGTGATCGTCAGCCCGAGAACGATACCCGCTGCCACATCTCGCCGCTTCAACAACAGGTGCAAGGATGCGACTTCGGCCAGGAATGTCAGTCCGTTGATGTTTCCGAAAGTCAGTGTGTTGACCGTGGATTCGGATGCGAAGACCACGAAGTAGCAGATCGGCGCTGCCACAGACCGCAAGGAGTACCCGAACAGGCGAAGCAACAAGGCAGTGGCCCCGACCAGTGCGAGAGCGTTGATAAAGATGAAAACGTATCGTGCAGTGTGCTCTTGAAGCAGGCCCAGCGGCGACAACAGCAGCGTGGCCCCCGGGGAATACAGATAGTGCGGATCCACCCAGTCCAACTGCTCGGTGTAGACCGGCCTGTGGTGCAGGAACGCGTCGGCCGCGGCGTGAACGGGTTTGAAGTCGTCGGTGATGTCCCCGTGAACCGCGCGAACGAACACGACATCCAGCGCGGTGATCACGGCGAGCGGCCACGCAACCAGCCGTACCACCTGACTGCAGGTCAGTGACTGCACGGTGAAGAACCGGCCAGATGAGATTCGCGTGAGAAGCTCCACAGCCGAACCGTACACAGCCGTGCGCACCAACTCACCTCGATGATCAACGAACGTCCGATATTGTCGCATGCGCGCGTTGGGCGGCCGCCAAACCGGTTGGCCGCCAACGTCTCCGGAACGTCCGCATCTGCCGAGACGAGGGTGTTCGAAATGCTGCGAACGACCACCTGCAGGTCAGCGTTTCAGCTTGGCCACCTGCGCGGCCAGTAACCGATCCCCGAAAGCAATGCTCTCGGTGGGCAATTCGGGTCGATAGGAGAAAAGGTTGCCGTTGATGTATTCGACCACCGTGCGATTGCCAACTGTCACGAAACGTGCGACGGCGGCGGCGGTCGCACTGCCGCTGCTCCTGTTGCCCAGTTCCCGGATGTAGGACATCTCCCGCACCGAACCCACCCCCGCGATGTCCTTGATCACCGGCACTTCCCAGTCGATGGCCTGTTCC
This sequence comes from Nocardia sp. NPDC051570, assembly GCF_044454005.1. Lineage (NCBI taxonomy): Bacteria > Bacillati > Actinomycetota > Actinomycetes > Mycobacteriales > Nocardiaceae > Nocardia > Nocardia sp. NPDC051570. The sequence continues at coordinate 12,502 of NZ_JBITDI010000011.1, read as the reverse complement.
GACCCATCACGATTGCGCACCGAGATGTTCACGCTCGGGCACGCCCGCATGGTCGAGGCCAGCGTGTCGACGTCAACGGCGCGGTTCAAGACCGCGATCTCTACGTCGAAGCGGGGCTTGCCGTCGGCGGTCTCGACCCGGGCCAGCGCGGCCGCCAGCGGATCGGCTGCGACGATCGGAATAGCCGCGTTGCGCGCCGCGCACTCCGGCGTATTCCGGCCCGAGGCGACGCCTACGGTACCGAGCGCGACGGCATCGGCCGCCGGAGGCAGCACGTAGGTGATCTCCGGCGTCTCGACGGTACTCACGAGATACTCGGTCATCGGCCGCGGCGCGACTGTGGTGGTCGGAGCAGCGGCACTGGTCGCCGTCGCCGCTTCCTGACTGTTGGCACACCCCGCAGCAACCACCGTCGCCCCCACCAGCAATCCCGCGAAAACCATTCGGCGGCACGACATGACGCTCTGACCCCCCTGCAGATCCGAAACACAACCACTTCGTGGCTACCGCCGCAGCCTATCCTGCACTGGATCCGGAGCAATCGCCGGTCCGACTCGACAGGACCGATCCCACCGATCCCGTACGAGCATGCGTACCCCTGCGCGTCATCACGAATCCGTCGAAATCACACGTGACCCCCGAGTGTCGATAATGCCGCGACCCGCGCGCTCGACCAGTGAGATGCGCTGCGACGCAGAACATCCGCTCTATGCCGATGAGCGGTTGTCTCGGACAGTACCCGGGGCAAGGTTTCGGGTCCTTGGCTCGAGTTGGTGGCGTGGGCTTCACCGGTTGAAGGTGAGTGCGACGAAGCGGGTGATCGCCATGGGGGCTTCGTTGGGGTCGATGTCGCGGCGTGCCAGTTGCAGCAGAAGGCCCTCGACGAGGGGCAGCAGTCCGCGCGCATCGCGCAGCGCATCCTCGCGGGAGTGGCGGGTCGTGCTCGAGTGGAGGGCCGCAGCGATCGCGGTCGCGAGCCGATCGGAACCGGCGGACAGGCGGGACGACATGTCCGGATTCCGCGCGGCTCTGTCTCTGGAATACCCGATGTCCGATCACCTCAGCTGGTCGGACCTATGGTCGGCCAAGTGAAGCGGGCGGACCGGCAAGCTCAGCCAGATGGTCCACGATATCGGCCAGCGGCTTGCGAGTGTCGATCTCCACAGTCGCCGCCGACCGCAGCAATGGCTCGATCTCGGCCACGTCCGCGACGATGCGGCCACGCTCTTCCTCGGTTTTGCCGAACGGGTTGGTCTCACGAACCGCGATGCGCTCGAGCAACACATCCAACGGCGCACTGAGCAAAACCACCTGGTCGAGCCGCGGATAGAACTTGTATTGGTTCCACACCGCACCGGCGATGAACAGCGGTTCACCCGACTGCTCATGCTCGCTGATCAACGCCTCGATCCGCTCCTCGTTCCACTGCGGCTCGATACCGGCACCATCGGGCAGCGGCACCTGTTCGATCCACCCGCCGAAATCGGTGTCGACCACTCGATATCCCCGCCCTGCCAACAGATTCAGAGTCGAGGACTTCCCCGTGCCGGACATGCCTGTCACCAAGATCACCGTCACGCCCACATCCTACGGGCGCTGCCACCGGCTACCCGACCGCCGCAGCCGTTGTCCAACACTCGATCTCGCAAACACCCGATCATGCCGACGAGTGTGTGCTCGGCGGTATTGGTGTGCGCAGTTCAATTCTCCGCAGCCACAAGGGATCTCGCCCGGTTTCGATAACCTGTTCGGTGTGACGGACGAACGCGATGCGGTGACGATCTCCGGGACGGATGACGGACACGAGGAGGGAGGCGTACGGAGAAGGTCCCGCAGGAAGCGCGATCAACGCCCGTTCTGGCAGGAGTTGCCGCTGCTCGTCGTCACCGCGGCGGTGATCGCCGCGCTGGTGGTGAACTTCCTCGGTCGCCCGTATGTGATTCCGTCCCAGTCGATGGAGCCGACCCTGCACGGCTGTGCGGGCTGCACTGGTGACCGAATCTATGTGGAGAGACTGAGCTACGACTTCGGCAGCCCGCAGCAGGGAGACGTCGTAGTCTTCAAGGCACCGACCAGCTCCTGGGACCGGGACTGGCATTCCACCCGATCCCGGAACGCGATCATCGGTGGCATCGAGAACTTCTTCTCGATCTTCGGACTCGCCGCCCCCGACGAAAACGACCTCGTCAAGCGAGTGATCGCCGTCGGCGGTCAGACCGTGCAGTGCTGTGACGCTCAGGGAAATATCGAGATCGACGGCAAGCGGGCGAACGAGCACTACGGCCATTACACGTTCCCGTACCAGCCCGGCCTGCCCTTCGCGGTCAAGACCGCGGACGGGCTATCGGTCAACCCGGCCGGTCGGGAGTTCGGACCGGTCCGCATCCCCGAGGGATTCATCTGGGCGATGGGAGACAACCGCAACGAATCCCTCGATTCGCGAGGGCATATCGACGACCAGTACTCCGGCGCTGTTCCGATCAGCAACATTCGAGGCAAAGCGGTGTTCAGGATCTGGCCGCCGAACCGGATCGGACCGATTCACTAGCACGCGATAACTAGCCGCTGGTCGGGCGGTCGGCCCAGTGGAAGCCGTTGCCGCGCAGAGTGTGTCTGTTGTAACCGGTCTCCAGGCGCTGCTGACGCCGTCGTCATACGCTGCGGTCATGCCCAAGATCATGTTCACCAATTCGGACTCCGATAAGCCGTTCATCGTCTGGGTCGAGCCTTGGGCCCGGGATTACTGGCTGCGCCCGGGAGATGCGTTCACCATCGAGTACAACGAAAGCGACTTCGCCGAACAGGCGAACCTCGGTGCGGAGTTCGATGTGGTGTGGCACGACAAGGGCGTCACGGTCTGGCCGGCCTCCAGCCACGAGGTCGCGGTTCGCGATCGGTCCGGTACCGAACTCGAATGCGGCCACCAGCGTCCTACAGACAGCTGAGGCACTCCACTGCCGCTGGTGCGGGCGTTGGTCGATCGCCCCGATTGGTTGGCCGACAGCGCCTTCCAATGCGCGGTAGCCGAATAGTGCTGGCCTGACATTCAATCCACTGGCTGGATGGCGAAGTCGCGTTCACACAACGCGCTCGAGGCTCGGCTGAACATCCTCTACTGCCGAGACCCGCGCGGAGCGGAACGGCCAGCGCGGGCCTGCGGAAATCAGGGTGCTGAGCATGGTTGGGCCCGCCGGGCCCGGAGTTCTGGCCATCCGCTGACCACGCCAAACAGTTTGAAGATCAGATCAGCCGCCTGCGACGGCGTTGATCAGGTGGTGGGGTGTGTCCTCGCCCAGCATGTCGTGAAGATCGTCGGCGTCGGCGTTGGCCGCGGCGCTGCGCACGAACATGGCCTGCTCGTATTCGGTCAGGGCGGTTTCGATGTCGCCGGGGTGTGCGGCGATGGCCTTGCCCAGTTCCGCGCCGTCGTACAGGGCCAGGTTGGCGCCTTCGCCGTTGGGGGCCGCGAGGTGTGCGGCATCCCCGAGCAGGGTCACCCCCGGTATCCGGTCCCACCGGTTGTGCTCGACGGGCAGGGTGTAGATGGTGCGCAGGACCGGCGTGGTCTCCCCGCCGGTGACCAGAGCGGTGAGCTGCGGCGCCCAGCCACTGAACTCCTGCACGATCTGTGCGGTGGCCGCGGCGGAATCGGTGAAGTCGATACCGGCGAACCAATCCTGCGGTCTGGCGAGCATCACCCAGGTGTGGAGGTTTCCGCCGCGCTCCCGGTGGGCCAGGATCCCTTTACCCGGTTCCAGCACCATCATCGCTCCGCCGCCAACGGTTTCCGCGCTGGCAGGGTGCCGGGTGTCGGCGTCGAAAAGGTAGGTCTCGATGAACGAGAAGCCGGTGTACTCGGGTGTCGCGCCGGACAGTAGCGGCCGGACCCGGGACCAGGCGCCGTCCGCGCCGATCAGCAGGCTTGTGGTGGCGGTGATGCCGTTGGCGAAGGCCACCTCGTGGCGACCGTCGCCCAGGCCGCGAACGCCGGTGACTTTGTGGCTCCACCGGACGGTGCCGGCCGGGAGCGAGTCGAGCAGCATCTGCCGCAGTTCGCCGCGCTGCACCTCGGGTTCGGCGCCGGTGCCGTCGTCGGGCATGTCTCGCAGGAGGTTTCCGTTTCGGTCCAGGAGTCGAATCGCCTGACGTCCCTCCAGGATGAGCTTGCGGAACTCCTCGGTCAGGCCCGCCGTCTCCAGCGCGGGCTGGCCGTTGTAGTCGCGGATGTCGAGCAGCCCGCCCTGCGTGCGCGCCGACGGGGACGATTCCGCCTCGTAGACCGTGGACGGGATGCCGTGCACGTACAGCACGCGGGCGAGGGTGAGTCCACCGAGTCCGGCGCCGATGATCGTTACTGGAGTGGTCATAGGAACGAGGGTGCTCGCCGATGATTGCACCGTCCTTGCACCCGGCTTGCATCATGCCCGTGCATCGAGATACATCCGAAACAACCTGTGCCCATTGGTCGTCGGAGTATGTCGCGTAGCCGAGCGTAAGGCGCTCTGCATCGAGAAGTTCAGCACGCTGACGACAGGTCACCTCGAGTGATCTGTAGCCGCTGCGCGGACGTTCGATCGAGCACAGCTTATGACCCACAGTCGACCTTGCGAACGTCCGATTCGGCCGAATTCAGTGCGTGTTCTGCGTCCTCGCCGACGGTCCGAAAGTTGGTGGCGACTGTGATTCAGGGGATCAATACGTCGTGGTCGGTCTGCCGTGCGGGCGTGCTTGTCAGGCTGAGGAGTAGCCCGAAGCTGGTGAGCGCGGAAGCGGCGAGGTAGATGAGGCGTAGCCCGGCACCGGAGTCGGTGATGAATCCACCGAGCAGACCCGCGCAAGCCGCGGCGACCTGGTAGGCGGATGCGTTGACTGCCATGGACAGCGTAGGTGCCTCGGAGGCAGCGCTGATCACTCGCGCCTGCATACCGGGGATGATCGCGAAACCGAGCCCGCCGATCACCACAGCCGCCAGTGCGGCCGGCAGCGGCGAGCGAGCTGTCAGCCAGCCCCCCGCGAGGGCGACAGCGAGAAGGCCCAGCAGTACGGATTGAGATGTGCGGGGGTTCCTGTCATACAGCGCGCCACCAACGAGATTGCCGACCGTGGCTCCTATTCCGTAGCCGACCAGCAGTATCGGCAGGCGTGCGCTGGGATGCCCCGCAATATCTGTGAGAAGGGGGGCAATATAGGAGAAAACCATCAGCACGCCGACGTTACCGATCGCGGTGATGGCAAGCGCTACCAACACTGGTCGTCGCCTGATTACGCGCAGTTCGGCCACCGCCGATCTACGCGGTTCCTCAGGCGGTGACGTGATCAGCCCGGCCACCAGTACGAGGCAGACCAGACACGCGAGGCCGACGGTCAGAAACGCTGCCCGCCAGCCCCATTGGCCACCGATTGCCGTGCCGATGGGTGCGCCGACGATCATGGCCAGGTTCATTCCGAACGCCAGCCGGGCAACGGTAGTGGCCGACCGTCCGGGTGGTGCCGAGTGGACTGCGACCACTATGGCTTGCGCAAAGAACGTCGAGGTCACCAGTGCCGTCGCGACGCGCGCACCCAGCAGCGGTACCAACCCGGGGGCGAGCCCGGAGAGCACGTTGCCGATCGCGGCGATTGCGAGCAGGGTCAGCATCAACCGCTTCCGGTCGATGCCTGCGGTCATAGCGGTGAGAATCGGGCCTCCGACGATCATGCCGACCGCGTATGCCGTCACGACCAAACCCGCAGTCCCTAACGGAACTCCGAGACTTCCGGCCACCTCGGGAAGGATCCCCGCCACCACGAACTCACCGGTAGTGATGCTGAATATGCAGGACATCAAGATTGCTGTTCGAAGCATCTCGCTACGCTAAAGTCTCACACTGGTGTGAGAGTCAAGCAGCGATGCGCAGGAGAGGTCGATGAGGATCGGTGAGCTGTCGAATCGGACCGGTGTCAGTGTCCGTGCGCTGCGTTACTACCAGGGCAAGGGTGCGCTCCAGGCGGACCGGACGCCTGCGGGATACCGAATCTTCGATGACGCCGCCGTTCGAGCCGTCGACCACATCCAGACCCTGCTGTCCGCTGGTCTGGGCATGGATATCATCACGGAGATTCTCACTTGCAACTCGAGCGGCTCTCCGTTGCTCGACGGCTGCCGAGAACGTCTCATGCACGAGCGTCGGCGCATGACCGCCGATATTGATCGAATCAGCTCGGCACGAACGATTCTCGACCAACTGCTGGACAACCCCGTTCGGTGACCCGACAAGCTCCTCACAGAACAAACTACTTTGCCGCTGAGTGGGGTGGGGCCGGACACAGGCGATACGATTCTTCGCTCGTGACCATGGATCCACCACCAGACCTCACCGATCTCATCTGGTTGTTCGAGACAGAGCCGCGATGGCCGCACATAGAGGAGCTGTCAGAACCGTACAGCGACGCGGCGTACGAGGAACAGTTGTGGCCCTGCACGACTGCCATCTTTCGATTGCAGCGCAAGAATACGTGGGCGGAGATGGAGATCCACCCCGACCACGATCAAGTGCACCTGATCATCGGGGTAGGCGATGACCCGCTCGCTGATCTCGAACTCGCCAGTGTGCGAACAGTAGCGGTCGACAAGCGCTCCGGTCGCGAGCGGCTTCGGATCGACTTCACTGATCACACTGCCGCCAAAACACTGTGGCTTCAGACCAAGCCGGACATCAGCCTCCGGTGGGCGATGGACGCCAAGCCGTAGCGCGCGACCGGGGACAGGGCGGGCGCATACGCGAACGTCCTGTCATCAGCGTAAGGCGTTTTGAATCGCACCTATCATGCTGACTTCATTCGGAGCGAGTGCGCTGATAGCCGCGTATCGCGCTGTCCGTCCGGCCAGAGGCGACGGCCATACGATGACTGACATGGAACCGGTATCCATCCTCGCGCACCTGGATAGCGACTGTGCAAACTTCCGGGACTACGACCCCGAGAGATGTTTCGACCATGGTTACCGCTGGGCCGACACCAAACGCTTTTGGCTGGCGTCCGATGCACCCGATGATCGAAAGGTGCTGGCCGCCTTGATCGCTCACCCACAGTTTCTGGACACCTACGACGGTGGAGCGTCTATGACTGGCCGCGACATGGCCAATGGTGGAGCGCCCGCATAACTCCCGAGACCTATCGGGCCATCGACGAGGTGACCGCTCTCACGATCATCGACGCGTGGGCAAGTCCACTCGGCGACATCCCGGAGCCGCTCGAAGCGCATCTGCGACGGCAGGTCCGTATTCCGATCCGCGCAGCGACCAGGCAGAAGCCGACGCCGTGTGGGTCGAGGCCGAACGTGTGGCTGTCGCTCTCGACCGCGGCGCCTGTTGGCAGGCTTCCCCGCTGGCAGCACTGGAGTCGTGATGGAGCCGTATGACGCTGTGGGACTGGCATTGTCGGTCGCTGGCGAGGGACTGTCTGCAGGTGAGATGTCGATCGGTGCGGTCGTGTTCGATGACGAGCGGGTCCTCGGACGCGCTCACACCCAGGAGAAGGCGTTAGGCCGACGGATTGTGCATGCCGATCTTCTCGCAATGCAGCAGGCCGACGAGGCGTTGGGGTTCACTCGCCCGGCCGGAACTCTCACGCTCGCGGTGAATCTCGAGCCCTGCCTGATGTGTATGGGTGCGGCTATCACGTTGGGCATCCGCAGGGTGTGGTTCGCGCTCCCGTCGCCGAACGACGGCGCCGCCGCGTTGGTGGAGTCGTGGTCTCCTCCGCAAGAGCTGCCATTCTTCGCCAAACCACGCGAGATCAGGGGCGGCATCCGATCAGGCGAAGCACGGGAGCAGTTCGCCGCATACGCCGCTGGCGACGGCCCGCCAGGTATGCGCGCCTGGGCTGATGGGCTCGCACGCCTGTGAATAGCGATGGTAGCGTCACTCGTTCAGCCTTGGCATCCTGGGGGTTTCACGATCACCTGCCAGTTGTGTTCGGTGTGCCAGAGCACCTCGCCAACGATCGGCGCGTCTCTGGGGGGAAGCTGCGCATCCGGGGGAACTGCAGTAGCCCGGATGAGGCCGACTGCATCAGGCGCCTGGTCGATACGAATGAATACTCCGAACGGCTGCCGACCGATGACTGTGCCTGTCACGCGAGTGCCGATCGGCAACGCGGCAACGGTCACCGACCATGCACGACGTGCCCGTATCCCTAATTCCTCATCTTCCGGCCAGAAATATTCGCTCACTGCCCAAGGATGGCACCTCCGCCGAGAACGGCTGGCGTGGGCGGCATGGTCGCGGCGAGATGCCGACCAGGCGTAGATCCAGCCGTGCTCGTAGATGCGATGAACACCGCCCAAGCCGAAAAGGCCGCAGCCCAAAGCGAATTGGATCGGATGCCTCAAATAGGCCAGCTCTCGGCACTCGAATCCGAGAAGCTGATCGACGTGGCGCTGAATCTGGAGATCCGTTACCGGCCGCACGAACAGATCGCGGCCGTCAGCGTGTGCGTGGTTAATACTGGTGTCCAGAAGGGGACTTGAACCCCTACGCCCTTATCGGGCACTAGCACCTCAAGCTAGCGCGTCTGCCATTCCGCCACCCGGACCGGTGATACTCGGCAAGCGTAGCGCAACTATGCCGCTGAGGCGAAATCGGTTGGTCGTGACGTGGTTTCGGCCACAAACAGCGCTGCGACGGCCCGCGCCTGCCCGGCGGCAACCTGTCCGAACCGCGAGCGCCACCCGCTCCTGGTTCATGCGACGCGCGTGTCGTACGTCGCGCGGTGGGCGAGCACATCGTCCATATGCGTCTCGGCCCAGGTCTTGAGGCCGCGCATCATCTGGTGCAGTGAGAGACCGAGATCGGTCAGCTCGTAGGAGACCGTCACGGGCACAGTCGGTGTCACGGTGCGGGTGATCAGACCGTCACGCTCCAGAGAGCGCAGCGTCTGGGTGAGCATCTTCTGGCTGACGCCGGCCAGCAGGCGGGACAGTTCCGAGTAGCGCATCGACCGGGGCTCACCGGCACACTCGGCGCCCAGCTGATGCGAGCCGTCGCTGCCGAGCGCGGCCAGGATGAGCGCGACCCATTTGTCGGAGATCCGGTCGAGCAGTTTGCGGCTGGGACATGCCGCCAGGAAAGCGTCGTATGCCGCCTTGGTCTGTGCCCTCTTCTGGGCCGCCGTCATCGTTGTCATCGACCGCTCCTCTCACCCGCAGGTGTCTTACGCACTTCGAAGTGCGTACTTCCCGCCAGGAAGTTACCTACCAATACTGATGCAAGGAGCCATCAGGCACCACCATCCAGTTCGACACGAAGGCAAAGGTTTTGAGCACGCTCTCCGCTTCGCTTCCCGGCGGCACCCGAACCCTGGGCGACCTGACCGTCACCCGGTTCGGCTACGGCGCCATGCAGCTCGCCGGCCCCGGGGTCATGGGACCGCCCGCCGACCACGACAGCGCACTCGCCGTCCTCCGCGAGGCCGTCGACCTCGGAATCACCCACATCGACACCAGCGACGCCTACGGACCGCACATCACCAACCAGCTGATCCGTGAGGCACTGCACCCATACCCCGAATCGCTGCACATCGTGACCAAGGTCGGCGCGACCCGGGACCGAGAAGGCGGCTGGCCTCCGGCCCGACGGCCCGAAGACCTGCGCCGCGCCGTCCACGAGAACCTCGACACCCTCGGCCTCGACGTGCTCGACCTGGTCAACCTCCGGCTCGGCAATGCTGCGGGCACCCAATCCGGCTCCCTCGCCGAACCGTTCGAGACACTCGTCGAACTCCAAAACCAGGGCCTGATCCGACAACTCGGCGTGAGCAACGCGACGGCCGAACAGATCGCCCAAGCACAGGCGATCGCCCCGATCGTATGCGTGCAGAACGTGTACAACCTCGCCTACCGCCAAGACGACGAGCTGATCGACACGCTCGCCGAACAGGGCATCGCCTACGTGCCCTTCTTCCCGCTCGGCGGCTTCAGCCCCCTACAGTCTTCGGCGCTGTCGACCGTAGCCTCCCGATCGAAGTCGACGCCGATGTCGGTCGCCCTGGCCTGGCTGCTGCAGCGGTCGCCGAATATCCTGCTCATTCCCGGCACCTCATCGACAGCGCACCTGCGCGAGAACATCATCGGCGCGGGACTCTCACTCTCCGACACCGAGCTCGCCGAGCTGGACAAGATCGGCCACTAACCGCCGGGCGAGGTGCCGAGCAGTGGATCGTGAGCATGGCGGGCATGTTCGACCGGTACCGTCGGCACATGAAGGTAGAGCTGGATCGACGGGCGATGTTCGCGATGCTGGGGGCGATGACTTTCGGGGCGGCCGCGTGCGGTGGCGGGACCAAGCACGCCGCGGCGACTCCCACGCCGGTCCCCGCCGGCAGGGGGTCACTGCCGGATACGGTGATGATCGTTCGGCACGCGGAGAAACCGACCGGGTCGGGCAGTCCGCACGGGATCACCGAGGACGGGGAAAAGGATAAGGAGTCCCTCACGGTCCGTGGATGGACCCGAGCCGGGGCCTTGGTCGAACTGTTCGCCCCCCGAGCCGCCGACGGCACCCCCGCCCCGCTGCGGCCGGGACTATCCAGGCCCGCAACGATTTTCGCCTCCAACCCCGGCGGCGACGGAAGTAAGCGGCCGCAACAGACGGTGACTCCTCTCGCGCAGGCCCTGTCCTTGTCGGTGGACACCCGTTTCACCAAGGGCGGCGAGGCCGACCTGGTCGCGGCACTGCCGGGTGCCCAGGGTCCGGTCCTGATCGCCTGGCAGCACGAAAGTATCGGCGCCATCCTCGACCACCTGGGCGCCATCGATCCCGCTCCGCCGAACTCCTGGCCCGGAGCACGGTTCGACATGGTCTACGTCCTCACCCGCCAGGGCGACGGCTGGAGATTCACTCAGATCCCACAGTTACTACTCGCCGGAGATTCCCCCGCCCCCATCTCCTGACCGGCCACGGATACCGGACCTGTTCACCGGGGCGGGCGGATCGGACGCCCGCCCCCAGGAACGCCGCATACGATCTCACAAATATCCGATAGTGCCGGTTATGCGATATGGGGATGGCCTCAGGAGATATCGAACGCGGGGCCGTCTGCGGTATCGGCTACGGCCGGTTGTGGCGGATCCCAGCTACCGGTCCCGCCCGCCGCGGGCTTGTAGTTACAGGCCGCCTGGGAGAACCAATGGCCCGGCCGCACATCGGTGAAGGTGGTCGACCAGCGCGCCCCGTCCCGCACCATCCCCTGCAGCGGCGAATTCTCGTGGCCGAACCGTGCACCGTTGTGATACCAGGCCGTGGGCGCACTGGCGTCACCCGGGCAATAGGCGCTGATGGTGACGCTCTGCCCGGAAACCATCGCCTGGACGTCCTCGGTCACCGCGGATGCCGTTCCCGACGCCGCGATGGCGATCGTGGCGACACCTGCCGCGACACTACTGCGAATAGCCATCCGGACCAGCCGAGAGTCCGTTCTCACTACTCCGCTTCGAGTCATGTAGAAATGCTATCAGTGGCCCTGCTGGGTCCGGATCGACCGCCGAAAGGTGCAATACTCGACGTTTTCACAGAGTGAGAGGCTCGGTGTGGAACTCGAGATTTCGACGCTCGCGCAGCGTCTCGACGCTGTCGGCAAGCTCCGGGAGATGCCGAGCCCGTGGCTCGAGATCATGCACCACAACCCCTCCGCACCCTCTTCTACGGCCAGGCCGCCGACCTCTTCCCGGAGTACGTCCTCCTCGTCTCGAACGGGTCGGGCGAGCTGATCGCGCAGGCATTCGCCGCACCATTCCAGATGAGCGAGGACGAGCCCTTCGACGACGGCTGGGACGGTGTCGTGCGCCGCGCCGTCAGCACCCGGCTCGACGGGCGGACACCGAATGCGGTCTCGGCGATCGAGATCGCGATCCGGCCGGATCACCAGGGTAAGGGTTTGTCCGGTCGCATCCTGGCCGCACTGCGAGAGAACGTGTCCCGGTTGGGATTCCGCGAGTTGTTCGCACCGGTGCGGCCGAACGGTAAACAGGATCCCGGCCAACCGATGTCCGAGTACGCCTTCCAGGTGCGCGCGGACGGGCTGCCGTTCGATACCTGGCTACGCGTGCACGTACGCGCGGGTGGACGGATCGATCGGATCGCACCGCGCTCATTGGTCATCCCCGGCACCCTTGCCGAATGGCGCGGCTGGACGGGTCTGCCGTTCGATACCTCCGGCCCCGTCATGGCCCCCCACGCGCTGGCGCCCGTGCACTGCGACGTGGCCCAGAACCAAGCCGTCTACGTCGAACCGAATGTATGGGTTCGCCATCCGCTCACCACCTGACCCGACGAACACCCCTCGGGCGGCAACGACATACTCGACATGGCGCGGGAACGCCCAATCCGTCACTGAACCGACCACCTCGGCTGCATCAGGCAAACTCTACCTAACCTCGGCCATTCATTGTAATTGGTGACAACTGGTCGCTGAAATGGCGAAAGGTGCTCTGAGCTGCGATAATTCGATTTGTCTAGGATCGAAA